>NZ_JBTLRO010000007.1:0-167411 GCF_054482815.1 Oceanobacillus sp. CAU 1775 | reverse complement strand
GCTTCCAGCTTCCTTCAGATTCCAAATCACTTCGGACACCCTTGCCTTTAGCTAACAGTTCCTACTGCAAAGCCTGTAGTGGACTTTCACCACCAAGTTATAGCCCATGCTGGGCGCACAAGAAAAAAGCCGCACCTCATATTGGCGCAGCTTTGTAATTTATATTCTTTTAATTATCTTTAAGACTGGACTTTCTTTGGAGCGATGAGTTGATAAATTAGTCCTTTATATTTTATATCTAAGAAAAATGCGATAATCAATGCAATAATTGAAAGAAAGCCTACTAAGTTTTTCATTTCATCCCCTGCCTTTTCTCTATTTTACCTCATTCGTTTGCAGTTTGCATTTTTATATCAAACATATTCTTGCAGACCGCTGTTTTATAAAATTGTTGTTGTAAAATATAATGGGAGATATCAAGTTCCAAACTTGTGCCATTGATAAAATGAATAATTGATTTTGAGGGATTCTTTTTCCGATCTTCCTCCACACCTTTGATATGATGATAAAACAACCAAACACAATCTGGACTTACTGGTGAAATAGTGGGAAAAGAAAAGATATTTCTACTCGTGCTTATTGGTATAGGAACTTTATTTTTAAAGTTTGTTAATTTTTGAACAGCATTCTTCCTGCCTTCATAAGTTACAAATTCTTCGAGACATGATTTCTTGATAATTTCAAAAGGAGTCTGCTTTACATAAACCTTGCCGAGAGTAGTTAAAGCTACCGTATAGAAGTCAACTTTTTTTACTGGAATCAATGCAATCGTATTTTTTTCAATAATATAATTCAATTGGATTTGCTTCATTTCATCGTTTCCCTTCAACAATAATTTATAGAACTTATTGCAGATAGTACTAATTACCTTTCAAAACATATTATGTAGGTAAATAGATTTATTTTCAAGGGATAACTTACAAAATTATTAGTTATTTGGTATTTTTTATTAAATTACAAATATTAATGGATGTTGCCTATAAAATACCCCATCAAGCAGCATAACTTGATGGGGTACTTCGTAGATTAACTCAATTGTTGTTCAGCAAATTTCTGATATAGTTCATGTGTCTCAACTAATTCTTCGTGCGTTCCGGAACCAGTTATTCTTCCATTTTCTATAAAAATTATTTTGGTTGCATCTACAATTGTAGATAAACGGTGGGCAATTACAAATGTCGTTCTTCCCTTCATTAACCGAGACAATGCCTGCTGTACAGCATGTTCAGACTGACTATCAAGACTTGCTGTCGCTTCATCGAGCATTAAGATTTTTGGATCCCTCAGAAATGCACGGGCAATGTTAATACGCTGTCTCTGACCTCCAGAAAGTTTAACGCCACGCTCCCCTACCTCTGTATCTAGTTCTTTAGGAAAATCTCGAATAAATGAAGCGGCATATGCCATTTCCGCCACTTCCCACAGCTGATCATCGGTAATTTCCTCTGTGTTTTCTAATCCATACGTAAGATTATCTCTTATCGTACCAGCCATCATTGCACTTTCTTGTGAAACATAGCCAATTTGGCTTCGCCATGAATGTAGTGATAAATCACTTATTGGCGTATCTCCTATTCGAATTTCACCAGCCGATGGTTCGTAATATCGCTCTAGCATACCGAATAGCGTTGTTTTACCTCCACCACTTGGGCCAGCAAAAGCAATCATATCTCCTGGATTAGCAGTTAAGCTAACATCAGTGAGAACTGGCTCCCCTTCATCATAGCTAAACGACAAGTTGTCCACGTAAACTATTTCATTAGAGATATCTTTCTTTAAGCCATCCTGACCAGCTTCTTCTTTAATTTCAAGAATATCAATAATTCTCTCTGTCGCTCCTTTTGCTTTTTGTAATTCAGTAAAGAACATAGCAAATGAAGTGATTGGGAAAATAATTTGGAATAAATATAAAAGGAAAGCAACAAGCGATCCCGTTGACATTGTTCCTTCTGCTACACGAATTCCACCGTAGCCAATAATGATAACGATAACAAGCATCATTACTGTGTAAATCAAAGGACCGATTAAGGCAAAAATCTTCGCTTCCCTTAGACCATATCGATAAAGTTTATCAATTCCTTTATTGCCTTGCTCCTCTTCTACTTTTTCTGCTGTAGAAGACTTCATCAAGCGAATTTCACCTAATGTTTGTTGAATATCTCCTGTAAATACTGCCGTTTCATCCTGTAGCCCTTTAGATATTTTTGCCATTCTTGACCCCAACGGCATCATAATAATAAATGTTACCGGCACTGCAATAAGCATCAATAAAGTCATTTTCCAATCCATAATAAGTAAAATTATAATTGCACCAATAATCGTGATGATTCCTGTAATAAATTGTGGGAACTGATTAGATATCAAATCTTTTACTATACCCGTATCATTTACAACTCTACTCACCGATTGCCCACTAGGCGTTTTATCAAAAAAACTTACAGGTAAACGAATCAGTTTGAACCACATTTTCTCACGTAAGCGTGCAACAATCTTTTGTCCTACTGCCGCTAAAATATAAGTAGAGACCCCATCTATCACTGCTTGTAGAATAAAAACAACAACAATAATGATTATGAGTGTAACACTTAGCGCTTCTAGAGAGAAGCCATCAACAAGCTCTCTTGTTAATAATGGAATTGCTAAATTCACAAGCATTGTCAGGATACTTCCGACCAGTCCTGCAGCAAGTGCCCACTTCGAAATATTAGTCGAATAAATTAATCTTAAAAATGGTTTTATACCAACCTTTTCTTCTTTCATGTCTGTACTCCTTGTCTGTTAACCAAATGAAACACTGGAACAGTTTTTTACTATTCCAGTGCTCCATTCTTAATTTTCAACAGTTATACTACCATTCACTGTCTTTAAGTTAATTTTAATTTCACCATTACCAGTTGTACTTTGATTGCTTTTTATGCCGAATATTTTTGATGAATCATTTACAACTTCTGCTCTTATCTCGGCATTTTCTGGAGTTTCATCAACCTGAACCTTAATTCTACCATTGACCGTCTCAAAATCAATAGGATAATTAAGTCTATCCGCATTTAATTCAATTCGTCCATTAGTAGTTCTCGCTTGTAAATCACCAAAAACTGCTTCAAAATTGATTTGTCCATTTTCGACTTCTGTTACAATTTGTTCCGTATGAAGATTTTGCATGATAAGACTTCCATTTGTAGATCTAGCATTAATCGCTTTAACAAATAAATTTTCTATATGCACCGTACCATTTATTGTTTTCGCGTGTATTGAATCGTAGGAGTCCTCTGGCAAATATACTTTTGTAATGATTGGCTTCCAGTTAAAATCAAAATTGAAAAACTGAAGAATTTTTTCCTTAACCTTTACTTTTAAAACTCCATTTTCGACTGCCGCTTCAAGATTATATCTCGATTTTTTATTCGTATCTATCTCAAATACTACATCTGTTGAATCATTCATGGAAGGTAGAATTTCAATTTTTGCATTATCAGATTCTACTTGAAGATCTGTGATCACCTCGCGAAAGGTAAATTCTTCGAGTGCTGGTTCCGAGTTGGCATAAGATGAATAGGTAAAAATTGCTCCAACAATACCTATGATGGGAAGAAAAAATGCAATTATAGAAACTCTTTTTATATTAAACATTCTCCATTCCCCCTTTTACCATTCGAATATTAAATTTAAAGTACTTCACAAAAAGATTTTTCATCCAATTTGTTATGTGTAGCATGATGATTCCTATGAATAACCCAGCCCCTGCAAGTACTAGGGAAGTGAACAAATTAAAAGGCTCGAATATTTCTGGATACATTGCAGTATTAATCAGAACTCCAATTGGCGATAGGGTAAAGAAGACTGCCACTGCCCAACCAGCAATAATTATTGCTGCCAAAGCAATGAATGGACCTAGTACAATAATCAAATTGAAGAAACCTAGACCGATTACTGCCCATAATGCGCGAAAGAAATTCCCCATCGACGCACTATCCTCAACCGTTTCCACATGGTAGGTCACACTTAAATCTCTACCTAACTGTTCTGGCGTTCCAAGTGATGCTGCAATTTCTTGCTCTGTTTTTCCGTCTTGTATGCCAATCATAAAATACTCTTCATAATCACTTAAAATATCATTCTGTTCTTCTATAGGA
Source organism: Oceanobacillus sp. CAU 1775 (assembly GCF_054482815.1). Taxonomy (NCBI): domain Bacteria; kingdom Bacillati; phylum Bacillota; class Bacilli; order Caryophanales; family Bacillaceae; genus Oceanobacillus; species Oceanobacillus sp. CAU 1775. The sequence goes on along the minus strand of NZ_JBTLRO010000007.1, from coordinate 163,278 downwards.
AGGTTTCTCAATGCATTCTTCAATTCGTATAAAAACTGTTTCTTTGTCATCTTATTCTTCCACCTCATTTTCTATCAAATTATTAACACCATTTGTGAATGTTTTCCATTCAGTAAGTAATTCCTGAAGATAGATTTCTCCATCGGTTGTTAACTTATAGTATTTTCTTGGTGGTCCTTCTGATGACTCTTGTAAATAGGTTGTTGCCATACCTTCTTTTGTTAGACGACGAAGCAATGGATACACTGCCCCTTCTGAAATTTCAATTTGATTTGAAATTTGTTGGACAAGCTCATAACCATAAAGTTCTTTTCTTCCTAAAAGTACTAGCACACAAAGTTCAAGCACCCCTTTTTTAAATTGTATATTCAAAGTTTCCACTCCTTCGATGTCTGTTCACTATTATTCATTATATAGTACCGGTCTATAAATAATACCAGTTAATAAAATATACTTAGCAAAAATATACCATAGCTACAGTACGACAACAATACGTCTTGAGGCGTATATCAAAAAAAGAGACAGCCGATCAATTCGACTGTCCCTTCGTATTATACTAAACGTTTAATTCTATCATCCAAATCTGGGTGCGTAGAGAAAATGCTTGATTTACGTTTACCACTGATTTTCAGAGTAGCAATTGACGTATCATCCTCACCCTTCATACGATGTGAGTATGCTTTTAATGATTCTAAGGCGTGGCGCATCTTATCTTTCCCAGCTAAGTCTGCTCCACCTTGGTCTGCGTGATATTCACGGTGTCTTGAGTATGCGAAAACAACTAAGCTTCCCAGGATTGAAAAGACAATTTGGAAAACGATAATTGCTATAAAATGCACGATTGGTGCCATTTCTTCTCTAACAAAACGCGAAGCAGCAAATGCTACGATTCTTGCCAAGAATACTACAAATGTGTTTACAACACCTTGAAGTAATGTCATCGTCACCATATCGCCATTTGCTACGTGAGCAACTTCATGTGCGATAACACCTTCTACTGCATCATCATCCATCTCTTGAAGAAGTCCAGTTGAAACTGCAACAAGCGAACGCTTCTTAGAAGGCCCTGTTGCAAATGCGTTTACCTCAGGAGAATCATAAATACCAACCTCTGGCATATGCATAAGACCTGCTGTTCTAGAGAGACGGTGTACTTTCTCAACGACTTGACGCTCATACTCTGAACCTGGTCTATCAGGATCAATGACACGAACACCCATCATGCGTTTCGCCATCCAACGAGACATCGCTAAAGAAATAAATGATCCAGTGAAACCAACAACAGCACTAAACACTAATAACTGTGTAAAGTTAATTTTGCCTCCATCAATATAACCAAACCCTCCTACTAAGGAGAGAATAATACTAATTGTTGCTAAAACGAGTACGTTTGTTAATAAAAAATAAAAAATTCTTTTCCCCATGATGAACACCCTTTTTCTATATAAAATGCTTAGTATTTATTATAAAGGCAAAAGAACCCTCTCACAAGTGAGAAGGCTGGATTTATAATACTTGCTTCTTTTTATTTGTACCAACCTTTTTCTTCAAACCTTGTAATGGCCTCAATTCGATTGCTTACGTCTAATTTTACTAATATTGCAGATACATAATTCCGAACGGTTCCATTTGAAAGGTAGAGTTCCTGAGCAATTTCTTTCGTTTTCTTTCCTTCTGCAATTAACTTTATCACTTCTATTTCTCTTGCTGTCAGTGGGTTACTTTCTTCAAAAGCCATATCAACAAGCTCTGGTGCATACACTTTTCTACCAGCCATTATAGAACGAATTGAACGTGCCAACTCTTCACTTGGACTATCTTTTAACAAATATCCACTTACATTTGCTTGCCTTGCTCTGTCAAAATAACCCGGTCTAGCAAACGTTGTAAGGATAATGATTTTACAAGCATCCTCCTTCAACTCTTCGGCTGCATCTAGGCCAGTTTTTATAGGCATCTCAATATCCATGATACAAATATCCGGTTGATGCAAGCGTACAAGTTGTATCGCTTCTTCCCCATTCTTTGCCTTACCGACAACTTCCATATCTTCTTCTAAATCTAATAAAGAACCAAGCGCGCCAAGTAATAAACTTTGGTCTTCTGCGAGTACAATTCGAATCAAGACAACCCCTCCTGTTCTGGTCGCCCAGTTATTTTTGGTACTTGAATAATAACTGTAGTCCCATCCCGTTTTTTAAGTTCTAAACTTCCATTTACAAATTCCAATCGTTCTCTCATTCCTTGTAAACCATTGGAATTATTTATTGATAAATTATTATTTAAACCAATACCATCGTCTTCAACTTCAATTCTCCAACGATCAGGAAATTGTTGGATTCGTATATTGCACATCGTGGCTTTACTATGCTTTACAACATTCGTCACTGCTTCTTTTAAACACATACTGAGTATATGTTCAATATATAATGGAATGTCTTTTAATTTGGTATCTCCCTCGAACTGATATTCAATTTCTGCGGCTTCCATTAATTGAGTCACTAGAATGGATTCTTCTTCTAATCTTAAACCCTTCATATTGGAGACCAATTCACGAACTTCTTTTAAAGCAGTCCTGGCTGTCTGTTGAACATCCTCTATTTCAACGATTGCTTCGTCTGGTTTAATAGGTACTAATCTTTTCGCCAAATCACTTTTCAATCCAATAAGTGAAAGCTTTTGGCCCAGTGTATCATGCAAGTCACGGGCAATTCTTTGCCTCTCCTCTACGACAATGAGCTGTGAAATAATTTCATTTGCATCATCCAATTGATGCTCTAATTTTTCATGCCTATTTCTATTGTACATATTGAAAGGAAGAAGAATAACTCCAATAATCGTAATGATGATGAAAGGAAATTGGGTAATGAAAATTTCATTCTGTGTAAAGAAGAAAATAGTTATCGCTACAATCGTCGTTATCAAGTGAACAATATAAACTGTGAAAAATCCAACTTTATGTTTGATATTACCTATAAAAAACGCTAGGAATAAAGAAAAATAAATATAACCATAAAAGACAGTCATTCCAATGCTTATAGCCATTTCAATTCCTACAGATACATATACGGTCCATCCCTTTTTAATAAAAGAAAGACGGTAAGCGGTAAAGAATAATATAATCAATGCTATTCCAATAAATACTTCTACTAAAGAAGAAAAACGAAAAACAAAGTAAAATGGTAATAGACAAAATGCAATCCATGCAAAAATACTAAGATAGGGGTTTTTCGGGAATAGCTGATACCACTGATGCATAGTATACCTACTTTCTAAAAGCGAGTTATTGCTTCAGTATAGCAAATCAAAGGATGAAAAACCCCTCAATTTTTAATATTGAAGGGTTGTAGGACTTTTACTGTTCATTCTGATTCGTTCACTTTATTTTTCTTGAACGCTTGGTTGTTTCACTTTTAGTTGTCTACTCGTCATCAATTCTTTATATTCTCTAAAGCTCACAAAGCTTCTCGTTGCTTGATCATAAAGACGAAATCGTATGGATTCCAGACTTGTTTTTAATGTGATAGTTGTTGCTTGATGAAGTGGTGGTGTTGTTTCATGCGCTTGCTCCAAATTATAATTCGGTACCCTTGGGCTCAAGTGATGCACATGGTGGTAACCAATACTACCTGTAAGCCACTCTAGAACTTTAGGCAGCTTATAATAAGAACTTCCATCTACTGCAGCTTTAACATAATCCCATTCATCTTCATTTTCAAAATAAGAATCCTCGAATTGATGTTGCACATAAAAGAGCCAAATCCCTGCCGCACCAGCAATAAATAATATTGGTAATTGGACGATAAGGAATGCTTGCCAACCAATTGCCCAGATTAATAATGCGTAGATCGCAATAATTGAAATATTAATTAAGTATGTGTTGTTACGTTCCTTTTTCTTTGCACCTTTTCTGTTAAAACGATTGGAGATTAGGAAAAGGTAAATTGGTCCAAGTCCAAATAAAACAATCGGATTACGATACACACGATAAGCCAGCTTTCCCCAGAATGAAGCTTCTGCATACTCGTCAACTGTCATTACCCATACATCCCCAGTACCACGCTTATCTAAGTTACTACTCGTTGCATGGTGAATGGCATGGTCACGTTTCCATTTTTCAAAGGCGAAATGCGTGATTATTCCTGTAATCGTACCGACAACTCTATTTGCCTTACCATTTTTAAAGAAAGACATATGTGTACAGTCATGGAAGATAATGAAAGTTCGAATCACAAATCCAGCTGCAACTACAGATAAAGCTAATGATAAGAAAATAGAAATGGACAAGGCTTGATATGCCAAGAACCATAGAATGAAAAACGGTATAATCGTATTAATGATTTGGATAATACTTGCCTTCGTGTCAGCCGTAGCAAATGGTTGGACACTTTTTCTTAACTGCGCTTGTTTTTCTCTACTCATAATAGCCTCCTGAATACCTTGTTTATTATCTCTATTTTAGGCTAAATACAGTTGCTTTATAAGTAGTAAATGTCATGAAAAAAACATGACATTTGTCATGTTTTAAAGTTTAATATGTTAAGTGATCTGGCAGACCTTTGGTGACTACATTTCTGCCATGGAGGAAATAATAAATGGGAATCGCGACAAATGCGATAGCTGCCATGACAAGATAAAGGTTTCGAAAACCAGTTAGTGGAATAAGATATCCGATTAGAAGTGGACCTAAGCCCATCCCTATATCATAGAGCGTATAAAATGTGGAGGTTGCTAAACCTACTCTATTATGTGGAACTTGGCTCACAGCAATTGTTTGTGCACTAGATTGTAGGGTTCCAAAGCCGACACCAATAATCGCCCCTGCTAAAAGCAGTAAAAATGCATTACTTGCTTGACTGAGCACGATTAAACCAATTCCAAACAAAAGAAGTGAAGGATACATCACACTGTTCTCTCCTTTTGAATCATACAATCTTCCTGTAAATGGACGTGACATTAATAAAAACACGGCATACATAACAAAGAAAAAACTTGCTGCATTTACAAGATTAATATGAATCGCATAGGAACTAATGAAAGATAGTATACTTGAATTTGCAACTCCTACAATCATCATAAAAATAGCTATCGGCATTACTGTACGTTCAAAGAAATCAATAAGTTGAGGTTTTTTCTTTACTTCCTTTTGACGTTTCGGAAGCTCAGGTACATTCATGGCTAGGGCAGTAACCAAAGCAATTACCGCAAGAACTGTTGTCACGATAAATATTACATGATATTCAAGATATTGCATGATAATTAGCCCAACGAAAGGACCAATAGCCATGGCTAGATTATTACTTGTTGCAAAGTAACCCATCCCCTCACCACGTCTGCTTGCAGGAATTACATCAACCACGATTGTTCCCGTTGCAGTAGTAGAAATTCCAAAAGCAAACCCATGAATAAAACGGAAAAATAAAAGCCATCCAATACTATCAATCGGGAAATAGATAACAGAACCAACTAGAAATATGGTCAACCCAATGATTAGTAGCTTTTTCCTTCCAATCCTCTCAATTAAATTCCCTGCAAATGGGCGAATTAAAACAGCACCAAGTACGAAAATACTCGATGCCAGTCCAGCAGTACTATTCGAAACTTTAAATTGCTCAATGGAGTACACTGCAAGAGTTACCATCAACATGTAAAACGAAATAAATAAAAGGAAGTTAGATGTGGACACCATCACAAAATCCTTTGTCCATAATTTTGGCTTACTACTCATCTAAATTCTCCTTTTTAAAGCTTCTCTTTTAATTTTTCAATTGTTTTTAATGTGATCTCCATATCTCGTTCTGAGATAGTCTGTACAAGATTCGCTTCATATTGTGCAACAATTTCTTGCCCCTCTTTATAGCTTTCTTCACCCTTCAGCGATAGGCGAATAAGTCTTTCGCGTTTATCTTCACTAGGGATTGTTTCAATTAAATTCTGTTCTTCTAACCTTTTGACTGTTCGACTAATTGTTGGCTTCTCAACATCTAGGTAATTGCTGATTTCAACAAGTGTTACAGGTTGCATTCGGTTGATGCAATAAAGAACTAGCCATTGCGTGTGAAATAAATCAATCGCTGTTAGTCTTTCGTTTAGTTGTTTTTTAAATGAACGTGAAAATTGTAGGTGTTGGTGAAAAAATGTTGTATTCATAAAATCTCATTCCCCTTTATAGTTACCTAAGTAACTATATCAGCTATTAAGTTTTCCGTCTAAAGAAACGCATAAAAAAGTCTTTAAACGAACTACTTCGCTCAAAGACTTTTCTATTACTCTTAATTACCTTTAACATCTGTATACGTTTTACGAACATAATAAAACGATGGAGCAAGTACTAATACGAGTAATACACCAACCGTGGTACCGATATCTGTGGGATTACCTAGCCCTGCCTGCACAATACTATAATAAAGTGTTGCAAATAATACACTAATCATTAAATTTGTCACAGCTAGCGCACGTGCCCCGTTTCTTTTCACAAGAAATACTTGTTCCTTAGTCAGCTTGTCTTTATTAATAAATGGGATGTTGACATAGGCTAAGCTCTCTTTTTTATCCTCTGGCTTTATGATTAAAAAATAATTCAGTACAAAACATAACACAACTACATGAATATTAATCAAGATCATAGCAAAGATTGCGTTCTTGCCACCCCAGTCATCCGCTTCCCCTGCCATATTAAAATGGATTGGAATTTCATCTGGCAATCTTCCAAAATAAAACAAACAATAAGCAATCATTCCAACCATAATTGCAAAAGTTAAAACATCTACCCCCGGTGGATAATACCTCTGAATCTTCTCTCTCATTCCATCACCCTTTAACAACTAGTCTGCTACTCTTTAAAATAGCATATAAGAGATATGGAAACAATTGATTCAGTATTAAAATACATTACTTAACATTTTACTTTCTCAAAGACTTAAGCCCACCTGCTACGAGAAGTATCACAATCGCTCCTATAAGAGAAAGTATCCCCATTGATGTTGTTATCCCTTCATTTCCAAGCACCGCTGCCATCTGTCCATTAGCGATTTTCCCAATATCTAGATAAGTAAAAGGCAACCACCTTGCAAATGCAGAAAAAGTTTCAAGGGTGCTTAAAACATAGCCACCCGCTGCGACAATAATGGTTGTTACGAAAACAGTCATCGTATTTTTAAAGAATAGAGAAAGAAATAAAGAGAGTGCGAGTAAAAATAGAATACCAGCTAAAAACAAAGCTCCTGTCCCCAGCAAAAAATCACCCATATACATAAAGTGAAATCCGCCCTCGTCTGCTACGAAGCCTGTATAGCCTTCAGTACCCACCAAGCTTGGTGGATCATAATGAACAATTGGAAACTTCCAATCTCCAAAACGATTTACAAGTGTTCCAATTAAGACCATTGAAAGTACTGATAAGGATGCAATTATACCTGTGATTAGCATAGATACGAAGGTCTTACCAAAATATATGTTTTTCAATCTAAGAGGTTGAGTTTGTAGTAAAGCAATCGTTCGCCTGTCGCTCTTCTCTGTTGCCATCCCAGCTCCTAAAATAAAAAGTAGTAATACATAGAGTATTAAATAACTAGGCGTAGTAAAAAAAGTATAGACATAGAATAAACCCGTATCACTTACCTTTCGTGTATCCTGGTTCCATTGAAATTGATCAATCGGACTAATGTATTCATCATAGATTGTCCAAGTATATGGTGTATAATTTTTGATGAATACAGGCTCTATTTGATGTTCATTTAGCCAGTCTTTTTCCTTCACACTTGCAAGATAAGTGAAATCGCTCTGCCCACCATCAATTTGTTTGGTTGGTGTATTATCATTATATTGAGGATCCTCCCACCAAAGCATGAGTTCTTCAATCCAATAGTCATATACTGTTTTCCAGTCTTCTCGTTGATAAGCAGTCACTTCATGTTCTAATTTTTCGACCATAGTTACCATGAGGTTGGCAGAATCACGATTAAAAATAATACTGTTTTTTGCACTTTCAAGCAATAATTTTTCATTTTCTGACAGAGTAGTTGTTTTACTCTCCAGTTCTTGAACCACTTTTTCATTATTTTCCTTATTTTGTTCTCGCATAGATTTTAGTTCTAACATACCTGAAATTTGTTCTTGTTTGGACGAAATATAATGTTCCTCTAATTGATGTGTCTGAAATGCGATAACAACATATCCAACTACAATTAAAAATAAAATAATAATCGAAAAGCGCTTTACAATCCCTTCTCGAAGATACTTTCTCCATTCAAATATCGTTGTAATTGAGGAATATTTCTTACGTTTATGTACTGTCCCATTTTTAAATGGCGCATTGTTTTGTGTTTTCGTTGAATTTGCTCTTTTACGTTTCAACAGGAAGGAAGAAAGTATCACAATTAAAATTGCTACAACATAAGGAAGTATAATGAAGAAAGGATGTACAAGTTGTTCTCGATATTCTATTAACTGCTGAAACTGAAAATAATAGAATGGATTGATGACTGATTGTAAAAATGCAAATTGGGCGGTTACAGCGACTCCGCCGAATAAAGTAAGTAACGAGAAGAATATAACGGTTAATCGATCATTAAACAACACACTTAGAAGTAAAATAATGCTCAATAAAAACGAAGCTGCTCCAAAAAAGAGTAGTATATATAGCATTAAATATTCGCTTATTGGGATAAACTCAAATCCAGTGCTCGTATAGATAAGTTGTGGATAAGAAAAGTTACCTAGACTTCCGCCAAAAATCAAGGGTATCGCAAAACAAGCGATGACAATAATGATTAACATATAAATAATTGCAGAAATATTCCCTATCAGCTTACCAAATAAGAGACGGGAACTGGTTATCGGTTGTGTAGATAAAGTACGAATCGTTTGTTGTTCTTTCTCTCTCACCATACTGTCACCAAGTATTATAACTAGAAGACCTAATCCGAGGATACTAAGCATCTTTGTAAAAACAGTCTTCATAAAATTAGGAACTGCAAGTGAGAATTGCTCATCTTCATAAGGAGATTATTTTCTATTAAAATTTGATTTCTTTCCAAGGATTGTTCTAATTGTCCATCTAGGTAACCCCCATAATCCCCACCATATTCTATATGTTGAAGAACAGTTTCTATAAATGCCATTTCATTTTGCGGAACAAATTCCCAGTTCATTTCTGTAACAGAACTGAACCATTGATTAAAACGCTGTGACATTAAATTGACGTTTTCATACGTGGCGATAAAAGTTTCATCCAAATTTTCCGCTTCCACCTTTAGATCCATCTCATTATCATATTTATTTACGATTTGAGCAACCGTAGAACTATGTGATGCCATAGTTGCCACATTTCGATCGACAATATCATCTTGCGACCAATAACTTTGGAAATATAATACTGCGACTCCTATAATCGCAATGAATGTAAATAGTAAAAATTGCTTCCTACGCCAAAGTTTTTTTAGTTCGAATTTCCAGAGTTTCATGTCTTTACCCCCCTCTTGTTTTCACTGAAATATACCTTCAACTATTATTCCACCACACTCAACTGGTCCGAAAAGATCTTGCGGTAGCGGTCTTCGGAACCGAGGACTCTCTTTTCAATATCTAGTACAACAATAGCCTTCGAATCTAATAGTTGTAGTACTTCGTGAAGGGAGTGGTCTGCTCTATTGAGATAGATGCGTTGATTATCGTAATCGACAGTATATTCTTCTTCTATTAAAACTGTTTTAGCTTGTTCAAAATCATCGACTTCAATTTGATAGTGCACTTCTTCAAATTCTTTCATATCTTCTGGAATTAGATTGCCCTTTTTCAAGAACAATACGTTTGATGTTACTCTATCAATTTCTGCTAGATTATGAGAGGAAAGTAGAATTGCTGTTCCTTCTTTATTTAACGCTAATAATAATTCACGGACACGAATTGCACTTGTTGGGTCAAGTCCATTTAATGGCTCATCTAAAATTAATAACTTTGGATTATTAATGACAGCCATCGCAAGCAAGAGATGTTGCTTCATCCCTAAAGAATAATTCTTTACCTTCTTATTTAAATAATTTGTTATTCCAATGCGAGCGGCTGTTTCTTCAATATTTTTCTTAGACAGCTTTTGCACCTCTGCAATGAACTGAAGATGATCATAGCCTGTAAGATAATCATAAAGCACTGTGTTATCCTGCATAAAAGAAATCTCACGAAAGATATTCGGATCGCGATTATTTTTACCGAGTACCGTTACCTCTCCTTGATCAGCTTGCAACAAATTAGTGATGATGTTCAGTAACGTCGATTTCCCAGAACCATTCGGTCCGACAAGTGCAATAATTTGTGGTTCGGCAATTTCAAATGTAACCCCTTTCAAAACTTCTTCTTTTCCAAACAATTTGTAAATATTTTCTACGGATAAAATCATTTCATCATGCTCCCTTCAAATAATTTACTTTTATCTAAAATACTACCACCTAGGAAGCTGAATTTCAATAATATAGTGAAATATCAGTATTATTAAATTTTCATTTTGTTTCTTTCTTCACAAGTGACTTTCTCCCTTTTTATCACTCTGTCATCATTTCGTCACAAACTAACCCTTTCATGTCAAAAATCACTCTTTAGATGTGATTTACATCACACAGCTAGTGGAAACGATATCGTAAACTAAGAGTAAGAAAACACAAGGAGGTTGAATCTTATGGAATCAACAGAAAAATTAACGTTAGAAGAGCAAGAAAAGCAGCTTGACGAACAAACTCTGAAAGGTACATTGTTTTCTTCCCTAGTTTTTGTAGGTGGGGGAATTATCGCTTTTATTCTATTATTAGTTATCGTTTATATGGTCAGAATATAAGGAGGGAATTATTATGAAAATGCCACGTCAAGAAGAGATATGGCTCGTAATCAGTATCGGTGTTCTTGTACTTTCAATGGTTTTCACAGGATATCAGACCTTTGCTTTAGGAATGGGACCACCAAGTAATACAGAAACAATTGATCCACAAAAAGTTGATGAACATCCACTGTTTAGTGAACCAGGCGTTTACGAAGTTGGAGATAATAAATTTCAAGTCGTTATGACAACACAAATATTCAGTTTTAACCCAGGTGACTTTGAACTTCCAGTTGGAGCTGAAGTAGAATTCATCATGACATCAAAAGATGTTATTCACGGCGTACAAATACCAGGTACAAACATGAACGCAATGGTAACACCTGGACATATCCAAAAAATCACACAAACATTTAATGAACCAGGAGAATACCTCATTATTTGTAACGAATATTGCGGAGCTGGTCACCAAATGATGTATACAACGATTACGGTGAAATAGGAAGGAGGAAATATAATGGAAGCTACTAAATTTGAAACTTTAAAAGAAAAAACCAAACAAAAGTTAGGTGTTAATCCACAAGATGCAAAACTAACATTAACATATTTCTCATTAGCATTTATCGTATTATTCATTGGAGCATTTCTTGGACTCGTACAAGGACTTAACCGTGCTGGATTACTCGAACTTCCACATTGGTTTGATTATTATCAAGTATTAACGTCACATGGTATCTTGCTTGTACTTGTATTTACCACATTGTTTATGGTTGGTTATTTCTACGCAGGTATCTCGCATATGCACAAAGGACTTTTACCAAAGGTTCGTAAAATGGGTTGGATTGCATTTGGATTGTTAGTTCTAGCAGTTGTTCTCGTATTTATCCCAATCATTATGGGTGAAGCATCTGTTATGTATACGTTCTACCCACCAATGCAAGCACATCCAATGTTCTATATTGGTCTAGTATTCCTTGTACTTGGTATCTGGACTGCAGCTGCAGGTGTCTGGACAAGTGCAATTAACTGGAAAAGAAACAACAAAGGACAGCATCTGCCACTATTCACTTATTTCGCAGTAGGTGCATTTATCCTAACATTCTTAGGTAGTATTGGTGTTACAATTGAAGTATTTTATCTAATTCCTTGGGCATTAGGCTGGACAGAGACAGTAAACGTTATGTTAGCTCGTACACTGTTCTGGAGCTTCGGACACACGATTGTTAACGTTTGGTATCTAGTTGCTGTATCTGCATGGTATATCACTGTTCCAAAAATTATCGGCGGTCGATTATTTAGTGACACGCTTGCTCGTGTAGTTGTAGTTTTATCAGTAGTTCTAAACGTTCCTGGTGGATTCCACCACCAAATTATTGACCCTGCTTTCTCTGAAGGCTTGAAATTCATGCACGTATTTATGAGTCTATCAATCTCACTTCCATCTCTAATGACTGCATTTGCAATGTTTGCAGTTCTAACTAAAGTTGGCTATCAAAAAGGTGGAAAAGGTTTACTTGGCTGGATCAAAAAACTTCCTTGGGGCGACGCTCGCTTCTTAGCTCCAATGATTGCAATGATCGCATTTATCCCAGCTGGTGCTGGTGGTATTGCACAAACAAACAACCAATTAAACCAAGTCGTTCATAACTCTCTATGGGTTGTAGGACACTTCCACTTAACCGTTGGTACAACAGTAGCATTAACATTCTTTGGAGTAACTTACTGGTTAATTCCATATCTATCAAAACGTGTAATGACAAAACAAATTAACCGCTTAGGTGTTATCCAATCTATCGTTTGGGCACTAGGAATGCTGTTAATGGCAGGTTCTATGCACTGGGTTGGTTTACACGGATCACCAAGAAGAACTTCATTCAGTACGTATGGAGACAGTGCGACCGCACTCGCCTGGGACCCATACTTGATATTCCTAGCAGTTGGAGGAACATTACTGATGGTCGGTGCCGCGTTAATGGTTTATATCGTATTTAACTTAATGTTCTTTGCACCTAAAGGAGTTACTGAGTTCCCAATCGCCGAACCAGAAAACTTTGCACCACAAACTCCAAAATGGACAGAACGCTGGGGCTTATGGATTATCGTAGCAGTATTAATCATCTCAATGGGTTACCTCATCCCAGTAGTTGACCTAATCATGAACGCACCCCCAGGATCACCAGGATTTAAGACTTGGTAACATGAAAGGCGGAAGCGACCGGGTAGCGACGTACAAACTGGAGCACTTCGCAATGAGATAAAGGAAACACGGTGACGTAAGGAACCGATGTTGACTTATCGATTGGAGGAGGGCGAAGTTTGATAGTCGCTGGTCGCTGTAGCTAGACAAACCAAAAGCGGAAGTGCCCGTTTAGCAATTAACTTGGGTAAAAGATTTCATAAAGTTATTCTGCAAATTAAGCTTCGGAAATATACGGAGACTCCTGCGAGAGGTAAGGCTTTAATGAGATGCCGAAGACGCCTGCGTCGGAGGTAGCTCATTAGCCGCTCGCGGAAAGCGGAGTATATTTCCGAAGCGGGGGTCTCCTCTAAACAACAATGGATTTTGACAAAGCTTAAGACAAAAGAGATGTTCTGTGATGAATGCAAGAATGTCTCTTTTCTCCTTAAAAAACACCCATGCATCATGGAGAATTCATACTTCTTCTTTAACTCTCCCCAAAAATACATCTTTCTAGGACGTGATGAAAATGATTAAAAACAAAACTAATCTAATAGCTAGTATCATCGTCTTATTATTTGGAGCCATCCTTCTGTTCGTTGCGACAGATGGTTTCCAAGCATATACAGTAGAAACTGCCCGAGTAAACAAATTGATGGAAGAGAATCCTGTTTTCCCTGACGTTACTTTAGAAGATAGTAAAGAACGCGTCTACCCTTTCTCTGAATTCGCTGGAAAATACGTCATGCTTACATTTATTTATACGGCCTGTACAGACGTCTGTCCTGAACTTGAAATGAATTTAGCCGACGTTTATCGTTCAATACCCGAAGAATATATTGGTGAAGACATAGTATTTATGAGTATCAGCTTCGACGCTGAAGTAGATGATCCCGAAACATTAGAGAAATATCGTGCCTACTTCGGTAGTGATGGTGAAACTTGGCGAATGGCAAGAATTAATAATGATGAGGAATTAAATAGTTTATTAGATGAATTTGGTGTTATCGTTATTCCAGACGGCAACGGTCACTTCCAACATAACTCAGCATTTTATCTTGTAGACCGCAATGGAATCTTAACAGAAATCATGGATTATAAAGAAACTGAAGCAGCTAGCGAAAAGGTTAATTCCATTCTTGAAGAGGAAGCGAGGGATTCATAATGAAAAAATCAGTATATGGTTTAGTACTTTTCTTATTTTTAATCCTCCCTCCTGTTGCGACTTTAGCAGAATCAATTATGGCGATTCATATGCATATGCAAATGCCCTTATTTTTAATTTCAGGAATGCTAATGGCGCCATTCTTCCAAAAGAAATTTCCTAAGTTTTTTGAGAAGTGGAATGGCAACGGAATCCCAGGAATTCTCTTATTCATGATTATCGTAATCTACTGGATGATTCCTCGGACAATGGATGAAGCACTTACGATTCAAGCAGTAGAAATCTTCAAGTTCATAAGTATCCCGTTCTTAGCAGGTGTTCCTTTATGGGATAGTTGGAAAAAGATCGGACCAAAAATTCAAAATGCTGTTTTTATTGTAATCAGTGTAATGTTTGCTGCTTTAGCAGTTTTATATATCGCATCTCCTGTACAATTATGTAACAACTATTTGATGGTAGAACAAAGAACACTCGGTTGGGGATTCGTATTCTTCGCAGCATGTATTTTCTTCTACTTTATCCAAAGCTTATTTGTAAAGTGGGAAGAAGAATAATGATAAATTTAATTTCCATATAAAAAAGAGGAACTGGATATTACACCCGTTCCTCTTTCGTTATTTAAAATGTCACGATCATTGCTAAAACAAATACAATCATCAAATAATTTACAGAATAGATGAAATTGAACTGTGCCCATTTATAATTATCCTTAACTTTGAAACCTCTAATGATAATCACAAGCCAAATGATATTTAATACTGTTATCACAATAACGTAAAGCCAACCAAGTGAAAGCAAGAAAAATGGCATTGGGATTAAACAAATAATATAGAATAGCATCATGCGCTTTGTAACTTTTAGCCCTTTAACTACGGGGAGCATGGCTACATTTGCAGCTTTGTACTCATCAAATTTCCGAATGGCGATGACGTACGTATGTGGCATCTGCCAGAAAAACAGAATGACGAATAATGTAATTGGTACGATATGTAAGGTTGAATCAAATGCAGCCCATCCAATCATTGGAGTAACAGCACCTGATACACTTCCGATGATCGTATTCCAAGTATACTTTCGCTTTGACCACATCGTATATGGAAATACATAAGTAAACCAACCAATAAAGGAATATAACATTACTTCCCAATTAGTGAACCATAGTAATATGAACCCTACTAGCGAAGCAACCATCCCTATGATTAGCACACTTGGCAGTGACATATTTCCTGTAACAGTTGGCCTGGATTTTGTTCGATCCATTACAGTATCAATATCGGTATCATACCAATTATTAATAACTAGCGCACCACCGATTACTAACAAGCTTCCCCAGAATGTCAGTGAAATCAGCCCAATATTCCCTTGAATCGGGATATTATTTAGTTGAAGTACAAGCCATAGACCAGCGAGCACTGGCAATACATTCGCTACTAGAACTTTAAACTTAAATAATGATTTTAAATCCGAAATTAATGATTTCGGTTTATTCTTTTGTTCCATAAAACCATCCTCTACCCGAAGCATTCTTGATGTTTCCATCTTTTTTCATATAAATACAACTGTACCATATGTTAACCCTTGAGATAACCGTTTTGGACAAGTTTTCGATAATTATACTTATTTGATTATAACTTCTTTTCTTGTAACCAATGACATACTTCCAATAGCTCATCTCTTTTAAAAACAGGGAGCTTCTTCTCTATTTTCAAATCTGTAATAACGGCAATGACATTTGTAAGCTCATGTAATAATTGCTTCTCCAGCGTCTCATTAATAAGTACAATCTTTTGGTAATCCTCTTTTTTAAACCCTTCAATAAATAAAATTTCAACTCCAAGCATTTGATAGATTGGGATAACCTCATTCAGCTCCCAAGGCCCTGACCTTGAAAATTGCAAGATGCCTTCTCCAGTAACACCTGCAATTTCTGCACCTGCTTGCTGATGTTTCATACTATCTTTAGTTTCGAGCCCTTCGGGTATGCCGCCATGTCCATGGTGTTTAAAAGCTGCAACCCGTACGCCCGCCTGTGAGTAATAGTTTAATAAAGCATTTGTAACTGTTGTTTTACCGCTATTTTTATAGCCAACAATTTGAATAACTTTCATCCTATCACCTGTCTTCATTGCCTAGATTAAACTCGTCTATACTACTTCCTTCTTGTTCATTTAATAACAACACCTGCACATGCATACCTTTTTGGTAACCACTTTTGCCACTGTGGAAAATGATAAGAGCATTTGCCTTCGCTAATGAAGAGACGACACCTGATTTATCAAGGCCTGTTGGAGTAGCAACTAATTGACCGTTTTCATAGGTAATGAAGCTTCTTACAAAGCGGTCAAAAGGATTTTTCTTTGGGAAATCTGCTCCTAGAATTGCGGTTGTTGTTTTAAGATGGGGGTGCTTAAAGTGAAGCAATTTTCGAATAATTGGTCTAGTAAATAGCTCGAATCCGACATAACAAGCAGATGGATTTCCAGATAAAGCAAAAATTAATTTCCCTTTTTTCTCTGCCACCGTTGTTACACTTCCAGGGCGCATTGCAACTTTATTAAATAAAACATTTGCACTCATTTCCTTTAAGATTGCAGGCATATAATCATAATCTCCAACAGATACTCCTCCTGTTGTTATTAGAATATCTACCTCATTCAATACTTCGGTAACTTTATGTAAACAATCATCAAAATCATCATTTAATTTTCCATAAAAAACGGGATTCGATCCAGCTCTCATTGCTTGTGAATAAATCATATATCCATTACTATTTCTTATTTTCCCTGGTTCTAAGCCATCTGTCACTTCAAGTAGTTCACTGCCTGTTGCAAGAATACCTACTTTCGGCTTTTTACAAACAGCAACCTGGGAGTAACCAAAAGTAGCTAAAAGCGCAATAATTCCGGGATTAATCAGTTGTCCTTTTTCAGCTATGACATTCCCACGCTTTATATCTTCACCAGCAAATGAAATATTCGCATTTTCCTTCATCGGTCTACGCACATGAATATGAGGCTCTCCATTAACCACTACTTCCTTCACTGCTTCTAGCATCACAACTGCATTACAGTTTTCTGGAATCTGTGCGCCTGTCATAATTCTAACAGCTTCTCCCTCTTGAACTTCGCCTGGGAAAACAGAGCCTGCAGCAATTTCTCCAACAACACGAAGAACGGTCGGCGAATGTGTACTCGCTTGATTCGTGTCTTCCGCTCGAACCGCAAAACCATCATAGGGTGAACGATCAAATGGTGGAATATCATGGTCCGCAGTTAGGTCTTCAGCTAGAAATCTTCCATCACTAGCTATTAGTGATACGATTTCAGCTTCTGGTTCTCCACCAAATTCCATTAACTTAGAAAGCGCTTCACTTACTTTTATCGCTTTTCTTTTCGCTACCATTGTTCAACCCCCTTTCCCTAAATTATAGCATACTTAAAAGCATCCTCCATTGCGAAAAAAATAGACCCTAGTTACAGATTTGTACTTCTCCTCTGCCTAGCGTCTATTTAATAGATATGAATGTTAAATTTTCCCGATAATTACTCTCCATATGTCTGGGCCTTCCTCAAGATACTCCCATGTATACTCCCCTTCACGCTCAAACATAAATTGATAATATAATGGTTTTGGATCATGATCATTAGATAAATGCATAAATTCACCAGCTTCAAGCTTATCAAAACCTTGAAGTATTTTCACATGACGGAATTTAGGAGAAATATTTGGGGCGTGGATTTCTAATGTATAACTCACATCATTCATTTGGAAAACCTCCATCTACGTAGTATATTTTTACCTATCAATTAATATAATTCTTTATATACTTATCATAAACCATCCAACTTTGTTACGCAGTGAGCAAGAGCACTTGTAGGTGTGATTCTACTCACACATCGAAATTAATTCTGTGATAAACTAAAAGAAGTGAGTCTAGTGGATATGGTTAAAGGAGAGTTACAATGAATTCAAATTCGGTAAAGAACCTCTTACAGCGCTTTCCATTATTTAAAAACTTAACAGACATTGAAATGGAGCCTGTTTTAGAAATAGCAAGAAATCGAAAATACCGTCAAGGAACACATCTCTTCATGCAAGGTGATCCTCTTTCGAATGTATATTTTATCCTTAGTGGAAAAATTAAAATATATCGTACAGATGTCCAAGGTAAAGAACAGATTATTAATGTGCTAGGTGAAAATAGTATGTTTCCCCATCAAGGCTTTTTTAGAAACGACAATTATCCTGCACATGCTGAGGTTTTGGAGGAAGCTTCCTTAGTTTATATACCGATTCCTCTATTTGAACAATTCCTCATCACAAATCCTGAAGTTAGTGTAAAAGTATTTGGGGTTCTTGGAGATATGATCGTCGATTTACAAAATCGCCTCGAGGAACAGATTTTGAATAATACGTATGAACAAATTATTTTATTATTATTGCGGTTAGTCACAAGTCATGGTGAGGAAGTAAGTGAAAATCAGTATCGAATTACGACACAATTTACTAATAAAGACTTGGCAAATATGATTGGTTCTAGTAGAGAAACAGTGAGCAGAACGCTTACACAATTAAAGAAAAATAACCTTATTGTAAGTGATAAAAACGGCTATCTTTTCGTTGACCGCGATGCATTGCAAGATGAATTATTTTAAATAACATGTTCTTACTTCTTAGATGAAGTAAAAGCATGTTATTTTTTTAGGTAGGTTTGGTATTTTGATTCGTGCAGCGTGGGTGAATTGTGAACTTAGGCGACTGAGGTGTGAACTTTAGGCGAGTTGACTGTGAACTTGGGCGAGTTTCTGGTGAACTTCGGCGACTTTCCATTGAACATCGGCGACTCCACTAAAAAAACCGAAATTACTCTACCTTAAACTCAATATTTGCAGTCCACTCCCGATGATCTTCCCCATCATGAAACATTGCCGTAGCTGAAACAGTATAATAACCAATAGGGTAGTCATCGCGCGCTATAAAGTCTTCAATAAATTCTGCATAGCCGTCGGTCTCATCGTCAAACGTGTAGACGGCTTGTTTATCATAATCTACCCGATAAGGTTTACTTTTCGACAGTGTTGATTGTGCTCCAATTTCGCGAATTGCAGAGTAAATATGATAATCACGAATTTGGTCATGTAGTGTAAAATATAAAGCATATTCACTATGTGAAATTGTAACTTCGTCTTCCTCACCAGTGTAAATGATTTCGGCAAACATATTTACTTCATCGCCTTCTTTATAAACACTCTTCTCACTCGCTAAACGCAATGTAAAATCCCCTTGTACTACTTCATCAAACGTTTGTTTTACTTCATACTCATCCAATAAGTCCCGATCAATCGCGTTATTTGTGCCACAACCTGCGACAAATAGGAAAACACTCATAAAAATAATTTTATAAAGCTTCTTCATCCTATTCCCTCCATTTACGAAAAAATACAAATAATTACAATCTCTCTTTATATATAGACGTTTAAAACAGGCGGAAGGTTTCATTTATCTGTGAATAATTGTTTCACAAAGGATTCGTTACAATACATACTGTCAAAAATACACTTTCTCTAAATAAATGAATATTTTTCATACAAGGCTTCACTAACCCGAATTTAATGATGTGTCATTGACAATAGTGTATCACACACACTATATTATAGATAGGAGTTGATGAAATGAACCAAGGTAATGAAACGTTAGATAAATTAATGCAAGAACTCCGGCGTGGAACGTTGACGATTGCTGTACTGAGTCAACTCTCTAAACCTCAATATGGTTACTCGCTGGTAACGAAACTGGATGACATTAATATTCCTATCGAGCCCGGGACATTATATCCCCTACTAAGAAGGCTTGAAAAACAAGGAATTCTAGATAGTAAATGGGACACGAACGAATCACGTCCAAGGAAATATTATCTACTAAGTGAAAATGGGAAAGAAACTTATCGATTACTTGTACAAGAATGGAAGTCTATTGCTACAAGCCTTGAAAAAGTAATTGATAATGAAGGAGTTGATAATGATGGATCTCATTGAAAAATATATCTTTGCTGTGACACAGAAGCTTCCTGCAGCCCAAAGAAAAGATATCGCAGAAGAGTTACGCGGATTAATCGAAGACATGCTAGATGAACGCACTCAAGGAAAAAATGTTGAAGAAGCTGATATTGAAAATGTCCTTATAGAACTAGGAAACCCAAAAGAATTAGCACAGAAGTATCGTGGCACAAATACATTTTTAATTGGCCCTGAACTCTATGACTCATACATTACTGTTTTAAAGACTGTCATGATAACGATCGCAGCCGTGATTGGGAGTATTTTTGTCATTCAATTGGTTTTTAATCCAATTGGAATTTTAGAACATTTTATTGATTTGATTATTCATATTGTTACTTGGGTACCAACAGGATTTGGTTGGACGACAATAATATTCGCCCTCGCTGAACGTTTTACGGATATTAAAGCAAAGGATTTACAAATTGAAGATAAATGGAGTCCAAAAAACCTACCTGAAATCCCTGGGAAAAGAGGAAGAATTCATCGAAGTGAAGCTATACTTGGCATCATTATTTATACTGTTTTTCTTTTGTTTTTCACTTTTTCAACTGATTTCTTTGGTGTATGGTTAATTAATGAAGATTTTACAGAGACGATTCCATTTATAAATACAGAAATGCATACTCTTTTTATAATTGCTATTCTTATCATTCTTGGGTTTGGTGTTTTAAAAGAATCCTTGAAGTTGGTCCATGGTAGATGGAATACGCAGCTTGTTGTTTTTACACTCACTCTTAATATTATTTCGATTATCGTTGTTATCTTTATGATTACTCAGCCTAATTTTTGGAATCCCAATTTTATGGAAGAGTTAATTCAACACGGCCTACTTTCTAATGGTACGCAAGCATATGATATTGTAAATACAATCTGGATACAAACAACAAAGTTGATTCCTATTTTTCTTTTAGTTGGCTTAGTGTGGGATGTCATTGATGGGATAATAAAAGTAAAGAAAAAATAGAATATCCCACTACTACATTTATAATAGGTTGAAGTGCGCCACATCGCCAACTATGTTAGAGTTAACAGAGAAGATTTCACTAAAGAAAGGATTTTAACATGAGTAAAACACTAGTTTTAGCAGAAAAGCCTTCTGTTGGTCGTGATATTGCCCGTGTCTTAAATTGTAGTAAAAAAGGCAACGGTTATTTGGAAGGCTCTAAATATATTGTAACTTGGGCGCTAGGTCACCTCGTTACCCTTGCTGATCCACCGCAATATGATGATAAATATAAAACATGGAAGCTGGATGATTTACCAATGCTTCCACCCCATTTAAAAACAGTTGTTATCAAACAAACAAGTAAACAATACAGTGCCGTAAAAGCACAGCTAAATCGTAAAGATGTTACAGAAGTCGTAATTGCTACTGACGCAGGGCGTGAAGGCGAGCTTGTCGCACGCTGGATTCTAGAGAAAGCACGTGTAAACAAACCCGTGAAAAGACTTTGGATTTCATCTGTTACTGATAAAGCAATTCGTGATGGTTTCAAACAATTAAAGCCCGGAGCAAAATACGAAAATCTATATGCATCAGCTGTTGCTCGTTCGGAAGCTGACTGGTATGTAGGATTAAATGCAACCCGTGCACTGACAACAAAATATAATGCACAACTTTCTAGTGGAAGAGTTCAAACGCCGACACTTGGTATGATTGCCACAAGAGAACAAGAAATAAAAGACTTCAAGCCGAAAACGTATTACGGAATTCAAGCGAAAGTTTCTGGTAATGTGACATATACTTGGCAAGATGCGAAGAACAACACACGTATTTTCTCAAAGGAAAAAGCTGATGTACTTCATAAAGCCTTTGATGGGCAGTCACTTAAGATTGTTAAAGTCGATAAAACCGCAAAAAGGAAATATGCACCACAGCTTTATGATTTAACTGAATTACAAAGAGATGCAAATAGACTCTTTGGATTTTCTGGAAAACAGACGCTATCATTAATGCAAAGACTCTATGAACGCCATAAAGTTTTAACTTATCCAAGAACAGACTCTCGCGTTATTTCTAGTGATATTGTACCGACTTTAAAAGACAGACTTGACGCATGTGGTGTCGACCAATATGCGAAAACTGCTCAGACGATTCTTAGAAAGGGAATTCAAAAGCTGCCAAAATCAGTTGTCGATGATACAAAGGTGAGTGACCACCACGCCATTATCCCGACTGAAGAGCCAGTGAATTTATCTGACCTAGATGATAAAGAAAGAAGAATTTATGATCTAGTTATCAAAAGATTTCTAGCAGTATTAATGGAAGCCCATGAATATGAGCAAACAACCATCCTTGCCAAAATTGGAGAAGAAACCTTTACTGCAAAGGGGAAAACGGTAAAAATTCAAGGTTGGAAGACAGTATATGATCGCGGCTTTGAGGACGAAGATTCAGATGATCAGCAATTACCTACTGTTAAACAAGGCGACACCTTTACAAATATTCGCCCGCGCCTAACAGAAGGGCAAACTAAAGCCCCTGAACGATTCACAGAAGGAGCTTTACTCCAAGCAATGGAAAATCCTGGCCGCTACATGGAGTCGAAGGAAAAACATTTAGCTGGAACTTTGCAAAAGTCTGGTGGAATCGGAACGGTTGCTACAAGAGCTGATATCATTGATAAATTATTTAATAGTGAATATATGGAACTTAAAGGTAAGCATATTTTCATAACCTCTAAAGGCCGACAGTTGCTAGACTTAGCCCCCGAAGGCTTACGGTCACCTGCCCTCACTGCGGAATGGGAAGAAAAGCTAACACTCATCGCAGAAGGTAAATTAAATAAAAATAAGTTTATTGCAGAGATTAAAGATTACGCAAAAGAAATTGTACAAGAAATCAAAGCGGATGACCGCAAATTTAAGCATAATAATATGACGGGAACGAAATGTCCAGACTGTGGAAAGCTTATGCTTGAGGTCAATAATAAGAACGGCCGCATGCTTGTCTGTCAAGATCGCTCTTGTGGGCACAAGAAAAATATTGCAAGAAGAACGAATGCCCGCTGCCCAAACTGTCATAAACGTCTGGAATTACGTGGCGAAGGTGAAGGACAAATTTTCACTTGCTCTTGTGGGCATAGAGAAAAACTATCTAGTTTCAATAAACGTAAACAAAATGAGAAGAAGCATAATGTTTCTAAACGTGACGTAAATAAATACCTTAAAAGCCAAGACGACGGTTTTGCAAATAATGCTCTTGCTGAACAGTTGGCGAAGTTGAAGAACAAATAAAATAGCTGATTTTTGAAAGACCAATAATTCCTATAGGGGTTATTGGTCTTTTTTAGCTAAATGACTGACTCAGAGGAGGGAGTCGTAGCCAGTCTATCGGTCTGCAAAAGTGAGACTAGCATCCTTGATGACCGATGAAACCACTCTATCGGTCAACAAAAACGAGATTTCATTCCTTGGTGGCCGATGAAACCGTTCTATCGGTCAGCAAAAACGAGATTCCATTACTTGATGACCGTTGAAACCGTTCTATCGGTCAACAAATTCGAGATTCTATTCCTTGATGACCGATGAAACCACTCTATCGGTCATCAAACTCGAGATTCCATTACTTGATGGCCGATGAAACCGTTCTATCGGTCAGCAAAAACGAAATTCCATTCCTTGATGACCGATGAAACCATTCTATCGGTCGTCAAACTCGAGATAGCATTCTTTGATAGCCGATAGAATCTACCATATTTAAAACGATAACAAAAAATAGCGAGCATCCAATCATAATCGATTAGATACTCGCTATTATATTACATTCACTTCTCATTCTTCACCCTAGATTCAAGTTTACTCTTATACACTTCTTTCAAATCATCCTGTACCGTATTTTTTTCCAGTGGAACACCGAATCTATATGCAGACCGATTAATCATAAGTGCTGATAATGGTGCTGTCATGAAGACGAATAATATAGCTAGCAGTAGCTTCACATTAAAAACACCTTCAGGAATAAAGTATATAAAAGCCGCAATAATTAAGGATATTACTCCAAATGTCGAACTTTTACCTGCAGCGTGCATACGAGAGTATACATCTCTTAAACGAATGACTCCGAGTGCACTTAAAAGTGTGAAGAAAACCCCGACTAAAACAAAGAAAGATACGATGATTTCAATCGTCGTCAAAAATAGCACCCCTTTCAATAAACTTCGTCAGAGAAACAGTTCCAACAAACGAAAGGATACTTAAAACCAAAATAACATCCGAATAGGCAATTGTATCTTGCAGAATCATGACGACTCCAATGAAACCGACTAATGTTACTCCGAAAGCATCTAATCCCATAATCCGATCAGAAACTGTAGGGCCAATTAATACACGGATAAGGAATGTCAGTAATGCAATACTAATTAATACGAGTGCTACGATCATAATCGTTTGAAACATTACTCTGTCACCTCCAGAATTGCACGCTCAAAGGAGTTTTGAATATCATCTCTGAACTCTTCTTCGTCATCGACATCAATTGCATGAATATATAGTGTCTTATTATCATCAGAAAAATCCATCGCAATTGTTCCTGGAGTTAAGGAAATTAACGCTGCCAAAAGTGAGATTTCAAGTTCAGTTTTTAATCTTGTTTCTACTGCAATAATCCCTGGTTTGTGATTAAGCTTTGGTCGCATAACAACCCTAACCATATCCACATTAGCTTTCGTTAGTTCGACTGCAAATAGAATGCAAAGCTTAATAAATGCCCAAACACGACGCATATAGAAATCAAACTCAAAAAAGTAGCGGAGAACAAATAATAGGAATATCCCTATGAGGTAACCGAAAATAAAGCTACCTACAGTAAAACTACTATTTAAAAACATCCAGAGAATCGCGATTAATAGATTGATTAAAGTTTGAAATGCCATATCAACTACTCCTTCAGAACAGAATCAATATAAATGGATGGATCCATTATTTGTTCTGCAATCTCTAATGAATATTGGAAAATAGGCTCGGCACTTAATCCCATAATAATCGTTAGAACGACTAGTGGAGCAATAGGTGCTAATAATTTTCCGATTGGAACTTTCGCCTGCTCTTCTGTATGCTTTTGTTTGCCCCAAAAAGCATATCCAAAAATCTTCATCATCGAAAATAGTGTTAATAAACCAACTAATAGTGCGACTCCTGATATTACATATTGCTGTTCTTGGAAACCAGCAAGAATCATCGGAAACTTACTAAAGAACCCGCTGAAAGGTGGAATACCTGCAAGTGAAATTGCAGCAATGAAGAACATCCAAGCAAGTGCTGGATGTGTTTTTAGTAAGCCACCCATTTGCCTTAAATCGCTCGTGCCCGTAACTTTTTTAGCTGCTCCCTCAAACAAGAATAACCCTGTTTTAACAATCATATGGTGAGCAATATAATAAATTGCCCCAGCTACGGCAAGTGGAGTGAAAATACCTAGTCCCATTACCATGTAACCTACCTGACTAATGATGTGGTATGAAAGAATTCGCTTAAAATCAAATTGCGACACAGCTCCAAGTACACCGAACAACATCGTAAACCCAGCGACCGTAACAATAATCCCTTTATGTGTATAAACAACATCATGGTAAAAAATTAACGTGAACACGCGGATAATTGCGTAAATCCCTACCTTTGTCAGCAATCCACCGAATAATGCTGCAATTGCTGCTGGTGGACCGAAATAAGATTTAGGAAGCCAGAAGTAGAGCGGGAATAAGGCACCTTTTGTCGCAAATACAATGAAAAGCATCATTGCGATAACATTAATAACCCCAGTTTGTTCAAGCTCAGCTACTCTCTCTGCAATGTGTGCCATGTTCAGCGTACCCGTTACAGAATATAACCAGGCAACTGCAACAACAAATAAAGCTGAAGTAAAGACATTAATCACAACATATTTAAATGATTCACGAAGCTGATACTTTGTTCCACCATGAACGATTAGTCCATATGAGGATAATAATAATACTTCAAAGAATACGAACAGGTTAAATATATCCCCTGTAATAAACGCTCCGTTTACACCAACTAATAAGAAAAAGTAGAAAGCATAGAAGAAGAACTTTTCACGCTTTGGTGTAATTGTCTTGAATGCAAAGAAGAGGCAGGCTGTACTGATAATACTTGTTAAAAGTAACATCAATGTCGCTAGCATATCAACGACAAGAACAATACCAAATGGCGCTGCCCAATTTCCTGCTTCTAATACAAGAATCCCATCTTGATAAACAATAACTGCTAAGTATATTGATACGAAAAGCATAATAAATGAAGCTACTCCACTGACGACTCGTTGGAGCTTATGATGCTTTGCAAAAATAATTAATATGGCTCCGACAATAAACGGAATGATTATCGGAAGGATAACTAAATTATTCATCGGCAGAACCCCTTAACTGTTCTAGATCCTCTGTTTGATGCTCTTGATATGTTCGATACGCCATTGTTAATAATACGGAGGTTACTCCAAAAGCAATAACAATCGCTGTTAGAACAAGTGCCTGTGGCAGTGGATCTGTATAACTTTCTGATGGTTGATTTAATAAAGGGGGCCCCCCTCTTTGTAATTCAGACATTGTGATTAACATTAAATGCACACCATGAGATAAAGTTAACGTTCCTAAAATAACGCGAACTAGATTTCGTGACATCATTAAGTACACACTAACTGTAAAAACAATACCTATAACAACTGACATTAATATTTCCATTATGCATCATCCCCCGCAATCGCTAGTATTATAGTCATTGCTGCTCCAACAACAACGAGGTAAACTCCTAAATCAAAGGGTAATGCTGTCGTTAATTCAACCTCACCAAAAATTGGGAATTGGAAATAATCGAAGTACTGTGTAAGAAACGGATCTTCAAAAAAGATACCTATTATCCCAGTAGCAACTGCAAATAATAATCCGACTCCAATTATTGTAGTGAAATTGAAGGATACTGTTTTATTGACGATTTTCTTATCAAAAGCTAAATATAAAAGTAAGATCGCACTTGCAGTCATTAGACCACCGATAAATCCTCCACCAGGGTTATTATGACCTGTGAAGAATAAATAGATTGAAAAAGCAAATACGATAAACGTAATAATTTTAATTCCTGTTTGTAGCATCATATTATTAGGCTTTAAATCCCTCACACGTCCTCACTCCCTTTTAGACGAAGTTTCACCATTGTGACGACCGAAATTGCCGCAATAGCAAGTACAAGAATCTCTAGCATAGTATCTAGTCCACGGAAGTCAACAAGAATTACGTTTACAATGTTATATCCCCCAGCTTCTACCTTCGAATTGGCAATAAAGTATTCTGCAATCGAATCAAAGCCAGTATCACTACCTAAAGCAAATGCACTTAAAGATACTAGAGTTATCATAACACCCACGGCAATTGATACTGTTAGCCTTGCAGCTTTAGCCGGTTTCTTCTCTTCATCCTTTTTCAACTTAGGTAAGTGTGCAAATACAAGCATAAACAGAATAACCGTCACTGTCTCAATCAATAACTGTGTTAAGGCTAAATCAGGTGCACGGAAAATTGTAAACATAAGTGCAACGAGGAAGCCCCCAACGCCTGCTACGACGATTGCTGTAATTCGATTATTAATAAACGGAATCGCAACGATGGAAATAACAAACATGCTGACAACTACCCACATGAATGGTTCAATCGGCGATAAGTTTGTCGTATTAATTGCAAATGCATCGTAACGGAACATCGTATAAATCATTAATAAAACGATAAATGTACACATATAAAGGAAGTAATCACGCATTCTTCCTGTCATTTGCGCTCTAGTTATAACCTGTGAGCCCTTAATTAATCCATCATAACCTGAATCATATACATAGTTGAAAATGTCACGTTCTTTTTTATAAAATCCTGACTGTGACCATTTGTTCATAGACATGTATAACAACGTTCCAACAACAATCACACCAACTGTCATCCATAACTGTAAATTGAATCCATGCCAATGTGTAATGGATACTGTGAATTTCTCCCCTGTCTCTAATATTCCTGGCAAGATAGATGCCATTGCAGGCTCAATTAAAGAATAAGCCAATATATTAGGAAACAGGCCAAATAATACAACGAGCACACCTAGAATAATTGGACTAATGAGCATGCCAATTGGTGCTTCGCGAACTTTTTTAACCTCTAGCTTTTTCACTTCAAATTTTCCAGTGAATGTTTTAAAGAATAAAATTGCTGAATAAAGGAAAGTAAAGATACTTCCTACCCAAGCTACGATCGGTAACAGTACACCCCATGTATCTAAGTTAAAGAATCCAAATTGTGAAACGCTAGCCATTGCAGTAAAGAATAATTCCTTACTTAAGAATCCATTAAATGGAGGTAAACCAGCCATTGCAGCAAGTCCTATCAAGGAAATCGTTGCCGTAATTGGCATAACTGTCATTAGTCCACCAAGTTTACGTATATCACGTGTACCTGTTTCATGATCTACAATACCTGCAGCCATAAATAGGCTTCCTTTAAAGGTCGCATGGTTAATCAAATGGAAAACTGCTGCAAGAATTGCTGTTGTATACAATGCATGATCACTGCCACTGTAATAATATGCTGCTGAACCCACGCCAAGTAGGGATACAATAAGACCCAACTGACTCACCGTTGAGAAGGCGAGAATTGCTTTTAAATCCTTTTGCCTTACAGCTGATATGGAGCCCCATAGGAGAGTGGTTAGACCCACAACAGTTATAATCCAAAACCACTCAGCTACACCACCGAATATTGGTGTAACTCTAGCGATCAAATAAATACCCGCCTTCACCATCGTTGCTGAATGGAGATATGCACTAACAGGTGTTGGCGCTTCCATTGCATCTGGTAACCAGATATGGAATGGGAATTGAGCAGATTTAGTAAACGCCCCTAACAGAATTAATATCATTGCTGGAATAAATAGAGTACTTGAACTTACTAGATCAGCACTTGCAATAATCTCTCTAACACTAAATGTTCCTGTCATTACATAAAGTAAGGAAATTCCACCTAGCATCGATAATCCACCGAAGACCGTTATGTACATAGACTTCTGCGCACCATAAACTGACTTTTCTCTTTCATACCAATAACTAATTAATAAAGCTGAGGAAATACTAGTAATTTCCCAGAAAACATAAAGCACAACGAGGTTATCAGATAATACTACACCTAGCATCGCACCCATAAAGAGCAATAAATAAAAATAAAAGTTGTTCAGCTTTTCATTTTTTCCAGCTAAGTAATATACAGAATAAAGAACAACTAAAATACCAATACCAGTAATTAAAAGAGCAAAGAGTAAGCTTAATCCATCGACGTAAAGGTCAAAATAAATATCAAGTGATGGCACCCAAGCAAAGCTCTGCATCACAGTATCTCCAGCCATTGTTACTGGTAAATATGTTAGAAAATAAATAAACAAAACTGTTGGGATTAGTAAGACAAACCATCCCGTATGTATTCTACGCAAATACTTATAAAGAAATGGAATGAGAAAGGCTAACAAAAAGGGAGAAATTGTTGCCCAATGTAAAACTGTCACATAAAATCCTCCTTTTCAAATTCAAATAAAGTAATGTTAATTCCTTATGTATATGTTATTTACAAATACTGCATTTAAGTGGACTAAGGTGAATATTCAGAATCTAACGCTAGCCATATCCTCTCCTTTAACTGCTTAAGCGAATAAAAAAACCTATCAATTAGGACATACTTATCCCTTGGTGACAGGCTCCTCCGTAAAACAAAGTAATTATTTAATTGTAGCTTTACTAAAATATAACTTCTCAGAAATAGTGTATAGTTAAAGACTTAATATCAGAATACTATCATTTCCTTCTCTATACTGTCAAGGAATTTTCCTATATAAAGAAAGATTTAATAGTCATCTGATATATTATTTACCAGATTTAAAAACAACCGACCATTTAACAGGCCGGTTGTTTTTAAAATAATTATTTTTCTTCGTAAATGGTGCCTTTCTTGAACTTCGATCCTTTGAATGCGTTCTTCATTAGGATTGGGTAAAGAATTGCAGCAGCGACGAATCCAATAATCCATGCTAAGTCTACGAAGATGAATGCTAATCCTGCAGCTATTATCATTGCAAAGATTGCAGCTTTATTTAGACCTGAGAACTGTCCTTCTTTCTTATAAAGCTCATCCACATCAATTTTCTGTTTTCTTAACAGGTAGTATTCAACCAATAGGATTGCTACCATTGGCCCTAAGAATGCAGAGTAGATTAGTACGAACATGTCTAACCCTTTTGCATTATCATCTTGAACTAGTAACCAAGGGAATGATCCCATTGCAAGTATACCTGTAATTGTTACAGCAACTTTATAGTTAAGTTTTGTAAATAACTGGATAACATATGTTGGAGTGATAATATTCGCTACCATGTTTACAGCGATTGCTCCAAATACGATAAATACTGCAATAAATAATTCGATATACACGTTATCAAATAGTGCTGGTAAGCCTAGCGCTGGGTTTGTGAACCCTGTAGCACTTGCTAGCATTGCACCAACTGCAATTACTGAACCATATGAAACAACGATCGGAATGAAATATAGTAATCCGCGTTTCGTATCACTGTAACCTGTTTTTAATTCTCTTGAATAGTCAGCAGCACTTAAGAAAATTGCTGCGTAGTTACCTAGGAATACCATGACAAAGCCCCAGAACGGGATTCCCCATGAACCTGAAGTATTTACCCATGTATCTCTAACAGCATCACTGTGGTCTTTAACTAAGATTACAAACACTGTAATAACAATACCCATTAATACAACGGATGCAACTGATTCCACCCATTTGATACTATGGAAACCTTTCATAGAAAGTAGAATCTGAATTACGATTAAGATTAAGAATGCTATTACAACGTTATCTAAAGCTCCATTACTAACTATCTTAAATATTTCGTTTAAAGCCGTACCACCAATCCAACTTTGAATTCCGTACCATATAACGGCTGGAACTGCACGAAGAAGTGAAGAAACCAGTGTACCTTTTTCACCAAACGACATTTTTAATTGTGAAACATATGGAATACCTGTACGGTAACCTGCGCGGTCATTTAATGCAAAAATAGCTGAAATAATTCCAATTGCGATTAACGCAGCTGCCATTGTTTGCCAGATATTTAAAGTTGCAACTCCATAAGCGATAACACTAGCACCTAGCGTCATGTTACCCATGTTTACACCGTCACCAACCCAAAGTGCTCCATAACCAAAAGTTCCTAATTTTCGATCCTCGGGTCCTAATGGCCTTAGCGAGTCTGTTTGTGCTGCGGCGTCTAGATTTTCTACTGGTAAATTACCATCTTTATTGTCGGACATTTTGTTCAACTCCCGTTTTCATGAATGTAGTAAATCATACTATATTCGTTAAATTTATATTGCTAAATTCTATTTAGCTTGCTACGACGAATTACTGCGACTGTTACAAAATGAGTATTAGAATAGAATTTATTCCTTTTTTTTCCTAGTCTATCTATAGTATACTAGTTTGTCTATGGAATAGCTTGTCTACTTTAAAAAATTAGTTAAAGTAGACAATACTATAATCCTTACTTCGTCATTAATTCACCGATAGGTTCGCCAACAATACCTTCTTGTAAATCAAAAACAACATTTCCTCTAACGATTGTTTTTGTTACACGACAATCAATTTTTCTACCTTCATAAGCACTATGCTTGTTTTTGTAATATAAATCTTCTCTTTTCACTGTGTAAGATTGATTCGGATCTACAAAAATAATATCAGCATCTTTTGTTACTGCAATTTCACCTTTGTTCTTTAAGTTAAATCTTTTTGCTGGTGTTGTAGCGATCAGTTCAACAAAGCGTTCGATTGGTAGGTTACGTTGTTTTACTGCTAAATCAAACATAAGGTCTACGTTATTCTGTGCTCCACTGATACCACCCCAAGCCTCAAAGAGGTTATTCGCATCCGTCTTCAAATCTTCTGTACATGGTGAATGATCTGAAGTTAACCAATCAATATTACCAGCTAATAATTCTTCCCATAGCTTATCATGGTCTTCTTTTTTACGGATTGGTGGCTGACATTTCGCATATGCACCAATTTCTTCAACATCTTCAGCAGACATTGCAAAATAGTGTGGGCAAGATTCAACTGTAACATCTAAACCATCTAAACGTGCTTCTAAAATAGCTTGTACAGCTTCAGATGTACTGATATGAACGATATGCAGACGGCAACCTGTTTCTTTTGCGAACAGTAAAGCTTTTTGTACGGCGTCTACCTCAGTGAATACTGGACGTGCATCTGGGTAATCCATCGCAGAAGTCTTTCCTTCACGGATAAACTCAGCTTCTAATTTTGAAGTAACGTCTGGATTCTCAGCATGTAAGCAAAGGATTTGATCAAATTCCGCTAACTTTTTCATACCCTTATACAATGTATAATCATCAATGCTTTCAAAGTCATCTGGAATATCACTTCCGACATTGGATAAGAACGCTTTAAATGCTGGTACTCCTGCATTATGAAGTTCTTCCAAGTCATCAATATTTCCTGGGATAAGTCCACCATAGAAAGCATAGTCAACGTAATTTTGTGTTTTTGCAGCTTCGAGTTTTAAATCAAGTGCCGCTTTATTTGTTGTTGCTGGAAGTGCATTTAAGGGCATTTCCACATAGCTTGTTGTTCCTCCAGCTGCTAGAGCTTTGGATCCTGTCTCGAAACCTTCCCACTCTGTTCTTCCTGGCTCACTAATATGTACATGTGTATCTACCATACCTGGTAATACATATTGTCCGCCTGCATCAATTACTTCTTTTGCTTCTTCGGTAATTTGTTCAGCTATTACAGAAATCTTTCCATTTTTAATACCAATTTCAACTTTTTTCGGACCATCACTTAATACGACTTCACCATTTCGAATGATTAAATCTAACATCGTGATTCCTCCTCATTTTAAATATATCTTTATTTAGTCATATATTAGATGACTAAGGTCTTGAAGCGCTTTCAATATGAGTTCATTATATAATGATTCTTTTCAAAAGTCTTTATCCAGTATGGATAGTTTTCACACCCTAAATAGCGTTAATATAGTAATTAAATATAAATATAGTTAATTCTATATCAATAAACAGTAAAAGTAATGTAGCATACTTCTAAATATTGTATATAATTATCTTTTTGTTTATTTTATACCAAAGGGAGATAAAAATACTGGATAAAAAACTTTTTCCTTCTATATAATAGAGTGATTTTTATAGTTATTTAAATTCTTTACTTTGCAAATGGATCTTTATTATCGAATTTATTAAAATGTACAGCATCTGATGTTAAGTACTCATAAATATCATCAACAATTTCTACACCAGATTCCATTGCTTTTTCAGCTCTTTTTTCACTTCGTTGCCCAGGATAAGAAACTTGGTCATAACCCTTAGCAGGTTTTAATTCATTAAGCTCTTTCATTGTTTGTGTAATATTCTCTTTAAAAAGTTCTGCAGATGTAAAGTATGCTGGATCAATGACAATATGAAGTTGACCAAGCTTACGAGATTCTGTCAAATCTTCGTACATGGAAGTTACATGTTTTCCAAATGGAAGGCCAAGAAGAACACCTGATAGAATGTCTACCATCATCATTAAACCATAGCCTTTCGGACCTGCGATTGGGAGAAGTGCTTTTACTTTAAATGGATCTGTTGTCGATTCTCCATTTTCGTCCACCGCCCAACCTTCTTCGATCGCTTCCTCTTTTGAACGAGCATGTAGTATCTTACCCCATGCTTGAACCGTTGTCGCCATATCAAAGATGATTTTTTCACCTGTACTGCTTGGTGCTGCGAAAGCGATTGGATTTGTTCCATAGTAAGCTTCTGCTCCGCCAAATGGAACAACCATTGGATCTGATTGACAGACAGAGATTCCAATTAGACCTTCTTCAGCTGCTTGGTTTACGAAGTATGATAAAGAGCCACTATGACTTATATTTTTAACGCCTACAACCGCAATGCCACTTTCTTTTGCCATTGTAATTGCTTCTTTCATTGCTTCTTTTGCCATATAGTGACCAACGCCATTGTCGCCCTCAAATATAGCTGATGCAGGACCTGTTTTTTCGAATTGAATTTCTGGATTTGTGTTAATTCCGCCTTTTGCAATTCTTTCTGCATAGTATTCTACACGCATAGCACCATGAGAGTGATATCCTCTTGCATCTGCATGTACAAGTACGTCTGACACTACCTCTGCATGCTCTTGTTTTAATCCAGCTTTTTCTAGCTTCGTACTAATTAGTTCATGTAATTTTTCTATTGTTACGTTCATGGTGTATACCAACCTTCCTAATGTGACTTCATTCTATTTATTTGGTTTTATTATAGTTTGGCTTTGTTATGGTCAAACGTTATTTCGGGGTAAAACCCGCTTCGGAAATATACTATGCGTACTCTAAGGCAGCTCAACAGTTGATTTGTATATCCCTCTAAAACAAGAAGAAGGGCATCTCTTTAAACGTTTAAGTTACTCCGAATATATTCAGATACTTTTTGTTCAAAGTGATGCCCTTTTCATACATAGTTTAAAACATATTATTTTGCGAAAGGATCTTTGTGGTCATAGTTATTATTATGAATAACATCTGACTCTAGATATTCGTAAATCTCATCTACAATTTCAATGCCTTCTTTTTCATAAATCTTAGACTTAAGAATTTCTGGTTCACCTGGATACATTACACGATCAAAACCTTTTGCTGGTTTGATTGATGTTAGTTCTTCCATTGTTTGTTTTACATTATCAAGGAAGCGTTCTTTATCTCCAAAGAACTCTGGATTGATTACAATGTGAAGTTGTCCAAGCTTACGATATTCTGTTAGGTCTTCATACATAGAAGATACTTGCTTACCAAATGGTAGGCCTAGTAAAATTCCTGATAATACGTCAACCATCATCATTAATCCGTAACCTTTTGGTCCAGCAATTGGAACTAGTGATCTTACTGCAAATGGATCTGTTGTCGGCTCTCCATTTTCATCTACTGCCCAAGTGTCATCAATAGATTCATTTTTAGAACGTGCATGGAGTACTTTACCCCAGGCTTGTACAGTTGTTGCCATATCAATAATGATACTATCGCCCGTGCTGCTTGGTGCTGCGAAAGCTATAGGGTTCGTTCCATAATACGCTTCTGCTCCACCGAAGGGAACAGCCATCGGATCTGATTGGCACAGAGAAAGAGCTACTAACTGCTCATCTGCTGCTTGTTGAACAAAGTACGAAAGCGCTCCGCTGTGGCTCATGTTTTTCACGCCTACAACAGCCACTCCAGTTTCTTTGGCCATTTTAATTGCTTCTTCCATCGCATTTTTTGCTAAATAATGCCCTACTCCACCATCGCCATGTAATACAGCAGAAGCTGGTCCTGTTTTTTCAAACTTCACATCTGGGTTTGTGTTGATGCCGCCTTTTGCAATTCGCTCAGCGTAGTACTCTACACGCATTGCACCATGTGAATGAATACCTCTTAAGTCAGCATGAAGTAATACATCTGCAACCGCATCTGCATGTTCATCATTTAATCCTGCCCGCTTAACTTTCTGCTTCATCAATTCTTTTAATTTAACCTTATCTACTCTCATCACTAACACCTGCTTTTCTCGTATTTTTTAATACTATTGAAAAAGGAGGGTATAAAGGACTGATTAAGGAAAACTGAACTACACCTGTTGATGTGCCATTTTACCTTCCTTTAATTCACTCTTATAGATCAGCGTCTCGGTTACAATCCTTCGAATAAATATAAGATAATTTTTCTCTACCCACAGCGTAGCATGCTTGTTGTACGTATGGTCCCATGAAGATATAGTCGTTCTTCTTAACTGGTACCCACTCATTATCTAAATTATAAACTCCTTCACCTGATAACAGATATGCTCCGTGTTCTTGTACATGTGTTTCAATGAACGGATGTCCTGCACCTGGATCGAAAGTTAAAATATGCATATTCATATCAAATGCGAAATCAGTTGGAAGTAAGTCTTTAATACGCATTTCTTTCGTACCGTCGTATTCAATTTCTTCAACATCATTTACGTTTCCTGTTACTAACCAAGGCTTGTCAACGCCTTCTAACTCTTTATATTTTTGTTTATAAAGGAAGATTTTCGAATCTCCTTTATTTACGTTTTCCATAAACATTTTCGTTCCAGGCGGGCAGTAAATATAGCCACCTTGTGTAAAATTATGCTCTTTATCTTCAGCAGTAACCTTCACTTCACCGTCTACAACGTACAGAAAAGTTTCCACATCTGCTTCACCACCGAAGCCTCTTTCTTTGTTATGTCCACCTTCGTACATGGTAATAATGTAATCTACAAAGCTTGCGCCAAGTCTTGGAGAACCTAGAATAGATACATAACTGTTCTCAAATCCTGGTACTGTGTTATTTACAAGTCCTTCTGGTGTCATTAAAGCATAAAGACCTTGTTTGATGATTGAACGTGATTGAAGTAAGTTATCTGGGAAACCGTTTTTCAATTTACATCTCTCCTTAAATTTTTTATATAATTATTCTTTATATGCTAGTTCGTAAAATGCTGCAGCCATTGCTTTAGCACCTTCTAATAAATCCTTTGGTTCCGTGTACTCTGCTGGGTTATGAGAAATCCCATCACGACTTGGAACAAATAACATTGCAGTTGGATAGAATGGGGCAAGTATTTGTGAATCATGTCCCGCTCCACTATGCATTAATTTATAATTTAAACCTTGTTCTTTACAGCTTTCTTCAATGAGGTTTACTATATTCTCATCCATTGGAACTGGATCTTCGTCCATCCACATATCTATTGTAATTTCTACATTGTCATCTGCAGCAATCTGTTTCATTGTCTTCTCCATAGAATCAGTAAACGTTATAAGTGCAGCCTTATCTGTATGGCGAGTATCAATTGTAAGTAATACTTTACCAGGAACAACGTTAACAACGTTTGGCATAACCTCAATTTT
The DNA here is from genome assembly GCF_054482815.1 of Oceanobacillus sp. CAU 1775. Lineage (NCBI taxonomy): Bacteria > Bacillati > Bacillota > Bacilli > Caryophanales > Bacillaceae > Oceanobacillus > Oceanobacillus sp. CAU 1775. Next base: position 126,062 of record NZ_JBTLRO010000007.1, on the reverse strand, counting down.
ACCAAAGGTACAAACGAGTGGATCGCCAATTCTTTTTGCTTCTGTCAGTACTTCGGAAATAATTTTGCTTGCAGTAAACACAGCATCCTTACGTAGCCCCATTGGCGTTGTACCAGCATGGTTTGCTTGACCAGTTAGTTCCACTGTGAAACGGCGTTGACCAACAATACTATGGACAACTCCTACAGATTTACCTTCCTGTTCGAGAACATTTCCTTGTTCATTATGAATTTCTAAAAATGCTTTAATATCTTTTCTTGGTTCTTTTGTTTCATCTCTAAAATCAAAGCCAGCTTTACGCATAGCAACTTCAAATAGTGTGCCATCATTAAATGCTTTAATCCCTTCAACTTCTTCACGTTTTGCAGTTCCAACAATATTCTTAGAACCCCAGAACGCATAAGGGAATCTACTGCCTTCTTCTTCAGCCATAGAAACAACTTCTAGGTTACGAAGTGGCGCGCCGTATTCCTCTTTTAAGTATTTAATTGCTAAGAATGCTGTAACAATTCCAAGCTGCCCATCTAAGTGTCCTGCATTACGAACGGTATCAACGTGTGAGCCTGAGAGAATTGTTTCATCTGGGTATTTGCTGCCTTCTAATCTACCAAACAAATTCCCAATTTCATCGAAGGATGCTTTTAGCCCTGCTTTTTCCATCTCTTCTTTTAAAAAATGTTGCGCTTGTACCCATTCCTCAGAATATAAAAACCGAGATATTCCCCCTTTGGGATCTGCTCCACGCGAACCAAGCTGATCTAACATGTCTACAATTACTTTTTCAGTTAGTTCCAAATTCATCTTCCTTTCTCCTACAAGAATAGAGGTTGTTCACAACTGATCCAAAAGGTTACTAGAGCTTCAGCATGAACACACAATTGTGATATCATCTACACTTATTGTAACCCTTTCCAACCCCTCCTATCTATATAAAAAAAGGATAAAAAACAACCGTTTATTTATCCTTTATTGATAACTTCGCCCAAAGTTTCACATATATTGTTTATTATTCCCTACTTTTAGAAAACCAATCCTTTTCATCACGTAAAATTTCGTTAATTTTGTTTATCAGAAATTAAGTTAGAATCTTGATTATTTAACAATCTTAATAATCATTTTTTTCCAAGACGTCTATAATTCGTAATCCAACTTGAACGGAAAGCATTTCTTCTGGATCTTCTAAATTCATTCCGGTAATTTCTTTAATTCGTTCTAAGCGATAGGTTACTGTTTTATAGTGTACATAAAGTAATTGAGCTGATTTTGCAATGTTTTGCTGGCATTGTAAAAACACATAAAGCGTTTCAATTAGCGCATCTTTATTCGACTTTTGATAATTCAATAGCTTTTGCAAACTTTGTGGAATAAAATCTTTCAATTGGTTGAGGTCATCAAATTTATACAACATACGATAAATTCCTAAATCATTAAAAGAAATTGTAAAGTCTTCTTGATTGGAATTTTGACCAATATTTAATGTATCTTGCGCTTCATTATAGCTCTGTGCTACATCAAGAATCGTTTTAGAAATATTTCCTACTCCGACCTGAACAGCATAATCTTTCACTGATACTTTGAACTTTCCTCTGATATGATTCACTGTTTGTTTAATTTTTCGAAGTTCAAGACGTTCATCAATATTCTTCGCATTAACCTTCCAAAGAACGATGATTTCATCTACACGATCTCGAATAATGGCACCACTTAAATAGAAATCAATTGAATCCGCTAATATTTCATAGTATTTCTGCATTCTCTGATGGATTTCCATATGCTGTTCTTTTTTCAATGCAGGTTTTAGCGATTTTAAATTAAATATAACGACAGCGTAATTTGCTTTTGTATCAATATTCGTAATCGCAGCACGGTCATAAATAGTGTTCATCGATTTGATTTTTCCAGATATTAAATCGTCAATTAAGTCGTTCTTAAATTTCTTCTCTACTTCTGAAATCGCAATTTGTTTTATTAATTCAAGAGAAAGTGCTGTAGCCGCATTTTCAATCGCGATAAAATCAAACTCCAATACTTCTTTATTAACGGCACTTACAACTAAATTGATTTTCGTCTGGTTGATTGTCTTAATCGGGACGAGAATTTGTTCTAGTTCTCTTTCCTCAAGCTTTGGAAAGATAACTTTTCTACGAAATATCGGGAATTTCGTATCGTAGTTCTGCTCTTCAACAACTTTTTTATCCATATCATAAAATAATTCAACATCTTCATTCGTTGATGCTATCTTTTGAAAGGATTCATTATAGATAGCAACAGGATTTCCAATAAGCTCGTCCAGTGTTTGAATGATCACATCACTACCAACATTTTGTAAAGATAACTCTGTAAAACGACTGTGTATCTCTTTAAAGTATTTTAACTTTTCTACTTGTCTGTTGAATAATTGTCCCATTACTGGATAAGTTATTTCAATAAAAGGAACATCTTCAGGTATTTTAATAATTGGTATCGAGCGTTTTTTACAGACGTCTAGAATCGCAGGAGGAATTTCAGAGAATACAGCACGAAGTTTTACAATTAGTGCACTAATCTTTTTATCAGCTAAAAGATTCATCCATGCACCCATTTCTTCTGGAGACATGCTTTTAATCGGGAAAAAACTCGTGACGATAGCTTCTCCACCTTGAATCCATGAGGAAATATCTGGGGATTCAACCACAGTTATTCCTGTTATGTCATTTGATAGTTCTGATTTATCTCCAATAAATTCTGCATTTTTACAGGCATCAATTTTTAATAAATCCTCTATTGTATATTTCATTTTTTAACCACTCCACTTAATCGTTTCGGTTTTATTATTCGATAGAAGTTGTAAATTTAAACAGTTGAAAACCAATCTCATCGTTTCATTTTGATTATTCTAGGGAAATATAATAGTTAATGTTGTTTTGTTTTTATTATAACATCATTAAACGCTATTATATAGCAATAGTAGTGTTAGAATAGTATAGAGAAGAATATTAAGGAGGAATAAAAATGAGTACTTATGATTTAATTATCAAAAATGGAAAAATTGTAACGAATGAAGCTGTATTTAATGGCGATATCGCTGTAAAAAACGGAAAAATTGTTGAAGTATCTGAATCAAGCCTAACTGGTGATGCGACAAAAGTAATTGATGCAAATGGTTTACATGTTTTCCCTGGTGTGATTGATACGCACGTGCACTTCAATGAGCCTGGAAGAGCAGAGTGGGAGGGCTTAGCTACTGGAAGTAGAAGTCTTGCAGCTGGCGGGGCAACCTCTTTCTTTGATATGCCTCTAAATAGTACACCTCCAGTCGTTAATAAGGAAAGTCTAGAAAATAAAAAAGAACTAGCAAATAAGAAGTCCGTCGTAAATCCATATTATTGGGGTGGACTTGTACCACAAAATATTGCTGCTTTAAAAGATTTACATGAGAATGGTGTTATCGGATTCAAAGCATTCATGTCGCCTAGTGGAATTGACGACTTTGATAATGCAGATGATGAAACACTATATAAAGGAATGAAAGAAATTGCGAGCTTCGACTCCATCCTTGCTGTTCATGCAGAGAGCACTGTAATTACTACACAGTTACAAGAGGAAAAAATTGCAGCAGGAAAAACAAGTGCGAGAGATTTCGTTGAATCTCGTCCGATTGTTTCAGAAATTGAAGCTGTGAGAAGAATTATTTCTTATGCTGAAGCGACTGGCTGTAAACTTCATTTAGTACACGCAAGTAGTAGAAAGGTTTCTGACCTTATCAATGACGCGAAAAAACGTGGCGTAGATGCTACTGTAGAAACTTGTGCACACTATTTATCATTAACTGTAAAAGATCTAGAAGAAAAAGGCGGACTTGCAAAATGTGCTCCTCCACTTCGCGATCAAGAAGAAGTCGATGATCTTTGGGAAGCACTTGCAAACGATGAAATTGACATGATCGCATCCGACCACTCGCCAGCACCCGGTGATATGAAAACTGTAACGGACAACTATTTCGAAGGCTGGGGTGGGATTTCTGGAGCACAGTCTACATTAAATGTTCTTTTAACAGAAGGTTATCACAAACGTAACCTACCATTAGAAAAGATTGTTCAAGTAACTGCAACAAATCCTGCGAAGCGCTTTGGTTTAGAAGGTAAAGGTGCATTAGCTGAAGGTTACGACGCTGACATTGTATTGGTTGATTTAGATGAAAGCTTTGAATTAAAAGCAGAAGATCTATTTTATCGTCACCAACATTCACCATACGTTGGCAAAACATTCAAAGGTAATGTGAAAACAACCATCGTTAATGGAGATACTGTTTTTCATAACGGAGAAATCGTAAACGATAAGTAAGCTAGTAAAGTGAAAAACCCAGCCTTCATAGACTGGGTTTTTCAACTTCTTTATCTTTTCGCGATAATTTCAATTTCAACATCTGCACCGAGGGGCAATTCATAAACTGCCACACATGTTCTAGCTGGATATGGAGCTTGGAAGAAGTCTTCATAAACTCTATTCATCTCATCAAAGTGTTTCATACCTGTTAAATATACATTTACTTTAACAACATTTGCTTCTGTTAAACCAGCTTCTTCCATTACAGATTTCAAGTGTATGAAGCATTGTTTTGTTTGAGAAGCAATATCCTCATTTTCTGGAACATCTTCAGGATTCAAGCGATTCATTGGTGTCTGTCCTGAAAAGTATACATATTCTCCTGCATCAACTGCATGTGAGTATGGACCTGATGCAGATACGTCTTTTGCTGTATATGTTTTACGCATTTGTATTACCTCTTTCTCATTTTTATTTTTATCTACTTTTGCTATAGGAACGAGTAATTTTACTCGCTATTATTATAACGATACTATTTTTTACTGGAGGAACCTAATGACTACAACTTTCACTTATAAACAGATAAATGATTTAGAAATCAATGCAGATCTTTATAAAACTGAAGCCCTACATGCACCATTAATTATCTATATCCATGGTGGCGGTTTAATCTGGGGCACTCGAAAAGATATTAACCAAGAACAGGTAAAGCTTTTTAACGACAGTGGCTATCATGTTTTATCAATTGCTTATCGTTTAGCACCAGAAACTAAGCTGCCAGAAATACTGAAAGACATTGAGCATGCCATGGAATGGGCAGTTAGTGATTTAAAGGAACATCTTGATTTTAACCATGAAAAAATTATTGTTATGGGTAATTCAGCAGGTGGCTACCTTTCACTTATGTCAGGCACTTTTGAATTTAAACCGCAAGCCATCGTGTCCTTCTACGGATACGGAAATATTCTTGGCGATTGGTATCATACACCAAGCGATTTTTTCAATAAAATGCCTCAGGTAGACAAAACTTTGGCGACCCAACTAATCAGAAATAACGAAATTGCCGAAGCACCAATTACAACGCGCTATGCGATATATTTATACTGTCGACAGCAAGGAGTATGGACAGATTTCGTAACGGATCCAATGACTACAACACCAGAGAGCCTTCTAGATTACTGTCCCGCTCACCTAGCAGATTCGAATTTCCCACCAACATTGCTTTTGCATGGCGATGATGATGAAGATGTTCCATATGAAGAATCAGTAAACATGCATGAAAAGCTAGTGAAGGAAAATGTCGATTCTAAATTGATTACGATTCCAGGCGGCAAGCATCAATTTGATGAAAAAATGGATGATCCGACTGTTAAAAATGCATTGGAACAAGTTATAGAATTTATGAATGGTATTTAATTTTTTGTTTTGTGGTTTTATCGGTTACTAAATCGAGATACTCCCTGTTAGCGACCGATAAATTGATTTTATTGGCCCCTATTTCGGGATGCTCACTTTTTGCGACCGATAAAGTGGTTTTATCGGCTCCTATTTTGGGATGTACACTTTTTGCGACCGATAAAGTGGTTTTATTGGCTTCTATTTCGAGAATCTTGATTTTGTTGACCGATAGAACTGCATTATCGGCTTCCTATTTCATCATTCTTGATTTTGTCGGCCGATAGAGCAGCTTTATCAGCCACCTATTTCGCGATTCTTAATTTTGTCGACTGATAGACCGGCTTTATCGGCTACCTATTCCACAATCCCTGAATTTGTCGACCGATAGAACCACTTTATCGGCTACCTATTCCACAATCCCTGAATTTGTCGGCCGATAGAACGGCTTTATCGGCTTCCTATTCCGCGATTCCCGCAATTGTCGACCGATAGAACTACTCAATAATGAAATAATAGAAAAAACGCACATAAACCTTAGAAGGCGAAGTGCGTTTTTTCTAAAACAAGCGAGGCATTCGCACTCACTAAATGAAGTTTATCCTTCAATCTAATTCGCTTAAAGAATTAACCTACAATATGCGTACCTGATTTACCTTGCATTGCTAGGTCAGCTTTGTCTAATGAACAAATAATTGCACGTCCACCAGTTTGCGCGAAGTTCATTGCAGCTTCCATTTTAGGACCCATGCTTCCTGCTGAGAATTGACCTTCATCAACGTAGCTTTGCGCTTCTGCTAATGAGATTTCAGTTAAAGCTTTTTGTTCTGGCTTGCCATAGTTTACATATACGTTTTCAACGTCTGTTAAAATCATGAATGTATCTGCTTTGATTTCTTCCGCTAGTTTGAAACCACTGCGGTCTTTGTCGATTACTGCTTCGATGCCTTTGTATGTTCCATCTTCTTGTTTAACAACTGGTACTCCACCGCCACCACCTGCAACAACGATTGAACCAGCATCTGTTAACTGAGCAATTGCTTTTGAACCAAGGATTGTTTGAGGCTCTGGTGATGCTACAACACGACGATATCCTCTTCCAGCGTCTTCTTTAACAATCCAGCCTTTTTCTTCAGCTAGCTTGTTTGCTTCTTCTTCCGTATAGAAAACACCGATTGGTTTTGACGGATCTTGGAAGTCTGGATCATCTGCAGAAACTTCTGTTTGTGTTAATGTAACAACAACAGGTTTTTCGTTTTTCAATTTAAGTAATTCATTACGTAATGTTTGCTCAAGCATGTAACCGATAAACCCTTGAGACTCAGCACTACAAACATCTAAAGGCAATGCAGGAACAACATGCTTTGCTTCTTCATTCTGTCTTAAGATATTTCCAACTTGTGGACCGTTACCATGTGTTACAACAACAGTATGTCCATTGTCGATAATACGTGCAATTACTTCAGCACTTTTACGAACGTTTTCTAATTGATTCTCATAAGTTGCTTCTTGACCTGGTTGTAAAATCGCATTTCCACCTAAAGCTACTACTACTTTGTCACCCATTAATTTTCCTCCTCATCGTCAAGAGTCCTAGCATGATACCAAACATTGTATCAAGTCCTGAACTATGGCCCATTGACAATAAATTATTTGTTTTTTCCTGCACGATCTCTGCATCATCATTTACCATTGCAGCAATTAATTCAAGTACAGGTGAACCGAATTGGTTCTTTAAAGCATATTTTAAGTACTCAATACTTACATCTGTCGTTATTTTTTCATTTTTAATCAATCTTGATAGTACATTTGGAAATAATTCATTCCAAGGAGTTGCTACAGCATAGAGTGCCATTAAACCGACAATATGATCGTCACCTGTTGGTGTACCACCCTTGCCTCTTCCAAGAAAATATCGTAAGACACGCTCTACTTCTACTTCATCTTCTGAATAAAGTACGTCCATCAAATCATAATAAGGATCATAGTTATTGCCTGTTTTCTCTTGATAGGTGACATAATGTTCCATAAAGTCATTAATATCAAGATTCATTCCAGTTGGCTCGTCATTTGCAGCTAAAGTCATCAAAATAATTTCAAGATGACTAACTAAAGTTGCTTCACTTCCTGGAAGTTTATCTAATTTATTATCATATGGTCTACCTTCTAAAAACAAAATATCACATCTCTCATCTATCGTTAGGATTCCTTCTTTATGATTCCATAAAACGGGAGCATTCATGTCAATTTTTTTCAATAATTCATGAACAGCGTCAAGCGGAAGAATTAATGAGAATGGAAGCTGTCCACCCTTATCACTACCGATGAAAATAAGATTTGTACCTATTTGTATATTGAAGCCATTATTAAACTTACTATGGACACTACCATGTACATCTTGAGATAAAAGAAGAGGAATATTACGATTATATTCCTCTACTTTATAAAAATCCTTAGCTATCATTTAGATTAGGCCTAATTTAATTGCATATGCTTCGATTGCTTTTTCGAAACATGCGCGTGGTGCACGAACTGTACCAGCACCGATTTGACCTACTCCCGCTTTTTTATGTGCAATACCTGTGTTAATAATTGGCTCAATACCAGTTTCAACTACTTTACGTGCATCAATTCCAAGTGGAGTTCCTTTAAAGTCCCAAGTAGGGATTGTAAAGTTACTGTTATGACCAATAACAATCTCAGCCATTTCATTACTTGTTTCTAATGCATCTTCGAATCCACCCGCACCTACGAAACGAGTAACACCAGGTGCAGCAATCATTGCCATTGCTCCAACACCAAATGTTTCTGTAATTGCACTGTCTCCAAGGTCAGGGTTTGCATCTTCTTGTGAATAACCAGTGAAATATAAACCTTGTGGTGTGTTAACTGGAGCTGTAAACCACTCATCACCCATACCACTAATACGAATACCTACGTTCTCACCATTACGGCAAATTGCAGTTACAATCGTACCTTCTTCAATTGTTCTTGCACCATCCATAACAGCTTTTGCAGCAGCCATCATGATGTTCAAGAAGAACTGATCTGTATCAGCTAAGAATTGTACAACGTCTTGACGATCTTGATTATCCATATCAACTTTTAAGATGTACGGAGTAATTTCTTTTAAGAAAATTAATGAAGTTGCAATGTTACGTTGGTGGAATTCATCCCCCATAGTAATACCTTTTGCAATCATAACGTTAACGTTCAGACCATCATCTGTTAATTTCAACGCTTTAGCAATTGTTGGGCCTAAAACATCTCTCATCCACTGTAGACGGTTGATAACCTCATCAGAGAAAGCACCGAAACGTAATACTGCTCCAATACCTTCATTTAAAGTACAGTAAGCTTCATTTCCTTCTGTACGGTTTTCTACAACTAGAACTGGCATGTTAGCTGAAGTAATTCCACCCATTGGTCCTACCGCACGAACATGGTGACAAGGCATGAAGTCAACTTCACCATTTGATAGCATTTCTTCTGCATCTTTCTCATTATCTGCCCAGCCTTCAAATAAAGCTGCACCGATACATGAACCTTGCATAGGTCCAGTCATATTTTCCCATTTAATTGGTGGTCCAGCGTGTAATAAAAGTTTACGTCCTTCAAACTCTTTGATTCTGTCTTTTGCTGGAACAACGTCGACTAAGAATGGTGCTGATGTTGTTACTTTTTCTACAACGGCCTGGTTCGCTTCATCAATTGAATTATATTTCATCATATATTCCTCCTTGAATTTAAACGTACATTTTTATAAAATAAGTCAAATTGCTTGGAAAAGAAGGGGCAAAAAGCGCCCCATATATTTTTTCAGGAAAATTATTTTAATAGGCTTAGAATCTTTCTCATTCTTGCATCTCCGCCTGCGATTGGTCTCCAGTCATACTGTACAACTGGTACGTTGTTCGCTACGATTGCATCTGTAAAGCTCTTCAGACCAATGTTTACAATTCTTGGACGTTCGTTTATTAATTCTAAAATTGGTTCAGGTACAGTTAATTCAAGGCTCGTCTTCTCAGCATCCACGTATTCTTTCTCAACATCGTTTACAGCTAATCCTGTGATGTCTAAAGCTGTACGGAAAGCTTCGTCGTTGGTATCTTTTACAATAACACCAGCTTCTTTTAGACGTTTAATATGTCCTTGGTAATCTTGAGGATCGTTATTTGTACCACATACTGAAGCTACAACATAAAGCTCTCTGCCTTCAGATTTTGCATGCTCAATGCCTTCTTTAATAGAAGGAAGCAATGCACTTGCCATATCATCATGAGAACCATAGCCTAGTACGAAATCAAGTACGATAACTGCAGTTTCTTCATTTTTAGCTGCTTCTTTAATAAACTTCGCACGTGTTTCCGGATCAATCATCGGGTGTGGCTTTCCTTGTGTGTATTGGTCATCTCCAAGGTCAACGACAACATGATTATCTTTGCGGAATACATATCCGTCTTCGTTTGTAATTTCAGATCCTAGACCAAGTGCATCTGATAGTAAAACTGCAGCTTCAGAAGCAAGCGTTCCACCAGAGTATAGTCCGTGGATTCCTTTTTGATTTTCTTTAAGGTTTGCACCTTCATATTTATAATCGCCAACGTAACCATCTGTACGAACTTCATTCCCACGAGCAAGGTCTACAGCGATATATGCAGTTTCAGCTAATGTATATGCATGGTAAACATTACCTTCAAATTTAGTTGGTTTTTCACCTAAGAAAATTGCAACTACAGGCTTGCTAACACTGTGAAGTAATTCAACAACTTGGTCACGCACTTCTTTTGCAGGTGGTTTAGAAATAATTGCAATAACATCTGTTTGTGCATGTTGTTCTAAAGCTTTGATTCCGTTCATCATTGTGATTGCGCCGATTTCATCTTTCAAATCACGGCCACCAGTACCAATCGCATGACTTACACCTTCACCTAGACGGTCAATGATTGCTGATACTTCTTGAATTCCCGTTCCAGAAGCTCCAACAATTCCGATTCTACCTTTGTTTACTGAGTTCGCAAAAGCCATCGGTACACCATCAAGGATTCCTGTACCACAGTCAGGACCCATGAAAAGTAGTCCTTTTTCATTTGCTTTTTGTTTCAATCTTGCTTCGTCTTCTAAAGAAACGTTATCACTGAACATGAAAACATGTAAATCATTATCTAAAGCTTTCTCACCTTCTTCAGCAGCATATTCCCCAGGAACTGAGATAAGTGCTACGTTAGCATTTGGTAAGGTTTCCGTTGCTTTATTCCAAGTACGTACTGTTTTAAAGGATTCAGCTGCACTACTTATTGACTGATCTTGTAAATATTGCTCTGTCTTTTCATTTACTTCGTCAACCTTAGATTCGTCATCTGTATCTACAACAATTGCCATATCACTCGATTCAGCTGCTCCTAATTCATCCGTGTAAAGACCAGCATCTTTGAATAGGTCTTTGTTCGAAGGAGTTGCCATCATAACTTGTACTTTATTCACGCCTTCAATTGTTGAAACTGCATTCGTTAAAAGCATTAGGTTAATGGAATCCTGATACGAGTTCTTTTTAATAATTGTGTATAACATACCTTCACCTCATAGTTTATTTTTTATTTCTAAATCTAATATCTTAAGAATGCACATATGTCTTTTTTCAAATTGTACATTCAAATGATTTCTAAAATTATAGGTTCTTATTGGTTGTTTTGCCTGTCACAGGACTGGCTGAACCAATTTTATCCCAATCTACCACTGCCTCAAATATAATGGACAGCGTCGTTCCCATTAGCAGTCCATTGGAAAGCAATGGTTGTAAATAACTTGGGAGACTTGCGAATGATTCTGGTGGTAATGCCATCAATACTAGTCCAATAAATGCTGGCATTGCTGCGCGGTAAATATTTGTATTGTTGAACTTCGTTGCGCCAAACCAATCCCAAGCAGAACCGAATAGTGCTACATAAGATACAAATAGTACAGCACACCCGATGCTTAATGGTAATAGTGTAAAGAAATATCCAACTTGTGGAATAATACCTAGAATAAAGAACATTACCGAACCGAATATGAACGGCATACGCGAATAAATCTTAGTTTGTTGAATAAATCCAATCGATGATACGAATGGTGAATATGGGACAAGACTTAACAATCCCGATAGAATCGTCATTACACCAGTAATACTAAAAGAGTTGCGATAATGCTTACTAGTTGACGGTGTATCTGTATAAATAATATCCGTTCCTTTGATCGAACCGTATTGTTTCGATAAGTTAAGGATACCTGTAACTATAATTGTAAGGATAATACCAATGTTCCAAGCAGGCGCTCCAGCTGGGAAAAAGAATATATTCAGTGATGTTGAAACACCGCCGCCTAATTGACTTTCAGAGTCGAACAGAAGTGCAAATAGTGGCCAGCCTATAACAATACCAATCAACATGGCATATTGCGCAACTTTATTGGAAGCTTTAACTGTAAGAATTAAAACGAGTAGAGCTATTGAAATTGCTAAGATACTTGGACCAATCGCAATCGTTACATCTCCACTTTGTCCTCCAAATGGAATTCCAAGCATACCCTTCATAAAGTTGATACATAGTGAAACTCCAAATAAAAGCATGAATACACCCATTACGCTCGGGTTAAATAATTTTTCTAAGTAATAACCAAAACCAGTAACACCAACAAGGATTGTAAGAACTCCTGTAATCAGAACCCCTACTGCAATACTTCCCCCTACTTCAGCAAGTGGAATACCTTGTGCTGCTGCCATAGATGATAGTGCAATAATTACTCCCCACCATAATCCTGATGGACCATCCATAATCGGGCGTCCATGTCCTACAAAAACCTGGAGTAAACAGGCAATCCCACCTAGTATGAAGGAGAACTGCATCGTACTAACGATTTCAGCTTGCGAAAGATCATACGCCGCACCTATTGTGATTGGTACAACAACGGTGTTTACAAAGATATACATTAACCATTGCAGGCCACCGAGCCAATTATCCATGTTTTTAATTTCATTTTTCATTTAATCACTTCTTCCTTCTGCAATCGCCATAGTTTAATCATCTTTCAATAAATTAATAAAACTTGCATATTTACATAACATCTTACCATCATGGGAGTTTAAACAGAGGATGTTACAATGTTTTTGTGAATGTCCGAACATTAATAAACAAAATATAAATACTTAAAAAGCAAACCCAGTATTCTGTTTTTAGAAAACTTCATATATTGATTCTATTACCCAGCTCCCAATAAGTTAAACGTTCATAAGTAAATATTAGGATTTATTCCTTAATGGTGTTGTGCTTACTTAACTACTTTTCATTTTAAAGTAATAAGTAATCTTTGTCATTATCAATAAACGATAAAAAACAGTCATATTTTTATCCATTTTGATAGATTGTGCTAAGTTTTTCAAAAGAACAATACAATCTTTATCTATTTTTCCTATAATCAATCAAAGTATGCATCTTATTAAGTAATAGAAAGACAGAAGTGCTAGGATTCACTTCTGTATGGATAAATCTTTTTCATATAAAGAAAACGCATGATTAACGCCTATTTTAATAAAATTATTTTTAGTATAGAACGTATTTAAATTTTTATTATTTGCGATACAGTCTAATCTTAACTTCTTACTTCCATGCTTGTATAAGTGGTCTTCTATCCATTTCAACACTTCAGATCCGAAGCCACCGCCTATTTTGGTTGGATGTATCGCTAATTTATGTAAGTATACAGCTTCATCAGAGTTTTCTCCCCATAACCAAATATCCCAAGTGCTTTGCGACTTGAGAAGATTAAATGTAGCAATTAGTTGATTTTCATTAAGAATAATATACGTGTTACCTTTAGCTATTTCTTCACGAATTTCATCATCTTCTTCTTTCGTACTAATCGTTTCCCACTGTTTTTCTCCTTTAGAATGAAGCCATGAAGCTACCTTTCTTAACAATTGAAGAATATTATCCGCATCTTTTAATGTAGCTACTTCTACTTTATAATCTCGAATCGTTGATTGGTTCAATAGAGTCATCCTTTCTTTAGGCTTTCTTAATTATAGGTTTTGATTGAATTTCATTATAGTTAATTTGTGGAGAGACTCGCTTCGGAAATATACTTTCTAACCGTAATGGATGATGTTTAATTAAAAACTTTAACAGCACATTCATCAAAAAAGATTGACTTAAACTTTAATATGGTGTATAGTTAATCGAATGCAAGAAATACGAATCGCTTTTCTATCTCCTTGTGGTTTCATATATGGGGGATTTTTTATTTGAAATAGTAAAATAACTTAAACGACAACAAGTGAGAGTAAAGGAGCGGATATCTGAAAGGAAGTGAATTATATATATGTGTAACGATTTCAAGAAACATATTCATGTGTCTCATAAAAATGCAAATGTTTCATACAGTACAACTTGTCCAGATTGCTTTGGCAAAATCCTGAACCATCCTGAAATTTTAGATCAACTAAATTCTAAGAAATAAGGTGTATAGACAATGTCCGTATTCAACAGTTTAAAAGAAAGAGAGGTTCTAAATTGACCTCTCTTTTTTTGTTTTCTAAATTAATCCCTTACTTCTACTTCACCTTCCCAAGCTAACATACCACCTGTTACATTCGTTGTGTCATAGCCAAGTTCAGATAGGTAATCGCAAGCCTTTCCACTTCTACCACCCGAGCGACAAACAATATAATAATGCTCGTTTTTATCTAATTCTTCTAATCGAGTTGAAATCTCACCAAGTGGGATATGATCTGCTTCAGGAATAATTCCCTTCGCCACTTCATCATCTTCTCTAACATCTATAATATGTACTTTTTCTGTCGTTAACTTCTCTTCTAAATCTTTAGCTGTAATCTCGTTCATCATTTACCCTCCATAACTATTAATAAGCTGATTGTATTTTGTCTCTATACATAGTTATACCATCAATTTATTCAATGATACAAATTCCCAAGCTGTAGAAGATGAATTTATCCTTTATTATTAAGATACTGTTAAGTTAAACATTATAAATTGCATTAGGGATATCTTTCTTGTTATTGTTGCATATAGAAATAAATTATAGATAAAGGATGCCAACAATGAAAAGAAATTCGTTTAGAAATTGGTTAGAAATTTTCTTGGTCTCAAGTAGACTGGGATTAACCTCTTTTGGAGGTCCTGTTGCCCATTTAGGATATTTCCATGAAGAATACGTCCGAAGAAAAAAATGGATGGATGAGAAAAGTTATGGAGACTTAGTTGCCCTCGCTCAATTCCTACCTGGACCTGCGAGTAGTCAGGTTGGAATCGGAATTGGTATCGTCAGGGGCGGTGTAATCGGGGGAATTATTTCATTCCTTGGATTTACCATGCCCTCAGTTATCGCTCTTATTCTTTTTGCTTCTTTGTTTTCTACATTTGGATTGGAAGGCGCAGGTTGGATCCATGGTCTAAAAATTGTTGCTGTTGTTATTGTCGCCCACGCTATTCTAGGAATGGCAAAAAACTTTACACCTGATTTACAGCGAAAAGTTATTGCCTTATTTGCTTTAGTTGTTACGCTACTATTTCAAACTGCATTCACACAAATTGCCGCTATTCTAATAGCTGCGGTTGCAGGATTTCTTCTTTTCCGTAAACAACCAGCAAATGAAGAAAAACTTACAACTACTTTCCCACTTTCAAAGCGTTTTGGTTATATATGTCTAGCTATATTTTTTGGGTTTCTCATAGCCCTTCCAATTCTAAATGGCTTTACAACAAACCATTGGTTAGCATTATTCGATAGCTTTTATCGTGCAGGATCACTTGTATTCGGAGGCGGACACGTTGTCTTACCACTATTAGAACAAGAATTTGTCCCTACTGGATTTATCTCGGAGCAAGATTTCCTTGCGGGGTATGGAGCCGCACAAGCAGTTCCTGGTCCTTTATTCACGTTTGCAGCATATCTAGGAACGGTAATGAATGGTTGGCAAGGCGGGCTATTTGCTACATTTGCTATATTTCTCCCTGCTTTTCTACTAATTCTAGGAGCACTTCCATTTTGGGATGCGTTGCGAAGTAATCCAAAACTTAATGGAGCTTTACTTGGAGTTAACGCATCAGTTGTAGGAATTTTAATATCTGCCTTATACACACCAATTTGGACAAGTTCCATTCAGGTATCTGTAGACTTTGCACTTGCAGCAGTATTATTTAGTATGTTGGTTTATTTAAAACTGCCACCTTGGGTAATTGTTCTTTCTGGTGCAATTGGCGGTACAATTATTTCATATTTATAAAGAAGTTCACAATACAAAAGGCTATTCCAACAAGATGGAATAGCCTTTTGTATTAAATCAAATATTTGTTTTCTTATATTAATCTGTCATTTTAGTCATGGTTGCATAAATAGAGACATTTGCTTCACTCGTATTTGTAAAACCAATCTGCTCTTCTTCTCCGCAATAAATAACATCGCCTTTTTGAACAGGTAGCTCTTCCCCATCAATTAAAAATACACCATTTCCTTCAATAACATGCAAATACAATTCTCTTTCAGGATGATTATGTGATTTCATTACTTGGCCTGGTAGGAAATTGAGTAGAAATGCAGTACTTCTTTTATTACGAATAATATTTACTTTGGTAAAGCGTTCCTCGGAAAATTGTTGCGCATCAGAAATTAAGTATTTTTCCATTTCAATTCTCTCCCATCAATTTGCAATTTTTTATCTCCAAAAAGTTTGGCAATCTGCTTTATCCTGAATATTATATGTGATCATTTTATCAAGCAAAGAAAAATCCACTGGTTGACTCCACTTCATACGAACTAATTCCTTTGTATAATCGAAACCCGCTTCTTCAATCTCAGTAGAAAATCGATTAATTCCTGCTTGTTCAGGAGCAACTGCTAGATGCTGCTTAGAAACGCTAAAGCCAATAATATAAGTATCATGATCAGTAAACATTGGTTGATTCCATTTGATGACAGGTTCAAGTTCAGGGAATTTTTCCATCACCCAAAATAAAACCTCTTCGGTTCTCGTGCGATGCTCTGGGTGTTCAATTTTTGATAAGAAATCCGCAAAAACTTCCATAGTTATTCCTCCCGAAGTTAATTTTACTTAAATATATATTTATTATAACTATATATCAACGATTGGCTAAAACAAATAGAAACAGGCACTTCCTTGATTTAGGAAATACCTGTTTTACTTTCTTTTTCCGGGAATTTTATTGGTTAATGTTCACCATCTACAAAACGGCCATAATCTGGAATTGCTACTCGTTCAAAATCCATAGCTAATTGTTCTAAACCGTCGGAAAGCATTTCTGCTTGTAGTGGTTGGCCATGACCAGTAACGGCAACTCTTGGGTTTAATGCTGCTAATTTTTTTACCGAATCCCATGCTGCTTTCCAATCTGTAGTTAAATATCTTGGCGGTCCATTTATTTCTATTTGTTGTGTCATCACTTTATAGAGTGATTCCTGTTTTACTGTCACAAAAGCATCTCCTGCAATTAAAGTGCGATCCTTTTCTCTAAATAAAGATACATGGCCTGGAGAGTGTCCTGGGGTGTGGAGCCATTTCCATTCCGGCAGATGTGGAATACTTCCGTCGCTTGGCAACGCTTCAACATTACTTCCTAAATCTACAGGTTCATTTGGGAAGATTGGTGACATTTTCGCAACAAGTCCACCTTCTACTGAACCGTCTGGCTTAGGATAACTTTGTTTTCCTGTTAAGAATGGTAACTCCGCTTCGTGGGCATATACTTTTACGCCCCATTTCTTAACTAATTCAACGACAGATCCAACATGATCAAAGTGTCCATGCGTTAGAATAATCGCCTTTGGTTTACTGTTTTCACCAAATCGTTCCTCTACAGCCTTTAAAATTTCTTCGGCTGATTCAGGCATTCCAGCATCTATTAATACCCAATCATCCGCTTTATCTCCCACAACACAAATATTTACAATTTGGTTTGTGTAACAGTATAAATCTGGAAGCACCTCTAAGCCCATACCACTATTAACAGAGAACATCGGTAAAAATTCATTCTCCATCGAATCATCCATCTCATTCTCAATATCTTTCCTCACAATAAATCCCTCCTAACTATTCCAAAATGTTCCCACCACATTATTATCCGAAACATATAGAAATATATACGCAAAGTGAAACATGGGGACGGTTCTCGTGTTGCACCGAGTGCAACACGAGAACCGTCCCCATGTTTCATTTCATTCCAATTAAAATATCTAGGTCGATTGTGATTTCAAATTTATCTCGGTTTAATAATTCTTCAATAACCTCTTGTTTAGCGTTCCAGCCGAGAGGTGACATATGTACTAAATTTTTTAGTTCGTTTTTTGTTAGTTGCCTCTTGTCATTTACTTTTTCAATATGGACGGTTTGAAAATGAGTTTTAAAAAGTGAAATGATTTCTTCATTTCCATAAGATTCATTCTCCGTATTATCAAAAATTGCTTGCCTGAATTCCTTTAGATAATTTGTTCCAGGAACAACTTTGATCATCAAACCGTCACTATCTAAAACCCTTTTAAATTCTTGATAATTAGCTGGGGATAAAATATTTAAAATAACTTGAATCGCCTCATCTGCTACTGGTATGTTCGCTAAATCACCTACAAACCAAATTGCATCCTTATATTTGCTTGCAGCCATACGAATTCCCTCTTTGGAAATATCGATGCCTATACCTGTTAATCGTTCTGACCCATTTTTCTGTAAGATTCTGTTGAGGTGTGAACCTTCGCCAGACCCTGCGTCGAGTACCAACGCACGCTCTTGTATATTTAATTTCTTTTTCATGACTTCAGAAATTCGCTCATGTAATACGTCATATAAATTACTCTCTATAATTATGTCATGTCTTGCTGTAAACAGTTCTTTATTATATTGCGTATTTCCCGCGCGATTTAACATATTTACATATCCCTGTTTCGCAAAGTCAAAAGTATGATTCTTTGTACACACCATACTCTTATCACTATTTATCCTTATTTCACTTTCACAAAGTGGGCATCTAAAACTTCCTTCAAATGTTCGTACGAGCTCTGTAGGTTTTTTCTTATTCATTTATTCAACCGTCCCTTCCTACTTCTTCATTGATTATACTCTATTTTTAATCCGAGTTTTTGAGCCTTTTCCTAAAATTGTTTCATCTAATGAAACTTTATCTTTATATTTTGTAGAGAATGGGTATAACACATATACTACAACAGAGGTGATCACGTGGCACAAAATCAAGTCTCAACGTTACGCAAAGGCCTACTTGTATTAAAGTTGGTGAAAAATTCGCAGAGAATTACTTTGACAGAATTAACGAAATACTTCTTTAATCGACATATTCTTCAGACTGTTTCCGACAAAACTTCTGGTAATGGCTGGGTATCTCTACATTCTTTATATCAGATTGCACAGGATATACAAATGAGCACTTATCTAGGAAAAATAGATGATACTGATCTTGTCATGACTCAAGTTTTACACGCTCCTTTTAAAGAATCTGCAAAAGATGAAATAGGAAATCGCTCTAAGGTACACCTCTCTGCATTAGGTAAAGTAATTTTAGCTCATTTAAATAAGAAAAACTTAAATATGCTTTTAGAGAGGCGGTTATGCTTTCCCTGTCAAAAGGAGATATCTACAAAGTTCAAATCTTATAGTCTCCTATGCAATTAAAAAATGGTTTCGAACAACTTTTATAGTCGTTCGAAACCATTTTTTTTTACTAAATTAACTACCTACTTCTTCTTCCCTTACTTGCTTAAGAACTTGTTTAAACTGCTCCACTGGCTGTGCACCTGAAACAGCATATTTATTGTTAAATACATAGAAAGGTACGCCTTGAACACCAACTTGACCAGCTTCTTGGATATCCGTGTTTACCTTATCCGTAAAGGACTGATTTTGTGTACTTTGAAGAACTGCTTCCTTATCAAGACCGATTTCTTCAGACAAACGGCCGATTGTTTCCGGATCACTTAACAATTCACCTTCTGAGAAATGTGCTTTATAAAATTTCTCAAAGAACTCATTGCCCTTCCCTTGCTCTTTTGCATATTGGAAAGCATGGTGTGCTGGAATTGTGCTTGAGAACTTAGCTTTGTCATAATCAATAACTAAGCCAGTGTTCTTTGCCATGTTTACAACGTTATCAAACATACCGTCAACTTGCTCTTTCGGAATACCTTTTAGTTCAGCAAACGTTTCATAATAGTTTTTTTCTGGATCATGCTGAGCATCTGGTGAAAGTAGGAAACTCTTATATTCAATTTCTACCTCATCCGCATGTTCAAACTCAGCTAAAGCTTTATCTAAATGTGCTTCACCAATATAGCAGAATGGGCACATAAAATCAGACCAAATTGTAATTTTCATTATTTTTTCTCCTTCTCATTGTTTGCTAGGCCACATATTCCTGTTTCCATATCACAGACCATTGCATCCGATTCCGCAAAATCAAAACCTTTTAGTTCTTGAAGTGGTTTTAATTCGAAAAGCGGTTTTTCTTTTGTTGTTTTCTCATTCACTACTTGTTTAGTCATTAATACACAGCCTCCTTATTTGTCATTAAACATCTACGACCACTTGATATACATCTACTTAAGAGTAATACCTGATTCATTCTATTTCTATTATACGGGAAGACCCCTGCTTATTAACAGTAATGCGCTCACAGGATTTACGTCTCATTTAAAGCTTCGAGTTATTAGTGATCTTGATTTAACTTTTCTATCTCCTCGTCGATTTGCTTTACATCAATTCGCTCATATAGTGGCTCAATATTTGAAATAAATGTAGGTAGTGTAACCACTGGATTCCAGTCATTTAATTCGTGATGAAGCATTGCTGCAACTTTTTCAGTAGCAAAAGGCAGAAATGGTCGCAAAAGCTGCGCTACATTTAAAATGATATATACAGCATTCGTTAGGGTTTCTTTTGCATGCGGTAGGTCTTCCTTTACATAAAGCCAAGGCTTTCGTTCGTCAAAATATCGATTTGCCTCGCGTATAAACTCAAAAACAATTTCTAATGCTCTCTTGATATTCCCTTCTTCAATTTGCTGGCCAACTTTATGATATAAATCTTGAACAGTGCGTCCGATACCTTCATCAATGGGAAGCTCTTCTACCTTTCCTTCAAAAGATTTCTCGATGAATTTTAATGTTCGATTCACAAAGTTTGCGTAAGCGCCAAGTAACTCACCGTTATGACTATAAATAAATTCCCTCCATGAAAAATCTGCATCCCGATTTTCTGGAGCATTCATGATAAGAAAATAACGAATCGAATCTGGATGATATGTTTCTAATAAATCTGGCGCCCAAACTGCCCAGTTCTCTCTCGTTGAAATTTTCCTTTTTTCTAATGTCATATATTCATTAGATACGATATGTTTTGGCAATCCATCAATTTCTAATCCCATTAATATTGCTGGCCAAATAACAGTATGAAATGGAATATTATCTTTTCCATGGATATAGTAAGGAATGGCGTCACTATTCCACCATGGGCCGATATCCTTTTTGTTAATTTTTCCCCATTCCTTACTAGCCGTATAGTATCCTGCGACAGCTTCAATCCACACGTATATCTTTTTGCCTTCAAACCCTGCAACTGGCACCTCTATGCCATTTGGTAAATCACGTGTAACTGCTCTATCTTGAATTCCTTCTTCTATATACCTTTTCGTTAATTGAATTGCATTATCTCTCCAACGTTTATCTTCATCAGCTGATGCTACATAACTTTCCAATTTACTTTGAAAAGCACTAAAAGAAAAATAAAAATGCTCCGTTTCGCGGATTACTGGTTCTTCCCCACAAATCTTACATTTCTTCTCTAACAAGTCTAGTGGATCTAGAATTTTAGAACAATGATCACATTGATCTCCACGAGCCTTCAACCCACAATTTGGGCATGCTCCTTCAACAAAGCGATCTGGTAAAAATTGTTCATCCTTCAAACAGTATGCTTGTTCAATATTTTTCTTATATAAATATCCGTTCTCAAGCAATTGTAAAAATATCTTTTGCACCGTTTCGTGATGATGGTTTGCATCTGTTCTTGTATAAAAATCATAAGAGAATCCTAACTTTGTAAAGGTGTCTACAAATTCTTCGTGATATTTATCTGCTATAGCCTTCACTGTTGTATTTTCTTGATTTGCGCGAATTGAAATTGGCGTTCCATTACTATCGCTACCAGAAACATATAGAACTTCTTCTCCTTTTTGGCGATAATACCTTGCAATCACATCTCCAGGTAATAATGCTGCTAGATGCCCTACATGAAGGGATCCATTTGCATATGGCCATGCTCCACCTATAAAAATATTACTCATTTGACATTCCTCCTAAAATAAAAAAAACGCCCTAATCGAATGAATCGATTAGGACGAGTATTGTCGTGTTACCACCTAAGTTTACAAATAGCTCACACTATCTGCCTCTGCCAGTACGTGTTCATACTGTCGCTGTTGTAACGAGTGCACATCTCGTCGTAGCCTACTATTAGTTCGGTACGAAAGCTCTTTAGGCCATTTTCGAATAAGGTTCATTTGCTTCATTTCCACCATCAGAAGCTCTCTATCAAATTAGACTTATCTACTTTCCTCTTCAACGCTTATTATGAAATTTAATTTATACTATCATCTATTTATACTATATGCAATTAAATCAGATTAGTTTGCTCATGTAATACTCATCTACATACTTATCATCAATATATAATGATTTCCTTTTTGTTCCTTCAACTTCATAGCCTACTTTTTTGTATAAATTAATTCCTGCTTCATTTTCAATAATCACTGTGAGCTCTAAACGATGAATATCATGATTAGAAGCCCATTCTTCTAATTTTTGAAATAAAGCTGTTCCAATACCTTTTCCTCGATGTTCATCAGAAATTCCTATCACAATATATACGTTATGTTTATTCCTTCTAGCTTTTCCACCGATGGCAAATAAATAGCCAACTAATTCATTCTTATTTTCTGCGACAAATATATTGGAGTTCGCTTCTCTCTGCAGGCTTTCAATCATCTTTAATTGTTTTTCAGGAGACAACTCTCTTTCTCCTGCTTCCCAGAGCATATATTGGGAACTTGCATCGACATGTTGGATAAGGTTAGCTAGTTTATCTGCATCGCTGTTTTTTGCTTCTCGAATAATCATTTTGTATTCCCTCGTTTATTCATGTTTTAATTACTGAACCACTCTATAGCTTCTCTCTCGATTTCTTGAACTAATGCATCCTTCCCGTTGATATACGAAGCCATATCATTTGGAAATTGGGTTGCTAGCTTTACCTTGAGCTCCCCATAACTATTACGCACATTTGGGTGAGCACGTAAATAGTCACGAAAAGCTAGGTGTCTTAAAATATTATAACTACCGTATTGAAAAACATGGACATGATGCGTACGTTCCTCTTTCCCCTTACGGAAATATTTCCGACCAGTAATTCCATACTCACCCATTGGTTCATAATCGATTATCTGCATTTGTTCATTAAATTGATCTACTTTACTAATATCATTAACAACTGGCATTATATCAATGATAGGCTTTGCTTGTAGTCCTGACACAGATGTACTTCCGATATGATGAATAGCGATTAAATTTTCTTTGAAAATCTCTCTTAATATAGCTGCTTCTTCTTCAAACTGGGAAGGCCACTCACTATTATAGGAGGTTACTTTTACTATCCTCAATTAAACACCTACTTTTATGAAATTGTACGAATCGATTTTAAATCTTTAAAGCTCCGATACTAAAAATATTTACTTTCTATTTTTTAGTTTGTTATAGGTACCCGCTACATCATCCCAGACATAAATAAGTTCATTCAATACTTCTCCACCTATCTTAATTTGAACTTCTTCAACTAAAGTAGCGCCATAATACTCGTAAAAATGCTTCGTTTTGTTATCGTCGAGTACTTCTACAAATACTTTTTCGCAGCCTAGATGTACGAAATGACGGAATAGTTCTGCTAACAGCTGTCTACCTATCCCTTTCCCCTGATACTCTTCAAGGAGGTAGATTGAAGTGAGATCACTTGAGTTTTCTATTTTGTTTTCCTGTCTCTTCGCTGCCGTTCCAAATCCTATAATTTGCCCTTCAGTATTCTCGGCAACCAGAATATACTGTTCTTTATCAGCAAGATTTTTTTGCCATAATTTTTCTCGTTGTTCATAGCTAAGGTTGTCTAAGAAAGACTGGGGAATAATCCCTTTATATGTAGTTCGCCAGCTGTCTACATGAACTTTTGCAATAGCCTTCGCATCATTTATTGTTGGTTTTCTGATTTTCAAATCAACACCTCCAAAGTCTATAATTTTTAGCTATTATACATGTAAACCTATTACCTTCTCAATGAGAGAATGAATATCTCCCAATATTTTTCATAATAGCGCTTTCATCATAACCAAAAAAACCTGCCTAGAGAAATTCTTCTCAAAGCAAGTTTTCATTTTATTATAAAAGTTTTAAATTAGTATCCATAATTCCAGTCAATTGTATCGTCACACCATACTACTTTAATGATAGAACCAAACTGTACGACTTTCTCATCAATTTTACATTCTGCTTGAGTTGTATTTAATTGAGTAGCTAGTTCTTCATAAGTGTCATGTGTTACATTTTCCAAAACTCTGACGGTACGGTCCTTGTTAATTAATAGCGCTGTTCCTGTCATTATTAGCACCTTCCTAGAGGGAGTATTTTCTTCTTACTTTGATTATAAGCCTTAACAGGGATAAAGGAAGGTTTTTGTGATATGTTTCACAAATCGTTCAAAGTTTTGTCTATAAATCTGTAACAATTAACAGGATGTCTAATGACTTTTAAAAATTTTCTTATCCAATACTATCCCACCAAGTCGTCTCCATATCAATCAACCAGTGATTTCTAAGCGTCAGAGCGCGCTCCAATGCCGCTATTATCCCTGCTGTAAATAGTGTTGAGTTCAACCAATTTGGTAAAGAGATAGGAGATTCAAAGGTTCCAATATTTTCGTAGATAATTGGGAAGCTCGTAATGACTTCTAATAATTGTGGCAGACCAACTACAATGGAAGTAAGCAATATAATCACTGCTAGTAATCCAATAAATCTGCTTATATTCGGATATTTTGCATCAAACCTCATACGAAGTCCTTCTGTAGATGCACTGTCAGGATATAGCTGATGCTCTGTTTTTTCATTCGTCACGTAATGCATCCGTGTTAACCCGAAAGTACTTACTCCTACTTCTATAACCCCATCTGGAACAGGGAAAATTGCAGGAAGCTTTGAAGTAGCTGCATGCTTCCCATCACGATACAAATCAGCTTTTGATTCCTCACTGAAGTAATTTACATCCACAGCATATGTATGAATTTCTCCATCCTCTTCTCGTAATCTAGCATAAAATAGGGAACGAGAAAGCAGATGATAAAAGCGATATTCTTTTAGAGCGTGACCATCTCCAGCCTTAACTTTATTAATAGTTCGTTGACGCTTCCAACGGCGAAAAAATCCTAACATGGCGTTCACCTACTTCTATTAAAGTTCTTTCCTACTTTACGAGTGAAGAGTTGAAATGGTTTCATTAATATAATTCATCATGAATGACAGTGAATTTTTAAATCACCACTACATTTAAAATACATATTGTAATACTAAAAGCAGGAGGAGACACTGAAATGAGTAAAATAAATTTCCATTCCTTTCGTGGTCGAATCACACAAATAGAAGATATGATAGGCGATCCAAATGATACACAATTTGGTTGCTTAAAGTTTATTACCGTTGAAAATAATGAAGGTTTGATCGTAAACTTTATTGCCGGACCAGATACTTACTTTTACAATCACGAAATAGTTTCTATTGGTGACTGGATCACAGGGTATTATGATGGCGATGTGCCAGTCATTCTTATTTATCCGCCACAATATAAAGCTCTAGTTATTGTAAAGGAAAGTCCTTATGAAAATGCGAAGGTAGATTATTTTGATGAACAATTACTTAGTAGCGACGGTAGCTTACGTTTAAATATTTCTTCTCAGACCCCGATTTACCTTACAAATGCCCAACCGTTTACTGCGTCTCTATCAAATCGTAATTTAATCGTCAGTTACGGACCTACTACAAAAAGCATTCCAGCACAAACTACCCCATATGAAGTCATCGTGTTCTGTCGCGAGACATAATCTTTTAAAGTCTTTTACGATCTTTTTGTTTCTTTTTTGATGTGTGTAATAAGCTTTTAAAGAATATATTATTCAGATCCGTATGCATTCAGTTTCTATCGGCTGATAAAAACTGCTTCTGGAGTTTTATCGGCCGATAAAAGCATTCTATCAGTCGATAAAAATTGTTTCCCGAAGTTTGGTGACCGATAAAAGCGTTCTATCGGTCAATAAAAATTGCTTCCCGAAATTTGGTGACCGATAAAAGCGTTCTATCGGTCAATAAAAATTGTTTCCTGAAGTTTGGTGGCCGATAAAGGCATTCTATCGGTCACTCAAAATTGTTTCCCGAAGTTTGGTGGCCGATAGATAGGCTCTATCGGTCAACAAAAACCATCTCGAGACTTTTACTGGCCGATAGTAAAGCTCCATTAAGATCCCTTTTAATCAATGAAAAGTCAATCAAATAACTATACAAAATCCTCCTGATATACCACATAACTCGTGAGGATAATTATTCAATTTCCCAAAAATATGAAACTTCTTCCAAAGGTTTCTCGTATGTACAAGACAGAAAGATTTAGGAGGGAAATGAATGACAGAAGCTGCCATGCAATTAAAGAATGTGAGCAAACGTATTGGCAAGAAAGAAATCATTAAAGATTTGTCTTTCACGATCAATAAAGGGGAAGTATTTGGACTTATTGGGCCTAATGGCGCCGGGAAAACAACTACCATTCGAATGATGGTTGGACTTATGAGTATTACTGAAGGTGACGTACATATTCTCGGTAATAGTATAAAATCTAATTTTAAAGAAGCAGTTCGTGAAGTCGGAGCGATTGTAGAAAATCCTGAACTCTACCCATTTTTAACAGGAGCCCAGAACTTGCAACAGTATGCAAGGATGATTCCTGGAATTACGCAAGCAGACATTGATGAAGCGGTAAGTCTAGTTGGTCTTGAAAAAGCATTGAAGGAAAAGGTTGGACGCTATTCACTTGGAATGCGCCAAAGAATTGGAATTGCACAAGCGTTGTTACATAAACCATCAGTTCTAATCCTTGATGAACCAACAAATGGACTTGATCCTGCTGGCATTAGAGAAATCAGGCAATATATTCGTAGATTAGCAACAGAACAAGGTGTTGCTGTAATTATCTCTAGCCATCTTTTAGCGGAAATTGAATTAATGTGTGACCGAATTGGCGTTATTAAAAATGGTGAACTCGTAGCGATTCAAGATGTAAAAGATAATGTTACTGCTGGAGAAACTGCGCTCGTTCAGGTAGAAATGGAAGCAACACCAGTGGATAAAGCATTGGAAATCGTGCAAACGAAGACTCCTGCCACTGTTGTAAATGAGAAGCTGAGTTTCCAAATTGAAAAAGAAAATATCCCAGTTTTGATTCAATCACTAGTTGAACAAAACATTCTAATTTATAGCGTTAGTGCTACGAAAGCAACGCTCGAGGATAAATTCTTTGATTTGATTGGAGAGAATGTCATTGAATAATTTTATAAAACTCATTCAAAACGAACTCATTAAAATATATCGTCTAAAATCAACTATCGCTATGTACGTACTCTTAACCGTCATTATTCTAGGAGCAGCAATTATTGTAAAAACTTATGGAGAATTTACAACCTATGAAGAAGATACTTGGAGACAAACTCTTGAAGAGGAAAATGCTGTTTTAATAGAAGAAAACATTGAAATGCCTGGATTTGAAGCTTATAATTCAGAAATAATCGAAAGAAATAATTATTACCTTGAAAACGATATTAAACCCGTAAGCTATGGTGCTTGGCAATTTGTGATGGAAAATCAAATGTTACTTTCACTTGTTAGCCTATTCACCATTATTGTTGCGGCTGGTATTATCGCGAATGAATTTCGCTGGGGTACAATTAAGTTACTACTTATTCGACCAATATCACGCACAAAAATATTAGCAGCTAAATACTGTTCCGTACTCATTTTTTCATTCGTAACAGCGTTTGTTGTCTTGGCATTGTCTTGGTTAATCGGCGGACTATTACTCGGATTTGATGGTATGAATCCTCATCTTGCACTTTACAAAGAAAGTGGGATTGAATACGTTTCTATTATCGGTGAAATTATGACTGGTTATGGATTTAGTCTCGTAAACTTGCTCATGATGGCTACCTTCGCCTTTATGATTTCAGCAGCATTCAGAAACAGCGCACTTGCAATTGGGTTAGCTATCTTCCTTATGTTTGCTGGAAACCAAATTGTCTTTTTCTTCATGGAACGTGATTGGGCAAAATATATCTTATTTGCTAACACAGACCTATCACAATACTTTAACGGTAACACACCAATGATTGAAGGAATGACACTTGGATTTTCTGTCACCATGTTGCTTGTTTATTATGTAATATTTATGGCATTAGCTTGGGCTTTCTTCACAAAACGTGATGTAGCTGGGCAATAAAAAAGACGAAAAGGGTTTCGCTTTATGTGAAATCCTTTTCGTCTTATTATTTATCCAGTTTAATTCTAGTTTTATTACAAACTTCAATCCCATCGTAAAGCCTCTTTTTGCTCATACAAAGTGACCCCATCTTTTTTTATATTTTTTATCATTTCCTTCTTCAATCGTCTATCCATAAATACAACATCAACTTTTAGGTATGTGGGGATTTCTTGAATCGTATTTTCTATTAAGTTTTGTTCACTATGCGAAAGAGGAACTGTATAGATGGCTAAATCAATATCGGAATTTATTTTAAAGTCACCTCGAGCCCGAGATCCATATAAAATCACTTTTTCAATATCCGAATTAGTGGGACAATAACTTAACAAGCTTTTCAAGAATCGGTGAGGTAGATTAATATCCGCCATTTAGAAACCTCCTCGTGTACGTTCCAATGTAATATTTATTGCTCAATGTTTTGAGTATAAAATAGACTTGTCATCTCGTCACTTACCCTCTTCTATATCATATTCGTTTTCCTCTATTGGCGGCCCATCCTTAGATTTCGATCTTTTACTTCTCACCCACTCAATAAGCAAATAAACCAACAATATTAATATCCCGAGTTCTAACGCATGGTCCGCAATATTAAGAATTCCTCCAGAACGTACAATAAAATCAGTCACTTCTCCAAAAATCATTCGGTCGACCCCATTACCAATTGCTCCCCCTACAAGAAGTCCTAATCCAATGTCCATGAATCCACCGCGCCATTCGTCAGATTTTCGGATGTAAAAGACAAATATAACAAAGAAAATAGCGACTACCCCAAAGACTCTTGCATAACCTGGGAAAAATCCTCCAGCCATTCCACTATTCTCAATATAAGTAAATTCCATTCCAAGCCATGTAAATCTTTCATACATTTCAACGTTCGTCCGAATATATATTTTAGTTACTTGGTCTATGATTATCGTTACGATTGCAATTATATAAAATAACATGTAATCCAACTTTCCCTACATTTTTCACTCGATATTATTATTCTATCATCTTTCAAAATCTATAGGTATTTGTAAGTCGTTAGAAGCTTATTCATCACTATAAATGTCTATTTTGTTAACAAAGTATTTATATTTTCGTTTTGAGACGATTTGATATTGCAAGTACGTGAAAAAAGGAGTAAAATTCTCTTGTTCTAATGGTACGTTGAAGTATAGGAGAAATGAAAAATGAAAAAGAAAAAAGATAGGATGCTCGCCATCTTATTAGCAAATATATTCTTTGTGTTTTTGGGGATTGGTTTAGTTATCCCTGTATTACCAACGATTATGAATGAACTTGATGTTAGTGGGACGGTTGTTGGTTATCTAACAGCAGCATTCGCATTAGCACAATTAATCTTTTCACCGTTTGCTGGAAAAGCAGTTGATAAATATGGTCGTAAAATCATGATCGTGATTGGACTATTTATCTTCAGTTTTTCCGAATTTTTATTTGGTTTGGGAAACACAATTGAAGTATTATTTATCTCTAGAATCCTTGGAGGGGTGAGTGGCGCATTCATTATGCCTGCTGTAACTGCATTTATTGCTGATATTACAACATTAAAAGAGCGACCAAAAGCGCTAGGCTATATGTCTGCAACTATTAGTACCGGTTTCATTATTGGACCTGGAATTGGTGGTTTCTTAGCAGAAATCGGCACGAGAGTCCCTTTTTTCTCAGCTGCAGCTTGTGGATTGATTGTAGCTGTCCTTTCAATTATTACATTAAAGGAACCAAAAGTTAAAAAAGATGATATGCCAGATCTTGCAGAAGAAATCGGAAAAAGCGGAATTAGAAAAGTTTTTGTACCCATGTTCTTTATTGCTTTTGTGGTGATTTTCATTTCATCATTTGGGCTCGCTGCATTTGATTCCTTTTTTAGCCTGTTTACGAATCATAAATTCGGATTTACACCTTCAGATATAGCGATTGCGATTACTGGAGGAGCAATTATTGGGGCTATTTTCCAAGTTTTATTATTTGACCCTTTAACAAGATGGATGGGTGAAATCAATATTATTCGCTGGTCCCTAGTTGTATCAGCTATATTGGTCTTCGCTATGACACTAGCTAATTCCTATTGGACAGTAATGGCAGTAACTTTTACCGTTTTCATTGGATTTGATTTAATTCGCCCAGCCGTCACAACCTATTTATCAAAAATTGCTGGAAAAGATCAGGGGTTTGTTGGCGGAATGAACTCGTTCTTTACTTCTTTAGCCAACGTATTCGGACCCGTTCTTGGTGGAATTCTTTATGATGTCGATATTAATTACCCATTTTATTTTAGTGCCGTTGTAATAGCTATTTGTCTTGCTTTTACTATGTATTGGAAAATGCCCAAGTTTGGTGAGGAAGTTGTTTATCCGATTAAAGAAACCAGTGGAATTTAAACTCCACTGGTTTTTTCTTCTTTTTATATTACATTTCCTTTTTTCATTTCTTCCTTATCTTTCCCCATACCTATCGCCATCCCTATAACCATTCCAAGCGGCAGGCCAATTGCAACATTATCAAAAAAGATTAGCCCAACTAATAGACCAAAACTGATTCCAAGCGACATATAAACTCCCATATGATAACCCTTAGGGATTAACTTATGTTCTTTTTGCAAATGGGAGGAAATTTCCTCCGTTATTTTAAAATGTTCTTTTATATCTTGTTTTGTCAACGAATCGATTTTTTCATGGATTGAGGTTAATTGTTTTTCCATCTTGTCGGTTAATTCCTGACATCGATGACAATCTTCCGAGAATTTTTCCAATCTAATGACGAACCTTGAATACCTATCAAGTTCCAATTTGGCAACCGTCTTTTCATCCGTAGCATCCCTGATTTCTTCAATGATTTGCTCTAGCCTTTCGAAACGATTTGTTTCCATGGCGTTTCCTCCCCTTATTGGAGTCTAAATTTGAAATCAATCAAAGATTTATTTTGTTTTAGCATAGACGCAAGTATTAATAATTGCTTTCTTATCAGGAGACAATGCGTTATTTTTCAATATTCCTTCAAGCTTAAAGTTCAATCTTTCTGGTACTGCTCTACTTTTTATATTTCTCTCATCACATCTAATTTCTATTCTATTCGCATCTAGTACATCAAATGCGAAATTTGTAATCCCTTCAACAGCTTCAGTCACATACCCTTTACCACTATAGCGGCTATCAATCCAATAACCAATCTCAAATCTACGTACATTCCAGTCCATTCGATGTAGCCCAGAGGTAAGAATATATACACCTGTTTCTCGGTCATAACAATGCAATCTCAAGTTTTCTCTTTTTAGAAAAGCAATAGCTGCATTGCGGACATTAATTTCAGTCTCTTCTAAAGTTTGTTCGCTTTGTGCAAATGCCATCCAAGGCTTTAATTCCTTGATAGAAGCCATCATTGCTTCATGGATTGCTTTTCCGTCACCAGGCTTAGGCGCACGAATGATTAGTCTTTCAGTTGTAAATTCTTCTGGAAATTCAATGAGTAACGGGTTCATTTCGTTCGGCTTCCCTTCAAGTGTTTATTAAAATAATATCATAAAATTCACCGAATGAAAGAAAGATTTAGAAAAATTATTGCCTATTTCACTTCTTGTTTTACGCGATTAAATGCTGATTCCAATTCTTCATGAAAATGAATGATCTGCTCTAGTTTACTAAAGTACTGCAGACGTTCTTCATTATCCTTCTTCTCGTCCCAATTTTGTCCAGCCTCATCTTTAAGTTGTTCTAATAATTCTCTTTGTCGACTCGTCATACTTACCCATTTATGAAAGTAGAAGTCAAAAAATGATTTTAAAAGTTGGGTGTTCGCAATATATAAATCTTTTCGCTCCCCTTTTCTCCAAACCTGAGAAACGAGATTCAATTCGGATAAACTTCTAATATTTGTGCTCATTGCCGTTTTACTTTTTCCAAGGGCTTGACTCATCTCATCTAATGTCAGTGGCTTATCTTCTAAATACATATATGCAAATAACCGTGATTCTAATGTAGATAAACCAAACATTTCAACGGTCTTCGAAAATACCGTAACAATCGCTTCACTATTCGTTTCATGATTAATATTCATAAAAACCTCCTAAAATGCCTTATATTAAGGATATACTATAACCAAAAAAATAAAAACCTTCTCTTTCCAAGCATTTGGAAGGAAATCCGAGGAATCTTCTAAGAATAACGAATGAACTCCGTAAAGTATAAACTTTTTATACAATATGAACAGAATGAGCAGTTTTTGCCGTTTGAGTCAAAAAATTTAAAGTTATATACTGAGATGGTGATTGTTTTAATTCAGGTAAAAAATATTACCGAAGATTAAAATGAGTTTGAGCGGACAAACTAGTAACAAGGAAATCGAAGTGAAGAGGTGTAAGAATGCCAATTATTGAGGCAAAGAATTTAACGAAAATTTTCGGTAAAAATGTAAAGCAAGGACAAAGTCTTTTAAATGAAGGACTTGGTAAGGAAGAAATATTAAGAAAAACTGGTACAACCGTTGGGGTAAACCGGGCAAGCTTTTCTGTTGAGGAAGGCGAGATTTTTGTAATCATGGGACTCTCAGGTAGTGGTAAATCGACTTTGGTCCGATTAATTAACCGCTTGATTGAACCGACGGAAGGTAATATCTTCATTGATGGGGAAGACCTCGCAACAATGAATAAAGAGAACCTAAGAGAAGTTCGACGTAAAAAACTTAGTATGGTTTTCCAAAACTTCGGCTTATTTCCACACCGTACCGTTCTTGAAAATGCAGCGTTCGGTTTAGAAATCCAAAAAATAGACAAAGCAGAAAGAGAAAAACGTGCAACAGAAGCTCTTGAACTTGTTGGTTTAGGTGATTACCTACAACAGCGTCCCGGCCAATTATCTGGTGGAATGCAGCAAAGAGTTGGGTTAGCACGCGCACTTACAAATGATCCAAAAGTGCTTCTCATGGATGAAGCGTTCTCTGCACTTGATCCCCTTATTCGTAAAGAAATGCAAGATGAACTTATCGAACTTCAAGGGAAGATGAAGAAAACAATCCTATTCATTACACATGATTTAGATGAAGCATTACGTCTTGGAGATAGAATTGCTTTAATGAAAGATGGAAACATCGTTCAAATAGGTACACCTGAAGAAATTCTTGTAAATCCTGCGAATGATTATGTAGAAAGATTCGTTGAAGATGTTGATAAATCGAAAGTTCTAACTGCTGAACACATTATGAAACGTCCAGAAACGGTTCAAATCGAGAACCATGGTCCACGTGTTGCTTTAGAAAGAATGCGTGAAGAAGGTCTCTCAAGTATTCTGGTAACGGATAAAAATAGACAATTACAAGGCTATGTTTTTGCAGATGATTTACTAACGGCTAGAAAAGAAGATATTAGTGATCTAAAACAAATTCTTAGAACTGATATCCCAACTGTTGAGAGAGATACTGCTCTACAAGATATCTTCTCCATTATTTATGATTCTCAAACACCTGTTGCAGTTGTTGAGGAAGGTAGATTGGTCGGGATCATTGTTCGTGGAGCCGTAATTGCTGCACTTGCAGGGGAAGCAGAGGTGACACAGAATAATGCTTAATTCAATTTTAGATGTTGTTCCTGAAATCCCAGTAGCACAATGGACAAGAGATGGTGTCAGTTGGATTACCGATACATTTTCCATTCTTTTTGATCCAATCAAAGAACATTTCGGAAATTTCATGGATTTTGTTTCCGAAGATATTTTAATGAATATTCCACCACTCATTACGATTCTCGCAGTAGCTCTTATTGCTTTCTTTATCACTGGTAAAAAGTTAGGACTCGCGGTCTTTTCTATTGTAGGACTATGGTTTATCTATAACCAGGGTTATTGGGATCATTTAATGAACACAGTAACACTCGTACTTGTCGCAAGTTTACTATCTATTATCATTGGAGTTCCAATTGGAATTCTCATGTCGAAGAGTAAAGTTGCTGAAGTAATAATTACACCAGTCCTAGACTTTATGCAGACAATGCCAGCATTCGTATACTTAATACCTGCTGTTGCATTCTTTGGAATTGGAATGGTTCCTGGGGTGTTTGCTTCTATTATTTTTGCAACACCACCTACCGTACGTTTTACAAACTTAGGTATACGCCAGGTATCAAGAGAGCTCGTTGAGGCTTCTGATGCATTTGGTAGTACTGGTTCACAAAAATTATTTAAAGTCGAATTACCAATGGCAAGACCAACGATTATGGCAGGGATTAACCAAACGGTAATGCTTGCACTATCAATGGTAGTAATTGCTTCAATGATTGGTGCACGTGGACTTGGTAGAGAAGTTCTTTCTGCCCTTCAACGTTCAGAAGTTGGGCTAGGTTTTGTTTCTGGTGTAGCAATTGTAATCTTAGCTATCATCATTGACAGAATGACACAAAACTTAAGTAAAGAAAAAACTAATTAATTAGTTGGTATCTTTTCAATATGAAAAGTTTCCATATATAGCAACAAAATAAGTAAAAAGGGAGTTTTTTAGTATGAAGTTTAATTTAAAACGTCTAGGCCTTATTTCAGGTTTATCGTTAGCATTATTTGCAGCAGGTTGTGGCGCAGCAGATGAGGACACTGGTACAGAATCTGGTGACACATCTACTGAAGCTGGAGCAATTGAATTATCTTACGTTCAGTGGGATACAGAAGTAGCTTCAACACATGTTATTGGTAAAGTGTTTGAAGACTTAGGATACGATGTAACTTTAACA
Source organism: Oceanobacillus sp. CAU 1775 (assembly GCF_054482815.1). Taxonomy (NCBI): domain Bacteria; kingdom Bacillati; phylum Bacillota; class Bacilli; order Caryophanales; family Bacillaceae; genus Oceanobacillus; species Oceanobacillus sp. CAU 1775. Next base: position 90,967 of record NZ_JBTLRO010000007.1, on the reverse strand, counting down.
CCACTAGATAACGCAATCATGTGGGAGGCAGTAGCAACAAGTGAAGTAGATGGAATGGTTGCTGCTTGGTTACCTGGAACACACGGTGCACAATTTGATGAGTACGGTGATCAAATGATCGATTTAGGACCTAACTTAGAAGGTGCTAAAATTGGTTTAGTTGTTCCATCTTATATGGATGTTAACTCGATTGCTGATTTAACAGATGAAGCTGACCAAACAATTACAGGTATCGAACCTGGTGCTGGTGTTGTAGCTGCTTCAGAACGTACATTAGATGAGTACGACAACATGGCTGACTGGGAAGTTCAAACTTCTTCAAGTGGTGCAATGACAACAGAACTTGGTTCAGCTATTGACAGTGAAGAAGACATTATTGTAACTGGTTGGACTCCACACTGGAAGTTCCAAGAGTATGACCTGAAATATTTAGAAGATCCTGAAGGTACATTCGGTGATGCAGAAACAATCAACACAATGGTTCGTGAAGGCTTAGAAGAAGACGATCCTGTTGCATACCAACTTCTTGATAACTTCAACTGGACAACAGATGATATCGAAGCGGTAATGCTTGATATTACAGAAGGAGCTTCACCAGAAGAAGCTGCCGCTAATTGGGTTGAAGCAAACCAAGATAGAGTTGACGAGTGGACAGAAGGACTAGAATAAGTAGATATTTTAAAAAGAGCTGATGCCTTGTAGGTGTTGGCTCTTTTTTTGTGCGGTTTTGCAGCTGGCTCTTGTGATGGTTTCGTGAATTTGTGAACTTGGGCTAGTTAATTGTGAACATTGGATAACTCTATTATGAACTTCGGCGACTTCCGTGTGAACATGGGCGACTTCCCAGTGAACTTGGGCGTTTCACCAAAATAACTCCCATAAAACACATCAACGCCTACCGCTAGCTTAGTTTTGAGAGGAGAAGTCAGAGTAATGGTGCGGTGAATTGTGAACTTCGGGATTTTTTGTGACAACTTCGGGAAATTCTGTGTCTACTTCGGGATTTTGTATGGCGACTTCGGGATATTATGTGTCCACTTCGGGATTTCCGCTAAAATGAGCTTTTACAGTATGAAATCTAAACTTCTAAATTTTAATATTTAACCCCTAGACAAAAGCCTTAATCTATTGTTTAATAGTGCTTTACAACTTTAAGACAGATGAAGTTAATTTAACAGAAATTTTGAAGATGGGAAGGGTAAATATGGATCATGGAGCAACTTCAATCATTTCCTTAATGATTGTCACAGGTGTAGCATTTTTTATTCCGATTTTATTGCAGCGATTAAAATTGAAAATTATTCCAATAGTTGTAGCAGAAATTATTGCTGGGATTATTATTGGGAAGAGTGGCTTAGACCTCATTGACGTCGATAATGCCTGGCTTGCATTACTATCCAGTCTTGGACTTATCTATTTAATGTTCTTGAGTGGATTGGAAATTGATTTCAACTCCTTTCGTGTCAAGAAACGAAATAACGCTGGAAAAACAAAAGAAGTAAATCCATTCGTCATCTCGACTATTATTTTTACTTTTATGTTGGCTCTTGCGTATGCATTATCCTTAGTTCTCGTAAACTTTGGAATGATAGATGATCCATATTTCATGACAATTATCTTATCAACGATTTCTTTAGGTGTAGTCGTCCCAGTATTAAAAGAAAGAAAAGTGCTAAATACGAAATTAGGACAGACAGTATTACTTATCGCAGTTATTTCAGACTTTGTTACAATGATACTATTTGCGTATTATCTTGCATTTAAAAATGGAGATACTACGATTGTTTGGTGGATTGCATTATTACTCTTACTCGTATTTCTTCTATATATATTGCTTAATTTTTACCGAAAAAAGAGCAATCTTGCACTTGATGCATTGAAAAAAGGAACAGCACAAATCGGTACACGTGGTATTTTTGCATTGATTTTGTTATTCGTTGCTCTGTCAGAAACGATGGGTGTTGAAAACATTCTTGGTGCATTCTTAGCTGGGGTCGTTGTATCACTCCTATCACCTGACCGAGAATTTGTCCGTCAACTAGATAGTTTTGGTTATGGTTTTTTAATTCCGATTTTCTTTGTTATGGTCGGGGTCGAATTTGACTTTGCTTCCTTGCTTGAGAATCGCAGTATATTACTGTTAATACCAATCGTATTAATTTTTCTCTTTATCACTCGTAATGTTCCCACACTACTTCTTAAGCGCTGGTTTTCTTGGGATGAAGTATTAAGTTCAGGGATGTTACTTACATCAACGTTAAGCCTTGCGATTGTTGCGGCAACTGTTTCTCTACAAATGGGAATTATCTCAGAGGGAATGAATAGTGCCATCGTTCTAGTCGCGATTTTGACTTGTTTTACTTCACCGATATTATATGCAAGAATTGCTCCGAAAGCTGTGGAACGTGAAAAACGACTTGCGATTATTGGTGCTAATCGCGCTGCACTTCGGGCAAGTCTTAACTTCCAAAAGAGTAATTATCAGGTTAGTATTTATTCGGAAAAGCAAGGTAAGATTGAAATCGAACCAGGCAATGAATTTCCAATTATAGAGCTACATTCGTTAACATTGGAGACATTAATTGAAAAAGATATTTTCCAATCCTTTGATGAAATAATCGTCGTAACGAGTAACGATGCATTTAATGCTGAAATTGCAGACTACGCAGCGGACATAGGTTTTGAAAATATAATCGTAAGAATTGAAGACCCGAAACTAAACAAAGCTTATAGTGATAAGGGAATAGTGGTATATTCAAATTCCTTTGCTGGTGAAATGATTTTGAAGGCTTTAGTCCACAGTCCAAGTCTTGTTAGGTTATTAACTGATAATGATGAAATTATCCGTGAGTTTGTTTTAGATGGAATGAAGTATGATAATCTTCCATTGCGAAAACTTCCTTTCTTAGGCGACACACTTATTTTGTCAATTTATAGAGGGGAACGTGCAATTACTCCTAATGGGGATACAATCCTACAAAGTGGAGATCGCTTGGTCATTAGCGGCAGTGAAGAATCAATGGAAATAGTTGGAGAGTATTTGTAATAAAGAATCTGAGGGTGAAGAAAAGCTATATTTCTTCACCCTCTTTTTAATGGAAAGTTATTATAATTCGCTGGTCTCAAGGATATAATTCTATAATGGCTATTTTTATCATGAGGATGTGAATGGATGAATTCAAAAACTGCTATTAGACTACTTATTCTTTTCCTTTTAATTGGATTTGTGATGTTTTTTACTTCTTTCGTAGAAGATGAGCCACTAGTATTGGAAGCTTCCAATGAGAAAGATCCAAATAGTATCACCGAAAATACATCTTCTCTAGAGGATAAAATTTATACTATTTTAGAAAAAGAAGAACTTAACGGCGCCATTGTTGGTATAACTGTGAAAGATGCTCAACATGGTGAGTTAATATTTTCTCATAATAATGATATCCGACTTCACCCTGCTTCCAACATGAAGTTACTAACTGGGATTGCTGCTTTAGAAACTCTAGGACCTGAATATCGTTTTCGGACGGAGATTTTAACAGATGGAAAGGTAGTTGGGAATACGTTAAGTGGAAATCTTTATATAAAAGGAAAAGGTGATCCAACACTTTTAAAAACTGCCTTGAAAAAAATAGCTAGTGACCTGAAAGCTCAAGGCATTCAAGTCATCCAAGGTAATTTAATTGCTGATGATGAATGGTATGATGATGTCCGTCTTTCTCAAGATTTGAACTGGTCTGACGAATCCTTTTATACTGGAGCACAAATTACTGCACTGACACTTTCTCCAAATGAAGATTATGATGCTGGAACGGTGATTGTTGAAGTCGCACCAACTGACTCTACCAATGGAAAAGCCCATATTCGAACAATACCTAAAACGGATTATGTCACAATAATTAATCGTACAGAGCTTGTAGGTATTGGGGAGGCGAAGGATATTTCTATTGAACGTGAGCATGGGACAAATAACATCATTGTTGAAGGTCAGATGCCAAAAGACGGTTCATTGTCGCGATCTTTGGTTTCCGTTTGGGAGCCTACAGGATATGCACTTTCGGTTTTTAGGGATGCTTTGACTGAAGAGGGAATTCAATTTACTGCAGATTCACAAGATGTTTTTCATACCACTCCAAAAACAGCTGAGCTACTTGCTATAAGAGAATCTGCTCCACTGTCTGATTTACTCCTACCATTTATGAAGTTAAGTAACAATGGAATTGGAGAAGTTTTGACAAAAGAAATGGGAAAACAAATAAATATGGAAGGTTCTTGGGAACAAGGGTTATTGGTTATAGAGGATGTCTTAGCAGAACTAGGAGTTAGGCGAGAAGATATTCTGCTCCGTGATGGTTCTGGAATGTCACATAAAACATTGATTTCCACAGATAATATCGCAGAGTTATTATTTCAAGTGCAGGAGAAAGATTGGTTCGATGTATTTAAAACTTCACTACCTGTTGCAGGTGAAGAGGAAAGATTAATTGGCGGGACCTTGCGCCATCGATTAACTACACCTCCAACACAAGGAAACGCATTTGCAAAAACGGGTATGATTACGGGCGTCTCTACTTTATCAGGATATTTGAATACGAAGAATGGAGAAGAACTTATATTTTCTGTTTTGATAAATAATCATTTAGAATCTAGCAATCGAATGCAAGAAATGATAGATGAACTTGTGATAGTTCTTGTTGAGAACGACAAATAGATAGTGGCTTATCATTTTTCGATAAGCCACTTTTCATTACTTATTTAGTGCAATTTTAATATGTGCCAAATGATGTTCTTGATGCCATGATAACTTGGCAACCTTTTTCGCAACTTTGATTTCACCATTTATTTCATGTGTGAACTTCCGATCCAGCTGCTCTTCTGTCAATGTTTTTCCTAAAGCTACAATTCGCTCGTTAATTCCTTCTAGAATTTTAATCGAACTTTCAACAGGTAGCTCTGTATCAGGCTCTGTCGCCCATTTATCTTGAATAAAATTAGGTGCAGTAGGATTTTCATCTGTTAAAGCAAGCTTCAGTCGTTGGAACATGTTGATTTGAGAATCTGCAATATGATGCACTAGTTGGCGTACATTCCAGCTTCCCTCACGATATGTTTTGTTTAATTGTTCGTCCGTTAAAGAATCGACTGTTTCTCTTAATCGTGTTGAATATGTTTTAATTTTATCAAGATACCCTTGAATATCATTTAATGTTACAATTTCAGGAACTTGTATATCCCCTATTGGAAACTTAACATCCATTTCACATGACACTCCTTATTATTGATTTACTTCTAGTCTACCATAGAAAATTAGTTAAGGATTAGCCATTGCTCGTTTGAAAGCTTTGTGAACTTCAGGATTATTTGTGTCTACTTCAGCATTTTCTGTTACAGCTTCAGCATTCGCTCAAAAAGACGCCATTCCTGTTAGCTCTCCAACCAAATTCCTGCCGGTAGAATCATTATAATCTCTCATTTTCCCTTGATAGACTAACTCCATTCCTTCTATATTCCGAAAATCATCAGGTGTAACTAACGACAGTGGCATATCTAGGTGAATCCTGCCACTTTGATTCAGCACAGATGCAACAAACTGAGAGCAGAAAAACGCATTTTTTCTATCTAACTCCCAATTAATCATTATCGCAAATAATCCGATCAAGTTATAACGGTACTTATCTTTTTCAGCTTCAATTTTTTTAATATATTGCTTCATTGTATTGTATTCATCTGGTGAAATTGTCATTCGTAAAATTGCACAGCTCGCATTTTGAAAAATCCAATCACTTGTATCTTCTCGCACAAAACCTCCAACAAAAGGATTACAAGGATCCTTTCTCCCGAAACTGTATACCTCTCGAAGGTCTTCGTCAAAGGCGATTGATGCATGATTGTATGGTTTTTTTGTATATGCTTTAATTGTTTTTGTAAATAACGTTCCTGTGTCAGTTAATAAGATAAATACTTTTTTGTTCGACATCATCCATCTCCCCTTAGCTACTATTTATCATAAAGAATTGTAGCTGGGTTGATAATGAGCCCAAGTATTATTTCTATATAAGACCGGAGATGTATTAAGCCATTTAAAAATGCCTAAATGAGATTATCTCACTTAGGCACTTCGTCTATTCACTAAAATCCTCTTACTTTGTCAAAATCAAATCACATAAAATCCTGCGATCTGCTGCTCGTCATCAAAAGATATTTGAAAAGTGACGTCAGCATCGTTGAAGATTCCTGTGATCAGAATAACGTCATACTCTTCCACTTCTTCCACCCGATTAAATTCCTTGTCTATAAAACCACCAAGCTGTTCATTTAGAGAAATCCAAGTTTCCTCTAATTCAGATGCAGAAAACTGCTCAGACATTGTTTCGTCAAATTTAGCTGTAGCTTCCTGATATTCTCCAGCATTTAATTGTTCAATGAACGCCTCCGCAAGTTGAATGATCTCTTCATTTTCAGCGGTTTCTTCTCCTGATGACTCCTCGATTGTAGTTTCATCCACATCTTCGCTAGTTTCATCCGTTTGATTACATCCAGCTAAAATTAGGAATGAACTTATTATAAGTAGTATAAAAATATTCATCTTTTTCATTTTTAAATCCCCCAAACTATCTTTGATTTAAAATCCATAAGCCGATATCTTCAATAACATTAGCTTCAACTTGAGCAGGTATCTCATATTCTCCAACTGTTCCCTTATTTGGCCCTTCATAATCAACAAAAAAGTGATTTAATCCTGGATAGCTTCTAAGTGTTGCTTGCTCATGGTCCAGCAAAAGCTCCTCCCATAGGAGATAATCCTTTTCAAAATATACTTGAAAATCATCCTCACCTTGTAAAATGAATATAGGTTTATCAATTTCTGAAAGGAGTGTTTCCACTGGATACTCATCCATCTCTTTTAGATAATAGCCGTCGATACCGAACACCGTCATTTCCTTTGCTTCTTCATCTGTAATACCTTGTAATTGCCGGGCTTTTTCAACCTCTGCTTCGACAAATGCCAACTGTCTTTCTTTTTCCGATTCATCTCGCACAAAAGCTTCAATTGCTTGTAGGTTCTGATCATAAACAACTTCCCATAGTGGTCTTGGAGTGCCTGCTAGAATAATTAATCCTGCATAGTTACCACCTTGAAGGTCAATCCGTGGTGCAAGCATTCCACCTAAACTATGCCCAATGATAAATACATTCTCATCATCAATGCGAGCATCCTCTTTCAACAACTCTGTAGCAATAATCGTATCCTCAATCGTTTCTTCATAAACCGTCAAATCATTTGAAGCTCGGCTCATTTTCTCTCCATAAATAAAAGTTCTCTTATCATATCGGATCGAAGCAATCCCTTGTTCAGCTAATCCCCAAGCAATATCACGAAAGGCTTTATAACTAAATACTGACTCATCTCTATCACTTGGCCCAGAGCCATGAACAAGTACAACTGCTGGAAGGTTTTCTTGATTCTCCTTCGGCAGCGTCATTACACCCTCCAATTCATATTCTGTTCCTTCTCCTACTAAAATTTCCTCTTCCATAATTGAATCTGGCATTGGAAAATTGACTTCAGCGTCTGATAAATGTAAACCAACTAACCTCTGATCCTCATTAAAAATCATACGTATTTTCACGTTCGTGTTAGTGAAATTAAGATAGCCTTCGACAACCTCTAGATTATCACCACGTCTTGAAATTTCTAGTGTGTCAGTCCCTTGAAACTCACCTACAACTTCCTTATGTCTTTCCCAAGTATCCTCAAGTTCACTTAATGGTAATGTTGTTTGTAATTCATCCTCAAACCAATCTCCATAAACAACTTCATATTCACCAGCTACTAAGGAGTCTATTACTTCATGCGCAGCTTCTTCAGTAGTAGCTATCGGATCGTCAGTTGAACAACCAACCACAAAAATGAAAATGCCGAAAAACATGAAAATCTTTATTGCCTGCTTCCTATTCATAAAGAATCCTCCAACTCAGTAAATAGTCTATATTCCATACGATTTATCCTTGGAGAAGTTTCAGACTAATTTAAGTAAAAAACAAAGACCCCATCCATAGAAAGATGAGATCAATTAATTTTTACTTATTAAAAAGAATCATAAATTTATTCCTCTGTAATTTGAATTTCCCCATTTTTATCAATCGACACATGTTGTCCATCAGTTAATGTAAATTCAAGTGGATGCGCTTCTGACTTTTTACTAGAAAATTCCCACTCCCATGCAGGCGGTACAAGAACGACGAAGTGATCGTCTCTGCCAATATAATTCAAGCTTTCAACATCAACTTCTGCTCCTTGCTGCAATGGAAGACCAAGATCCTGTAGTTCATCGCCAACCTCTTCCATATGAGAAGTCGTAATGCCAATCTCACTTACATCATAAAAAGCTTCCTTTGTTAAATCGCCCAGTAAATCTCGATTTCTACGACCAATCAGCTCTACTAAATTACCAGCTGGATCTTCAAAATACATGGAATCTGCTGCAAGATTCCTATGAAATACTTCTGTTTTCCCTCTAAACGTAAGAAGTTTCGTTCTTTCTTGAATCCAGTGCTTCATAATAGAAAATTGGTTTCCTGGGATATTAATAGCATAGTGATAGGAAGCTGCTTCCTCTGACGCTTTAAACATAAGGTTGGTGTCACCAATTTTTACTGTGAATTTTTCATCTGTTGCTTCTATGATGTCTAACCCTAATACATTAGCATAAAATCTTCGCATTGCTTTTAACTTATTTGTGTAAAAAACAACTGACTTGAACATAAATTCACCTCATACAAATTTAACTAATTCGGCTTAAAGCCTCCACTTCTAATTATAGCATGTTTATTAGAAGGTACGATGCTTTATACGTCTAATCAATAGAAATCAAAAAACGAAGCCCATTAGTGAGGTCTTCGTTCAATAAAATAAAGAAACGCTATTATTTCGTACTGAAATAATTAACAAGTGAAATATAAAAAGGGTAAATAATTAGAGTACCTATTAATGCCCAGCTAATTATTGAATTAGTTGGCATGACTCCAGCGATTGTCGGGAATGCCTTTGTAAACACATAAACAAATAAAGCAAAATAAGGAACCCAAAGAATTGTTGTCCAACGTTTAATTTTTTTATCGCCAAACCATTTCTTTGTCGGAAAAAGCATGGTAATTCCTGCACCTAAAACAATCACTAGAAACGTAATGATTGTCATCGTGTTAACAATCGTTGCTTGTTCATCCGTTAAGTTTCCAATGCTTGATACATTCAGCATAAACTCAATAGGAACGAATAATATTAATGCATACATGATGCTAATAAAGTTTAACTTCAAAAAATCCACTTTCAAAATGCCCCTTCCTACAGACACATGACACCCAATATATACTTTACCTTCTATTATTACATGAAAAGCTAGTTTTTTTAAGCAATAAAGGCACTCTATTTTATACTCTTTTATTAAGTTACCTATTTAGACACATTAAGACATTCCTACATTCACAATCAAAGTGGTAAGAGAAGAGGAACTCACCGATCATTTCTTTATCAAAGAATAACGAAAAGAAATACCATCACTATTCTTTTTACTAACTTTGTTCTATAATCATACGTATTGTAAATCATGATTTTACGAGATGTTGTTTTCGAGAGATACATAGTAGGAGAGACATAAATGAAACAATATATTGGAGATGGATTGCTACTTATTACAGCAATTGTCTGGGGTAGTGGGTTTGTCGTGACAGCTATTGCTTTAGAATATTTAACAGCTTATCAAGTAATGGCGGGGAGATTTATTTTAGCTGCAATTATTCTTTCACTTTTATTTAGAAAAAGATTTAGAACATTTACTAATTCTGTCGTTTGGAAAGGCGCAATTCTCGGGACAATTCTATATATCGGGTTTGCCCTTCAAACGGTAGGATTAGAATACACCACACCTTCAAAGAATGCCTTTCTAACAGCTGTTAATGTTATTATTGTACCTATTATCGCTTACCTTGTTTATAAAAGAAAAGTTAATCGATTTGAAGTAATGGGATCTATTATCGCCATCATTGGTATTGGTTTTCTCTCATTAGAGGGGTCCATGACAATAAATATCGGGGATTTGCTTACACTAGCCTGCGCTGTTGCTTTTGCATTTGATATCTTCTATACAAATCATTTTGTAAAAAAGGAGGATGCCATCTCCTTAACTATCGTGCAATTTCTTACAGCAGCGGTGATCGGAGTCGGAGCGATTTTTGTTCGAGGTGACTTTGTTTCCATTACAACATTGAATTCTGAAGCAATATACGCGATTATCTACTTGGCAGTATTTTCTACAGCGATTGCCTATGTATGCCAAAACATTGCTTTCGTCTATACGACTGCAACGAAAGGTGCAATTATCCTTTCCTTAGAAGCATTTTTCGGTATGATTCTATCTGTACTCATCCTACATGAAGTACTTACTGGCCGGATGATTGTCGGTGCGGTACTGATTATGGTAGCTATTTTGGTAACTGTGTTAAAGCCTACATGGAAAAGAGTAAAGATAGAAGAAAGATACGTGGAATGAAGCTAATTTTAAAGCCTCATGATATTAGAAATTAATATTCTAATTCATGAGGCTAATATATTCTCTCTAAGCGGGGCTAATCTCATTAATGTATTCATTAAAGATCGTGGCCGCTTTACGGATTTGCAACTCATTGATTCCACGATAAACAGTCATTCGTAAGATATTATTATCTATAGCTTTGACTCTAAGCCCACGCTCAGCTAAATCTTTTTCTATTGATTGGGCTGAATATTGTTCTTTCGTAATGAGGATTTTTACTATATTCGTTTGAACAGATTCATGATCAACCGATATAAATGAATTTGATTTTATTTTCTTAGCAAGCTGTTGGGCATTTTGATGGTCTTTAAGAATATCTGTTTCAGGATTTTGTAATGCAACAATTCCTGCTGCAGCTATAATACCAGCTTGTCTCATCGCCCCACCCAATAACTTCCTTGTACTCCTAGCCTTTTTGATAAACTCCGTGCTACCACAAAGCACTGACCCAACAGGAGCACCTAATCCTTTCGACAAACAAAACATCATTGCATCCACTGGCGAGCATAAGTCCTTCACAGGTAAATCCAATGCGACTGAAGCATTAAAAATTCGAGCACCATCTAAATAAATTGGTACGGTGCTTTTCTTCGCGACTGCATAAATTTTATTAACACACACCTCTGATAAACAAGTTCCACCGTGGAAGTTATTTGTATTTTCTATGCAAATTACTTTGATATCCTCGGTTTCGAGTATTTTTTCAATACTATTAGCATTAGGATTTCCGTAGCTATCTTCTTCATAAAATACTGGTACCAGTCCATATAAGTCTTCTATAAATAATGCTAATTCACTACGAAAGATATGACTATTCTTACTGAGAAGAATTTTATCTTCCCTTTTACACATTGTCACTAAACCAATATAATTGGCCATTGTACCACTATTACAAAAGAGGGCATCTTCTTTTCCTGTATATTTGCTGGCTAATTCTTCTAAAGCACGAACGGTCGGATCCTCTCCTTGAGAATTATTGTTCGTTCGTGCATCATCACCAACTTCTGCTCTGTACATTGCTTTGCGCATTTCTTCAGTTGGCTGTGTCAATGTATCACTTCTTAAATCAATCATAATAATCTTTAACAGCCGTTTTTGCGATGTTATTATCCAAGTTTTCATAGTCATAATAATGAATCGTTTCATATAGTTCTTTTCGAGATTGCATATCTTGCAAAGATTCTTTTTGTGTACCTTTATTCATTATTTCGCTAAATACACGTTCATATGCTTTTGCAGCGACGCGTAGTGAAGTAACAGGATAAATAACCATACTGTAACCAAATTTTTCAAATTCTTCTGCTGTATAATATGGGGTTTTTCCAAACTCAGTCATATTTGCTAGTAATGGAGCATTTACTTCCTTTTTAAACGCTAAAAACTCATCCTCTTTCGTTAATGCTTCTGAAAAAATAATATCCGCACCAGCCTCAACATAACTTTTAGCACGTTTAATTGCTGATTCAATTCCTTCTACACTTAATGCATCTGTTCTAGCTACAACAACTAACGTCGGTGAAGTTTTCTTTATTGCAATGATTTTTTGTACCATTTCTTCAGTAGATACTAATTGCTTACCATCTAAATGACCACATTTTTTGGGAAGCTTTTGGTCTTCAATTTGCACTGCCGCAACGTTATTTTCATACATCTCAAGTGCTGTTCGGACAGTATTTAAAACGCCGCCGTAACCAGTGTCTATATCTACTAAAACAGGAAGATTTGTAGCACGGATTAGTTCTTGTGCTCTATCCGCTATTTCGTTGGAATATATTACACCTAAGTCAGGTAGTCCTTTACTCGCTGTATATGCTGCTCCCGATAAGTATAATGCCTTAAATCCTACTTGCTTTGCAACAAGTGCAGCCATTCCATCATGTGCACCAGGCATTTTTAATATATCATCAGCTTTTACCATATCCAAAAATCTTTTTGCAAGCTCTTCTTGTGAATCATGTTGTTGTATAAACCAGCTCATTGTCCTTCACCTCACTAAATAATCATTTTTTCCATAAATGCACTAACGCTTAGTGCTTTCAGCTTATCTAAATCGATTGAAGCATTATATATTTCTTCTGCTTGCTTGGAAGGGAAGCGCGTTTTTAAGTTCTCTTTAAATTTATTTTCCAATTTCGGAATACCTTCCTCACGACGAAAACGGTGGCCAAGTGGATATTGCCTTTCAATTACTTCCGTTTTTGTTCCATCATCAAAGAAAACTTGAATCGCATTGGCAATCGAACGTTTTTCAGGATCTAAATAGTCCTCGGAATACTGTTTATTTTCCACGACTTCCATCTTATCTCTTAATAAGTCGATGAGTGGGTTTGCAGCTACCTCATCTTCATAATGATCAGCGACAATATCACCAAATAATAAACCAACTGCTGTAATATATTGAAGACTGTGGTCCCTATCTGCTGGGTTATGCAATGGTCCCTTTTTATCAATGATACGAATTGCAGACTCATGTGTTGTGATTAGTATTTTATCAATGGAATTTATTTTATCCTTTACTTCATCATGTAAAATCACTGCACATTCGGCAGCTGTTTGTCCATGAAATTCTGCTGGGTATGAGATTTTAAATAATATATTTTCCATCACATAAGAATTAAGTGGCTGTGCTAATGTTAGTTCCTTTCCACCAAATAAAACATCTTGAAATCCATAAGTAGGTGCTGATAGTGCAGTTGCATAGCCCATCTCGCCTTTTATCGCCATAAATGCCAAACGAACAGCTCTACTTGTTGCATCCCCTGCAGCCCAAGACTTTCTTGAACCTGTGTTTGGAAATTGTCTATATGTACGGAGACTCGAGTTATCAATCCAAGCATTAGAAAGTGCATTAATAATTTCCTGCTTTGACCCACCCAACATATGTGTAACGACTGCTGTTGTCGCAATCTTTACGAACAGTACATGATCAAGTCCTTCGCGATTTAAACTGTTTTCTAACGCTAATACTCCTTGAATTTCATGCGCCTTAACCATTGCTACTAATACATCCTCCATAAGTAGAGGCTCTTTACCTCCCGAAATATTTTTACGACTAACATAATCAGCAACTGCTAAAATTCCACCTAAATTATCAGAAGGATGTCCCCATTCCGCCGCCAACCACGTGTCATTGAAATCTAACCAACGAATTACTGTACCAATGTTAAATGCAGCCTGTACTGGATCTAATTCATATTGCGTCCCTGGTACTCTACTTCCGTTAGGTACATAAGTTCCTGGAACAATCGGGCCTAAATGCTTGGTACAGTCAGGGTAACGCATTGCTAGAAAACCACAACCCAATGTATCTATCAAAACGTTCTTGGACGTTTCCATCGCTTCCTGACTCTCTATTTTCCCTTCTACTACATAGTCTGCAATTTCTACTAATAATGAGTCTGTTTTTTGTGCCATGTTTAAATTCTCCTCTACCAATAATATAATGCTGACAAAATAGCAATAACCATAAATACAAAACTAAATAATATCCCGATAATATATTGTTCCTTTTTAGATAAAACACCTGTTTCATATGCTAGATACGTAGTTGTTGTATGAATAGGAAGCACCATCATACTCCCGACAATTAAAATTATTAAGAATGCTAATTGGATGGTTGGTAGACCTATTAATTCTGAGTAGGAAATTACTATTGGAAAAATAACTACTAGAGCTGCAGAAGGTACGATAAAACAAAATCTCAGAATAAATGTAATCCCCGCGATAATTACTACTTTATAAATACTTCCAGCATCTTCTGGAATAAATGTAATTAATAAATTTGCAATCGCTTCAGCAGTCCCATTTTTCATTAACAACATTCCTAAAGAAAAGGAAGCTCCTAGCATTAAGAAATTTTCCCAGTCATAACTTCGAACGACTTTATTTGTAATTAAGCCCATTTTAGGAAGTGAATATATTACCAGTAAAAGCATAGGTGGTAAAATGAGTGGAACTTTATTTTCATCAACTACAATCCAAACAACAATCATCATTAAAAAGCTAAGCAAAGTTATCCAAAATTTAAGCGTAAGTTTCTTTTCATTAATTTCAATTTTATTCGCATTTATGTTTACGACTTCACTAAAAGTAGTACTTGGATGTATAAACTTCAAATACCTCCAAATAAAAAATACTATTAATATAGAACCTAGCCACAATGGTGGTGCAAGCATTATTATCCATTCTAACCAACTTAAGTGTGCCACTTGATAATCTTTTAATAGTTGGTGTGCTAGAATCGGAAATCCACCACCTGTAAATATAACTAGAGTAGCATTTTGATTCACCATACCGATTAGAAATATACTATACTTATGAAAAATACTTTTCTCTTCATAACCATAAAATTGGTTTAAGCGTTGTACTAGAGGTTGCATCATTTTAAATCTCGCAACTGCGGAAGGTAACAAAATTGGCATGATTAATATTAAAATAGGTAACCCAATTATGATATAAAAAGGGCCACCTCTACTCACTTTAATAAGAAGTCTCGCAAAAACTTGATCTACTTCTACCTCAACCAATGCCTTGCTTATCAACGATAAAACAAGGATAAAATATAGTGCTGGAGTTAAAAAGCCTGTGAATGCTTCTTCAACCGATTCCGCAAGTCCAAACAAAATCATTAAGGAAATAATTAAGATACTACTTGCAGCGGTTGGTATTGGTCCAACAATCCATAGATAAACAGCTATAAACAATAACAATAATGTTAGCTGTTGTTCTACCGTAAATTGATCAAGAAAAGGCACTCTTACTATCACTGTGATAATGATGAGAATTACCAAAAAGGAAATAATGTTGTAACGTAATAATGTTTTACCTTTTAGCTGCTTCAACACTTTTATTATCCTTTTCTCTTACGCAATAGCCCTAAGAGTGGGAAGACAAATGATAGTAGAGCAACAATGAGTAACGATAGTGAAATTGGGTTTGTTACAAATATCATTAAATCACCATTTGAAATTGTTAAAGATTGTCTAAACGATTGCTCCAACATTCCTCCAAGAATAAAAGCTAAAATAAATGGCGGTGCGGGAAAAGCAAATAGTCTCATAATAAATCCAATGGCACCAAATAGCAGTAACATATACAAATCGAATGTATTAAAACTAACCGCATAAACACCAATCATACTAAATACAATCACGAGTGATATTAGCAATGGTCTAGGAATCTTTAATATTTTTGCGAAGTAAGGAATTAACGGTAAGTTTAAAATAAGTAAGAAGATATTACCGATATACATACTTGCGATAACTCCCCAGAAAATTTCAGGTCGTTCTGTCATTAACATTGGACCTGGTTGAACACCCATAACCAAAAATGCACCTAGCATAACAGCCGTTGTACCTGATCCTGGTATACCTAGACTTAATAATGGAACAAAGGCACCGCTTGTTGCAGCATTATTTGCAGTTTCTGGACCAGTTAATCCTTTTATCGAACCCTTTCCAAACTCTTCCGGGTTCTTCGAAATTTTCTTCTCTGTGATATAAGCGATAAATGAAGCAATTGTAGCTCCAGCTCCAGGTAATACCCCTATAATGAAACCAAGAATTGATTGTCTAGACATTGGCCCAGTCATCTCTTTAAAATCTTGCTTTGTAAGCTTTAGACTACCAATATCATGTGTTTTTCCAATTGATGGGTCCTTACGTTTTAATACCAATGCACATACTTCCGCAATGGCGAATAACCCTAACGCTATTACTAAAAAGTCCAATCCACCAAGAAGGTTCATACTACCAAATGTATATCTCGGTGTACCTGTCTGCGCATCGATACCAATAGTAACTACCATGAATCCAACTACTGCTGATATTAACGCTTTAATTGTTGATCCTTCAGATAAACTTGCTATTGCCGTTAAACCTAAAAACATTAAAGCAAAATAGGCTGGTGGTCCAAATGAGATTGCTACACTTGAAAGTGCAGGAGCTAACAACATTAATAAAATTACACTGACCGTTCCACCAATAAACGAAGCAATCGCTGCGATCGCAAGTGCTTTTCCCGCTTTCCCCTGCTGTGCCATGGGGTAACCATCAAATGCAGTTGCTACTGTACCTGAAACACCTGGTGCATTAAGTAAAATCGATGATGTAGAACCACCAAAGATTGCCCCGTAGTATACTCCAGCCATCATAATTAATGCGATACTTGGTTCCATTCCGAAAGTCATCGGAATCATAACTGCTATAGCACTAATTGGTCCCAGACCAGGCAACATTCCAATTATAGTTCCAACAAAAACACCTATCATTACAAATAGAATTGCTTCAAAACTAAGCGCTGTCTGAAATCCTGTAATTATTCCATCTAGTGACCCCATCGATTCCCCTCCTTAAAAAGGCAAGATTCCACTCGGTAAGCTCATCTGTAATAACTCAGAGAGCATTAAGTATAAAAGTACTGGAAACATAATAGATACAATTCCATTTGTTACATGCTTTTTATATCCTAAAAACCACGAACAAAAATAGACAAATATAGCTGTTACTATGACAAAACCAAGTATTTCCAATAGCATGATGTAAAATAGAATAAACAATGCCACACCGAGTAACATGCCAACTTCTTTCTTAGGAATATCTCGTTTTTCTTTTTGCTCTTTCGTTTCGGAATCCTTTGAGAAGAATAATAGAATAGATAGAAAGATTAATAGATAACCAAGACCTTTAGGTATAACGTCTGCATCTATTTGCGTATATGGGTACGAAGGTATTTGAAAAGCTAATACTAAATAAATTGCACCTATTGCTAACAGTACAAGACTGACTTTCTGGTTTACAGTTTTAAACATATGCTCCCTCCTTTATTTACAGATCGGAAAGTTATTAAATGGTTATGTAGTAATTGAAGTCAATGACAATTGTCATTGACTTCAAAAAGATATGTTTTAGTTTCCTAGTCCCAGTTCGTCGAGAATGCTTCCAAGAACTTCTTTTTGTTCATCTAAGAATGTACTATATTCTTCGCTATTCATGTACATTTCGTCCCAGCCGAATTGATTACGAATTTCTCCAAAAGCATCGGAATCACTTAACTCTTTAAATTTCGCTTCGTAGTATGCAAGAGCTTCAGGCTCCATATTAGGTGGTCCGAAGAAGCCTCTCCAGTTAATAAATGTTTCGTCGATTCCCTGCTCAATCATCGTTGGGAAATCTTCTAACACTTCTCCTTCCAATCTCTCCTCTGAAGTTACGCCTAACACTTTGATATTACCCGCTCTTACCTGTTCTACTGTTTCAGCTACACCCGTTGAGTAGACATCTACACTACCATTTAATAATTGTGTTAATCCCCCACCATCTTGAGCAGAAACATATTTAATTTTTGTGATATCAACACCTGCTTTTTGAGCAAAAATAACAAACTGCATGTGATCCATACTTCCTGGAGATGAAGCTCCAACTACAGTAATACTATCTGGATCTTCTTTCATTGCATCAAATAAATCATTCATTGAATCCCATTCTGCATCCGCACTCACCGCAAAGGCTGCGTAATCTGCAATAACGTTAGCTATAGGAGTAAAATCTTCGTGCCCATGTTCAGATTGACCATTCAATGGAATAAAAAGAATTGGTGAAGATGAAACAAACAGTTTATATGGATTACCTTCAAACCCGGCTATATAATTCCATGCCACCGCTCCTCCTCCACCTTCTTGGTTTACAACACCAATATTTTGATCAATAATTCCTTCTTCTGTGAAGACTTGTGCAGCCATTCTAGCTGTTGTATCCCAACCGCCGCCTGCTCCCGCTGGTGCGACTATTTCAATTGCTTCTTCAGGTTCCCAGTCTTCTGCAGATGCAGAGACTTCTTCTGCTGGTTCAGAGCCTCCATCATCTGTTTCTTCAGATGTATCATCATCTGACCCACAAGCGACTACGAACAACAACATTCCCAAAATAATAAATAATAGAAATTTCTTCATGTTTCTCCCCCTCATTAAATTTTTATTAGATACAAGATGTATATTGTTTTCAATATAATCTAACTCTTCTGTCGTGTAAACGTTTGCAATATAATGAGCAATAAATTTCTTTTAACCATTTTGGTCATATTGTTCACAGAATTATTAAACTAGTTAAAAAGGTACATATTGATTAGATATGTATGAAGGAATTAATTTATAACAAGCAAAAAGACCATCTAATGAAAGATGATCTCCTTTATTTTCTATTATTTTTAACATATATTCTTTCTGGTCTACCAATCGTCCCATATTCCAAATCGGCAATTATTTCCCCCTGTGCAATTAGAAATTCTAGATATCTTCTTGCAGTTGTTCTTGAAGCACCTATCTTTTCACCTAATTGTTCGGCCGTTACTCCTTCATGAATTTCTTGCATCATTTCATTTACTTTTTCTAAAGTTAGAGGGTCGATTCCCTTTGGAGTTGGCTTTAGAACTTTATCCGCCTTCTCACTTGCAACACCAAAATAATTGTCTAACACCTGCTGTTCTATATTACTTTTATTAATGAATTTACTCTGTAAATCCCTGTAACGCAAAACAGTTTCTACTAGCCTTTCTTTTATAACTGGCTTTATGATATAGTCAAAAACTCCGCTACGAATAACTTTACCTACAATGTCACTTTCTGAAGCTGCCGAAATGACAATAAAATCTATATTCGGTTGCTTAATTCTCATTTTATTTATAATCTCAACACCTAACATATCTGGTAGATATAAATCAAGTAGAACGAGATCAACTTTATTGTTTTCGACTAGTTCTAGTGCATCTTTTCCCGTTAAAGCTTTTCCTACAAAATTCACATAATCTAAATCAGTTAGAAATCTTTGATGAATATCTGCTAACCGGTAATCATCTTCAACAATAAGAATTTGAATCACAGGTCGTTCACACCCTTCCATTCAGATGATTTATATTTAGGTATATAAACAGAAAATACGACACCACCAGTTGAAAGATTTTGTATAGTAATTTGTCCATTTAAATCTTCCAGTGTATCTTTCACAATGGATAAACCATATCCTCTTTCTCTATGGCCTTTCGTTGAAAAGCCTCTACGAAAAATTTGTTTAACTCTTTCTTTTGGAATACTTTGACCGTTATTCGAGATTTCAATTATAATATCATTTCCTAAATCAGTTGCAGAGAATATAACATTCCCTTCGCTTTGTCCTTGAACAGCTTCAATTGCATTATCTAATAAGTTTCCGATAATCGTGATTAATTGTGTAGGTTGGATATGCTCAGGTACTTTATCCAAATAACAGTTTGGCTCTATCAATAAATCAATTTTATTCTCTGATGCGAATCCAATTTTCCCTAATAGAATTGCTTGTACGGTTAAGTCTTTAATTTGATTAAAAAGAATTCTATTTTGATTCTTTGTAATTTCTGATTCTGTTTGAATTAATTCAATCGCTTCATGGAAGTTACCCAGTTGTAGCAAACCAGAGATTACGTATAGTTTATTCGTATATTCATGTGTCTGTGCTCGTAAATCCTCTGAATACTTTCTAACCTCTGATAGAGTGTTAACAAGTTCCTTTAATTCAGTTTTGTCTCGAAAACTAACAACGACGCCAATTATTTCGTTGCCTCTCATCATCGTTGTTGAATTTAAAATTACATCTCTATTATTAACAACTGTTTCTATATTTTTTAAACTATCGGGCTCATCTAAAATTCTCTTACTATCCATTTCTGAAAACACATGATTAATATATAAGTTCTCTTCATCGGTGATATTCGCTAACTTTTTTGCTGCATTATTTATTAAGGAAACCTCTCCATCCGTATTTACAGCGATAATTCCTTCATGTACAGATGAGAGAATTGCGTTACGTTCTCTATAAAGATTCGCAATCTCATATGGTTCGAGCCCCATTGTGTCTTTTCTTATATTACGTGATAACATTACACCAACAAGTGTCCCAATAATTAAAACAATTAATGAAGTTTCCGTAATCTTTAATAGTCGGCTGTATATCATTGACTGGATGTCATCCATCATAAACCCTACAGAAACTATCCCTAATATTTCTCCATCAACTCCAAAGATTGGAGCTTTCCCTCTTAATGATGGACCTAGACTACCCACCGCCTCTGAAATATAAGATTGGCCATGAATAAGTGCTTGGTCATTATCTCCTCCAACCATTTTCTCGCCAATCTTACTTGGGTCGGGGTGGGAATAACGAATGCTATTTTTATTACCTACCACAATAAATTCCGCGCCTGAAAACCGTTTAATTTCCTCAACCAATGGTTGAATAACTAACTCAGGTCGTTCTGAATAAAATGCATTTATTACTGTCGGCAGCCTAGCAACTATTTTTGCCGTTTCTAATGCTTTCCCACCAATTTCATTTTTTGTATCACTAAATTCATAATATGAGAATACACTTCCTAACATGACTGTTATAGTCACTACCAACCCAGTAATTAATGCTAGGATTTTCGTTTGTAAGGGGACTCTTCCTTTCATTTAACCAAGCCCTTTCAGAGCATCCTATAAAATTGCTAGATGCATGGATGATAATTATAATAATCAAGTTATATTTATTAATCATACCACGTTTTCTGTTTTTTGTGATTATTTTAAATTGAAGTTCCAATGTATTTTTTGTTAAAGGTGGTAAGTGACAATCCAGTGTTAGGAATATTTAAATAAAAAAACAGATTAGGCAAAGTGTCGCTTCGCTCTAATCTGTCCTCTTTATTTAACATACTTATCTTCTATCACAGCATAGTTTTTATGGTTTATTTTATCCCACTGTGTTTTTTTATATTGGTTATGCTTTAATATCTTGTTAATAAATTCAAAATCATATGCTTGATAGCGCTGCTCCTCTGCCCATGCAACTGTAGATTTATGGTCTGGGTGATTTTTGTCTTTATATACCTTCAAGAATTCATTATATCCATGCATTCCACCAACATCTTCTGGTGGAGCGTCTCCTCCACCATCCAATAATCTTGGATAACCAAAATAATAATCTTCTACAATATCTTCAAGGGTTATTTCGATCTCCCAATCATCCCCATAATCATAGCGATAATTAAGCTTTTTATACTTTTCCAGGTATTTATCAATCTTTATCGTTTGAGGTTGTCTCACCTTTATTTTAAGACGTTCAATTCTTTTTTCGCCAAACTTTTTAAATTCTGCTGGCATGGTTTCTAAGTCTTTTTCTAGTAATGATATATCTGTATTTTTATATTCATAAAAAGCTTGCTCATCATTTGTGACGGATAAATTTTCAGTCTCGCTTAAATCAAACTCATACAAATGAACATCAGAAATACTACTACGGAAATTCGTTACAATTTGAATGGTTTGATGCAACCTTTTGAAAGTACCATCGGCTGGCATAACTACTTTTCTCCAGATACGAGGATTAGAGTTTGGAAATTCAATATTGACAATATAAGCTTTCATGAAAAGTTGCTCCTTTATCTTTCAATTTTCTCTTACTTGCATCTCTTTTAAAAACGCAACCGGATCATATCCTGAGATCCAAACTCCATTAATATTTGTTTGTGGAACTGTTAACTTTTTCGTTGCCCCAATTAACTTGGCTCTTTTGATTGGATGTAAATCTACGTTCACTTCTTCGAATAAAACATCGGAAGTAATTAAGAAGTCTTTTACCATCAAACATACAGAGCAGAATGAAGATGTATAAACAGTTATTTTATTTTCCATCTCACACCTTCTCCCTACTTGTCTTATCAAGATATTTTAAAAGTCCGATGAAGCAATTAAGTTCTGTCTTTTGCGTTGCTTATATTGTCTCACAAAGGTAAGTTGTTTTCTATTCAAAACGAATCTCTTGCAGATCATGTTGTGCCAAATCATGAATCACTTTATTATTAAACAAGTAAAAATTCGGTGTCGTAAACTTGCTTGACCCTGATGCCATTGTTAGTTGCTCCGAGATCGCTGTCATTAACACTTCTGTATTCACATAAGCTGCGCGCTCTGCGTTTACCGTATTAGCTATAACTTGGATATGATTCTTCTGTTTGTCACTTCCAACGATAAAGTTACGAGCAACCTCTACATCATTTTCATCTTTCCCTGCAACAACCTTTGTCCACTCGCCTGACTGATCTTGGATATTCAACCAATTTTCACTGATTTCTTCTGCTGGCTTAAAGAATGTTGTTGTTTGCCAATCCTTCCCGTTAAAGAATGTACCAGTAGATTGTTCAATTTCAGATACATGACATAGGATCGGAGCCCCAGGAAGTAGAAGGAAATATTGATGGTACGTAAAGCCTTTCAGTTTATCATTTTCTAAAATAGTTGTCGTGAGTTTTATCCCGTTCCAGTTATTCCCTTTATTATCTGCCAGTTTAACAAATCCAGCAGTCGTTTTTTCCTTTGCTATGGAATGCGTTCTAGTTTCTGATAACCTACTTGATAAACCACCAGACCAAGGATTCCACCATAGCTTTGGTTCTAAATTTGGAAACGATGTATCTAGCCATTCCTGGCCTTTATAAGTCAAAGAGTGTAATGCTGGGTAAAAGTCTGGCGCAGTCTTTAATTCGATGACACCATTATTTACTTTCCAAACATCTAGCCCTGCTTCTTGAACAACATCCTCTAAAATAGTCGTGTCCGTTTGCCCAATTACCAGTGTTTCACGTTCTTGAACAGTAGCGTCTAGCTGAGCCTTTAGTTTAATCGTTGATATAAGTGATGCGTCGCCAAGATCTACTTCTGTCTTCCACTCCGTTTTTTCCTCCTCGCGATTAAACGCTTGTCCTGCCACTTCATCTGTATTCGATGGAAGTGACAATTTCAGTTCTCCATGTAAATAGTGAGATTTATAATCAGTGACCTGAGCCAATAACTTATCACCTTTTACAAACGGATTCTGGTTATCTAGTGAAAGACGTAAATGGTTCACTCGTTTTTCTTTCTCATCGAGAGTAGCTTGTGTTGCAAATTCTCTAAAGCTATCAACATCATGGAATGCTCCTATCGAGAAAAAGATCGCATTCGTTTTTCTAGAGCTATGTGCATCAATTTTCCCTAGGTCATGTTCAAAATAGTTAAACCATGAACCAAAGTGGATATTATCCGCTTTATTCCAGGCAATACCTACTGGATTCTGCTTATTATTGATAAATATCCAGTTCTCGCTGAGTTTCTTGTCATTCCAATAGTCGTAAGAGTTACCAATCGAATCATTTAACTCTAGAATTTGATTACGATAAGGAAGGATTGCTTGTTCCAAATAAAGATAGATAGGCTGATTTACCCAAACTGGATTAGCTGTTTGTTCTCCGCTACTATTCTCTACTTCATAATAACTTTCCACAAGACCCTCACTGTAAAGCTTCATAATCATATGGAGCTTTAGGTCAGGAAACGCATCAAGTTGATAGGTTACTTTGGCACCAATATAACCCGTATCTTCGAAAAAAGCTTTTTCCTGCCATTTTGCCCTCGTCAGTTCTTCCGAATAGGGCTTTCCAATTTTTGGCGTCATCATCTCGAGCTGACTTTCTTTTTTCTTACGCCCCATTTGAATCTCGTTTCCCTGTTTTGTTAACTCAGCAAAATATTGACCATTATATAATTGAATACTTTTCTCATTTTCACCGTAGAATTTCGAGCCTATTCCCCTTAATGGGATACCAATTTGTTTTGTGAAATGTATAATCTCACCATTTTCTTTTCTTGCTTTGATATTCAGCTTTGCATCGTAGTACCCGAACCCATGAACAGTAAATGGTATTGCTATTGATTGTTTTTCTTTTGCTGTTAGTTCAATTTGAAGCTTTGGATTCTCCATTTTTAATAGATCCGATGCAGGAAATTCCATTTCGAATTGAACACTTCCCGAGAAATTATTCATCACATCTAGATAAAATGTAGATTCCTTCCCATTGAATGATAAATCTTCTATTATCGTTGCTGAGACCTGTGCTGGGAACTTTGGAAGTACGCCTACTTTAAAGGAAGCATGTTTTCCATTAATTTTAATATCTGTTTGTACACTTGGATGTGTCCGATCAATATTCTGTTCTTCATCAATTTGCCCAACAAAAAATGTACCTTCCACATTGGCCCAATCTTTAACCTCCACAGCTTCAGCAAATGAAAACTCAATATTCTTATCGTTTTTTCCTGAAAATTCAATGTAAAGAGGTTTTCCTGTTTTATTTTTGACCTTATAGTTAATCTTGTAATCCTCTCCAAAAACCAATTGGTGCTCGGGAATTGTTGCTGAAATATAGTAGTCTTCGGTTTCAATCAGTCGAATCCCCCTACTAGTTCGTTCAAATTCAACTCGAAGCATCTTATCTGCTTTTTCCCAACTATATTCATAGAAATGAAAATCGTTTTCTACTCTACCATCAGGTTTTACTTCGATTTTACGAGTACTGTCTGCATACCAGTCTGCTTCCTTAAAGAAATCTTGGAAAGCTTCTGTTTGGAAGACAGTTGGCATGAAATTCATTAAGTGTGTCGTATCGTCCCGGTCTTCCCAGAAAAATCCACACTTTTTATATAACGGAACTGCTTTCGTATTCCCTGGCCATGTGTACAAATCCAAACGTGGCCACTGTAAATCAATTGTCTCTTCTAATGCTGTTAGCAATAACTTTTTACCAATCTTTTTACCATGATAATCATCTCTCACATTTAAGAGCGGAATATATAATGCTCCAGCGTCTTCACGGTATTCGCTCAAACCGCAATATCCAACAACCGTATCTGCTTCTAATGCTAGATAAGTATGAATATTGGTTGAGCTCGCTTCCCGACACAAAATTGTTTCTTCCGTGTCGACTGTATTCGCTCCACCCCAGCCTTCACGGCTATGATTCCACATATCTGCCACTCTAGCAGCATAACTTTCATCGTACTTTACAATTTTAATCTCCAAAATAACATCCCCTTATCTTTGTACACAAAAAAGAACCATTCATCCTGTGAATGATTCTTTTATTTAGACAAAATAAAAATCACTAAAAAAAGGCATTAAAAAACCACAGAATGATACATATAACATCCCATGGAAAAATTAGACATATAAATGAATAATTAATTTAATCCAAAGGTTGTATATGACACCTTATTAAATTTTGTTAACTTTCTACTTTGCTTGATCATGGCGTCCAACCTCCCTTTAATTTTCTGAATTTTAATTACACTAGTAGTATACTGAAAACATTTACTTTTGTAAACAGGGAACGTGAAAAGGATCTAATTTATGCTAGAATAATTTGATAGCTTTTTTATTATGGCGGTTTTTTAATTAATCTCTTCTAAAAGTAAAAGCACACGTGTCTGCTAATGAGATGTGTGCTTTTGAATTTATTATTCAATAAATACTTTGAGAATCAGTTGGTAATTGTCTAACATGCTGAAGATAATTTTTTATACTTTCATTATCGCTCATTGGATAGGTAAATGATAACCGTTTTCCAATTTCTTTTGCTAACATTCTAAATAACTCACATGCTATGAAAAGAGAATCCCAAATATTTTCGTAATTGTCGTCAGCATACGTATTTTTATACATTTTCCAATAGGATGCAGGTAGGTATTGTTTAAAATACTTTCCCATCTTCCCAGCCGACACTCGAAATTCATGGTTCATCCCTATCCACCATGAAACCATCTTGTCTAACTGAACTCTAACAACTAATTCAAACGTTTGTTTTACATAGGGTAGTTCATCACGCCATATTCCTTTTCCTATGTTTTGTAATGACCACCAAAATTCATTGCAACAGTATGAGAAATGCGCTTCGGAAGGTTTCTTTACCCAGTAATCTTTATCTGAAGGTTGAGGGGTGCTTGGAAAAATATTGTCCTTATCGAGTAATGGGATAGTTAACTTTTCCTTTGTATAGTTTTGAGTCATTGCTTCTTTTGTTTCGATATGTAAATCTATTCGATTACCATCTGTGAAGAGCATAAGATACCCATAAGAATTATCAAAGTTTGTTTCCATCCCTATATCTTTATCATTTTTATTAGGCTCTTGTATCATAAGCAAATTTCCGAAAGCATTAATCCACTTCTTGTCTTTTATAAAGGAGCCCGTTTCTTTAACCACGTAAACAATATCATAATCCTGAAAAATATCTTTGGGAACATTAGGGTTTGTTCTTGAACCGTTCATATATACAGCTCGAATACGCTGATCTTTTTGGGCGATGCCAACTATTAAGTCATACATTTCCTTTTCGGTTCTCAAGTGATGACCTCCTCAGATGGGTTTTTTAATTTAATTAAAATCACGAATTAACTTATCCGGAAAATCACCCTTTACCCTTTATCTGATAATTTACATGGTATTTCGAATGATATTTATAAATGAAAGGTATGAATGTATAAACAAGAGCCAATAAAAGTAAATGTACAGAAAAAAATATAACAAAATAAAGTATCATTCCAACAGTATCAACAAATTTAAGCGCAAAAAATACGCTAAAAGCCCCAATCGAAGTAAAAATAAGTCCATCTATTATTCTTGATTCTAGAGTAATAACATGTTCCGTTTCACATTGTCTACAAGCCACTCTTGGCTTTTGTTTTCTTCGTCTCCAAACAGACTTATACACATCAATCCATTTAAGTTTAATATGGCATTTTTCACACGCTTGCAATTTAATTCCTCCCTTCATTTTATTTCTGTAATTATATGCTAACATAATATCGTGAAAGTTAATCCAGTCTTTACAAAAAGGAAAGTGAAAATTGAACTAAACTTTCTCGAATTTCATCGTATATAGTATTTAGTTTAGAATGGAGAATACATATTTCTATTAATAATGAATGTTACTTTGATCAATAAAAAAAGTCGGTTCCTCTACTCGGAATCGACTTTTCTATTCTTACATTTCTAAATCTGTAAAAGCATAAGGTAATAATTCTTTTAAACTTAATTCTAAGATTTCTTTTTTCTCATTTGTTAAGTAGACTGGCATATCGGGTGAACAGAACTCCGCTAAAACTTGCCTGCAAATACTACATGGTGGAAGGAAATCTTCCGTATCCCCTGCGACGGCTATCGCCTGAAAGTCACCTTTTTTATATCCTTTTGTTATTGCGGTAAAAATAGCTGTTCTTTCCGCACAATTTGTTGCGCCAAGTGAGACGTTTTCTACATTTACTCCATTAATTACAGTGCCGTCCTTAAGTAATAACGCTGCTCCGACAGGGAATTTTGAATATGGTATATATGCTTGCGCTTTCACGTTTCGTGCACTTTCCATTAACAGTTCTTTGTTCATAGGATCACCCTTTTTCTAAGAATGAACTTTCAAAGTTCTCTAAAGTCAATATATTATTGACAGGAATACCAATTTTATATAGGAATTAGCCTTTTGTCAATATGATAACGATTGGCGTAATTCTATTTACCTCACCAATAAAATAACTAACTTACTATAGCGCTTTATAAAATCCAGTCGCACTTCCTTCGAATCCTCTTCTAACATAATACTGATGGGAGTCATCTCTTTCACTTCGGTTTCCGCTATTCAATACCAAACGATTTGCTCCGTGTTCTCTTGCCCATTCTTCAGCTTTCCCGATTAATTTTTCACCAATTCCTTGTTTTCTATGGTTAGAATCTACAACGAAAGCGACAATTCGTACATAGTTCTCGTTTTTTTCATAATGGTATCCCAAAATCATTCCAATCATCCCGACAAGTACCCCCTCTTTCTCAGCTACCAGGGTATTATAGTAGGAGCTGGAATTTATCTTTGAAAAGCGATGTTCCATTTCCTCTGTAGTTGTTGGATAACCTAACTCACCCATTAAAACTGCTAACTGGCTGATATCCTTTTGGACAGCTTTTCTAATCAATGTTTTCTCCTCCAAAATAAACTTTTGATAATAATAGATTAACTTTTCTATTTCGGAAATACTTTTTTAAATCTTTCACATACAACTAACATGTTCGGATAGAATTCTTTACCATATTCTTTTAATGATTCCGTAAAGAACTTTTCATGGGCATCCCACCAGTAGCGATAATCGCCTTCACCTTCTGCCAGAGCGAATTCTTCAGTAACTTCATTCATTGGAACAACTTCAACAGATTCAATTTGAATAACTGCAACCGGTTCATTTTTGCCATTTAGAACAATTGAATATTCACCAGCTTGTGGTAAAGCTTCTTTTTCTAGCTCGTAAAAAACATAGCCAGAAGTTGTCGCTGTTTTCTTTCCCTCGACAACTAAATCAGCAAGCCAATCAGATGATACCCCAAATTGAAATGCATCTTTAAATTCGGTTCCTTGCCTTTGGTTTGCTATGCAGAATTTATTCCAATATTGCTGTATTTTATCCATAAAATCACCCTTTAGCATTACTAGAATTTGCTATCATATTATAATTCTGATTCAAATTCTTCTTTCAACAATCCATAGTAAGTTAAATCGTAAAATTGATCATAGCGAGCAACATGCTGCTTCAAAGTCCCTTCGTATTTCAGACCAATTTTCTCCATAATTCTCCAAGATCCAGGATTCGAAGTAAAAGATGCTGCAAATACCTTATTTAATTTGAGGTGATTAAAACCATAAGCCAATAATGATCTAGCAGCTTCCGTTCCATAACCTTTACCCCAGTACGGTTTTCCAATCAAATATGCTAGCTCTCCTCTTTTATAAGGTAAGGATAAATTCAAGTTAATAAGCCCAATTAATTGTTGGGAGTCTTTCTCGGTTATCGCAAACATAATTATTTTATTATTTTTTTCAGCTTGATGGATGCTTTCAATAAATTGGACAGCAGAACCTTTAGGGTAGGGATGAGGAATATTCAAGGTTGATTTAGCAACTTCGTAATCACTAGCCAACTCTTCAATTCTATCCGCATCAGCAATAGTTACTGGTCTTAATAATAATCTCTCTGTCTCTAGCCTTTTCATTATGTCCCTCCTATTTTTTAATATCTATAAACACTAAATCTCCTCGTCATTTATAACGATTACATCATCATTGAGATTCTTTAATAATATCTGTCGCTTTCGGCGCCAATACATTCTTTACTAGAGTTATAAAATCCCTACTTGTCCCCCAACTTAATTGTAGGAGACCTGATCCGCCTCCCGTAGAAATACACTTCACAATAGTTATTTCATTTATATTATCAATTGTCACTGTTAGAGATGCATTGCTATTTGTTCTCAGAAAGAATTTATCAAAAACCATAACAAACATTTCGAGATTGTTATCTCCTATTCTTTTATGGTCGTTAAAAACTAAATAGGGTTTTATTTTATTATCTGAGAGTATCTTTTGAACTGCGTTAGATGGTTGTATATCTAATGTAAATTCTAGATACTTCATTGTTTATCCTCCTTAAATAGTTTTTAATAGACTTTAATCCTCTACATATCACATACGCACTAGAAATTTTTAAGTTTCAATAGCACAAAATATGCACTTATTAAATAGTTAATCTGACCTGCATCAAGATAATGAAAAATATTAATATTTACTTAAAAATATATAAATATGAAAATGTGTGACGTATCAATTTTTATTTGTGTCTAATGATTAGAAGGGTGGTGGTGAAGGAATGATTGAATCGTGGTTTGAAAAATATGCTGAACCAATTTACAAATATATTTTATTTATAGTGAAAGATCATCAATTAGCAGAAGACTTAACACAAGAAACCTTCATAAAAGCATATATGAAGGCTCACCAATTTAAAGGGAAATCAGAATTAAAGACTTGGTTATATCGTATCGCATATACAACTACGATGAGTTACTTTAGAAAGAAGCACCCATTAACAATATTATTTGATACACCAATTAAGGAGAACTTGAAAGGAAAAAGTGCAGAGCAAAGCTTCTTGGAACAACAAGATTTAGAGGAGTTATATCAAGCTATTTCTTCATTAAAATTCAATTATAGGCAAGTAATTATTCTTCGCAAAGTTCAACAATTATCTACTAAAGAAACTGGAATTGTCCTTCATTGGAGTGAAAGCAAAGTAAAAATGACGCTTTTAAGGGCACTTGAAAAACTACAAGTAGTTTTAGATGAACAAGGAGGAATGAGTTATGAAAAATTTAAAAGATAACGAGTTTAAAAGATTGAACAATGCTGTCTCATTAAGTAATGAATCCAAGGATAAAATAAAGGAGAATATTTTAAATGGAAAAGTGAAACGGCATAATAACTTTGTCCCGAAGCTGCTAAGTGCATTCATTACTATTATTGCTATTGGTCTTGTCTTCTTACTAATTATAGATCCATTAACTGATTCCAAAGAAATCTCACTAGGAGAATTAATAGATAATACAACACCAGAAGCATTACCAAAAGTGGAAGTATCAGATAATCTATATACAATCGAGTGGCTATCTGATTCTATGGACAGAGGGAATCATGATTTAAAAACAAACATTCATGGAGAACTCGTTATTTCGAGGGACATTGAAACAATTGAACGAGGAAATATTCTATATTATCATTTTGATGAAGATAAGCATATTGGCCGAGTAGTTGGATTGCCAGGGGAAACAGTAGAAATTCGAGAAGGCCAGGTTTATATAGATAACAAAGCATTAAATACTTTTTATGGGATTGCAACAAGTCTAGGCTTAAATAAAGAAGAATATTTCGATAGAGTTACTTCTGAAAATGTAGATATCAAAGGAATGGAAGCGTACTTTAACACTTCTATGGAACCAATAAAAGTAGAAGAGAATACCTATTTTGTCTTAGTTGACATGTGGTGGCGAGGCACAGATAGCAGGGATATCGGCTTGATTTCTTTTAATCAAATAGAAGGGATGATAATAGGTTATGAGAAGTAAACTATTATCTAAAACAATTTTATAAGCACTACAGATAAGAACTTTCATATGTCAGAAAGTTCTTATCTATTTGTGTCTACTTTGCAACCTTACTTCCATATCCTTTGAGTGGTCACATTATTAATCTCTTTTTCCAATAAGAACACATCCGGGTTACCAAGCTTTTTCCATTCATCAAATCCAAAATCGTCATCGAAGTGCTTGAGAAGCAGGGACATAATATTCCCATGTGTAACAATTACTGTATTCTGAGTTTTTCTAGAAAAAGCATCATTCACTACATCAACTATACGAGTCATCGCTTCTTGACTAGACTCTCCACCTTCAAATTTCAGTTCCAAATCTTTAAATGTACTTCTTAGGTTATCCTGCCAATCAAGAAGGTTCTCGCTACTAAGGATTCGTTCGGATAATTTCTTATTAATTTCTATTTCAAGATCCCTCTTTTGTGCAAATGGATGTATAGAATCTACCGCTCGTTTATAAGGACTCGAAATAATCCGATCAACTTTATATTTAGAAAGGAACTCTGATAGTTTTAATGCTTGCTCACGACCATTTTCAGTTAACTTTGCTTCAGGTGGTTGACCCTCAGCCTCACAATGCCTAACAAGATAGATCTTTTTCATTGGATAACCTCCTATTCATTATGAAACATGGGGACGGTTCTCTTGTTGCACCCGTTGCAACAGGAGAACCGTCCCCATGTTTCACTGCCAGCTTTTTTTCGTTTGTTCTAGGTTGGATTTGGTGAGGGGGCCTTTTTGCATTGGTGCGGGGCAAATGCGATTATATTCTTTAATTTTCATGTTTATCTCTGCTATATCATTTTCTGTTTTTGCTGAGTCCAATAATCCAGCGATTTCTTTTTGGAGCTTTAACCACGGAGGTAAGTATCCTGCATCCTTGGCTATCTTTTGAAAGTGTTGAAAGGTATCTTTCTTTATGTAATCCTTTGGAAGCGGTTCGCCCTTTCCTGGTAAGTTCTTTTAATATTCATAGTTGTTTTTCTTTAACATATCTCCAATAAGATCATTGTATGGTTTATCCATTCATAGCCCACCTGTCTCATGTAATGTGAAGCAAATACTAAACTGTTGTTTCTTTCAATCGATAATTCTCAATAAAAGCCGAAGCTTCCACTTCAAATAAATCATTAATATTTCCTATAGGATTACTTTTTACATACGCGGCTACCATATTATATGCAAAAGAGTAACCTGCGAATGTTGGAATTCCTTGACTAGCGTCCCCAAAACAAAGTCTTCCTTTCACTTGATCATCCACTGTCTTCATGTGTTCCTTGCATACTTTCCAATAATTTTTCTCTGTTTCTTTGGTAAAGCTGTCCTTCCACCAACGTTTATCAGGGTATAAAGAAAGACTAAAATACTCCGCTATGCCCTCCATTTTGTACCATTCTTCCAGTGTAAAGTTTTCTAAATTAAGGTCATAGATCGGATTCCTAATTAAGGCATGATGCGACTCATGGGCAATTAAATATTGTAAAAAATCTGAGTCCGGACGTGCTGGAATTGCAATAATAATATTTTCTAGTCCGTTCGTGAATCCATTTGTCCATATCGCATTATCTAAGTTTTCAAACCAAGGGAATTTTAAAGCAGGCACGATTGTGATATGTAAGTTCTGAAAATTAATCTGAGATTCAATATCAGTAAATGTTTTTTCTATAAGTTTCTGTATTTCATCTTCATTCCAATTAAATGCAAGAATTTCTTCAGATGATAGATGCTCAAACTTTTGCAATTGGAAACGCCCGACAACTTGTCTCCATTCTGTCATCCAAGTATTTTCACTAACTAGAAAACTTAGTTCTTCTTCTAGAAAGTCATCCAAGCGATGTTGGTTATCTAATAATCGCTGTGGTGTCAGCTGTTTTACTTGAAGCATTTTTTCACCCCTCTATTCATTGCTCATCCATTTCTTTATAGATAAGAATTATTATTTCTGATAAAGTGTATTTAATATATATACCAAGATAGTTCTTATAGTTCAATATTACTCCAGTTTTCAGAAAATAGAAACAGTAAAAACTTAAAGGAGTAGATCATATGCCAAACATTATTGATGATATTACAAAAGTAATTTCTAATGCTTATAAAACAAAGCAACCGATTGAATTCATACGTAATAAATATTCGCTAGATGAAAAAACATCCTATGCTGTTCAGGATGCTTTTATTAAAAATAAATGCGAAGAAGAAAACGAAACAATAGCCGGTTATAAAGTTAGTATGACAAGTGCAGAAACATCTGTACTTATATGATACCTACTAAATAAGGAAAAGTAGCCTCTTTTATACTTGTCAATACGTTTATAACAAAAATCAAAAAAATAACCACTGGATTATTCTCCAGTGGCTTTCAGACGCTTTTCCTTCATAAGTAGGATTCTTGCGATTAGTGTGTGGATATCTTCATCTATATGTTGATTTTGATGGGAATGTTTTAATACCGTAATTACTCCACACTTTCCTTCTAATTTTATGATCTCCTCTGGCTGCTGTGGTTGTGAAGTTTCATTCATGTTACCCCATCCCCTTACGGGAAATGTATGCGTGGGGATGGGTTTATTTTCATGTAATCTTTCTGTGACCTTCTGCATATTTATTACCTCCATTTTGGAGGCTTTGGATATGCTCTAGTTAGTTTTGTAATTGTAAAGTTTTTCTAGTTTGTTTTTTAAAGACACCTAAGCCTTTTTTATTTTTTTAATTAATTAACATTGTTAAAGTTTCTTACAATTCGATTCATCACTTTTTGATACTTACTAACTAACTCATTAACACGCTTTATCTCCTCATTCTTTTAACAAAAGGCCAATCAACTTTGTGGCCTAATAGAGTGAAGATTAAAGGGGTGAAATGTTATGGGTCTTTAAATAAACCTTCTGTTTCAAAGATCAACACTTCAGATTTAAATTTTCCCTAAACCACACTGAAATTTGTTCTACAAAATCTTTAGTTGCAAGCTTGTACACTGCGTCACTGTAGTCAAAATCTAGTGTTTCTTTAATAATCCTCTTATGTCTTTTTGTAATATTCTTTTCTTTGTAAAACTCTTCGAAAACACCTTTTCAAAACAAAATAATCTTATCCATAAAAAAATCTCCTCCTCGATTTTACAAATTATATTTAGAAACCATGAAAAAACAGATCCCACCCTTAAAAAGGACAGACCGGTGTCAGGTTTCCTGTATAATTTGTTTTATCGCGCAAAGAGATTTGATTTTCCCTTAAGTGTATAAAACAATAAAATAAATTAACTACTTCAAATAAGTATACTAAAGAAAAAAGCAATTGTAAAGGATTTTTCAAATTTATTTTAGAAAATAAAACATGGTTGGAGAATGGATGAAAATCCGCCTAATTCAAAATCATTTTATATAATTCTTAATAACTAAGGGTTAACAGCTGTTAATAACCATTAATAAATATTGTTCTATATGATAAGGTATGCGCTCATATCGCAAAATCCGCGACATCCCTAGAGAGGAAGTCGCGGTTATAACCATCTAGAATCAATCATCTTTTTGAATTCGAACTTATTTTAAGGAAATAAGCCTCTACACAATATTTTACCCTCATTATTGTGTGCAAGCTAAAGCATATTAGCTTTAATTCTACTACAATTTTTTTCTCTACCATTGAAAGATTATGCAATGCTAAAGAGGTACATCAGTGATGTATCAACATCACTATGAAGGTCCACACTTTTCTTAATAAGACTGTATTCCAATTTATGTTGCATGCATAAGGTTGAAAATTCCCTAAAATTCTCCAAACAGCCTAATTC
Source organism: Oceanobacillus sp. CAU 1775 (assembly GCF_054482815.1). Lineage (NCBI taxonomy): Bacteria > Bacillati > Bacillota > Bacilli > Caryophanales > Bacillaceae > Oceanobacillus > Oceanobacillus sp. CAU 1775. The sequence goes on along the minus strand of NZ_JBTLRO010000007.1, from coordinate 55,752 downwards.
ATCATAATCATAGAGGATAACTCGATCAATGTTAGTACAATCTGTGGAAGTGAAATAATGTTCCAATTTACTTAAATCAACTAATAATTTCATTTCTAATGCTTTATTAAAATATTTTGCATGCTCTTCTAACTTCTTTTTTGTCTCGGGGTACGCTTCCCTATTAAATGTTATACCGAGATAAATACCCATTTTATCACCCTCCAAATTGGTTTGATGATACTATAGCTCGAATCGAATCATCTTCAAGTTTTTTTAATCTAAAGAATAATTGTTTCTATTTATAACAATTCAAACTAGTGTCTCCAAAGTTGAATTTATATATATGCAGCTTTTATAATCGTTTTGAAATACTAACTTTTAAATTTAAGAAACATGAAATATTGCACTTGAAATATAGAAAATATCCTCAAAAAACAGGAGATTCGGAAGGAATCAGGGAAAATAATTAAATGTCGTTAAATATCTAATATATTCGATTTTATTCAGCATTATATTTATTTCAGAAGCATTTTATTCGGTTGTATTAAAAAGGTTAGATATTCATTTTTTGTTAAGGATGAATTAATTCAACTTCTCATCTTCACTAATAATCATGATCAATATTTATAAGGATAAAAACAGTTAATAATAATTATAATTGTTTAGTAATCATTATAATTCCGATACTATGTCAGGATAGTTGACACAGATTTTACTACCGCGCATCGCTCGGTGGCTCCCATAAAAAGATTCAATACACACGTATCATAACAGTTACTTTATAGACTCATACTGACTATCATATCATATTGTTTTTATTTCCCCTATAACATTATCCTCATAATATCATGTGATAAAAATTATGTAGGATAAAATTCCTTTTTAAAAAAGAGGCGGGAGGAAAGGACGAAAGCCCGCCATTACAAAACCCAAAATTTATATAAAACCCTCTTGTAAAGGAATTATACAGCGAAAATAAGTTTACTAAGTTCAATTTTCTCATCCGAATGCAAATCTTGCTTCAAAAAGCTAAATTCTAAATCATTTTGTTTACAAACATTCGTGAGTTCTTTTAAGTCTTCCCAACTATCTAATTCATGTAGATCGTAAATGACAACACGGTCATATTGCTGTTCACTTCTCATTTCCAGTAGTTGCTCCAATAAACGAATATCTGCAATTTGCATTAAATCAATTTCTTTACCATTTCCTCGGGTCAGTATCCTAAGAACAGATAACTTATAATCGGGGTTAGCGATGTCTAATGTAAGCCCCAGCGTTTTCATGGCGAACTCCTCCATCTTAACTCAATATCTGTCATTCCCTTAAATTATCAATACTTTCTAATATGGGTAAAACTGAAAGTAATATTGACAGTGAATATAAAAGTGTCATGTGTTTTACAAGTTCAATATAGAAAGCACGAAAGATAACCGTAATGGTTAGTAGTGTAAGCATTTGTATGTCTTTCATTAACGCTATATCTTATATACAATTATAACGCGCAATTGCAACAATAGCAGCGCGTCAATAAATTAAATTGCAATTTAATTCGTGCATCTTTAAATAGATTAGAAAAACATTTCAATATGTGCAAAATTAAGAAGGCTTGGGTGTTTTAAATTATTATATTTTTATTGCCACTTCGATCAGCGGAAACAAAGGGTATCATATTGACATATATTTTACAAAAGAGCTTGAATACAGGTTTATTAGGAAAATCTATAATGCAACGATAATTGAATTGGAAAATCTAACAGGTTCAAAAATAGGAATTGATAATAATAATGTTGAATTGCGACCTTCTTATAATAAAGAATTAAAATTGCCTTTGGGTATTAATTTTATAAATAAAAACACTGATACAAATGTTTGCTGGTATGCTGACATTTATAATAATTTTAAACCATACAAATCATTTGATTTTGTATTATCCATTAACCAGATTGATACTAACTTTATTAAAAATAAAGAAATGAGTAAACAAGTTAATAAATTCACAGAAACACTTGAAGTTGATTAATAGCATAAAAATATTTAGTACATTGTGTTCTTAAGCTAACTGGCATTAGTTGAACAACGGATGAATTTAGTCAATCAGAACAGACAACTCCATATCATTTTCCGATTACCCGAAAAAAGTTATTGATATTCATTAAATAAAAAATATTTTTTTGATTTATTTTTTATCTACGAAAAGTAAAATGCCACTTTATCTATTAATTAAATAGTTTATTTTTTCGTAGACAAAAGACTGAATTGGTAATATTTTTGAACTGTAAAATGGTAAAAAATGTTTTTATCTACGAAATTGCGATTTTTTACAATCACTGATAAACCTTGTTAAATCAAGGTTTATCACGTTTTAAGAGGTTGCAAAGAAAAATATAATCAGATATACTTTTTAACATCAGCAAAAACAAATACTAATAAGTGACTTATAAAATTTTAAGGAGGGAATTTAATTAAAAAAGTCAAATTTGTATTTTGTCTGATTAATAAAAAGGTAAAAGAAAAGTAGAAAGGGGACGATTTTATTGAAAAAAATTATTAACAAGAAAATTTATGATACGGATAAGGCGATATTGGTTGCTGAATACTCTAACGGACTATTTCTAGGTGATTTTAACTACATATATGAAGAATTGTACTTAACTGATACGGGACAATTTTTCTTACATGCACAAGGGGGACCAAATACCAAGTATAGTGAATCAAACGGCAATCAAACGTCGGGAATTGAAACTATTATACTACTTGATAGTGTTGAGGCATATGCTTGGCTGGAGAAACATAATAAAATTCCAGAGATTATGAAGTATTTTTTAGAAAGGGTTCAAGAAGGATAATTCATTGGTATGGGGGTATCAGATGAGAATAGTTTATTGTAAAAACCTCTTCCGGTTAGGAGAAGATCATATTGAGAAATTACTTTAAAGTATTCGGTTACTTTCCACCAAATCGACTCTTAAAAAGTAATGATGCGTGTATTCAACAAGCCTATAGAGATTATGAGAGAATTTACAATTATAAAAATTTAAAACCAAAAAGAAATCTCGTAACAGTATTACGTTCGAAATTAGAAATCATCCTAAGTCGGGATTATCAAATAGAGGTTATATGGATATTGCCGTATCCATATAACCGAACTCACTCTTATGTTTAATTTCTATTGGTAAAATACATGTTACCATAAAATTGGATTAATGTGAAGAAAAAATAATAGTTTTCGCATGTTTTATTCTTATTCTTATCCTTACTCATTAGGTAGGAGCCATAACTATAATGAAATATTGCTATTGCTATAATGTAGTAAATGAGTTTGAATTGATTTCTATCTAAATAGATTTACAGGACAAAATGAAATGTTTTAAAAATCTTATATTTATTATTCGTTCTATAGTAAGTTGTTTCTGTTTATTTATCAAATAAAATTGATACCTTTTAACAGATTAAAATAATACTGGAAGCGTTCAAAAGGATTTTGGATACCCTAATTTTATTAGGTCTAAATACTTGAAGGGTAACGAGATTATTGATTTTTCATATTAACGTTACGACTTCTAAATATGGAGGTGATATCGAATGAAAATGAAAGCAGTAGGTTATGTATCGGTTAAAGAAAAAAACGTCAATAGTAACGAACATCAAATGGTAATGCAGGGATTTCAATTGCTATGTGACAAAAAAGGTTGGGAACTAGTTAAAATATATAGGGACAGAAAGAAAACATCTAAAGATCCTACACCTGAAATGGCAAAAATGCTTCAAGAAGTGGGTATGAATAAAAACAGCGATATAGAAATTCTCATATCTTATGCATTTGGCCACTATATAGTACATAAAAAGCCAATTTCAGCATAATGAAATCGGACAAATTTTATAAAAGACATCTATTGAATACAGCCAATCAAATGTAGCAGGACAGTACGGAAAAAGTTGTGTAAATAAGTATGAAAACAATCCTCCTTAGCAAGAATTAGGATAGATATTTATTGCTAAGGAGGATTGTTTTCATAAAATTATCCAAAGAATTAATCAAGGAAATGGTAAAGGAACAAAAATTCACAAGCACCGATCAAATCATGGAAACAATCAAAGAAATGTATTCTGATATCCTGGAAGAGGTGCTTCAATGAGAAGTGGAAGTGTAGCTTGGTTATGAGAAACATCAACGCCGGGGCGACGGACCCAACAATTATCGGAGCAGTTCTACAAAACGAAAATTACAAATACAATTTGATGAAGTGGAAGTAAATGTTCTACGAGACAGAAATGGCTTCTATGAGCAACAGATTTTCAGTTCTTTCGTACCATCGCTATGTTCGACGAAAATAACGAGATTTTTCAAGGTATTTAATCGTTCTAATTCATCGATCAGTAAAACATCTTTAAGAGGCATCGTAAGCGTCACTGGGCGACTTTGCATATTCGTCTCGATCGTCATCGGTCTGCCTAAGATGCTAATTTGCATCGTTTGTGCGGATTTTTGCACCATTTCTTCTTTTTTGGCACGTTCTTCTATCGCTTGGCGTTCGTCTTCTTTCTTGATCGGGATAAATCGGAAATAAAGATCATCATCGAAACCTTCGAGCGATTCATTCGGAATATTCACCCGCACGCCTCGTGTTTCAATTTCCAAGCTCGTTTTGCTGTCGGCAAGTGTTTTCATGGCATTCATCGGTACGTTTACATCCGTTTGTGATACTTTATCCTCAGGATTCGGAATGTTGATGCGCGCCGTCCTTGTTTCTGTATTCTCCAATTGATCTACGGCTTCTTGTGCCCGATTCGGTGTAAAAGTTACACTGTCATACACCCTTCCATCAGTATAGGTGGTGCGCTTAATCGGTGTTTTCGCTATAACCTATTGATCACCAGCCGACACATCAATGAGTATTTCTTCTTCGTTAGACGAATTCGACGGGTTCGGATCGGGTATAGTAACTGCTTGAACTACGATGTTTTCTATTTTAAAGTCGATTATTTCAGTAGAAACCCAATCTTCTCCATCCCAGCGTTCTTTTGAAAAGACAGCTGTCACCGCGTATGTTCCTTCTTCAGATGGGGTGTGTAATATGAAACGTAATTCCCTTTATCCAGGACAAATGCGCCACCCACACCTTCGTTCAACGACCAGACAGAAGGAATATATCTTTCATCGCCGATTACAACCCCTTCCACTGATTGACGATCACCTTTGGCTACAATCGTTGCCGTTTTTTTCACAACGACCGGGTTAGGGTGGATACTTATTTGATTAGTCGATGCATCCGTAAGGTTTCAGTTTCAGTTGGAGTTGCAAGCCTGCCGACCTTTGTTTGCCCATTTTCAATCCAGCTAGCATATAAGGCATCTTGGAAAATTACTGGTGCTGCCACATTACCTATAATTCCTTCCCCATTATACGTGATAACCATTGAAGTCCAATTTGTTCCGTCGAATGTACCCACACGGATTTTAAAATGTTGCTCGGACTTGCTTCCTACCACATTACAAACAATCGATCCCCTATAACGATGGGATTAGCATGCGAAGCGGTTGCGTAAAAGTCGTAGTTTAAACTCCCATTTACAGCTTGTTTCCACTCCGTATCTCCTAAGTATTCCTTGATACGTATGGAAGACATCATGTCTCTATCGTCGATATTCCACACGCCTTCATCCCATATCGCATAAAGTTTATGGTTGAATTCAAATAAGGATGGCATTTTCTTTTTTCCATAACAATAGCCTAATCCTCCGTCATTGTACAGAAGGGATTAGGCTATTGTCGGTTGAATATATAACTTGATGCCGCCACTTCCAGTGGCGAAAACTTGCTTTTTGCCGACAGAGAAACTGGTTGCGAACAACATGTAACAGAAATTGAAAGAGGACAAATAGCCGCCTTTATCGTTGAAGGTCTATCACTAAGGGAAATAGGTAGAAGAATGGAGCGCAATCCCAGTACAATTTCACGTGAAAGAAAAAGTGGCACTGTCCAGCAAATGGATATCTTTCGTAAGTTCTATACGAAATACTTTCCCGATACTTGTGCATGTGTTTACGGGGAAAACCGTAAAAATTGTAGATCTCACTCTACGGTGATGATGACATGGGAATTTATTGGATTAGATCATCAAAGCCTCATACCTTAATACTTCTGCTTCATCCAAATAACTTAATGTTGTATTAATATCATAAACATATTCAGCAGACTATTCTTTCCTTATCTAGTGGGATGGTAAAAACTGGAGTTATGCTATCTGTCTAAAATTCACATATAATCCATTTTAAATATCTTTTTGGCGATTTATTAAACGTTTTATATAATTAAGTTCTTGTAAATTACAGTAGTACTTATATCCATCCTCTGCCGTTATCTCAACAGGGTAATGCTTAACAGTCTCATCCACCCGTACTCGAATACAACCATTCACACCTAAATGAACAATGTCACAGATATCCTCTACATAAAAGTTTCTTAAAACCATTATCAGATCCCTTTGACTTATAATAAATTCATCTATTTGTCCGTTATCATATAATTCAAGTAGAACTAAATCACCTGTTATATATACAATACTTATTTCCGATGAACTGTTAAAGAAATCATTAATTTCAATCAGTTCTTCTACTGTTAAATTTAGCAATAATACCACCTCCCTCTGTCTTTACTTCAACAATTAAGAGGGAATTACAGCATTTTAAGCAATAGAATTTTGCAACTTACTAATCAATTAAAATAATGAAAAAAGACCAGAACTTTATTCTTTGTTTTTTTCAAGTGAGTAATTTTTAAATGTTTTGATTAGTTTTCCAACAATTGAAAACGGTATTGTATATGTAAGTCATATCGGTGTTATTGCATGGATTGTCGGATTAATATGAAGTAATCGAAGTTTGTTTTACATCTTAGTTTGTAACTATTCATTTGTTTTTTCCCTATCAAAGAAAAGAAGAAAGCTGGATTTTTCAAGCGAGAAGAAACCAAAAATGGAAAAGTAACGTTACGAAAACATTTTTGCCCCGGGGGAGCAAATATTAAGCCTCTACTGGGCAATTTTCAGTTAATGTTTTTGAGGAATTTAAAATTGTTGTTGACACATGCCCATCCACATTCATATAAAATGTTTGTCCGCTTTCTAAAATGATTACAGCCAATGAAATATACCAATGCTGACATACTTTTTACCACCGAATGACAAGAAATGTACCAGTAAATGGCAGGTGATTACCATCTTACATCTTCTAAATGACTAAAGTTAAAAAGCCATACGTACATTGAAATATAAATATTATACTCGCTGTACTAATTTGATTGATTTTCAATAAGAACTGTTTGCAACAATCGGGCCAGATTGTGGAGTATCTGCTACCGATTTAGGATATTTCGGAAGGCTGTATCACAAGTATATTAGGTTTATTGAAAGCGTTTTTTTAATTTGTGAAATATGGTTGAATGGGACTATTGTCAGAGTTATAATTTAATAGATGCCCTAAAAGATACTGGAGAGGCTTAGGTTGTTTAGATACGATACTTTACTTCGATTAAATAAAACTATTATTGGAGAATTTTATGTGGAAGTTCATGGAGATTGTAAAGGATAAAGATTTTTGGAAAAGTTCTTGGGTTATTCCTGGTGCATTATTCGGAATAGCCACGACGTTACTTACTTTTATTGAATTCAATAAAGCTTTTGACAAACTCGTTGTTTTAATTGGACTAGTGGTTATGAGCATTATATATATTCTGTTTAATTTATTTAAGAATTTTAGGTTAAAGGAAATCAAATTATATATCGATGGATCCGAAATCGAAATAAAAAAGGGCGATATTTTCACATATCCTCGAAACGTTTTTAAAGTAATCGCCTTTAATGAATTCTTCGATACAGAAGTAGATGACAAAATAATATCTAGATCATCTTTAAACGGACAGTATCTAAACAGATTTCATTCAGATACATCAGATTTAGATAAAAGAATTATTCAAGATCCACGAATGCAGTTTAGAATAGAAGAAAAGGATGTAGAGCGTCCTTTAGGGGGGAAAACTACTCGTTATCGGTTAGGATCTGTTTATAAAGATATGGATTTCTTTCTCGTAGCATTTTCAAAATTTGATGAAGAAAATGAAGCTAATTTGAAGCTACACGAATACGCTAACTGCTTAATAAATTTTTGGAATGAAGTAAATAGTCTCTATGCTCAACAAGAAGTAGTTATTCCATTACTAGGATCTGGTATAACAAGACATAAGGATTTTGATGCCACCCCTCATCAATTACTAGAAGTTATGCTTTGGACTTTTAACATTAGCAAGGTTAAATTTAGAGAGCCGTCAAAAATTACTATCCTTCTTTATGGATCCCATCATAAAAAAATAAACTTTTATAAGTTAAAGGAGTTTGAGAAAAGTGGCATATAGAAATGGAAATTACTCAGCATTTTACGTTAGTGAACCTTTTAGTGAAAGTAATTTAGGCGCATCAGCTACTAAAGATTTCGTATCTTACAATCTATTAAGAGCTTGGAAAGCTAATGATAGTACTTTTCCGTTCATTGACTCACATAATAAAAACTATAATGTGAGGGACGGAAGCGACTGGGAAAAGACATTGAAACCTCGGTTACATGATAGACTTAACAATTCCAAGAATATTATTTTGTTTTTAAGTACGACAACTAAGAATAGTAGAGCATTACGTGAGGAAATAAACTTTGGAGTTGGCACATCAGGGCTACCAGTTATTGTTGTTTACCCCGAGTATAGTGAAAAAAGTGACATTATAAATTGCAGTTCGAAAACATTTAAGAAGCAAATTAAGGACTTATGGGATAAACTTCCTGCCTTTCGTGATTCCATGAACAGTGTTCCAACGATACATATTCCGAATAAAAAGGAATTGATAAGAAAAGCCCTTAATAATAAAGACTTTATGATTAATTCAAAGTGTACTGCTGATCAGTATTTTTACCCTTGCTAACTTAGAAGTAAATTGCCAAAGAATGTAGAATGTTTCCGCTACACTTATTTATGTTTCTGGGATAATGATCTCACCATTTGTAATAAGTTCATTGTTAAGCAAACGGGCGCGATTGTTGAGGATCAAAAGCCAAATTCCTCGCTGGAAATAAGGAATAATTTGGCTTTTTTATCTTTCAAATCCTAATCGTTCCCTCATTGGTAAATGCGGTTGCATTAAGTGGTAACCTTTGTGGCAAGCACTGGTAAAAAAGATGACAGAAGTGGTACATTCCTTTGGCTGTAATCATAAAATTATTTGAATATAGAAGTCTTCCCTTGTTGATTAATTTCTATTTCCACAAATTTTTGCTCAAAAGTGGCCACGATAATCCCGCTCAGACCTTCTATATAGAAATTTTGCATGATAAGATTGAATTCTCTTTTACCTATGTTGTATTGATAGAGTTCGTTATCAATAAATAAAATGACCTTATCCTTATCCCGCCCAAATCATACTTCATTGGCTGCCTCAAAAAGTTCGTTAATTCTTATTAGTTCATCAACTGTAAATTTCATTTTTTTTATACCAATCTCCTTTCTATACAAATTCTTCTTTGATATAAAAGAAATACCTGTTAAAAGGTATTAGCAATTCTAAATATTCAAATGTTTTATAAGTACACAAACACAAAGAAAGCAGCCAGTTTTAGAAGCTGACTGCAATTAATTACTTTAATTCATAAGATTCATTAGTTCCTTTTGTGAAAATGATATGTATTGTGCACCAGCAACGGGTAAATTACTTAATATAAGCACTTTTGCAGGAAATCTGTTTACTCTTGCTCTTCCAATGGCCTGTAACAACTGACTTTCTACAAGATAGAATTGAACTTCTTGTAATAAAGTATCTCCGCTATATGTAGTAAAATAAAATCGCAAGCCATTTCTTTCCACAGGTATGTATTCCATTCTACTTTCTTTAATTCCCATACGATAACCCAATGCAACGCTTAATAATAAGTATGCAATTGGATTAAGGTGAGGAGTTCCAATTACAGTTATATTCTCTCCTTTTAAGTCGTCTATCCCCTCGGTATTTCCAAAATATATATCCTCTTTTATTCCATCACTTAAAAAATCTTTGTATGTAATAATTTCACTATTCGGATTGTAATGATTCATAAGATTTTCGGCAAGACTTTTTAATTCTTTTTGATTTTCTTTAATTGTAAACCTGCTAAAACTTTTCGATGTTACCTGAAGAATACTACCAACTGGCTTAACGAGACCCAAGTCAATAAATGTGACATTTGCTCCAAACACCAATTTAGAAATATTCTCATTTATAGTGGCACTTAGTATGATGATCTTTTTATTAGGGGGCAGTTGATTTCTTTGTACAAAGTAAATGTAGTCTGTATTGTGAATTCTTTTTTTGAGGAAAAAATCGCAGTTTAGAAAACCCAAAACATTTGTACTTATTGTTGTTTCCTCTACGATAGTCTGTTCTAATTCTTTTACAGATGGTAGCAAAAACGAAGATCTTTCCTGAACAATATCAAACGGCGTGTTCAATATCATGTTCTGCAATGTAAGGAAGACATCCTTGTTCACCTCGTTATCTTGTAGTCTCGTAAATGCAAATACCAAATCAGACACCTTCATTTGAGATATTGGAAATAAATTTTGTATTGGATCTTCATCAAAAATAATGGTTGAGTTTGAATCAGCGTTTGTAAAAATTGCTCGTTGATGGGTGGTAAGCAGTATCTCATTTTTTGTAGACTTTATTTTTTCTAAATCGTAAAGAAACCTAGATATATCTTCACTGTCATTAGATATTTGTCTTAAGAATTTATTGACTGTCCTATACGCACCAATATTATATAAATGCTCAAGTTTCTCCGAATATGGTTCCTCAAGTAAAGGTAATTCTGGGACTTTTAAATGATTTATCTTTTTAGTAGTTAAACGGTGGGAGACTTCTTCTTTCAATTTGTGTGTTGGAAAGGCAATACTAAAACAATTTTCCGCTGCAAAGTTAATTATTGCTTCCGTTTTGCCTATACCAGTTGGGGCCTTTATTACATATATACCATACGCAGTACTTTTTAAAATGTCCCCAAAAACCTTTTCTAACTTCTTGTATACTTCATCAGTTTCTTGAAATTGAGGTTCTTGAATTACTTGTACACTTCCTCGTGGCAATTTTCCTTGTTCTACCATGTTTGAGGCATGAATACATTCGTTAGCAAAAGGACAGTATGTATCGCACTGTGTTGGTGCATAATTCATTTTCCTAATTTGATTCATCATCAATGACCATTCTTCGTTCTTTGCGAGATAGTCTTTTCGGCTGTTTATGATTTCAACTATCTTCGATTTGCCACCTTCTACATTTAACAGATTAGTCATTAAGCCAAACATTTCATTATGATATAGCCAGTAGTCTCCTGAAATTCCCTCCTGATAAAGCTTACATCTCTTTTCTAGATTATCAAAGGGAAAATTCCGAACCTGTTTTACCTCTAGCTCCTCAAATGATTTCGGTTCATAAGAAGAGCATTCATCATGCTGAAATGATTCTTGAGAGAATACTAGATAATAGCAAGAATGACTATTTTTTGCACGTGTACTATAGTAATTAATAGGGTTGGTGCGGTTTTTAGTCCTTGAGATAAATAAATTATTGCCATTAATTGGCGGTTCATTCTCTTCGACTTGCTTATAATGAGGATATCCTCTATGGAAAGCCAATCCTGATGATCTACAGAAGTTCCTCATATCTCTTGTTGAATTTGAACCAGTTTTTATTTTCCTTACTACCGCATCCAATATATTTGGTACACTTACAACGGCTTTATTTATAAATTCAATTTTTTGTCCGCCATACAAAAGTCTGGCTGCATCATTAGCATTTTTATCAGAAAAAGGAAATAATGTCGTTAATGCTGTTTGAATCACATTACGTACACGTAAATCTTGGATTTCCTCATCCAAAATAAATACCATACGAAATTTATGATATTCATCTGTATGACTAAAGGTTGAATAAATAAAAGTAGGTTTCAATCTTAATTCAGTGCTGAGTTTTATTGCTTCATCAATGCGCAACCCTGAATCCATGTCTAGGGCAAATACCTGCTGACCTATCCAACTTTGATTTGCTCTTTTTTCATTACTGAATACAGCAGGTGTAAATGTTCTTGCATTTGGAATTGTTACAACTTTCATCAATTCGTCAATGGATAAGTAAGAAGTCTGACCTGCAATCCTCTCTGAAATACTCATTACATCTTTCTTATTTGGTTTTTCATTAAATCCTTCAAAATCCAAACAAATCTTAATTTTTTCTTCTAAAATATTTTTCCTTTTAACCATTTAATTCCCCCTTTCAATAAGGAGGAGCATGGTATATCAATTCGTATTCTGATAAAATTCTCTAATTAGTCTTCTAAATCAACTCCTCAAAAACTTTTTCTTAATGGTTACAGCTATATGTTATGACACTTATAATAATCTGGCAAATTTTTAAAATAAGTATTTTATGATATAATTTCATTCATCAATTGTTACGCTTGGTTTTTTTAAAAAAAAATAAGATTGTAATATAAGTTGCAAACTAATTGATGTTAGTATAAATAGATAAAATGACCTCTTTTCATGCACAGAAATAAATGAGATGAGGTCATTTTATCGTAGAAAGTTCCATAAGAACTCACTAAATAGTTACTATTCTAAGTCAATAATATATTCATTTTCAGAGTGCTCATAAATAATTTTACTTGCATTGGCTGCATCATTCTCATCTTTAAGCTGAATGGCAACTGTTCCACCTGCTTTACCACTTGGTTTTATTCGTGGGATTTGATACGGGTCTTCAATATTTATCACTTCCAGCTTAAACAATTGTCTAAATCTGAAAACCTGAGTCATCGAACACGTAATAATTATAAATGGCATGGGGATATTGGAACGAACCTTTCATTTCGATACCGGATGTATTTTCTACTTCAACTTCAAGAAGAAGATATTTATTTCCTTCTTCATGATCTCGATTCCATTATATCTATTTAGGACTTTCACCAATTAGCAATTAACGGCTTGCTGGGCGCGCATATAAAAAAAGCCCCAAGGAATGGAAGTATTAATTTGCTTCCATTATCCCCCAAGGGTTTTGATTCCGACTCTAGACCAAAATATGATTGTTCTTTACCCAAGTATTTGGGTATTGCGAATAGAGACGGATAGTAAAAGAAAAGACTGAAGTATAAAAAAACAGTTCATTTAAAAAGGAAAGTTACTTTATTTCTTATTATTTTAAATGATAAATATATTCATCCATCTCATCCTGCACAAATGAAAATGAATCTGGATTAAAAATCATCATTACAGGCTCTGAATTCTTTGGTATGGGTAGATACATTCTTCTCTTAAATACTCCATTTGGCCGTATTTCTGATAATGCAAAAGTTTCTTCCTCAATTTTATTAATTGTTCTTTGTCTGTTAATCTCTATATTATCTTTATCGTAAAGTTTGAAATTTGATTTACCAAAACTCATTTGACTTATAGTTGTACTACCTACGTTTTCCAACTTAAAGTTAACCACCACATAATCATATTTACCCATATCCGCATAATGTGTTGTCACGTCTTGGGTAATTTCATAATCATTTATAGTAAGATTGTATTGGTAGAGTTCAGTACCACCTGGGGTACGATGATCCATTTCAATATAAAGTTTTTCTCCAAAGTTAACTTCTTTTATCGTTGGTTCACTGGAATCATTGTCTTTCTTATTTTCACTGTTTTGATTTTGCGTTTCATTATCATTTAATCCATTCGCCTTTTCTGCTTTTCCCTCACTACAAGCACCTAATAATAATAAAAATACCATTGCTCCAGCATATACTGTATATTTTCCCAAAAACTATTCCTCCCTTTAGGAACTTTATCAGATTCTAATACTAGCGCGCTCTTTGGGAGTTTTCAAGAAAATAAACTTTGTATTTATAATTGATCATCTGGAATATCGGGAATTATAATGCTACCAAATTAATACTCTATTGATTTGATTTGGATACTATTTTGTTATATAAATAGATTGTATGGCATTACCATAACATTTAAAGCATTCCATTAAAACACAAATTATAATCGGCCTACCATAATTTAAGGAGGCAGATGATTATGAAAAATCATGAAGAAACAAAAAAAGTGGGTAGTAGCGGATGGATGGTGACTTTGGAAAGGGTTGAGGAATTAAGGCAACTTCTTCTAGAAGTCCAGAGTGGAGAAATTCTATTTTGGTTAGATGGGCAATGGTATCATAGAAATGGTAGGAACAATTTTCCAAACGACTTCCCTCCACCCCATCTAATCCTAACAAAAGATTACATTGGCTGGGTTAATGAAAAAAATGTAGAAAATATTATCTTTAATATTCTTAGATTGTTGGACTATAATCAATTATACCTTTACAATTATTCCGACATAAGTTTCGAGGATTATTTAATTACTAAGGAAAATAGTGATATACCTGCCATTTTAAATGCAAGTATACACGAAAGTTCATACTTCTCATATGACTTTCGCGTTAGTGATGACACACACAAATTCTCATATATTTTTGAATGGAACGAGAGCGGGAATGGTATTCGTATACACTTAAATAATTCTAAAAATGGATATACAGACATTTTCGATCTTACAATGTTTCTTTTAGAAAATTCTCATACAATTACAAATTATGAACTGTATACTCAGTTTTGTAAAAAAATGAGGAATTTCCAGAGTTATTATTATAAGACAACTTCAGATACAGATGGAGAATTATATACTTCACAAATAGAGATAGAATTACTTAACACAGAATTTAGAACGCTGTATTTTAATCCGAATGTAAATACTTATTCAGTAAATTGGGATGTTAAGATTGCAGATCTGATTGATTACTTTAATTTTGACATTGAAGTAACTGATAAAAAATTACTAGAAAAATGTATTGATACAGATGATCTATACCTTCAATTTGGAAATTACGAACTTCTCAATAATATAACAGTTTCAGATGTTAAAGCGGTCATTCTTAGTACGCTCAAACCCTTAAATGATAATATCGATTTTGACATTGATTACTTAATGAGCATTAAAATCGATATATAGCAAGAGGGTCTTAGTTTAATTATATTGTTAGTTATACAATCCCAAAACTGTCCTCCGAACTTATGGGAAGCAGTTTTGAATACAATGGCTCGCTAAAATATTCACATTAGATTAGAGAAGAAGTAACAATTATTGACTGTAAGAAAACTGTGGAATGACAGCTTCAAGCGGTAAGGTAAAAGACGACCAAATAAGGCAAAATATACCTTGTGGCCGTCTTTTTTTTATTAATAGAATTTGGAGAGTTTGAAAAGGAATATTTTTTCCTTTTTATCACTACTGATTATTTAGAAGGATATCGAAAACGTATACATACGACTCACTTTAAAAGACCATAGTGACAATCCTAATAATTCTTATTCCGAAACACTTTCATATCCTCGAAAACGGGTAATGCCAGAACCAAGTAATAGGATAACAATTGTACAATTCTGTAAATAATATCAATTTCATTCCAAAACTTTAGTAAGCAACTAATATAATCTTGCATAGATAAATATGCCCTATTATTTTCATCGAAACGAGAAAAAGAAGGAAAGCTTATTAACGAACAGTCTGGAAAAATTCTTTCACAAAGACAAAAATCTACAATTACCGATGAAGTGATAAGTGGATTTTAACATTTATGGTTGATGATCAAACGTTTAGTGAATAGAAATGATTTGTAAAAATGGTATAATAAAGTAAAAGAGTGTCGCGTGAAAATCGATGGCTCCACGAGACACTCTCTCATTAACGCGTTGCTTGACGGTAGTCGCAACGAGTTATTACATAACTTATGTAACCTTTATCTATATTATGCAGGATAAAATTTAATTTGTAAAGAGGGGTCTTAATGGCAGACTTATCTATATTTTTTGATGAAAGCGGAAAAAACAAAGATAAGCCACATATCATGGGTGCTTTATCTATTCCTAATAATATTTATTCTGTAACTACTTTTGAAGATTTAAGGCCCATTATTAAAAATAAAGAAATTCATTGGAAAGCTTATAGCGGAGATAGCACCACAAGGAAAATTATTATTAAAATTGTTAAAACATTATTAGATCACTATCAGTTTGTGAAAATGAATATAATTAATTATGATCAATCTATCATTGAACAAAAAGCGAACAACTTTAAAGATGTTGATGCAAACCTTTCGGACTCAACGATTTATATGAAGTTACCTGAGCGCATCATATATGGGTTGCTTAGACATTATGGCAGACTTAGTAATGTAAATGCTCAAATTATTATTGAGGAAGCCACTGAGTACAAAAAGCCTAATGTGATGTTAAAAGAGCAGCTTATAAAGCAATTAAATATTCAAGCGATTTATCGAGGAGAAAGTTTTAAAATTACACACAGCTATTATATTCCCAAAAGAGTTGAAGTGGGTTTAGAAGTTACTGACATCATATTGGGTATGGTCAGAACGATTGTTACTAACCCAGATCCATCTAGTAAAAAGAAAAAAGCCCAAATTGAATTGGTAGTAAATTTATTAAATGATTCTAGGTTTGTAAGTTTTTTAAAGAGTATAAAATACTATGAGTGGTCTAACACGCACCAACTAACTGAAATAGCCTTCTTTGATTATTTACAGTTATTTATAAATTCAAATTATACTACTTATATAAAGTCTTGATTATCAAGTAGTTCACTAAAATTGTATAAGCACCACATCTTAAGAAGGAAATGTCAGGAACAAGTCGAATTAAATTATATTTTCCAGTCAAGATCATTGGTTATTTCCTTTATTACAAATTAAAAAAAGGAATAGTAATAGATAAGCTTCTGTTTCTGATTTGTAAAAATCAAATCCAAGAATGATTTTTGAATCTGTTGGTCTTTTCCCCCCAGAAAATATATCCTCTTTCCATAATGTTTATCTGCCGTGCTTCGGAATCTCTTTTATTCTTTCATAATCATATGTATAGGGTTCTCCGAAGTAGGTCCCACTCCCTGCTTCACATACACATAAATTCCAAGATTATTGCAAAACTTTTCTTTTATTTCCTTATCATGCTAGGTTAGCACTTCTAATTTATTCACGCTTATCATAAGCTAGATTTATTAACTCTTTAACACTTTCAAGTGAATTAATTTCTCTTAATTCTATGTCAATTTGGTTTTTATCCTTAGGGTCAACAGGGATAGAAATGTTAATCTTACTCCAATAATTATTAAAAACAGATTCTCTTATTTTAATCGGGAAATGGAATAACACTCTATTTCCTTTTGTAGAGATTGATAAAAATTTAAAACGTCTGGATGCTCGCTTGAGCATGATACCATCAGAAAGATAATAGTAAACACCTTCGAGATTGTAAGCATATTCAAAAATTTCTTTAGCAATATGCTGTTCCTTTAGATTAAACGTTTGAATTAATTGGTCAGGTGTCTCAAACTTAGATTTATTTCTAGGAATTTTCTTTTAATAAATGGCAATATTCTCTTTGTTTATCTTTACTTCGTCAAGATTTATTTCCTTGTATTCGTATCCGTGTTTTAGCAATCCTTCTTTAAGTCCTGATACAAAAGTTAGCCCAACTAACATGAATCTAGCATCTGGGTTATCAACTATTCCATCGTATCTTATCAATTGTCCCACAGCACTATCATTTACCTTTAATTTCACTTCGACATATAATTTTCGCTTGTTTATATCTAAAAATAGTAGGTCGCACCGTTTCCCATTCAAATTAACTTCGCTATCTAAAAAAACACAACCTTCTTCAATTAAATGTGGGTTGGATATTAATATTTCTGTCAATTGAATTTCCTTCAAAAAAACACCTCATTTTTTAAGCTGTAATAGAATATCAATTAACCTTAAAAGAGCTTAAAAGCAAATCTTTACCATCCAACCTGATCAAAAAAAAGGCATTGGACTAGTCAATACTGACCAACGTTTGAAGGGATTGTACGGCAAAGGTCTGCAAGTTATAAGTATGCCCGATGTTGGAACCACAATTACATTTACTGTACCATATAACATTTCATCTGTATAAACGACTGTTAAGATGAACGGTAGATCCTTAAATATCAATCGTTCTAACGTTCTATGAATGCCTAAAAGACACACCATAGAATGCTGGGAATGACATAAGCCTAACTAAATAAACATTGATACAACGGGGTTAGCGGTGTGCAGACCTCGTTTTTAAATGAAAATATCACGAAAAGATAACATTTATTTTTAAAGTATTCTTTCGGGAATGTTACTACAACGAGTTCACTGAATCGCATATCGAAAAATCAATAGTATTAACACCCTTATCCCTCATCCGAATTTTACGTATGTTTTTAATCTTTTTCTCATGCATTCGCAAATGCTCCGAATGATGAACATCCACGACACATAATGGCAAAATATCACTAATCCTAATTTTGGACATTCCCTTACTTAATCACCCATTTGTACAAATTTATTGAAACAAATATATACATTGTGTATCCTGATTGAACAAATTCTTAAAAGGATTCCTTTAACAAAAATAGAACTTATACTTATATAGGAATGGTAAATTGGCGGGATTCGAAAAGACAAATATTACGATATATATTACGTACATCCAAAAGCGTTCGTCAAATGATTGCTGAAATTTATTATGATCAGGAGTTTTCGATACAAAAAATTCCAAATGAAACACGATTACCATAACTTTGAATATCAAAATAATGCTATGTTAATATTATACTTTAAAGCCAAATATGCCCATCAACCTGGCTAAAAACGAAGCACTCACTTTAATCTCTGAAATACTTTAGGGAACAATTATAACGTACCAGTACTTCTTCGGGAAAGTCGCGTTTGATAATATATTTAATTGCTTGTTCCATGTTAGCGAATGCAAGTGCCTTAAAATCTTCATTACATTCCGATTCTTGCAGCACTGTATTCACAATTTCTTGAATATCCGTTAAAGTCAACACCTTACACACTCTATTTTTCCCTTCCTTGAAGCAATTTTTATGAAATATTCTATTTCCTACCCAATTTTTGTTATTGCCCTATTTCTCTCACAGGATTTTGCTTCATACAATGCTTGATTTGCTTAACTATTATTTTTAAAAAAATAGGTCAGAATATTTCTTTTTGTCATAATGAGAAAATCCACGTAAATAATAAAAACCTAAATCTAAATCACTAACAAATTAAGTATTCAACTTTGTTTTAACATACTAAAAACTATATATTTCAGTTCTTCTGTCACGGCAGACTGTGTTTGCAAATATTATTACACGTTATAGTGTAGGGGGTACATTTTACAAATTCAACATTTTATCACATTTTTCATTATTTTCATCCGAAATTTGCAAATGATTTAAAAAAGTCATTCACTTTTTGAATGCCAAAATATTGCATTATACTCATCCGCCTATAAAGATTGTATTTTTAAAAAACCCCTTAGGCTATCAAATTCACATTGAGGTTTTTTGCGAGCAAAATGATCGTTTTGACTATCGCTTGATTTTTTCCAATCTTTTTTTACCAAAAGATTGGTCGATTTAACGAAAACATGAACAAACACATAAAACGTCGAAACTGCATTAAGTTTGTCTTAAAAGGAAAAATACTGCATAGTAAAAATATAGAAAAATGCCGTCGTATCCTTCTTACATAGAAGTCAAAGGCTAAGATAAGACTAGTAAAATTCGTCAAAAGGGCGGTTTTTATTTTTTGCAGAAGTTTAATTTGCACAGTTAATTAAAAAGGAGGATTTGCGATGCGTTACGTTATTGTTGGGGGCGTAGCAGCTGGAATGAGTGCCGCTATGCAAATTGTTAGGACGGATAAAAACGCAGATATTACAGTCCTTGAAAGAGGAACTGATTATTCTTACGGACAATGCGGACTTCCATATGTCATTAATGGTCTTATCCCGTCCGCTACAGACGTCATTGCCCGCAGCGTAGATACATTCCGCAGTAAATATGGAATCAATGCTCGAATAAATAGTGAAGTTACTCATATCGATTCGAAACACCAATTCGTAGAAGGCTATTATTCCCACAATCAGGAGTCTATTCGTTTCGAATATGACCGCTTATTGATCGCAACCGGTGCAAGTCCAAAACTTCCTGATTGGGAAGGAAAAAATTTAAAAGGTACCCATATGTTAAAAACGATTCCAAATACAACGAACATTATGAACGATTTAAAGAATAGTGTGCAACAGATCGTTGTTGTTGGAGGGGGTTATATTGGGTTGGAGATGGCTGAAAGCTTTGCTTCGATTGGAAAAAAGGTAACGATCATTCAGAGAGGACAGCAACTCGCGAAAGTTTTCGATGAAGATATGGCTGATCTTATTCACGATGAAGCAATGAAAAATGGTGTTCAAGTTGTACTCGATGAGTCTGTTGAAAGATTTGACGGGAAAGAACGCGTTAATGCCGTTATCACAAATAGAGGTACCTATGAGGCCGATTTAGTTCTCGTCGCTGCAGGGGTTCGCCCAAATACCAGTTTTCTTCATACAACAGGTATTCGTACAAGTAAAAATGGCGCTATTTGTGTTAACCCGTTCATGGAGACGAATGTAAAAAACATATATGCCGCAGGTGACTGTGCAACACATTTCCATATTGTAAAACAAAAAGACGACTATATTCCGCTCGGAACGACCGCAAACAAACAAGGAAGGATTGCCGGTGCAAATATGGCGGGAGTACCGACAGCCTTTAAGGGAGTCGTAGGAACGTCGATTATAAAGTTTTTTGACTTGTCTCTTGGTAAAACAGGGTTATCCGAAAAAGAAGCTAGAGCACTAGAAATTCCTTATCATGTACAAACGGTACGTGCAAAAGACATCGCAGGATATTATCCCGGCAGTGAACCTTTGACAGTGAAACTCGTTTACAGCCAAAAAAACAATCAAATTCTAGGCGGACAAATTATCGGAAAAAGAGGTGTCGATAAACGAATTGATGTGCTTGCCACAGCCCTTTTTAACAACATGACCATACATCAATTAATTGATTTAGACTTAGCATACGCACCACCTTTTAACGGCGTTTGGGATCCTATTCAACAAGCGGCGAGGCGAGCTTAGTTTTTTATAAATTCATGTTGGTTGAATTAAAAAATAGCCTGTTTTATCAACCTTTATTTCAAAAAACAGGCTTTTTAAAAAGTTTAGTGTGTTTCTAGCAAACGCATTAATGCATCGGCATATTTCCCTACGAGAATCTCCTTTTCATTTAATGATAACTGAAAAAATAGTTGTTCACTCGGAAAAATGACATGGCTTAAAAGAATACCCCCTAATTGTCGGGCACAAAGATCTACGTCAACCGTCTTTCCAAGCCTTTGAAAATGGTGAGTTAAGCTTTTTTTAATGCTTTCATACAGTATCGCGGGCAGATTAATGTCATCGCTTAAATTCCCCATTAAACTTTCTGATAAAAGCATTTTTATCAATGTTTTATTTTTAGAGATCATTTCTAGTCGATTGCGGATAATCTGGCTTAAAAAGACACGTGTATCTGCCAATTCCGCCCATTTCTTCAAATCCTCTTCAAACTGATGAGCGATGATTTTCCTAATCACTGAAGTGAATAAGTTTTGTTTTGTCGAGAACTTCCTGAATAATGTTATCTCTGCCACATTAGCTTCAGTGGCTATTTCTTGAGTAGTTGCTTGAGTAAAGCCTTTCTTTGCAAAAACATGAATTGCGGCCTTCATAATTCGTTCTGTTGTACCTTTCATCATTCATCCCACTTTCACTTGCTGATCATCTTTTATTTTCGTTTTCACAAGCCGATCACATAATACGAGTATGGCCGGCATCACAACAATTGTACTAAATAAAGCAAGTGAAACATTAATTAATGTCATCATACCAAAGTTGTTTAAAATGATGAAATCAGAAGCAAGCAAAGCACTGAAACCACCGATCGTTGTAAGAGCGGACGCAAAAATGGCTGTTCCGATTTTACGGCTTGCGATCACCATCGCTTCTTCCCTTGACTTTCCCTTTTTACGTTCTTCATAAAAGCGTTCCATCACCAAAATCGTAAATTCTGTCCCAACACCTATGATTAATGCACCTAAGGTAGCGGTTAAAGGGGTATACTTCACATCCATTAGATACATAAGCCCGCCTGACCAACCGACGATCAACAGGATAGGCAATAAAGGAATGAGAGCTTTAACTGGATGGCGATAAATGAGTAACAGACCTAAAAATACGAGACCCATACCTAACAACGTCATCTTGTATCTTCCAGTCGTCAACGCAGAAACCATTTCAACATCAATGATCGATTTACCAGTTATCGTCGTATCCAAATCGTTTATCTCATGCTTATGAATATATCGTTCTAATTCGATAATAAAATCTTTGAGATCTCCTGCTTCCAAATGTTTAATACCAACTGTGATAACCCCTTTTGATTCATCTTCATTAATTAGTAGCTTTCGTTGGTTTACAGGAAGCTCTTGTAGAAAATCATCAAGATCACTTCCGTAGGAGATTTCTCCATCATTTACTTCTTGCATAACGCTTGTTAGTGAATTTGTTTTCACGACAACATTCGGAAATTGTTCTCGTAATGATTCTGTCATCTGATGCACCCAATCAACGGACTGTTTACTTAATAGATTGTCTCCTTCATAAACGAGTGATAGTTGGTCTGTCGTCCCAATAATCTCACGTAAACGGTGAATATCCGCTAATTCTTGGGTATCTTGAGGCATGAACGTTTCAATGTCGGTTTCTGCTTCCGCGTCTAAATCTACCCATACACCAACCATAGCCAAGATTATCGTAAAAATGACAATAAACCAGCGAAGTGCCATCACTTTTTTCGTTATCCAAGCGAATCCATGCTCGAGGGTTGATGATTTAGGCTTTCCGTTTTTTCGTTGTGAGTGTTCATCACTATTAAAAAAATGGTCTCGTGTATATAAAATGGGTATTAAAAGAAATAAAGCAATAAAAAAGCTAACGACCATCCCGATCGTTAACATTTTTCCAAAATGCTGAATCATTGGAACGGGTGATGTATTAAGTGCAAGAAAACCAAGTGCTGTAGCGAACAAAGCTGTTAAAACAGCTGGTGCCATTTTTGTTATTGTTTGAAACACACTATTTTGAGTTCTATCAATGGAACGTTTATTCTTCATGTTGTACCTCACCTTTCTCCATTTCTTCAACATAACGACTTTGGAATTGAATCCCGTAATCAATTCCAAGTCCGATTAAAATAGGAAAGACAGCCATCGAAACCATCGTGATCGGGATACTAAGCCAGCCCATTAAACCGACTGTCCCTATGACGGCTACTAGAATCATAGTTAACGGTAATATCCTCCACTTCACTCTAAACACAACACTTAAGACTACAACCATAAACAACATAGCTAGCCCCATCATTTTTTGCATACTTTGTTTCATGGATGAACGAATGGCATCATCTAAAACTGGCTTTCCTGATACCATTGTTTTTGTTTCTTCTAAAGTATGGGAAGCTAAATACTCTTTGACCTCAGCGACAATCTTACTTTTTTTTGTATCTGAAACATCGCCCTTCAATTTCACGATCAACGTCATATACTGCCTATCGATTATCATTTCGTTAAAAATACTTCTTAAGTCCCCGTTGTCTTCATATACCATTTGTTCCAACGTGTCTTGTTTTTGAGGCAACGAAGGAACCATTACGTCAGAAGATTGCACCATCGTTGATAAATTTTCACTTATCGTCATGAGGTTGTCTCCCATTGATGTGAGCCCTTCAGCTAATTCTTGCAGATTTTTCATTTGGTCTGCTTGTTGTTGTTTTAAATCATTCATTTTTGCTTTTTCGCTTCCAAAACCACCTTGCATTTTTTGCAATCCTTTAATTGTTTGGTTTGATACTTGTGGTAATGAAGTTGACTTCGTAGACGTTTCGAACATTTTGTCAGAAAGCATCATTAGTTGATTTCCCGTTTGCTTCAATTTTTGAAACTGTTGGATCTGCACTGGATTTGCGGTTTGTTCTTCGTGTTGTTCACTCAACGTGATCAATTGTCCAGCCACCTGTTTCGTTTGATTCCCAAACTGCGCATACCCTTGCACAAGAGAAGTCGTCCCTGCTTGTAATTTCGTTTGCCCTGTGATCATTTGTTGCATCCCTCTGTTCAGTTCAGCCATTTTCGTATCGAGATCGGGAAGAGCAAGTTGATTGCTACTGGAATTCTTTTCAAGATTATCTCCGATTTCTTGGAGCTTATCTTCCATTGTTTCTAAACCCTCAATAATTTCCCCGATTCCTTCCTCATATTTCTCAGACTGCTTCGTTACTATTTGCTCAACAATCGACACCGGGCTCATAACCGTAAACACTTCGTCTTGCATTGTTAGTCGTGCCTCAAGCCCTTTCATATGTTCTAAATTCGTAACAGTCAGTAATTTATCTAGATTGTCAGCTTCATACAGTACAATTAAAGACTCCCCACCAAACTCAGTCTCCAAGGCAAGATTATCTTGAAAAACGTCAGACTCCCTTTCAATAAATGTGTCATTCCCAGTTGCCAACTGTATTTGTTGTACTCCAAAGACAAAGAGTGCAACGAGTGCAAGTGAAAATAAAATCAGTTTCATAGGACGTTTCCGCACTAGTCTGGATATCATAGCAAGAAATTTCGTAAACAATCGTTTATCCTCCGATCATAAATGTTAGTAACTGCTAACATTTGAAGTTAAAAAAATAACCTTTGCCATTGTTCAAATAAATGAATGTAGGTACTTACATACATTAAGTTAATCTATAAGGATCTCAATGTCAAGGGTTCTGATACACGTCCCCTTGGGATTTGTAAAAAGTTCGTGATCATCTCTTTATGTTTTTAGGAAAACACAAGTATTACTTTTAGAGAATATTAAATTACCAATCCCACTCTGATTTCAACAGCCCTATTTTTCTTAACCAGTGTTGAAGCAAAGGTTCTGAAACTTCTTCAAGCTTTTTCTTAGAACAAGGAGACTGTATCTCATAATTCAATTGTTTCGCTTTTTGAAGTGTAGTTTCTTCGAGATTATTCGTAGTGTTCGCCCCTTCAAAACAAGGAGGTGCAATATAGGTTTCATAGGTATGTTCAAGTATAATCCTTGTATTATCGGGTGGGTAAGAAACAGTTTTAATAGTAAAACCAAATACCAAAAAAAGTAAAATACCTAGGCTTATTACAATAATTTTTTTTGTCCACATATTTCTCTCCTCGTAAAGTTATGACTTTATATCTTCGTTCCAAAATTAATCAGGGACACCAAATAATTTACTAAAGACGCTTTCATTCCCTTGTTAAGGCTGAATTCGTCTCATCATTTCCGTGATTTCCTTTTCCGTTAATCCTTTTGTTACGCGTTCGATTACTTTTCCATTCTTATCAATTAAAAAAGTAGTTGGGATTGGGCGTACACCGTACGCTTTGTACACTTCCTCATGTTCATCAAGCTGAACAGGAAACGATAAACCGTAACGCTCAACAAATTTTTTTGCTGTCAAAGCTGGCTCTCCGACATTTACGACAAGAATCTCAACGCCTTTTTCTTTAAATTCCTGGGCATTTCCTCTTTGCGTGGAGGACAATACGTAGCCCAAAAGTTTAAGAACACACCTTGACCTTTATAATCACTGAGACGTGTTGTTTCCCCATCGAGTGTGATTAATTGAAAATCCGGTACCTGATCCCCTGCACTAATCACTTGTCTATCGCTAAAAATCCCCGAATACAGTGTATAACCAACAGCAGCCATCATGATGATCAATATTACTAATCGCATCCATAATCGCTTTCTTTTTTTAGCCATTCAAGTTCTATCCCCATAGGGATTACTCCATTTTTATTCTTTGCTGTGTTTTGGTATTGAAAACCAGAAAGTATGAAGATTATCTTTTGAATAAAAACCGATTTTACCCTTTAGCCTTAAAACAATTTGATTCGTAATTGCGAGTCCGAGTCCTGAGCCACCTGTGTTGCGATTTCGGGAAGAATCAATCCGATAAAAGCGCTCAAATAATTGTTCTTCTGCTATTTTCGGAATAGGCCTTCCTTGATTCGAAACAAAAATAACGACCTCTTCTCCTAAATTCTTGCCTTCGATTTTGACACTTTTGTTAACATGATATTGAAAAACATTTTCAAACAGTTCATATAAAATAGCACTTAACGCATATTGATCGCAGTATATTTGTATAGGATAAATGTCACATTCGATTTTGAGTCCTAATTTCTCTATTATATTTGCATACTTTTTCAATTTAGAGTGAATATAGTCTTGTAAGTGCACAGATTCATATGTTAATTTTATGTTTTCATTTTCCCATTTATAAAGCTCGTTAATCCTTTCTATTAACTTGATTAAATATGAACATTCATTCTTTAGAATAGCTGTAATCGACTCATCTTCTGTAAATATTCCGTCTTCAAGACCTTCCAAATAGCCATATAGGGTTGTTAGCGGTGTACGTAACTCATGGGCGAGATCTGTCATCATTCGATCCCTTTGCTGCTGCAGGTGATGAATGTGATTAGATATGTTTATTAAATCATTTTCGATCTGCCAAAGTTCATCTTTCGAATTTGTCTCAGATGACAGTTGCTCTATTCGCTCATCCTCCCATTTATTCAAGAAATTTCTTAACCGATGCAATGGCTGTAGGATTTTGCGAGCAAAAAATAAATGAACAAGTGTAGCAAGAAAAACAGCTAAAATACCAGCATAAAACAAATATTCTTCAATAACGCGTCGAAATTGTGCTGACTGTATGCTTGATTCGGAATATAAATTAAATTGATAACAAGCAAACTCCTTGATGGAAAAGCCAACAAGAACGATAATCATGAGTGTAATTACAAGGTTTAAAATGACCCATTTTCGAAGCATCTTTTTTTTGATTGCATTAATAAGCCACAAATTTATAGCCTACCCCCCTCACTGTTTCAATGAAATGTTGTTTCTCATTCCCTAATTTTTCACGAAGTTTCCCGATGTGAACATCTACCGTCCGATCACTGACGATTTTTTCTTGATTAGAATATAATTCAGCTAAAATTTGTTCACGGGAAAGAATTTGGTTTGGATGCCTCATTAAGAAATAAAGCAATTGAAATTCATGATTCGTTAAATCAATGACGTTTCCATCTGCTTTCGCTTCCCGCTTTAATGGCTTTAATGTAATGTCTCGATAGCTTAACTTACTACATCGGTTTTCCGTTCTGCGCAGAACGGTTTCTACTCGAGCCACCAATTCTTTCGGACTGAAAGGTTTTGTAATATAGTCATCAGCCCCAATCCGCAAGCCGTTAATCCGATCACTTTCGCTTGCTTTTGCGGTTACCATAATTAGTGGTACATCGCTTTGCATATCTTGACGTATCCACTGACAAATTGATTCACCGCTTTCGCCTGGTAGCATTAAATCCAACAGGATAAAACAAGGGTCTTTTTGTTCGAAAATCCGTTTTGCTTCTTCTCCATCGTTTGCACCCCACACCTCATATCCGGCCTTTTCCAAATAACGTTTGATAAGTTCAAGAATATGAGGATCATCTTCAACGATTAGAATCGTTTTTCCAGTTGTATCCATTAATTCCTCCATCAAATCATTTATTCATTTGTACGACTAGCTTTTCGATTATTTCCTCGTTTATCGCTCCTGGAACTTTAAATTTAATCACACCATTTTTATCGATAAAGTAACTTGTCGGATATACCATTACTTGATAATTACTTGCAGCTTCGTTTTCAAGATCAAGTAAGATTGGAAATGTAATGTCTAATTCGTCTATAAATTGTCCGATGCGTTCTTGCTTGCTCTCTGTCGTTGTCATATTGACGGCTAAAATGGTGAAGTCATCTTCTTTATGTTTAGCGTAATAACTTTGCATATGCGGCATTTCCGCCCGGCATGGAGGACACCATGTCGCCCAAAAGTTGACCATTACGTTTTGCCCGCGGAAATCTGATAGTTTTGCAGATTCACCTTGTAACGTTTGCAAACTAAAATCTGGAGCAAGATTTCCCTCTTCAATTCCGATTACCATTTCACTTGTCCCATTTTCAAGTTCACCTATTTTATCTTTAGGAGAGGAAGCATAAGTTTGATCTTCTTCGTTCGGATTCTCTAAAGAACCTGAGCTACTTTGAGTATAATCATAAACACCCCATGCCACTAAACCAATTAGTAAAAACAGCGGCAATAATTTTTTTACCATCGGTAGTCCACCATCCTTTTTAAATGAAGGATAAATGAAGAATGTTAAGTTTTAATAAAGTTACGCTTTAAACGAACAGAAATAACCATTATTAATAAACAAATCACGATATATACTAACTGTGAAAATGAAAAGCCTAAAAAGATAGGAATTTGTGGTTTAAAGTATGAAATAAACAATTCTCCAAGGCTGAACCATACTAACATCTTCATCCACAACGGTTTCACGTCATGCTTGTATGTTATAAACCAGTAAAATATAAGCATAAATGACAATACCACTTCAACAATTAAGTGATATAAACCCGGATAATACATAACCCACGCCAACATTTGAAATACGCCTATAGCAGTTACTATTGAAATAAGTCCAGTTTCCATATAAACATGAAATGATATTCCTTTATTTTTACGTATTGATAGAAAATAAATAATCACAGCAATAAATGCTGCTACGACCCCTTTTTCACCACCAGTAAAATATAACTGGGAGATTGGATTTTTGAATACGTCAATGGGATGAAACAATGTATAACTTAATTTCCAAACAACCAGAAACAAAAAGAAGCCGTTCCACAACGACTCTAAAACAGAGCGATCAATCGCTTTCAATTTTATCGCAAGACGAACAGCCGTATAACTTACCATAAAGGCAATGGCGTATAACGCCCATTTTTCTTTTATCATGAATGGTCCGAAAATCCACGCATCATCCAATGTCTACCCCTCCTACATTAAGCAGCATAGCCTCAAATTGTAAAGAATTGATAAAGAACTTCAGTATTTACCCTATACAAAAGTTTTCTTTTTCCGATTGCACAATTGAATACCTTTCAAACTTTCAAGTTCCAATGGTTATCATTCTTCTATCTTTATTGAATCTTAACAAAAGCAATCCATACTAGTTCACAAATGATAAACAGGGGTGAAGTTGTGGCAAATGTAACAATTTGGTTAGCATTTGGAGCAGGAATTTTTTCCTTCGTGTCTCCATGTTGTCTTTCATTATATCCGTCCTACATATCCTACATCACTGGTGTTTCTGTTAGCCAGCTGCAGGATAGCCAGCAATCAAGTAAAATAAAAACTTTAACGATGATTCATACATTGTTTTTTATTATCGGTTTTTCCATTATCTTTTTCGCCCTCGGATTATCGGCTTCATGGATAGGGCAACTTTTTATCGGGAATCAAAAATTAATTAGCATGCTTGGCGGCTTTCTCGTTATCATTTTAGGACTGTTTGTCATGGGCGTAATTAAACCTACATGGTTAATGCGAGAGAAAAAATGGTCTGCTGGGCGAAAGCCAACCGGATACTTGGGCTCTACTCTCGTAGGAATCGGATTCGCCGCCGGATGGACGCCTTGTGTCGGACCGATTTTAGCTTCTGTATTGGTGCTTTCTGCATCCAATCCTTCTCAAGGACTTATCTATATTACGGCCTATACTTTAGGTTTTGCGATTCCTTTTTTTGTGATGGCCTTTTTTATCGGTCGAACAAAATGGATTGTAAAGTACTCGTCCAAATTCATGAAAATCGGCGGAGTCATTATGGTCATTACAGGGTTTTTACTTTACACTGGTCAAATGACTAAAATTACGACTATATTAATTGATTTATTTGGTGGATTTACAGGGTTTTAACTCAACAGGCTATCTTTTCTTAGCGTATAAAAGCTGCACAAATGTTATTAATGTGCAGCTTTAAGTTCTTATTCACTTTGTTTGAACAATGGACATAGTAAAAGTAACCAAATCCAATAGATTTTAAATTAGAACAAATTCAATTTAAAATATCAACCCATATCTTGATCGACGTCCCTAAAATCAGCAACGCTAAAATCCACTGCAATAGTTTTGTATTGACTTTTTTCCCAAAGTTCACCCCTAATGGAGCAGCAATTAAGCTTGCGATAATCATAATAAGTGCAGGAACTAACAGAACTTGCCCTGTCGAAATTTTTCCGATAGTCGAACCAATCGATGAGATAAACGTAATCGCTAAAGAAGTCGCGATCGTCATCCTTGTAGGGATTTTTAGAACAACTAGCATGATCGGTACGAGAATAAAGGCACCCGCTGCACCAACAATACCAGCTCCAACCCCAACAATAAAGGCTAATAGACCCGCTAGCCATTGATTAAAGGTCACTCGATCATAAGGAATATCGTCTAACCCTTTTTTTGGTACAAACATCATAACGGCTGCAATGGTTGCCAAAAGTGCATACACAAGATTGATTCCACCTTCGGTCAAAAATTTTGAACCATAAGCACCGATAAAGCTCCCTAACAAAATACTGAAACCCATATAAAATATGAGTTTCTTGTTTAAGTATCCTCCTTTTCGGTACGCCCATACCCCACCAATCGTAGCGAAAAAAACTTGAACAGCACTAATCCCGGAAACCTCATGAGCACTAAATGCCGCTAATCCTAATAAAGGTGGAATGTATAACAACATAGGGTATTTAATGATAGAACCCCCTATTCCAACCATTCCAGAAATAAACGACCCTATGAAACCGATTAAAAAAGTGGTAATTAGAAATAAAATATCCATTGGTTTCCCCCATTAAGAAAAATGAGCACATGACAGTACCCTTTTTCTTCTTTTTTTAATCCCTTATTTATATATACATATACGGATATCGGTAAAATACCAATAAAAACGATTTATTGTCAAGCCAAAAGTAAAAAATAAATAAAGGGATAACCTTTTCTTTATTACATCTTAACAATAAAGATTTATACTTAAACAAAAAATTAACAAGGAGACAAATGAATATGATAGATTTTAAAATGAAAGAAAATGGCTTTAGTATGTTGACAGAATACGGTGAACTTTCTATTTCTCCTGATGAGGAACATGGTTTTCGTCCTTTCCAACTTATGGTGGCATCTATCGTTGGCTGTAGTTCGACTGTACTCAGAAAAGTATTAACTAAAATGCGACTGGATTTCAAA
This sequence comes from Oceanobacillus sp. CAU 1775, assembly GCF_054482815.1. Lineage (NCBI taxonomy): Bacteria > Bacillati > Bacillota > Bacilli > Caryophanales > Bacillaceae > Oceanobacillus > Oceanobacillus sp. CAU 1775. The sequence continues at coordinate 24,480 of NZ_JBTLRO010000007.1, read as the reverse complement.
GACATCGAAGTATCAGCTTGTATGGAACGAAATGAAGCGAAAGCAAACCGTATTGAGAAATTACATCTCCATTTTGTCATTAAGGGGGAGAATCTTCCTCAAGGGAAAATTGAAAAAGCGGGTGCAATTGCTCGGAAAAATTGTGGCATGATCCAGTCTGTTCAAAGCAGTATACATGTGACAGAGTCATTTGAAATCATTAAATAATGAAGGCTGCCGCCAGTGGCAGCCCAATTTTTATTTTCTCAAAAGTATCTTCAAGTGTCCCAATCAGTTGCTTAGTAATATCCCCTAAAATAATGCTAGTTTGTTTGTAAAATTATGATTAATTTGGGGTAAACTGTTAAATACAAGTGTGGAAAGGAATGAATATAACACGAAGGTGGATTAAATGACTGCTAAAACCGCAAACCTAAAAAATAATTCAAATGATGAGATTCGCTTTATATACTCGGCTCGCAATCTTTGGTCGGGCTTCCTTTTTGGCATTGGTTTAGCTACTTTTATAGATGAGGCCGTTTTTCATCAACTACTGCATTGGCATCATTTTTACGATAAGTCCACAACAGCGATTGGACTCGTTTCAGATGGTTTGTTTCACGCTTTTAGTTGGTTTGCGACAGTCGGAGCCTTATTTATGTTAGCCGATCTTCGACGCCGAAAAGCATTGTGGCTTACTAGGTGGTGGGGAGGAGTTTTGCTTGGGGCAGGCGTGTTCCAGTTATACGATGGTACAATTCAACACAAGCTTATGCGGATACACCAGATTCGTTATAACGTAGATATTTTTCCTTATGACTTTACTTGGAATATTACTGCAATCACTATGATTGCCGCTGGTGTCACTCTCATTGCTCGCACACGGAAGAGACAACAATTGGGAGAAGTCTCCTCACATGAACATCAATAATTACATTCATTACAATGATGGAATTCACATGTATTATGCAGTTGGAATAGTCCCCCAACTTTTCTTGGTATTACCGTTTTTGCTTCTAGTGGTTATGTACATCCTTGCTGTAGTCATATCTAACCGCCGCCATAAACAATGGTCACTCTATCGCATTATCTTTATGGTTTTCGGAGTTTTCTGTGCGGCTTCCGCAGTTATTGGACCTCTAGCGAATCATGCTCATATGAACTTCATAGCCCACATGCACGGTCATTTACTTCTAGGAATGCTTGCTCCACTCCTTATTGTGTTAGCTGCACCTATGACGCTTTTCCTGCGAACACTTAATGTAACTCTAGCCCGACATCTTTCACGAGTGCTAAAAAGTTGGCCAATTCGCATTCTATCGGATCCTGTTGTCGCATCCATTCTCAATGTGGGAGGGCTATGGTTACTATATACCACCGACTTGTACGCAGCGATGCAGCATAATTTCCTTCTTCATATGCTCATACATTTCCATGTCTTTATTGCTGGATATCTCTTCACCGTGTCCATGATTTACATTGATCCGACACCGTATAGATCCAGTTTTGTTTACCGTGCAATTGTTTTTGTGGTTGCCTTAGCAGGTCACGGCATCTTATCCAAGTACATCTATGCTAAACCACCCCATGGCGTACCAACATCACAGGCAGAATTTGGTGGAATGCTAATGTATTATGGTGGCGATGCCATTGACCTTATTATTATCTGCATACTTTGCTATCAATGGTTTAGAGCCACTCGACCTAGAACACATCTGTCTATGGTTCAATGAATTCGTACATAGTAAACGATTTGTGGGAAGAACAAATCGTTTATCCCTGCTGTTCTTTTTTACCAGTGCTATAATAGTTCATAAAATTGATAATTGTACTTACCTTGTGCATTTGCGTGATACATCGCCTTATCTGCTTATTTAACTAACGTTTCCGCATTCTTAGATATTAAGTGTGAATATTCAGTGGTTAAACGTAAGTAACACAGGCAAGCCCTTCCTTTAATATAGTCTCCTGTACATTCACTCTATCAACATAAATACACGGTCATATTTGTCAGTACGTCCCCCCATGTCAAATTCAATTTAAAATTCCTCACTTTGGAGTACCTGAGATGATCGTGTTTTCGAGTCAATCGCATGGACTTAGATTACAATTCTTTCGCTATCTCCATTGAAATGTGCTACAATACCCACATATGTATATTGGAGGTAGGAAAATGAAGGAACAATCGTATGCAAATCATACTCGTTTTCAACCGTTACAGCATTTTGTTTGGTTGCCGCTAAGCTTCTTGTTGCTATTGACTACAGCGGTGTATAGTATTTATCAATTTGTAAAAAACGGCTTTTCTTTGCAATTGTTATTGCTAGTTGGCGTGGTTGTGCTGGCAATCATTCCAGGAATGCTTGCACGTATGTATGCTTTAACTTTACAAGACAGACTCATTCGCACAGAGGAGCAGCTACGTTATTATATATTGACGGGTAATCGTTTAGATGATCGAATTACGATGGAACAGCTAATTGCGTTGCGGTTTGCATCAGATGCGGAGATCGTAGAATTGGTTGATCGTACACTTGTTGAAAATCTATCACCAGATAACATTAAGCAAACTATTAAAAAGTGGCGACCAGATCATCACCGGGTTTAATAGATTTAGACAATGCAAAAAGGAGGAGTGTAGTGGACACGGTGCAATACAAACATTCAAAAGAAGCACAAAAAAAATTATATAAAAAGACATTAATGACAATCGTCATGTCGCAAATTTTTGGGGGCGCTGGGCTGGCTGCGGGGATTACCGTCGGCGCGTTGTTGGCACAGGATATGCTAGGAACGGAGAGTTTTTCCGGTTTACCCGCCGCTTTGTTTACGTTAGGATCTGCTCTATCTGCCTATTTTGTTGGAAGGCTGTCCCAGAGATTTGGGCGACGACTTGGTTTGTCGGTTGGTTTTATTGCCGGTGGGCTTGGAGCGATCGGGGTTATTATGGCAGCTACATTGAATCATGTATTTTTCCTATTTCTGTCGCTCTTCATCTACGGTGCAGGCACATCTACCAATCTGCAGGCGCGTTATGCAGGAACTGATTTAGCGAATGAAAAACAAAGAGGGATGGCTGTTAGCATTGCGATGGTGTCTACAACATTAGGTGCCGTTCTTGGGCCAAATCTTGTGACACCGATGGGCAAGCTCGCGACAGCGATTGGCATTCCTGCGTTGGCAGGTCCTTTTATTTTGGCAGCTGTTGCGTATCTTTTGGCAGGACTAACGTTGTTCTTTTATTTACGCCCAGATCCCCTTCTAGTAGCACAGGCGATTGCAGTGGAAGAAGAAAAAATTCGTAAAAAGACAACAACGCAAGTTCAACAAACGTTGCAAACGACAGTAAATCGTGCGGGTGTGATGGTGGGAGCTCTCGTACTTGTGCTCTCACATATTATTATGGTTGCCATTATGACGATGACTCCCATCCATATGCAAAACCATGGAACGGGTTTAACGGCTGTTGGGTTAATCATTGGATTGCATATTGCAGCGATGTACTTGCCTTCACTCGGTACAGGGGTACTCGTTGACAAAATTGGTCGCACATCGATGGTTATAGCATCTGGTGTGACATTAGCGATATCAGGTCTTATGGCCGCATTTACCCCGGGCGATTCGTTAGGTTGGTTGACAACTGCCTTAATTTTACTCGGACTGGGCTGGAACTTTGGCCTTATTAGCGGCACGGCAATAATTATTGATTCAACAAATTTAGCAACACGGGCAAAGACGCAAGGATCTGTCGATGTATGGGTTGCTCTTGGGGGAACAGCTGGCAGCTTGCTTTCAGGAGTCATTGTCGCATATTCCAGTTATGCATTTCTCGGTATTCTTGGGGCGTATTTAGCTCTTTTGTTAATTCCGCTAATCATTTGGTCGCGCTTTAAGACAAAACGTAAAGCAGTGATGAGTTAAAAAGAAGGTGAATCAAGAAAATCATTCCTCGAATCGCCTTTTTGAATGACACATTGTATAATATACTATTTTTATCATACTTACTTGCTTATGTATAACAAATAACATACTGTATATGACATACTTTTGCTGGTATCCTATTTATAATTTACGGTGTTCTTGCTTATCGTTATAAAGAAGGAAATTAGGATATTTTTTCTGTTAAAAAGTTATGATATATGAATTACGTTAAGTCATGACTTTCTTTTTGGTTGCTAAAGTTTCGGTCATACGTATAGCGATGAGCATACCTGCGGTTAATGGGAATAGCGCTACAAGTAACATAGCCGTGGGTACGTTAATCAAGTCAGTAAATAAACCAGCAAATATTGCGCCGAAGGCATAACCACTGTCCCTCCACATGCGGTAGACTCCCATAGAAGATGCCCGCCATGCAGGGGCTGCCACATCGCTAATAGCTGCTTGTAAAGTGGGGTAGACCATAGCTGTTCCTAGACCAATGACTGCCGCTGCTGAGACCCAATTGAAAAATCCACTGCTCAACACAAACCACCCAATTCCAATGGCTTGTGTCCACATTCCACAAGCAATCATCCATTTGCGTCCAACGTAGTCACTAATGACACCTGTAAACAATTGAAAAATCCCCCATGCGGCAGGATAAATCGCAATCACAAATCCAATTTGACTTACAGATAAACCGCCTGTACCCAAAAAAATGGGAAACAATCCCCAAGCCATACCATCTTTTAAGTTGGTAGAGAGACCAGCAAAACTGCAACTGGATAAAGTACGATTCTTCCATGTCGTGAGCTTGAAAACGTCACTTGCGGAAAGACGTCCCTCCGTATTGTTAATTCCCTTTAATCGCTCTTCCTGTTTAATAAAAGCACCAGTATCGCTCACGAAAAGAGATAATATTAGGCCTATTATCCCAATTCCGATTCCGATTAAAAAGGGTTCAGGACGTAGGGCATATACAGCGGCAACATAGCCGGAAACTATCGCCATAATAGATAACCCACTGTAGCCAGCGAATTCATTTAAGCCAATAGCCAAGCCCCTTTGATTCGGACGAACAATATCCACCTTCATATTCACGGTCATCGTCCAAGCAAGCCCTTGGTTAATGCCCAACAAGACATTCGCAAAAACAATCCATTCCCAACTCGGTGCCCAAATGACAATCAATGGGGCAAAAAGCCCGACAATCCAACCAAAAATGAGCACTTGCTTACGACCTAAGCGATCAGCAAGGCGACCAGCAAAATAGTTGATAAGTGCTTTGGTAAATCCGAATGTCACAATAAAGGATAATGTCACAGTAGTCGAAGCCAGACCAAAGGATTCTTCTCCCATGATCGGTAAAACCGTTCGTTCCAAACCAATCATGGCTCCAACGAATAAATTAACAAACACTAGAATGATAAACAGGGAAATGTTTTGCTTTAACCCAATCTGAGTTTTTGATTGTGGCTCATGACTCATGTATAATACCTCATTTACTTTATTTTCAAGAAATAAAAACCCCAATTTTTCTTGGGGCTAAGTTTCTATTTCCGTCATAGAACGTTCACAATTATTTTCACAAGTGTATAACAATCATTCAGTAATTTTGAGGAGTTATTTGCCGTTTATATACTTTTATCGATACATGAAATTAGGCGCTTTTCAATATCAACAGCCAAGTTTTTCAATGCACCATCATCTACCATGTTTATTAATGCAGTTGGTCTTGGCATTCCAATTTTTGTACGACCATTGTCATCATACACTACAATTTTACAAGGCAAAAAATAACCTACCATTTGATTTTCTGATAAAACTCGTTTTGCTTCATGTGGATTACACACCTCTAGAACACGATAAGATTGGTCAAAATCAAGGCCTTTTTCTTGTAATTTCTCCTGAATATCAAATTGCCAAAGCACGCCAAACTTTTCTTCTTTTAAACTTTCCTCAAGTGCTGAAATCGCTTCGGCAATAGTTTTATCCGTTTCCACTGTATAGTGAAACATTCGATCATCTCCTTTTATTATTTCTTTTTATATGTTCCCATTACTTTACAATTTAAACAATCGTAGCCTTTTATCGTATTGTTCAAATAATTTTTATGAAAAGGGAAGCCTGCTGGCTCCCCATTTCATTAGCCTTTTTTAATCCAAAACTTTAAAATTCCATCTTCTTCGGTATCTTTCATCAACTCGTGCCCCCCGGAATTTGCCCAAGCGGTTAGATCGTTTTTAGCTCCTTTATCTGTCGCATGAATTTCTAATACTTGTCCTGACTTTAACTCATTGATTGCTTTTTTTGTCCTCACGATCGGCATAGGACAAGCTAAGCCTTTTGCATCCAATACTTTATCTGCTTTTAAATTCATTCCAATCACTCCAATTTTTATTGTCTTTATCGAACGGCACAACGGTTTGGTCCAATTTCCATTTCACGTTGCGTTTCTTCATCTGGGGTAATTTTCCCCATATTTGTTTCGCGAATTTCTTGGTAAGCATTTGGTTGTGGCGGTAAGTTTTCCGTTACAATTTTACGAAACTCATTTTCGTCCTTAATATTTAAGCCATGGTTTTGCGCAAATAATGTTCCTAGTTTCTCTGCCACGCTTCCGTCATCATTTAATTCTTCCATAATCATGAAGTGGGCGGGTAATACAATGAGCTCTTCTGATAATTCGCGATAACGGCCGTAAAGCGTTTCCCTTAAATCGGCCACCCAATCTTCGGCTAAACCTGCTAAATCAGGTCTTCCAATCGAATCAATGAAGAGGATGTCACCGGTTAAGAGAAACTTCTCATCCACGACAAATGAAGTCGATCCGATTGTATGCCCTGGTGAATACAAAGCATGGATGTTAATTGTTGTGTTTCCTATCATGATGTTTTCATCATCGTTTAATGGCTCATATTCAAAAACAACCTCTCCGGCATCTTTTGGTGGCAGCCAATAGGTCGCACCTGTTTCCTTTGAAATAGCTCTTCCACCTGAAATATGGTCAGCATGTAAATGTGTATCCAGTACATGCGTAATTTTTACACCCATTTCCTTCGCAAAGTTTATAAATATATCCGTCATACGTGTTGCATCAATAATGGCGGCCTCTCCGTTTGAAATAACCATGTAAGATAGGCAGCCTTTCCCAAGACGAACAAATTGGTATATCTCACCGCCATCTTTTAAATCACCGATTTTTACAGGCTCTAGATGTTCGCTCCAGGCTTTCATTCCACCTTTAAGGTAAAACACATCAAATCCTTTTTCAGAAAGCATTTCAGCCACCATAACAGATGATCCTTCTTTGGCACAAACAACTAATATTTCTTTATTAGAAGGAATCTGATCAATGATTCCTTCCACTCCATCAAGTAATTCAAAATATGGCACATTTACGTGTACGAAGTTTTCCCCCTCAATTTTCCAATCTTCAAAGTCATCTGTGTTCCGAACATCTAATGTAAACAATTCCTCTTTATTAATGATTTTTTTCGCTACTTCTTCTGAGCTTATTGCTGTTACTGCCATTTCTGATACCTCCAATATATTCATAATTTGATAACCTAAGCTGTGCGATGAACAACATAGCGTTTTGAAACAGTTTCAGTTTTTTTCTTTTCTATGTTTTCCCGATATTTCAATTTAATACATTTCAATCTAAACCATAATTGCTTTTATCGTGTTGTTAAAATAATCTTCGAATTAAAATGATAACTCCTACCAGGAGCCAAATTAAAACCCCAGGTCATATTGGTGGAATTTTTTTAAAACGAGGGGGTTTTTTATTGATTCCTCACGTTCCATTTCCACAATGATTTTTGCTTTTCCCCAACCAAATCACCTTACCTATTTTTTTATAAAAGGGGAACCAGATTGATCCCCACTATTTAGTTTTATCCTTCAGTATTCATGTTGTTACAGAAACTCTTTATACCCTATACCGTATAAAAGAGCCCAAAACTTTTTCGCTATTTATCTTAAGCTGTATGATGAACAGCACAACGGTTTGGCCCAATTTCAAGCTCCTGCATTTGTTCAATATCTGCTGATTCATATCCACGGTTTATAGCGACAATTTCTTCAAAGTTTGGTGGTTTTACAGAACTAGCTGATTTTTCAACATGATCGAGAAAATCTTCTTCTGTCGTGTTAAACATCTTTTCGTTCCGTTCACGAATGTTTCCTAGTGTATCTCCAATAAACCCAGCTGTATTTTGTTCTTGCTCAAAGTCAGCATAATGGCCGGGAAGTACTATGACATCATTAGCGATTTCGGAAATCTTGGAATACACAGTGCTGTATAGATCTTTCGCCCATTCTCTTACTTTGTTTCCAAGATCCGGACGACCTAGGCCACTTACAAAAATGGTGTCGCCTGAGAATAACAATTTATTATTGACAAGGAATGATACACTTCCAGGTGTATGACCTGGAGTTTTTACAGCCAATACCTCAAGCGTTATTTTACTAAATTCAATTTTCTCATAGTCTTCTAGAGGGATGAAATCAAAGATAGCCCCTTCGCTTTTCATCAAGTAATATTTCGCACCGAGTTTATTCGCCAACATCGTTCCACCTGAAATATGGTCAGCGTGAAGATGTGAATCGACGACATGCGTAATGGTTGCACCAACCTCTTTCGCTGTCAATTCATACTGTTCGATAAAACGTGATGGATCAACAATGAGTGCTTCATCCTCAGATACAACCATATAAGAAAGACAGCCTTTTCCGACACGGACAAATTGATAGACGCTAATCTCTTTATCCTCATATACCTTGACTTTGTGCAAAAATTCACTCCATGCTTTCATACCGCCTTTGAGATAGACAGCTTCCATACCTGCTTCTTTAAGCATTTCCGCGACCATCATGGAGGAACCCTCCTTTGCACAAACAACAAGAATTTCTTTATCTTTAGGAAGCTTATCTTGAATGGGTTCAATTCCATCAATCAATTCAAAATAAGGGACATTTAAATATTCAAAGTTTTGGCTTTCAATTTTCCAATCATTAAAGTCGTTTTCATTCCGTACATCAAGGAGAAATACGTGTTCTTTGTTTAAGACTTTTTCATTTACCTCTTTCGCAGATATTGCTTGCACAGTCATTTTACATACCTCCATCATTAGATTATTTAAAAAACCTATTAACCCTTTTCTTACGAGCGACTTAATGCCCTCATTATGCTGTTTGGATCGAAGCCAATAATCCATTCACCATTGATTTCAGTTTGTGGTACACCCATTTGACCTGTTTTTTGTATAAGTTGTTGTACCATTTCCGGATTCCTTTCAAGATTTACTTCCTTAAAAGGAATATCTTTTTCAGATAAAAAATTCTTTATCATGACACAATATGGACACTGCGTTGTAGTATAAACCGTAATATTATTCATAGTTAAAGCCCCCTTTTTATTGATTTAAGCATGCAGTTTCTTCTTCCCACTGACTCATTCCCGGCATGACATTCGTTACATTCGTAAAACCTATTGCGGCTAACTTTTGTGCAGCTAAATCACTCCTGTTGCCTGTACGACAAATAACATATATTTCATCTGCTTTATCCAGTTCATGTAAGCAATTTTCAAGTTCTCCTAATGGAATGGAAACCGCCCCTGGAATATGGTTGAAAGCATATTCTGCATGCTCACGCACATCAACGACAACCACTTTTTCATTCGCAGCCAGTTTACGTTGTAAATCGGCATTACTAATCATATGAGGATGTTTTTTTTCTTGTTTTTCTTCTTCACTGCTTGCTTTTCTAAGGTAATGTTTTAATATATCTCCTTCTTCTACTGTCCCTAAATATTGATGGCCAACACTCTCTGCCCATGCTTTTAAATCGGCTTTGGAACCTTTGTCCGTTGCTTGAATCTCCAATACTTGACCTGGTAATAGCTCGCTTACCATTTTCTTAGTTTTTACGATTGGCATGGGGCAAGCCAACCCTCTTGCATCCAGCACGTTGTCAACTTTAATCATTTTTAATCCTCCCAATGAATTATTTCATACTACCTTTCCATTCAAGCATGCCGCCAACCATATTACTCGCGTTATACCCGTGTGATGTTAGAAACTGTGTGGCAAGGCCACTCCGATTCCCTGAGCGACATACGATAATATATTTACTTGTTTTATCCAATTCATCTAGTCGTGTTTGTAACTCACCTAGAGGAATATGAATCGCTTCAGGTATTTTACCAGCCGCAACTTCGTCATTTTCACGAACGTCTATGATTATTACATCATTGGATTCCATTAATAAATTCTCTGTTTCATTCGTTGTAATTTCTTTCACGAGTTTGACCCTCCTTTCTTCACGTTTAATTCCGCCACACTGCCATCCCGCCTTTTACATTTGTGACCTTTGGAAAATTAAACTTCTTAAGAATCCTAGTCGCTTTGTTACTTCTCATACCACTTTGACAAATGACAACAATCTCCTTATCTTTTGAAAGTTCTTGATGGCGTTGTTTTATTTCTGCCAATGGGATATTTTTAAACCCTTGGATATGATTCGTTTTAAATTCATATGGAGTTCGAACGTCAATGAATTGATAGCCCTTTTCTTTTAGGATTTTTTTCAAATCATTCGTTTCAATTTGTCTTACCCCTTTTGCAGGTATAAATCGTTGGAAAATAAACCAGATTAAAATTAGAATGATGAGAGCATTTATGATGTATTCCATTAGTTAACACCTCACTATATAAACAAATTCACATTTCCATCTTCCGCATCGGCTAAATATGCTCCAACCCCTGCATATTCAAGGCCATCTATTAATTCTTCTTTTTGAAGACCTAAGAGGTCCATTGTCATTGTACATGCGACTAATTTTATATCTTGTTCTTTTGCCATATTGATTAACTCTGGTAAAGGAACAGCATTATGCTTTTTGATGACATGTTTAATCATTTTCGGACCCATACCCGCAAAGTTCATTTTTGAAAGACCCATGTTATCTGCCCCACGTGGCATCATTTTTCCAAACATTTTTTCTAAAAAACCTTTTTTCACAGATACTTGTTCGTCTTTTCGAAATGCATTCAATCCCCAAAATGTGGCGAATATCGTAACCTCGTGATCATAAGCGGCTGCCCCGTTTGCAATAATAAAGGCTGCCATCGCTTTATCGTAGTCTCCACTGAATAAAATAATGGTTGTTTTTTTCTTTTCAGTCATGTTTTTCACTCCTTGTATTATTTGGTATTATACCTATATGGGTATTAAATGATTTAAAAAAATATCCTTCAAGTCTTTACTAATACATATATCCCTATGGGTATATTAATTGTTTATAATACATTTGTCAATAAATATTTTTATATGTTATTATCTGCTTTTTACTAGCAGGTTGACAGCTTCTTGTATATGAGTTTCTGTATCTTCTCCCTTCTCAATTTGTTCTCTTATGCAATGTTCCAAATTTGAACTTACAACGACTGCTATTGCGCGATCCAATGCGTTTCTTGCGGCAGTCATCTGGGAAACAAGGTCTTTACAATCTTTCTCTTCTTCCATCATTCTCAAAATTGCTTTTACTTGTCCTTCTACTCTTTTTACTCTATTTTTCATTTGGACATTGTATTCCATGATTTTCCCTCCTTTTTCTACAGCAGTATTTTTTTGATTGTTTTTCTGAATCTTGCTCTAAATAATAACCATTTATTTCAATCCCCTTCTTAGCTAGAAAACGGACACTTAACTTTATATCTATCAGTTCTGAGGCAACAAGGAAAATATTTCTATGTTTTATATCATGATAGTATCTCTTTAGATAAGAAAACGGAATATTAACCGCCCCCTCAACTGGAAATCTATGAGCAATCGAATAATCTCTTACATCGACAACAACTGTATCAGTATTTCCGCTTATCTTATCCAGTTCAATACAAGTAAATCCAAAAATGGGCACGTATCTTTTATAGAAGGAGTTAATTATAAATAACATAAAAAGAACGATAACAGCAGTCATTTAAACACCCCATGAATAACTTTATAATTACTGTCATTAGATTACACTTGGAAAAATATATAATATTCATTTAACCACATATCTACCACCTTTCTTTTACTACCACAATAGTATACCCATATAGGTATTTAGTCAAGTGTTAATTGACGCTAAATAAATAGTAAATAGAAAACAATAATAGACCTGAACAAATAACAGTTGTCATAAAAATAATGATTATAAATGAAGAATGGAATGTTAGTGTATTAATGTTTCTCCTATTGCGAAAATAAATAAGAGTTGCAAAGAAAATCGTTATTAGTCCTAGTAATAGTGAAAACAAACTAATCAGCGTTGCAAGCGTATCATCCAAGTGCTCTTTCATAGACGTGTTAAAGTGTAAGGTTGTTGCTAAAAATCCAATGCCTATGAAAGCAATAGCTGTCCTAATCCATGCTAAATACGTTCTTTCATTCGCTAAATGTTGTTGAATGTATTTGGATTCATCACTTTGTTTCATCTAGACATGACCTCCAAATAGTTATGAGTCTAATGACTCCATCTCTCAGTGAGTGTCACCATCTCTTACTAAGAGACTTAAAAAATTTATATACTTTTGTTAATTGACGATACCTGTAAGACCATAAATAGTATCATTAGAGTACGATATTTCAACAGCAAAACCTTGTTTCTTCAGAATTTCTATCATATTTGAAGAAGATATTCTTTCATGTAATGGAGGCCCCATTTCAGATTCTAGCGCTTCCCATTCAAGAATAAATACTCGCCCTTTAGTTTTTAAAATTCGTTTCACTTCTGTTAGTACCTTTTGAAGATTAAGTACTTCATGTAAGACTAACGAAATAAACGCTTTATCAACAGAATGATCGTCAAGGTTAACTTTTTCTAAGTCACTTATTACATATTGAATGTTTTCTACGTTTGCTTCATTGGCTCGTTCTCGTAATCGTTCTAGCATTTTTGGTTCAATATCAACCGCATAAACTATTGTTTTCGTTTTTTCTCCCAATGGGATTGTAAAAAAGCCATTGCCTGCTCCGAGATCTGCAACAACCTCCCCTTCTTCCACACCAAAAACCTCAATGAGTTTATTCGGATCGTGTAATTTATACCGTTTTGAGTCAATTAGTTTATTAGCTTTACTAGGATCAAAACGCTTTCCAGACATTTGTTTACCTCCACTCACTATAATTTTAAGTTAATCTTTCAAGTTCTCCTGATTCAACGTGGAATAAACAACCTCTTACTTCAACATTATTTCCATAAGCTTTATAGATTGGGTGCTGTTTTAAATGTTCCACTTGTTTTAATACATTGATTTTCGCAAGTTCATCCATAGAGATCTCTTTCAGATCATGTTTACTTGGTAGGCTTTCTCGAACATTAGAAATCCATCCATGTAATTCTTTTTCATCATTATCTAACCAAGCAGCTTTTATCCCTCCACACTCTGTATGGCCCTTGATGAGTATTTTTTTAACATTAAGATGTACCAGGGCAAAATAAAGACTGGCTGAAAAGCTTTCATCCTCAGTAACAACTTGATTAGCAATGTTCCGGTGAACAAACATTTGACCGAGCGGCATCTGCGTAATAATAGACGGGCTTACCCGTGAATCACTACAAGATAAAACGAAATATTCAGGTGCTTGTCCTTTTTTCAATTCATCAAAAAAGAAAGGATCGACTTCTTTTATTTTACGAATAAATTCTTCATTTTTTTCTCGCAACTCTAGGTCTTCCAATTTCGTTCACTCTCCTTTATTTGTTCACTGTCTTCAAGGCATGTTCTAAAGACAGGTGCTGCAGTTTATCCTTATATTTTTCTTCCCATTTAGCTTTTTTCAGTAAATCCATAACAGGCCCTTTAATTCCTGCAAATAAAAATTGAATATTTCCTTGACTACAGTTCTCCATCATTCTTTCTAGAGAGTGGATGGCAACAGCATCGATTGAGTTCACTCCCGAAAAGTCCAATATAATCCATTTAAGTTGAGGCTTTTCTCCGACACGTTCACATAATTTATCTTCTAAAAAGGTCATATTCGCAAAGTAAAGAGAGGCATCCACTCTAAAAATCAAGACTTCAGGATCTACTTTTACATTGGGAAAACGTTTCACATTTCGAAAAACATTCTCTTCTGGCAAATACCCCAATTCAGCAACATGTGGATACGCACTTCTACCTATAAAAACAAGTAAAGAAAAAGCCAAACCGATTAAGATACCTTGCTCTATCCCGATGGTAAGAGTTGCCATAAATGTAACGACCCACGTCCATCCATCTAGACTGCGAACGTTAAACAAATATTTTGCTTCTTTTATATCAATTAAACTATAGACAGCGACCATAATAATGGCTGCAAGAACCGCCTGTGGAAGGAAATAAAATAGTCCAGTAAAGAATAGTAGAGTTAATAAAATTAAAATGGCCGTAATAATCGATGCAAGTGGTGTTCTTGCACCTGCTTGATAGTTAACAGCTGAACGAGAAAACCCTCCCGTGACCGGATAGGCAGAAAAAAATGACCCTGCCACATTAGCTAACCCTAATCCAACCAATTCTTTATTCGGAACAACTTTATACTTTTCTTTTGTCGCAATAGCTTTTGCCATCGCGATAGATTCCATAAAGCCAATAAATGAAATCGTTAACGCTACGGGAAGTAGTGCCATAAATGACTCGAGAGTAAACGCAGGGAATGATAATACCGGCAATCCCTTCGGAACCTCACCAACGATTTTCACGCCCAATTCTTGCAGCTGCAAAAAGTAAACGACTAAAATGCTTAATACTACAACGACAAGTGGACCAGGCACTTTAGGTACATATTTTTTTAATCCAATGAGCAGAAGGATGCTCCCAATGCCAATTGCAAATGCAATCACGTTTGCTTCCGATACTTTGCTGATGGCTTCCCATAAAATTAAAAATACGTTGTCGGACTCTAATTTAATACCGAGTAAATGCTTTAACTGACTTAGGCCAATAATGATAGCTGCAGCTGAAGTAAAACCGCTAATGACCGCATGTGATAAGAAGTTAACTAAAAAGCCTAGACGCAAAACACCCATCAAAAATTGGATCAATCCGATCATTAACATAAGCAAAAGTGCTAATGATATATATTCCTCCGTGCCCGGCTCAGCGATAGTTGACACACCAGCTAGAACTAATAAGGAGACCATCGCAACAGGTCCGACAGCTAATTGGCGTGACGTACCAAACAAAGCATAAATAATTAATGGAATCGTAGCCGCATATAGCCCAATAACAGGTGGAAGCCCAGCTAACATTGCATACGCCATTCCTTGGGGAATAAGCATAATTGCTACGATTAACCCCGCCGATAAGTCCCCGCTTAAATCAGACTTTTTATAATTAAGAATCCAATCAAATGCGGGAATAAATCTTTTAAACACATTCGTTCTCTCCTTTCTTTAATGTACTCCTGTCCTGTCTTGCAAAACTTGATTATCCTCTTAATCTAATTAAAACGGATTCTACTGTATCTATCCTTATATCAAGGAAGGGGCGCATAATAAAATGCCCCTTACCCATTCGTCATTTTCTTTTAGCCTTTTTTAATCCAAAATTTCAAAACACCATCTTCTTCCGTATCCTTCAACAATTCATGACCCCCTGATTTCGCCCATGCGGCTAAATCGTTCTTTGCACCTTTGTCTGTTGCGTGAATTTCAAGCACTTGACCTCTTTCCAACTCATTCATTGCTTTTTTTGTTCGAACGATTGGCATTGGGCATGCGAGACCTTTTGCATCTAAAATTTTATTAGCGTCCATTTTTTCACTCTCTCCCTTTAAATATCATTTAAAATGTTAATGTAATATTGGCATCTGAAGCAAAATGAATAAAGCTTGCTGCGCCCGCAACTTCAATTCCATCAACGAATGCATCCTTATCAAGCTCCATAACATCCATTGTCATTTGACAAGCAATCAACTTCACACCCATTTCTCGTGCCATTTCCACTAACTCTGGAATCGATGGCACATTTTGCTTTTCAAATCCTGCTTGGAAATGCTCACGGCCTTCAGGCATTGGAAGCTGCTTATGTCCTTCTTTGTGTATCAAATTTAATCCCTCAAACGTAAAGAAGATTCCAACTTCTGCATCACTTGCTGCTGCGGCTGTTGCAACGTTAAATACTTTATAAGCGTCAAATAAACCACCATTACTTGCGATAATTGCCACTTTTTTTGCCATTTTACATTCCTCCATATTTTATTTACTTTATTCAACAGGGCCGGACCATTCCATCATGCCCTGAACTACATTTTTTACTTTTGAAAAGCCCTTTTCAGCTAGTTGTTTTGATGCTAAATCACTGCGGTTGCCCGTGCGGCATACCACATAAATTTCACTTTCTTTATCTAACTCCTCTGTGCGATCCTCTAGTTCACCCAGTGGGATGGATTTTGCACCGGGAATGTGCCCAAAGCTATACTCGGCTGGTTCGCGCACATCTAGGATAGTAATCTGTTCTCCTTCTTCTAACTTTTTTTGTAATTCATCATTTTGAATAACATGAGGATAGCTTGTCTCTTCTTTCACTTCAGATTTACTTGCTTTTCGTAGATAGTGCTTTAATAGATCCCCATCTTCTGTTGACCCAAGATACTGATGCCCGCTGCTTTTTGCCCATGCTTGAATATCGGCAAGTGACCCTTTATCTGTCGCCTGTACTTCGATCACTTGACCAGGTTGTAAATCATCCACAGCTTTTTTTGTTTTAACGATTGGCATTGGACAAGCAAGACCTTTGGCATCTAACACTACATCGGCTTTAATTGTCATCTCTTTATCCCTCCATTCTATACTCATTATTCAATCAAGATTGGTATTCCCATTGATAATAAACACCAATTCTATTTTTTACCTAATCCTTTTTTTTTATTCCCACCTTCTTTCCTCACATTTTAATACGCGTACCCCTACATGTATATTAACAAGCAAGAAGATAACCGTCAAGGTTAAAAAATTTGAATCTGAATAATTTGTTGTCCTTGGGTTATATTATTAGACGAACTCTAGTTGAATGGAGGCAGAAAAAATGAGTATCGAACCCATCAATTCAAATGAACTTGCAAAAAAAATCATCAATAAGGAAAGCTTGTTTATCTTAGATGTACGCAATACCGAAGAGTATAACGATTGGAAAATTGAAGGTGAAAACATTCAATCTATCAATGTTCCCTATTTTGAATTATTGGAAGGTGTTGACACACTAGAAGGTAAAGTGACCAAGGACAAAGATGTACTGGTCATTTGTGCCAAAGAGGGATCTTCTAAATATGTGGCAGAGCAATTAGACGAAGCAAGTTATCGTAATGTCTCTTTCCTTCAGGGCGGGATGAAGGCATGGAGTGAATACCTTTACGGAACGAAAGTGTACCAGGATGAGGATATCACCGTTTACCAACTCATCCGTATGGGTAAAGGCTGCTTATCTTATATGATATTATCTGGTGATGAGATGCTTATCGTAGACCCGTTACGTTTTATCGATGTGTATGAAAAGACTGCAACTAAACATAACGTAAACATTAAACACCTTGTTGACTCCCATTTACATGCCGATCATATTTCCGGAGGACCTGAACTATCAAGAAAAACGGGAGCAAAGTATTATTTAATGAAAAGCGAAGGAGCCATCTTTGATTTTGAACCATTGGAAAAGTATGAAAAAATACAATTTGAAAAGGTAAAATTGGAAGTTCTTGCAGTAAAAACACCGGGTCATACACCTGGAAGTGTTTCATTTTTTGTCAATGACAAATTTCTGTTTTCCGGTGATACCATCTTTGTTAGTGGACTTGGACGCCCAGATCTAGGCGGTAAAGTACGAGAGTGGGCTAATGACTTGTATGAAACTGTATACAGTAAAGTTTCCAAAATTGCTGATGATGTCATTGTGCTTCCTGCACACTTCGCAGATTTCGATAAGGAGTTCAATGATGGAGGATATATTGGTGATACGTTAGGTAATATTCGAGAAAAAAATGAAAGAATGTTTAATGTCAATCGAGAACATTTCATCGAACAGGTTGAAAAGTCGGCCAGCTCTGAAAAACCGCCTAATTTTGAAGAAATTGTCGCCATTAACAGGGGTAAAGAAGTGGTGACAGAGGAAAGACTTTCTGAACTTGAAATTGGTCCAAATCGGTGTGCTGTCCATCACACAAATTAAAAAAAATGGTATTAAAATTCCCATTTTAATTGTTTTAAACTTCGGGATCAATTACAGAAGGGATAGTGAACATTTCTAAATGATGGGGTGTTCTCTACTTCTTTATATTTAATCAATTTCTAAAAAGGGAGTATTAAGATGTTAAAAAAAACCTTAGATTTGCAAAATGATATTTTGCTATTATGCGGAATATATTTTGCCCTTCGATTTATTTACATAAAAGATATTTATATAAAGGTAGGTGGATATACAATTAACATACTTATTTTACTTTTATGTACAATTGTAATGGTTGGAGTAAATAGAGTACTTGATGAAAAAATTATCGAAAAGATAAAATCATTAGATCCCTAAGAAATGAACTTATTTTATTAATTCTTAGGATAAAATTGATAATAATAAAAAAACGAGATGATATGGAATGGTAAGGAAAAATTACTTATATGAATTGTTCTGAAATAAAGAGGTGAAATTCATGCGGTTTCTGTGGAAAAAACAACAATCCAATAAATCTTCAATTAAGAATACAGTGGATCTTTCCAACAACAATACACCTCTACCATCAAACTTTGATCAAATGATAGAAAGAATTTTGTCACTCGTATCAAGTGACGATTTACAAATTATCCATATTGAAACCGCTAAGCTTACTTACTTTTACCTTGATACGATAGTGGATTCATTACGTTTGCACAAAGAAGTTATTTCTCAATTTGAACAGCTTGAAGGTAATCCTGAGAATTGGAAAATACTGTACCCCAATGGAGAGATTCGTCAACAGCTTGAAGAAGTTCTTGTCGATCTGATGCAGGGTCACGTCATTATTGCCCACCAAACATGGAAAGGGCAAATGGTTTCAATTTCTGTTGCTGATTTCAAAAAGCGTGCTGTTGAACAGCCACAATTAGATGCACCGCTTTTAGGTCCAAAAGACAGCTTTAACGAGGATTTGAATACGAATATTTCGCTGTTGCGGCGCTTTAACAAAGATGTAAATTTGACCGTGACCTATTTTACTGTGGGCGAACGTTCCAAAAACAAGGTTGCGCTCGTTTATTATCGCGATGTTGTTAATCCGGAATGGGTAGATGAAATTGCAGAAAATATAAAAAAAATACATATTGATCGCATCATTGGACACAAAACGTTGATGGAACTCATTATCGGCAGAAATCAAACCGTGTTCCCTTTGTATGAAATGACAGAAGTTCCCGCACGTACGACCCATTTTTTAAATGAAGGACGAATTGCAATTTTTCTAGACGGTTCGCCGTTTGCGTCCCTCCTACCGACAGTTTTCCTGAATATGTTTTTTGCAGGGGAGTACTTAACCCAAGGAAACATTATCGCTCTGTTCGTTCGGAGTCTTCGTGTTATTGCCGCTCTCTTAGCCCTATTTTCACCTGCACTTTATATTGCTCTCGTAGCAGTCAATACAGGAATTGTTCCATCAGAACTTGGCATCCTTATTGCCAGTGATCGCGCAGCGATCCCATATCCGGTCGTGATAGAAATTTTAGTATTGTTTATTATACTTGACATTTTTATTGAATCGACCTCGTTTGTACCTGGGCCAATTGGTTCAGCTTTAAATATTGTTGGTAGTCTAATCATCGGTCAGGCCGCTGCTCAAGCGGGTTTGGTGAGTCTAGCGAGCATCATTATTGCGGCCGTCACAGCAATTGGCACATTCCTCACCTTGTATCAGTTTACTTACGCATTGCGTATTTGGAAATACCCAATGATTCTCTCAGCAGCACTGCTCGGTGTTTATGGCATTGTTTGCTGTACGATTGTCATGACGGGACATCTTTGTAAATTGAAGTCATTGGGTGTACCATATATGAGCCCTATTTCCCCTTTGCGACTGCACGACGTGTTTGGCGGCTTAATTCCAAATAAGGATATTAGCGAGACGTGTTTGGCGGCTTAATTCCAAATAAGGATATTAGCGAAATGAGGTATAGACCACAAATGTGGGAAACGCCTGATAAAAAAAGGCAAGAAGGCGATTCTGACGAATGAATAAATATCCGCAAATATCCCCCCGTCAATGGTTTCATATCTCATTATTTTCGACCATTTGTGTGACACCTTTTGGATTTCCGTCAATCTTGTACCGACATTTAGGGAACGAAGCATGGCTGCCCATTGTAGCTGCTTATTTGTTGACGTTATGGAATGTATACGTGACACTACGGATTTGCGAAAGATTTAAAGATTTAAATTTGGTTCAATGGTCTAAAAAAATATTAGGACGATGGTTCGGCCGTCTATACTCGATCGGTACAATTATAGTTTTTTATTTATGGGGATTACTCATGCTGTATATATTTCTAGAATTAATTATGTATACGCAATTACCTTTCACTTCACGGTTTCTACTTCTGCTTTTTATTGTCGGCGTTGCCGTTTTCTTACTCGTAATGGGACTAGAGGTATGGGTCAGATGGGGAGAATTGTTTTCTATTTTATTAATCATCGGTCTTCTTCTCATCAATGTTCCACAATTTATGAACGTCTCATTCAGTCAAATATTACCTTTGAATACGACCTTCCTGGAACCAATGAAATATTTCAAACCAGAGATCATTGGCTCTTTATTCATTTTCCGCGGTATTTTTTCCCTTTATTTTCTTTATCCGCATATTAAAAAAAGTAACGGTTTGTTTCGGTGGTCAATATTAAGCATGACCGTAGCTTTTATAGAGGTTTTGCTTGCTGTCGTGCTTCCAATCATGATCTTCGGTGCCTCGTTCGCTGGAAAGTTGAGATTCCCCTACCAAGAATCTCTAGGGACAGTGACTTTAGTTTGGTTGCCGATTGAAAGACTTGCCATTTTGACACCTGTTGTATGGCAATTAATTATTATTTACGTGCTTTGCATTTCGCTATTTTCCACAGCTCGTGGCCTTAAGTCATTATTTAATGTCAAAAAGGAACAAAAAATTATCTACATCTTGGGAGTGGTAACCTTGGGTCTAGCAATGTATCCTTTACAGAGTCAAATTGTCTCAATGTTTATCACCTATTGGTCTTTCCTTGGTCTAATCCTATTAACTGTCATTCCAACTCTGATTTGGATGATATTGACTTTGAAAGGGACTAGAACCAGATGAAAAGAATGTATCGAATGATAGTGATGATTTTTCTTATTTTTGTTTCGGGCTGTAACGGTATTTACGAAATGAAACATCAAAGTTATATTACGGCAATCGGATTAGATTTGACGGAAGACAATAAAATCAATGTAAGTCTAATTGAATTATCGATAGATCCATCCGGCCAACAGGACTCTGATGAAAATAATCAACAAGGTCAAACGATAAATGCCAAAGTTATCGATACAAGTTGTACTTTTTTCCCGACTTGTTTCGATCAGCTTCGGGGTGAATTATCTGGTCGATTAACCCTAGATAAGGTGCAATATGTTTTGCTGGGAAAAAAATTGTTGAAATCAGGAGTTAAGCCATATTTCGATTATTTTTTTCACGTTGGTCAATTGGAACAAACCGTTAAGTTGTTTGTAACCGAGCAAAAAATTGCTGATTTTTTACAAAATGATGGTGGAACAATTATCACTCGTTTAATTGGAGCAATCCATTTCCATCCTCAAGTCTTCGATATAGAAATGTGGGAATTTGCCCCAAAAATATATACAAAGTTGCAAAGTCCGATTATTTCATCACTGTCGATTCAAGAAGATGATGTTAAATCAAATGCTGTTTACTTTCTAAAAGACGATAAGTTTGGCATGAAGCTACCTGCCACCGAAGGAGAGTTAATACATTTGCTTGTGAAGGATAAAATAAGTGAGGCAACCATTATGTTACAAAATGAGAAGGTTGCTTTCCGGATACGTAAATATAGTAATAATATGGATGTTTCATCGAAAGGTGTAGATTTGTATGTCAATATAAAAGGTTGGGTTCTCACTGGATATGAAGGAGAGAAACAAACAAATCTACGAGCTATATTCGATTTGGAAAAAGAGATTGAAAAAGAGATTCGTGACAAATTACAAGAGATTATCGACCATACCCAATCGGAAGGTATTGATTTTATGGGAATCGGCGAAAAGTTCAGGCATAAAAATTGGGATACCTCCGAATGGGAAACGCAATTAAAAGAGCTGAACATTCGTGTTCATGTCAATGCAAAGGTTTTATCAGGTTATGGTTCCTAAGTATATGGATATCATTATTTTTAATCGTAAACTGCTCGTTTAAACTTTAGTCATTCAGTAAACAATTCGCATTCTTTTACTTTACTATTTTATAAAAACAACCTTTAAAAAGATAATCGTTTACACAAAATCTCTTTTTAGAACAAAATTCCACTTTTCCGTTTTTTGCGGTGAGCAGAACCTGATTTTTAGCACTTCTTATTTTCCTAATCGTATTTATAGAGGCAGTTAAGCCCCATAATATTGGAGGTCTACACCTAAAACACCTGCTGTACATGTACATTTATACGCTGGTAATAACTTTCCTTCTATTTTGTTAATCATGAGAAGTGACACCAAAAGATTAGATACGATTTTGTCAGACATCTTGCTCAAAATGAGTTCGGTATTTTGCTAACGGATTCCATTTATAATTATGAGGTGCAAACGACAAAATCTTATAGGAAATCACAATATATTTCATACGATAGTTCACAACAAAGTAACGATTCAGTTCGCAAGAAGAGGAGCCAGGCTTTCAAGCTCCTTTCAATACGCTCTTATTTGCTGCTATTCTTTCTTTAACTAAATTTACGGAACATCATTAGTATCAATGAACAGAACATTCAATGGGGGGTATATTTCAATAGAACAAAGCGAAAGAGAAAACCTAAAATTAAACCTGGGATAACAAACAACATCGGAAGCCAAACAGGTCCAAATAATACTCCAAATAATCTTAAACTGGTGGAATAAATACATCCAACGGTAACAGAGTAGGCTGCAAAAACGAAGGGGAGAAAAGAATATGGTTGTTGTTCATCTCCTGCGTCTTTGTATGCATCCCACATTGCAAAAAAATAGAGACAAGGATAAAACATTAGCCATTCATAATTTGTTTGTTGAATAGCTTCTTCAATTTGCCCATGAAAACTTAGTAAGATAATTTTGTTGAAATTTGATTGAACATTGATTAAAAACTCTAAAAAGATAAGTATCAACTCTTTAAATAATTTACCGTTTAGCAGTTGACCAAAGCCGGGTAGGGCTATGCTCCAAAGTAATTTTTCCATTGGAAGAAATCAAAAATCCATTTTTGGTGGTTCCTCGATCCATCCCTTAGACATCATGAGCATAACACCTTCCCGACCGTACTCAAATATATCCTTTGCTTGCACCCCTGTTTTTGTTAACAAGTCATTACGCCACAGCAATGCACTACCAAAACCCTGCCCCCCCAGACTCATGCCACTTAAGAGAAAGTTGCAAAACATCATTAGTCTTTCTGAAAATGGGGCTATGGTTGAACCGGTAACTGTGCCCCCCGATGAAGCAGGAGGTTGAATATTATTTTGTAGTAGAATTTCTACGTTTTCTTTTATTATTTCTTTTGAAAGTTCCATACCTTTTATAAAATATTTTTGCACATCCTCATCTTTAGCACATTGAGCAAAACCCTTCAATAACTGCATCCCCGTAATATTGGTTTCAATCGCTCGATATAGCACACCAAATTCAATAGTATTTAATGAACGTCTGTGTCCCAAAATATTTGTACCTTTCATGTATTGTTTTTCGGTAATGTAATCAATTAATTTTGGCATAGTGACATAAGTTGGGCGGAGAAGAAGCGACTTTTCAAGAAGATATTGCGTAAACTGGTCATAATAATTCTCTGTTATTTCAGTAAGTTGTTTGTACATTTTAACTATGTCTTTTCTATAAGCTATTGTTAAATGGAGTGCATATAACCCTGTACTAATTTCCTTTAGAATCCGACTAAACATAATATCAAAGCCATTTTCCCATAACTTTGGTGCTTCCAAATTAATATCTTCTTGAATGAAACCTTCCGGGGATGCTGCCTCTTCATTTTCAAACATGGTTTTTATTTCGATAACTTTCGGATGAAGTTGCTTCCACAAACCTGACATAAGATTTTTTGCTTCTTCGTCATCAGCTTTTTCGATGAAATACTCCAACATCCGCAAAATCATTGTTTTTTTATGATATGTCAGCCATAATGAACCAAGTTCGGTAGAGCTTATTTTAGGTTGATTAGTCAAAATTTGCACCCTCCAAATATATATTTTAAATCACTAGCGTTGCATTAATTAATACGAAATATTTAAAATACCCATAATCTTCACTAATTTACTATGATGCAAAGAAAAAGTCCTTTATAATGGATATAGTCAGGTGGTAACCCGTCCAAAT
>NZ_JBTLRO010000006.1:0-192040 GCF_054482815.1 Oceanobacillus sp. CAU 1775 | reverse complement strand
GCATTCCTACAGAGTTGTTTTAGATAAGAAAACGGGGTTCTCTTATTAAAACGTTTTCGCGTCCTCACAATTGTGATTCTGCTTAACATACTGGTTGTTTTGTTCAGTTTTCAAAGAGCAAATTGTTTGTCGCGCTTTTTAGCGGCGACTTTTATAATATAACATACATCTCAATGATGTGTCAACTATATTTTTTAATAATTGTCGGTAAATCAATTTAATGATTTTGGCGACAGATATAAATTTACCACGCGCCAAAGATATTGTCAACAAAAACTTTAAGCTTATTTTACTAGAAAAGTTCCCTTCTATTATATGGACGAAATTGTTTCATATTAATAGTCCATTCGGTTTCTATCTTTTCCTTCATGTATGCTATACTACTATTGTAAAGTAAGGGAGGAAATAAATATATAATGGCTCAATTAATGTACTCAAACAAAATAAATAAAGTTCGTTCCTTAGCACTTATCTTAATTTTTGGCGGCATTCTACTTATGTATGTTGGTTTATTGTTCAGAACTTCTGAGTGGGTAATGCTCGCCTTCTTCGTTTTAGGATTATTGATGATTTTACTAAGCGTAGTTGTTTATGTATGGATAGGAACATTGTCTTTACGAGCTGTGCCGATTGTTTGTCCAAGCTGCGAAAAGCCAACTAAGATGTTAGGACGCGTAGATGCTTGTATGCATTGTAGACAACCTTTAACTTTGGATGAAAATCTTGAGGGTAAAGAATTTGATGAAAAATATAACAAACGTAAATATGCAAAATCAGCAGAAGAGCAAGAGATCGATAAGTAATTTCATCTTTAATACAATGAAACTATTAAAAAACCCCGAAGCGATAAATTTATCACTTCGGGGTTTTTTCTTTAGTGTTTGCCTGCTTGAACTTCTTGACACTCTTCACACGTACCATACAATTCTAAACGATGATGACTTATATCGAAGCCTGCTACTTGTTCTGCCAGTGACTCCACTTCTTCTAATGAAGGATAATGGAAGTCAACGATCTTCTCGCATTTCTGACATATAATATGGTAATGCTCAGTTGTGTTACAATCAAATCGGCTTGATGAGTCACCATAGGTTAACTCTCTAACAAGACCAATTTCACGTAGTACTCTTAAGTTATTATATACTGTTGCAACACTCATATTAGGAAATTTACCTTCTAAAGCTTTATATATTTCATCAGCTGTTGGGTGAACCATAGAATTTAATAAATATTCTAGAACTGCATGACGTTGTGGTGTAATTCGGACGCCTGATTCCTTTAATGTTTCCATAGCGTCACGTAATCTTTTTTCGGACACCTTCAACAACCTCACTTTCAGTAAACATTGCTTATAAGCAACATTATTAAATTATAATCTTTATAATTAGTTTACTTACTATATATTGTTATGTCAATATAAGTAGCTTGGTTATGATAAAATCCACCAATAATCAGTCGCAGTTCTCAACCGCTTTTAATACCCCTCGTCCAAATTCACAGTATTTATCATATCCGCTTTGTTCTGTTCGAAGGCTTGAAGGTTTTGTTTAAATATATCTAAAGCTCGGACAACATAAGCAGGCGATAAACCTGATATATGGGGTGTTATCGTTATATTCTCTTCTTTCCAAAATGGATGTTCTTTAGGAAGTGGTTCTTCGTCAAATACGTCTAATACTGCATGAGCAATTTTTTCTTCTTGGATCGCACGTAATAAATCTGCTTCTACTAGTACAGAGCCACGACCCATATTAAGGAAAACTGCAGAAGAATTCATTACGTGAAAATCCTCATACGTCAGCAAGCGTTCTGTCGCTTTTGTACTTGGAAGAACAGAAATAACAAAATCTGCTTTAGGAAGCACTTCTCTTAATTCTGAAGTTTGGTGGACTTCGTCAAAATACTCGACTTCTTTGCCACTTCTTGAAACGCCAATTGTTTTCATACGAAAAGCCTTTGCAAGTCTAGCTGTCTCCCCACCAATTGCTCCTGTACCTAGAATCACCATTGTTTTTCCAGTGATTTCCTGAACTTTAATTCTATTATCCCATACTGTATTTTTTTCATTTTCAATTATGGTTTTTGCATTGCGATAAACTTGAAGTAGCATAGATATCGCGTATTCTGCCATTTGAATTTTATGGATGCCTCTCACATTAGTTACGATAATACCCTTTTCCTTTATCGCCTTAAAGGGAAACCTATCTACCCCAGCAGATAGACAAGCAATCCATTTTAACTTCTCCCCTGCTTCGACTAGCCCCTCATCGATGTCATTGCCATAGGTAACAAATACTTCTGCATCAGCTAAGTACTTCGTTGCCTCCTCAGGTCTGTCACAGAATACGAATTTACTATTCGGAAAATCTTTCACAAGCTTTTCTCGATGCTTGGTTGAGATTTTTGCTGAAAAAACGATCATTCCCCTGCCCCCTTCATTAAATCATATCCTATTACTTTGTTTCTTCTTGTAGGAACTCTAATGCTTCTTCCACATGTCCTTTCACGCGGACTTTGCGAAATTCTTTCATAAGCTTTCCTTCTTTATCAATAATAAAAGTAGAGCGCTCGATACCAAAATATTCTTTACCAAAGTTTTTCTTCAATTTCCAGACGTCAAATTCTTCTGCTAGTTTATGGTCCCCATCTGCTAATAATTCAAAAGGTAAATCATGTTTATCAATAAATTTCTGGTGTCTTTCCACTGGATCTGAGCTTACACCTAAGATTACAGCATCTATATCTGTAAATTTCTGATGATTGTCACGGAAATCACAAGCCTGTGTTGTACAGCCTGGTGTCATATCTTTTGGATAAAAATAGAGTACAACATACTTTCCTTTATAATCACTCAAACTAATTTTTTCACCTGCCTGATTAGGTAAAGTGAAGTCTTTTACTTCTTTGCCAATTTCAACTGTCATGAGAATCCCTCCATTTTACTAATAATTCAACTATACCATAGTGAACTTTTAGCTTCATTTTTGATATAGTTATATTTAAGATTACCAAGGAGGATGTCAAATGAATTTTACGAAATCTGAAAGCTTACATAAAGAAGCGCAAGAACATATTGTTGGGGGCGTTAACTCCCCTTCTCGTTCTTATAAAGCAGTTGGTGGTGGAGCTCCAGTTTATATGGAACGTGGTGAAGGAGCATATTTCTACGATGTCGATGGAAATAAGTATATTGATTACTTAGCTGCTTATGGTCCAATTATTACAGGGCATGCACATCCTCATATAACAAAAGCGATACAGTCAGCTGCTGAGAAGGGTGTATTATATGGCACGCCAACAGTCTTGGAAAATAAATTCGCGAAGATGCTAAAAGAAGCAATCCCTTCATTAGAGAAGGTTCGTTTTAATAGTTCTGGTACAGAAGCTGTTATGACAACGATTCGTGTTGCTCGTGCATATACAGGACGTAATAAAGTTATAAAATTTGCCGGATGTTATCACGGGCACTTTGATGCCGTACTCGTTGAGGCTGGTTCAGGTCCTGCAACTCTCGGAACTCCAGATTCAGCTGGTGTACCTGCATCAACTGCAGCTGATGTTATTACCGTTCCATTTAATGATTTACCAAGTTTGAAAGCAGCTTTAGATAAATGGAAAGATGATGTTGCAGCAGTAATAGTTGAACCTATTGTTGGTAACTTCGGAATCGTCGAGCCTCATGATGGATTTTTACAAGGAATTAATGATATGGCTCATGAAATTGGAGCACTTGTTATTTATGATGAAGTTATTTCCGCATTTCGTTTTACCTATGGGAGCGCACAACAAGTTTATGGTGTAGAACCTGACTTAACTGCAATGGGTAAAATTATTGGTGGCGGACTTCCAATCGGAGCATATGGTGGACGTGTCGATATTATGGAACAAGTAGCACCACTCGGACCTGCTTATCAAGCTGGAACAATGTCTGGAAATCCAGCATCTATGGCTGCAGGAATTGCTTGTTTAGAAGTTTTACAAGGTGAAGGTGTCTATGAAAAGCTAGAAATGCTTGGAGCGAAACTTGAAAAAGGTATTCTAGATAAGGCTCAAAAATATGGGATGGAAATTACAGTAAACCGTGTTCGTGGTGCTCTTGCTCTCTTTTTTGGAAAAGAAGAAATTACGAATTATGATCAAGCAGAAGCGACAGATAGTGAGGCCTTCGCTAAATTCTTTAAGCTCATGCTCCATCAAGGGATTAATCTAGCTCCATCAAAATACGAAGCATGGTTTTTAACAACAGAGCATACAGAAGCAGATATCGATGAGACGATTGAAGCTGTGGATCACGCATTTTCCGAAATGAGTAAGTAAGTTAATTGTGAATATCAGGATATTGTGTGGCGATATCAGGATAAATTGTGACAGTATCAGGATATGATGTGTCCATATCAGGATTTCGCAACATATATCAGTATCTCAACAATAAAGGAGGACTCTCATCTGAGAATCCTCCTTTTTCTTAGTATCTAATCAAGATTTTGTATTTCATAAAGGTCGTAATAGCTACCTTTTCTTTTCAT
This sequence comes from Oceanobacillus sp. CAU 1775, assembly GCF_054482815.1. Classification (NCBI taxonomy): domain Bacteria; kingdom Bacillati; phylum Bacillota; class Bacilli; order Caryophanales; family Bacillaceae; genus Oceanobacillus; species Oceanobacillus sp. CAU 1775. Next base: position 187,514 of record NZ_JBTLRO010000006.1, on the reverse strand, counting down.
TAATTCTGCATGCGATCCTTTTTCAACAATTTCTCCATTTTCAATAACTACAATTGTATCTGCATGTGTGATTGTCGCTAAGCGGTGAGCGACAATGAATGTCGTTCTATCTGCAGCAAGCTTTTCCATTGTTTCTTGAATGAGAAATTCACTTTCAAGGTCAAGTGCAGAAGTAGCTTCATCAAAAATGAGAATCGGTGGGTTCTTTAAGAATACACGAGCGATTGCCACTCTTTGCTTCTGACCACCCGATAATTTAACTCCTCTTTCACCGACAAGTGTATCGTAACCATGTGGAAGACCGATAATAAAATCATGAGCATTGGCAGCTTTTGCAGCTTCAATAACCTCTTCGTCTGTTGCGTATGGATTTCCCATACGGATGTTCATTGCTATTGATTCACTAAATAATATATTATCTTGTAAAACCATCCCTATATTATCTCTTAGCGAGCGTGCTTTAACATCACGAATATCAATACCGTCAACACGAATTGCTCCACTTGTTACATCATAAAATCGTGGAAGTAAACTTATTAAAGTTGATTTACCCCCACCACTCATCCCAACAAAAGCTACTGTTTCACCTTTATTAACAGAAAGGTTCACATTTTTTAAAACTTCTAGTTCATCGTCATCATAGGAAAATGATATGTTATCAAACTCGACATTTCCATGTACACGGTCTAGATCTTTGGCATCTTTTTTGTCTTTAATATCATATTCTTCATTAAATAACTCGAATACACGATCAATAGAAGCAACTGATTGTACCAAGACCGTAGATGAGTTGACTAAACGACGTAGCGGACTATAAACTCTTTCCATAAATCCGACAAAAGCCATCATTGTACCTAATGTTGTATCTAAATTAATGACTTGATATGCAGCAAAGCCGATGACGAGTAGCGGTGCAAGGTCTGTGATCGTATTCGTTACAGCAAATGTTTTTGCGTTCCAGTCTGTATGCTCAATTGCTTTGTCTAGAAACTTAGTGTTACGAACATCAAATTGTTCTTGTTCATACTCTTCTAAAGCGAAACTTCTCGTTACTGGCACTCCTTGAATTCTTTCATGTAAGTGCCCTTGTACTTCGGCAAGCTTTTGCGAGCGTTCTCGAGTTAATTCTCGCAATCGACTGTAAAAATACTTAATCGCAAATCCAAAGAATGGAAATAGTGCAATAGCAACTAATGTTAATGGTACGTCCATCGATAGCATTATTCCAATCGCTATGAGTATCGTGATTAAATCTAACCATACGTTCATAAGACCAGTTATTACGAAATTCTTCGTTTGTTCGACATCATTTATTACCCGGGAAATAACTTCTCCCGTTTTTGTTTTAGAATAATACTTTAAACTCAGTCGTTGTAGATGGGAAAAGAGCTTGTCTCTGATGTCGAAAAGAATCGTATTTCCAACCCATTGCGCAAGATACTGGCGTGCATATTCAACTGGTGGTCGAATAACTAGAAAGACGATTAAAGTAATGCCCATTAACCAGAAAAGCTCACTGATCTTTTCATCTCTAGTCATTGTTTCTACACCAATAATATCATCTAAAACATACTTTAAAATTAAAGGTATTAATAAAGGTATTCCAAATTTAAAAATACCTACGAAAATGGTAATGAATATTTTCCATTTATAGGGCCAAACAAATTTCATATACTGTTTAATACTGCTCATTAAAATCTACCTCTACAATCATTAACGGTATGTTAAATAGCGCTCATACCAATTATCTATAAAATCTGGTGCAAATGGGCCTTCTCGTTGATATATCCATCGTAGAAGATTGTTCAAATTTTGATGGAGAATTCTATCAACCACATGAGGATAATTCATTTCCTCCTTATGTTGTTCATATTCATCTTCATCTAAAATCTTATAAGTCATATCTGGAAAAACTCTAACATCTAAATCATAATCAATGTATTTCAGTGCTTCTTCATCAAATACAAATGGCGATCCAATATTACAGTAGTAATGAATCCCATCATCTCTCACCATACCAATTATGTTAAACCAATATTTCGAGTGAAAATAACATATCGCTGGCTCTCTTGTCACCCACATTCTTCCATCACTTTCTGTAACCGTCGTACGATCATTTCCACCGATTATCACCGTTTCTGTACCCTTTAAAACCAGTGTACTTTCCCAGACCCGGTGTAAACTTCCATTATGTTTATAACTTTGTATCTCTATTTTCATTCCAGGATCTGGCGTCAGCATACAATCTACCTTCCTTTATAATCCATTCCCAATTCTATTTCATTCATTATAAAGGTACCCCACCCAAAATAAAAGTTAAATGCAACAACAAAAGCGTAAGTGCCCGTTTAGCAACGAACAAACTGGAGCGCTTCGCAATGAAATAAAGGAAACACAACGAACGAAGAGAGTTGATGTTGACTTATTGATTGGAGAAGTGTGAAGTTTGATAGTTGCTGGGCACTGAAGCTAGACGCAATAACAAAAGCTGAAGTGCCCGTTTAGCAACGTACAATTTCCCAACTTTCAACCAACAAGAAAAGAGCTCCTATTTAAATAGAAGCTCTTTTCTTGTTGGTTCATTATATTCATTATTTCTTATTTTGTTGTGATTTTTGGTTTTGACGTTTAACTTCTTGAGCATTTGTCTCTGAAGCAAACTCAGTACCATATTGACCCTGACCTTGGGCTGCCTTTTGGTTTTGCTTTCTCACCTGTTCAATGTTAGTACCTGCTTTTGATTTATTTTGTTGATTCGTCATCTGTATCACCTCCGTAGTCATTAATTTATCCATTTTCGAAAATCCTATACGGAGTAAATTTATGATTAGCTACAGATTCTAATACAACAACACTACTCGAGATATTCCATCATTTTCAAATGCGGTACTGGAAATGGCAATGCATCAATTTCAGGTCGATCGACAAATAATAACTCTGAACTTTCGACAGTACCTTCTTTAGCTTCTGCTGTATAAACTTTAATTTGCCATATAAGATGGCTAAATACATGCTTTAATTGGCCACGTTGCTCGTTAACCTTTATCTTAAGATCATACTTTTCGTCGAACCATAGCTCTAATTTTTCTGGAGTTATGTTTTCTAAAGGTACCATCGGAAATTGATAGAGATTTGCCAATAAACCTGTCTCCGGTCTTTTTTCTATAAGGTATTTCCCTTCCTTATTTTTTATAAGAACAGCGGCGTAAGCGATTTGTTTTTGCTTCTTGGCTTTTGTTTTGACCGGTAACTCATTTTCAGCACCTATTGCATATGCACGGCAATACTCTTGTACAGGACATAGTAGACAAGCTGGGGACTTAGGTGTGCAAATTGTTGCACCTAAATCCATAATCCCTTGATTGAAAGCAGATGGATTTTCTTCTGATATCACTTCACGGACAAGCGTTTCAAAATGTGTTCTCGTCCTTGCTTTTGCAATATCGTCATCCACTAAAAACACACGAGAAAATACACGCATAACATTGCCATCAACTGCTGGTTCTGGTTGGTTAAAGGCAATGGAAAGGATAGCACCTCTCGTATAAGGACCAACACCTTTAAGTTCGCCTAGTGCTTCTTTTTCAGAAGGGACTTTTCCTTCGTATTTTTCCACGACTTCACGGACAGCTGTTTGTAAATTTCTTGCTCTCGAATAATAGCCTAACCCTTCCCAGCTCTTTAATACGTCTTCTTCATCTGCTTCTGCCAAAGCATGGGTTGTTGGATATTTTTCGACGAATCGATTAAAATAAGGAATAACAGTATCGACTTTGGTTTGCTGAAGCATGATTTCGGATATCCATACAGTATAAGGGTCTTGACTCTTTCGCCAAGGTAAATCACGTTTATTCTGAAGATACCATGAAACCAAGTCTTTTTGAAAAGCTTTTATGTTAAAATTTCGTAATATCTCTTTGACCAAGTAAACACCTTCTTTATGATACAATTAGTATAAAGACAAAAAAAGATATAATGGAATAACACACCTTAATAAATAACCTAAAGGAAGTAGGTCCTATACGATGGATACTGGAACACATATCGTGATGGGTATCTCGCTTGCTGGTCTAGCAACACTTGACCCAGTCGTTCAAAGTGATCCCGTTTTATTTAATGCCGTTCTGGTTGGGACAATTGTTGGTTCACATGCACCAGACTTTGATACCGTTTTTAAAATGAAAAATAATGCAACATATATACGCCACCACCGAGGAGCGAGTCATTCAATTCCAGCGATTATACTCTGGGGATTGTTGGTTTCGGGGCTTATATACCTTTTTGTGCCTCAAGTGAGCTATTTACACTTATGGATGTGGACAGCGCTTGCCGTCGTCATTCACGTTACAGTTGATCTATTTAATGCTTACGGAACACAAGCACTTCGGCCATTTTCGAATAAATGGATTGCTCATGGGTTTATCAATACCTTTGATCCCTATATCTTCTCACTAAACGTAGTAGGAATCATTGCATGGTCATTAGGAGCAAATCCTGCATACACTTGGATTACTATTTATGTCGTGATTATCCTTTACTACATCAAGCGCTATTTGGATAAACGAGAAATAGTAAATAAAATTAAAGATCATTTCCCTAATACTATTGAAATCGCGACCTCGCCAACCTTAAAGCAAAACTATTGGCGTGTGGCAATTACAACAGAAGATCGATTTTATGTAGGTAAAGTAGAAAATCGTCATATTGAGATTGTCGATGAATTCAAAAAGATACCACTACCGAACCAACCGATAATTGATGTTGCAAAAACAGATAAAAATATCGCTGCTTTTCTTAATTTCTCACCAGTATTTCGTTGGGAAATCAATGAGTATGATGATTATACTGAAATAAGATTAATCGATTTACGTTATCGCTCAAATGATCATTATCCATTTGTAGCAGTATTGAATATTAGTCATGACTTAGAGATAATAAGCTCTTACACGGGTTGGATCTTCTCTGAGCATAAGTTGCAGCGTAAACTACTCGTTGGCGACAACCCTATTAGCTAAATGTATATCTAAAATTAACTTCGACGTTGGCTTCTTTAACCAACGTCGAAGTTTTTATTTATACTATTTCTCTTGTTTCTCTTTTTTTCCTAATAGTGCGATTGGTAGAGCTTCTTCTTTTTCATAGAGCTCATCAAGTAGGTTGATGCGCTGGCCCCAAGCAAAGATTCCGTTCACATAATTAATTTTAAAGCGAAAACCTACTTCTGTTTTCAAATTATAAATTTCACCAGGCTTAAAATCTCCTGGGTTCATTGTATAGGAAATCGCAACCTGCATTTTTCTTTCATTCACTTGTACTTCAGAAATATTACCAAGTTGCTCTGCTTTCTGTGCTTTTTCTTTTAATTCACCAATTTCTTGGTAAAGTTGTTCTATTGAATAATCACTATAACGATAATTCATTTTCGTCTCCCTCACTTCCAATGTATAGCTTATCAATTTTTACGGTAAAATGGAATTATATTTATTCAGCGCTTTACTCGTTCCTCAACAAATTTTTGAATGAGTTCAAAACGAAAGCCGCGCTGATGTAGTCCTTCTTTAATTTTATTTCGTAACTCGAATCCTTCCAGTTTTACAGAATGTTTTTTTAAAAGTTTTTCTCCTTGAAAATTAAGTGCTTCCCATTCTTCACTATCATCCTTGGTATCAGCAAACTCAGCTGTCACTTCCTTTATAACATCTTGTGCATATCCCTTTTGTACGAGACTCATTTGTAACTGCTGGATGCGTTTTCTGAAGGAATGTTTGGAGGGTTGCTTCAATTTTTTATCCATTAGCTTATACACTTTATCGAACTGCATTTCATATGTAAATTGTAGAAGGACGTCCTCAATAATCGTCTGGGTTATCCCTTTTTCTCTCAATTCATTCGCAATAATTTTCGGACCTTTTGTTGAAGTATTTATTCTCGTCCTTACAAACATATTTGCAAACTCATGATCATTTAATAACTTTTCATTCGTTAGACGTTCCAGGATTTCTTCTATAAATTCATGTGACACTTCTTTTTTCACTAAATAGTCATATACTTCTTTGCGAGAACGCATTCGATAGCTTAAATAGTGGATAGCTCGGGTATAAGACTTGTATAGATTATCGCGTTGGTTTATCGCTTCGATTGTTTTATCATCAAGTTCGAGGCCTTTTCTCAGATGAAATTCAATAAGAATTGCTTCATCAACACTGAATGCATATGCATCACTATTTTTTTCAGCAAAGAAGATATTATATCGATTTGTATTCTTCTTTTGGGTTGTGATTTTACTAATTTTCTTCATACGCATACCCCTTTCTTACCTATCATAACATGAAAGAATGTAGATGTAGACTAGATATATTCATTTAAAATACAAGTAATCGGAGGGATAATATGAACTTCATTATTACAGGTGGAACAGGTTTTATTGGTGGACATTTAAAAGAACATCTTATTAAAAAGGGTCACCATGTCTTTGTTTTGACTCGTTCACCAAAGGCTGAAAATAATACCAACTTTGAAACCCATATTTCTTATTCAGTTAATACCGAAGAACTCCCGGAAATTCATGGAGTAATTAACTTGGCGGGCGAATCACTTTTTGGATATTGGTCTGAAGAAAAGAAAGACAAGATCCTATCAAGTCGCCTTAAAGTTACTGAACAGGTTATCCAACTTGTTAAAAAGCTTCGTGTAAAACCAAAAGTGTTTATTAATGGTTCTGCAGTCGGATATTATGGGATGTCTGAGGAACTTATTTTTACAGAAAAAACGACAACTCCTGGTGAAGACTTTCTAGCTCAGGTTGTAGTCGACTGGGAAAAAACTGCAAGTGAAGTAGAAAGTCTAGGAATTCGCGTAGTATATACAAGATTCGGGATTGTTCTTGGGAAAAAAGAAGGATCTTTACCAATGATGGCACTCCCTGTAAAGCTCTTTGTCGGGGGTAAAGTTGGTGATGGTGAACAGTGGATTTCTTGGATTCATATTAATGACGCCATTTCCTTGTTAGATTTCTGTTTGTTTAATGAAGAAATGAATGGGCCAGTAAATATCACTGCTCCCCGTCCACAGCGCAATCATGAGTTTTACAAAACACTAGCCGAAGTTTACAAAAGACCTTACTGGTTTCATGCGCCAGCCCCCCTCCTAATCTTAGCACTTGGAGAGATGGCAACACTACTTACTGAAGGACAATATGTATTGCCGCAGAAGGCTTTGGAGCAGGGTTTTAAACATGATTTCCCGAAATTAAAAGAAGCGTTAAATCAGTTAAAATAATGCAAAAATTACATTAAAATAATTTCATAAAATATTTTTCAAAAAAGGATTCCCTTTTTTATAATTCCGTTGTAGAATGAGTTAAGAAATTATGTTTCGAAACCTTTTTATTCGATAAGTTTCACAATAAATGACTTGGTTTCGCCACTGCAGCAAGGAAGGAATCATCCTTTCTCAACTGCCAAAAATCGCAAGTATTGGAATAACATATTCCATTGCTCCGTACTGAAAGAGTTGAAGTCTGTTTTAATTGCAAGATAAGGAATTATATAGGGAAGGCAAATGGTGCGCCACCAGTATGAAGATACTGGTTCTAGTGGGTTCGATTCCCACCCCGAATTTTTGTTGTAACTTTAAATAAAAATTCGTGGGTAGGTTTCTTGGCGAACTTACTAGATTTCTGCATGTAGAAATACTACCCACCTGGAAAAAGGAGGGTTTTTTTATGCTAAAAATGCGTGAATTACATGAGGTGCCAGTTCTTTATGAATTAATGACACATCCAGAAGTATTTCCCTATGTTAGACAAAAAGCCGACACATTAGATGAATTATATTTTATTACAAAACAGACAATCGAAGCTGAACAAAATTATGAGTTGATCTCTAGAACGATTGTTGATGAATTTCAACAACCAATTGGTACGATCAATCTTTTTGACATCGATGAGAATCATGGATTCTTAGCGACATGGATTGGCAAACCATATTTTGGCAAGGGATATAATCGCCTGGCAAAAGAAGCGTTTTTTGATGAGCTGTTTTTCTCAAACGAAATTGATGGCATCTTTATGAAGGTGCGCAAATCCAATATTCGCTCACTTAAAGCAGTCTTGAAACTACCTTATATCGCATTAGCTAATGAAACCTATCCTCAGGTTTATAATAAAATCAATGCTGTTGAAGAAGTATATGATCTATTCGTCATTTCAAAAGAGAATTATATGGCATATCAACAGTTTGCTAACACAGAGACAGCAACGGCTGCAACTGGTGAAGAAGTTTCCTGATAAGATTTCAGGTTAGAATGCCGATAATCCATGATCAAATAACATTACTACTCGTTTAGTGCATAGATAGACTTATACGTTTTATAAAACCAAAGCAGATAGATAAATGTCTGCTTTGGTTTTATTTATTTGGAAGGAGTTTTTAATAGTCATTTAGAACGGATAATTTAAGAAAATGTTCCCCAATGAGATGACTGCTAGCAATCTTATATGCTTCATGTTTTGACTTTCCAAATGCATAGACAGTTTTAATATCTTTACTATTCAAATCCATCGTAGCTTGCCAAACTTTTTCCTTCGTCACATTCCATAAATAAATAACTGTAGTTGCTTTATCGAGTACTTCAATCTCAATTATTTCTTCATGAAAAGTCGCTCTGAGTATAAGACTTTTCGTCAATTGAGTTATAGTATCATGACTTAAAATCATACATCCTAGTTCCATTTTCCTACCCCCTTTGTTCTAATTACGAACATTTTAACATATGTTCTATATAAGAACAAATATGGCATTTTTTAGTGATTTAACCATGTTAGGATAAACAGACATAACAATTAATTTATTAAAAAAAAGTGGGATCATGTATGAGCTTTGAACAAATTGCATATAATATAAAATTCTTTCGTGAACAAAAAAACTGGACCCAGCAAAAGTTAGCGGATCAGCTCGTTATTTCTCGATCCACAGTAACGAAGTGGGAAAATAATCAACTAACGCCTGATATTAATAGCTTAATGAAGTTAAGTTCTGTGTTTAATGTAACGCTAGACCATCTTGTTGGGAATAAATTATATCAAGAAGATATTTTACTAGAATTTAAAAGAATTTATCGTTCTGAAGCTGTGAGCTTTGATGATGAGGCTGTTGAATTAGTAGAATACATCATGAAATTCCCTGATTTTAAACAACAAATCTATCGTCTAAAAGAACTTTCAATTAAAAAACAATTATCGATTCACCAATTACTAAAAGATATGATCGACCAATACGAACTAATGTAGAGAGAGCAAATTTGCTCTCTTTTTTTGTTTTGATGTTTTTAAAGTTTATTTTATTTAGAAGATACGCCCTCTGTGTTAATAAACTCTTCACTTTTTAACAGTTGAAGTATTAGAAAAAACTCCCTATCAATTTATTATTTTGGCTATGTTAAAGATTATTGTTGAGATATAATCCATTAAAAAATCAGAGAACCAGATTAAGCTTCGGAAATATACGGAGACTCCCGCGGGTCGACTAAAACCGGTCACGTCCTGTGACCAACGTCGACATTAGGACGTCCTGTCCGTCGAAGCAAGGCAACGGTGAGACCCCGCAATTCGCTTGCGAATGAGGAGGCTCACCAGCCGCCCGCGGAAAGCGGATTATATTTCCGAAGCGTGGTATTCCTCTTAAAAACATTAAGCTTTAACATAAACTTTATTATAAAAATTTCTTCCATCTATTAATTCTATCTGTTATACTATACCTATAACAGATGTCACAAAAAGAAATGAGTGTGAGAAATATGTTGATTGAGCTTGATATGACTTCAGATAAACCTATTTACATTCAGCTAAAGGAACAAATTATTGAGGGAATTGCAAGGAAGGAATTGAAGCCTGGAGATGATCTACCTTCTGTTCGTGCCCTTGCTTCCGACATTGGAATTAATCTTCATACGGTAAATAAAGTTTACCAGCAGTTAAAGCAAGAAGATTATATTCAAATCCATCGGAATCGCGGTGTCATTATTAACCCTGATGGTTTCGCACAAGCTGACCAAGCTTACAAGAAAAAATTACATGATACTTTAAGACCTTTAATAGCAGAAGCAATTTGTCATGGGCTTCAGCCAGATGAGTTTTCTAAAATGACTGATGATATCTTCGAGAAAATTTTAAAGAAAGCCGGTGAAAACAATGAATAACCTCTTTTTGTTTATTTCGCTCGCCATTTACATTCCAGTTTTAATGCCTTTAATATTTATCCCATATTGGACAAGAAAAACAGAAAGCTTCGGAGTAAGCATTCCTGAAAGTATTTATTATACAGAGCCTTTAAAAACATATAGAAAACAATATGCAATTTACACTGCGATTGCAGCTGTTCTGCTATATCTTGTGTTATTTACGTTTGGAAGAAATGCAAGTGATTCGGAAATGGGAATCTTAATTTCTTCTATTATAATCGTTCTCTTAGTAGTTAGTTTCCTTATCTATTTGTTCTTTCATAATAAAATGAAAAAATTAAAACAGAATAGTGATTGGAAAGACGGAAAAAGTGAACGGTTATTTATTAGCACAAGCTTCCATAAGGAAAAGTTAACCTATTCTAATTTCTGGTTTCTTATTTCATTTTTCCTTGCTTTAGTTGTTATCTTCTTTACTTTTAATAACTATCACTTGTTGCCAGATCAAATTCCGATGCAATATAACTTCTCAGGAGAAGTAACAACTTGGGCTGATAAATCCTATCGTTCTGCTTTACTCTTACCTGTGATGATTCTATATATGACTTTACTATTCATTTTTGTAAATACAGTTATCGCTAGAGCAAAACAACAGATTGATAGCGAAAATCCTGAAAAATCACTTAAACAAAATGCTTTGTTTCGAAGAAGATGGTCACTCTATATTATTTTAAGCGGAATTTCACTTAGTTTTATGTTAGCATTTGCACAGTTTACCTTCTTTTATTCCGTTGATTCGACACTTTTAATGGTCGTTATCATGCTCTTTACATTCTTAATGATTGGTGGCGCAATCTATCTTTCCATCACAACTGGCCAAGGTGGCAGTCGTATAAAGCACGGAACAATTACGCATAACGGAAAATCGATAAACCGTGATGAAGATAAATACTGGAAGCTCGGAGTCTTCTACTTTAATAGAAACGATCCCGCACTCTTCTTAGAAAAACGTTTCGGTGTAGGCTGGACAATCAATCTCGGTCGCCCACTTGCCTGGATCATCTTCATCATAATTATCGGCAGCGCAATCCTGCTCCCAATAGTCTTTTCATAGAGGCTCAGTTGAAGCATATTGTAAATACTTCATCTATTAAGAAATAAGAAGACTATATGAGCTTCGGAAATATACGAAGACTCCTGCGGGATGGAAGCTCACCAGCCGCCCGCGGAAAGCGAAGTATATTTCCGAAGCGAGTCTATCCTCACGACAAGAAGGAGCTTAAAAAGAGCATTCATAAAAAGGAGGTTTTACAATGGAAAAAATACTTTCATCGATCAATTTGGAATTACTATTACCTATCTTACTTATTCAAGGAGTGTTACTAGTTATTGCCGTAATGGACTGGATAAAAAATGAAAACCAAATACGAGGGAACCGCTGGGTATGGCTTGTAGTCATTATTTTAGGTAATATTCTCGGCCCAGTATTGTACTTTATCTTCGGAAAGAGAAGGGATGCCTAATGTTACTAACTGTTGATTCACTCACAAAACAATTCAAAGATACAAAGGTTGTAGATAACATTAGCTTCTCTCTTGATTATGGTAAATGCATTGCTCTTCTTGGCCCAAATGGCGCTGGTAAAACAACTACCATTCGAATTCTAGCTGGGCTCTTAAAACCAACGAGTGGCAAGGTGGTTTTTTCTGAAGCAAATGCAACTACTGATATCCGCAAGTTTATTGGCTATTTGCCACAGTATCCTGTTTTTCCTAGTTGGATGACGGGACTTGAATTTCTTATTTTTAGCGGTGAATTAGCACATCTTAAAAGAAACGTAGCGAAAGAGAGAGCTGAAAGTTTAATGGTGCGCGTCGGAATAGCTGATGCTCTAAACAAACGAATCAGTACTTATTCTGGTGGAATGAAGCAACGCTTAGGGATAGCGCAAGCAATGATTCATTCTCCTCAGCTTCTCATGCTTGACGAGCCGGTGTCTTCATTAGATCCAATTGGGCGCAGAGAAATACTATCGCTAATGGAAGAATTAAAAAAGGAAATGACTATCCTTTTTTCTACCCATATCTTAAATGATGCTGAAGAAGTAAGTGATGAACTCATTCTATTAAATCACGGTAAAATTATTGAGTCTGGTAAGCTAACAACTTTACGAAATAAATACCAGACATCAATTATCGAGTTATCTTTCCAGGAAAATCATGAAAATATCTTGCAACAAATAAATGCTCTTCCTAGTGTTTCTAAAAGTTTAATAGAGAAAAATACAATTAAGGTAGTCACTGAAAATATTGCGGAAGCTCGAACTGAATTATTGACCCTAATCTCAGAAGAAAAATTACCTATAATTCATTTTGAAGTAAACCGTGCTTCTTTAGAAGAATTATTTATGAAAGCGGTGAGTCAATAATGCAAAGCTATATTCTTTTTAAGAAAGAAATGCTGAATTTTTGGCGTGACCGCAAGTGGATCTGGGTTCCTTTGGTCTTTGTACTTCTTGCAGTAATGGACCCGATTACAACCTATTATATGCCACAAATCCTTGATGCTGTCGGTGGATTACCTGATGGTGCAGTAATAGATTTTCCAGAGCCATCGAATATCGAAGTAATCATGATGAGTTTGGGACAGCTTAGTACGCTTGGCGTTTTAATAATTGCACTAAGTTCCATGTCCATGATTTCAGGGGAAAGAAAATCTGGTGTTGCCGAGCTCATTCTAGTGAAACCTGTTTCTTTCTCAGCATATGTTTTAAGCAAATGGACTGCATTACTTACACTTACTTTAAGTGCTTTTGTTATCAGCATGCTTGCAGCTTGGTATTATATTGGTGTTTTATATGAATTTATTTCTGTCGGTGACCTTTTGATTCTTATCGTCTTTTATAGTTTATGGTTATTACTAGTAGTGAGTTTATCTATCTTTTATAATACGGTTAGTAAGTCACCTGGACTCGTAGCATTCTTGACAATTGCTACACTACTCGCCTTCAATCTAGTGACAATGCTACTTGGTGAAAGATTTAACTGGAGCCCGAACCATATATCAACTTATATTCATGAAGCATTGGTTTCTGGTGAAATTCCTACCGATTTATATGGAGCATCTATTTTCACAGTCCTACTCTCGATCCTACTTCTCATTGTTGGAAGCTATATATTTAAAAATAAGGAACACGCAGAATAAAAAATCAGGAAGAGCTTGTTATTTGCTCTTCCTGATTTTTTATCTTGCTTTTACAATCGTAATTCTTCGTATGAGTAGATAAGTGAAGAAGTATATAATCATCCCGATGACAAACATCTGGGCAAAGAATAATAAATCTAGGTTTCGTGCTATTTGCACCATTTGATCGATTAACCAACCTTGGGTTACACCTAAAAGCAATATTACTCCAAGTACCCCTAAAACGATTCCGCTAACGAGAACCCCGCCTCTATAAAATAGGAGTCCGAATAAATAAGTGACAACAAGAATGAAGAATAGTACCACCGTGTCGACTAGCACTCTTGTTAACCATGTATCTTCACCTAACATTTCAGCTGTATGCAAGAAACGAAACGAATGTAAATTAATCGCATCGGTAAATAGAGAGACCAGGAACTGAATCGTGCTTGATAATACTGCAATAAAAATTGCATAACCTAGAAAGAATAACCCCGTTGCTAAGAATATATTTCTTCTTATTGCACCTACTCGGAGAGCAAAGCTTATCGTTTCTTTCACCGTGATAAATCCTAAGAATAAAACATTAAAATACGTCGCGAATGGGAATCCGAATGCAAAGAAGCCACCTTCAACATCAAGTAAGAAATATGCAATTCCTAACGAGAGAAGAAGAATTCCTAATAAAATTGACCAAAATATGAAGAACGAGTATCTGACATCAGTTAAGAAAAAATATAGTAATCCTTTAATTTGTCGGTTCATTTTAGGCACCACGCTTTCTTTCCGTTAGATAAATCATGAGATCCTGAATTGGAATCCCTTCTACTTTAAGCCCCACTCGGACTGCCTCTTCTTTTGTGCCATAAACATAAGCTGTCATCATACCAGCTAGTTGTTTTTTATCGATGACTTCTTTCTCAATAATGAAAGCTGTAACATCTTCTACTTTTCCAGTAACTGAAACGATCTGTTCACGTAGAAAATCTGTCTCTTCATGTAATTCTAGCTTGCCTTCTTTTAAAATCAGTACCTCTTCAAACAACAAACTCACTTCGTCTATTAAATGCGTCGACAAAATAATCATACGGGCATTTTCTTGGAATTCTTCTAATAAAATTTCATAAAATCTTTTTCTAGATGGTGCATCGAGACCAATATATGGTTCATCAAAAACCGTGATTGGAGCTTTACTTGCCAGACCTACAGTAATACCTACCGCTGATTCCATCCCTTTCGAAAGTGATTTTATCGTTGCATTTAAATCAAGATTGAATTCAGCGATCAATTCTTCAGCAAATTGTTGATCCCAATTCGGATAAAAATGTGAATAGATCTTTAATATATGACGAATCTTTAAACCATCCTTGAAGTTATTACCTTCCTTAATTAAACAAATTGATTCAATTAAATTTTGATTGTCAAAAGGACTTTCTCCGTTAATTAAAATTTCACCAGCATCAGCTAAAATTTGTCCAGATAGGATATCCATAAACGTCGTCTTTCCAGCACCATTTCTTCCGAGTAAACCATAAATTTTAGTTCCTTCAAGTGTAAAAGTAAGATTATCTAAAGCTACTTTTTCTCCGTACTTCTTAGTTAATCCTCGAACTTCAATTTTCATTTAGGATTCCTCCTTTTTTAGCATATCAATTAATTCTTTCTCATCAATTTCAAGTTTTACAGCCGCTTGCTTCAGTGGTTTAACAAATTCTTCGTAAAAATTTTCCTTATATCTGGAGACCAATAATTCACGTGCATTTTCAGTTACAAACATCCCAACACCTCTTCGTTTGAATAGAATATCCTCACTAACTAACTCATTAACTCCTTTAGCAGCTGTCGCAGGATTGATCTTGTAAAATGCAGCAAATTCATTTGTCGAAGGTACTCTTTCTCCCGCTTTTAATGAACCACTAATAATGGTGTCTTCTATATTCTCTTTAATTTGGAGGAAAATTGGCTTTGTATCATCTAATTGGTTACTCATTATTTACCTCCTTTAACGTCTTGTTCATTGGTTAATTACTTGTGTAACTAACCATATAACTAATCAGCTTGAATGTCAATAGTTTCTTTGAAAAATATTTTGATTATTTTAAAAGTGGGGATTTTTAAACAGTTAGATGATGTATGTCGCACTGGAAATGTAGTTACTTATTTCCGATGATGGTTGAAGATTCTTGACGGATAGGATGTGTTAATTGGTATTCAGATTTTTTTGTAATTGATTGAATGGGTTTGTCGGTCACTAATATAGCTATGTCAGTTTAGCAACCAATAAAATGCGTTTATCGGTTACTAATATAACTACATTGATTTTAGCGACCAATAAAATTGGTTTATTGGTTACTAATTTGACTGCATTGATTTTAGCGACCGATAAGATCAGTTTATCGGTCGCTATTTTGGCTATTTTGACTTAGCGACCGATTGAATGCTTTTGTTAGCCACCATTCTCCTTATTGAAGGCTACTCCTATATGTACCTAAGACTCAATTACTCTCAATTCTTAACCGTTGAAGGTACATTAATAAATTTACACAGCTTATAAAATAAAAAAACCAGAGAATTATCTCTGGTCTTGGCTAAGATTGCTTTTAAATTGACTGGATCATTTCTACTCTATTCCCAAATGGATCTCTAAATTCAAATCTGTCATAGCTTGGGATGGCAATGGATGTTAATATTTCGGTATTATTTTTTCGGAGCGTTTCTTTCCAATAGGATATATCGTTTACTTGGTATGCTACATGGGCTTTTGTGTTTGCTCTCTCTGCGCTGTCTTCTGTTCCGACATGTAATTCTAACTCGCCTACCTTAAGCCAGAAGCCACCTCGTCCATTTAGGGTTTCTGGTTTTTCGATTTTCTTTAAACCTAATACCCCGCAATAAAAATCTCTTGCTGCGTCTTCCATACCTTTAGGAATTGTGATTTGTGCATGATGGATACCAACAATCATTTTCTCTCCCCTCTAAATTCATCCTCTGTTCTATCGTAATATACTTAAAGCAATAATTATAATACATCTTTCAGATACGAAGTGATAAATAATACTTATCTAACACAAAAACTCCCACTAACTTAATGTCAGTGGGAGTTTCATGATTATACTTGTTCTACTACGATTTCATCTTCTACAACATCAATATGCACATTTTCTACAGCATCTGCTTCAAGAATTAAATCTGTTAGTTGGTCTTCGATTTTATCTTGGATGACACGACGTAATGGTCTTGCACCAAATCTTGGGTCATAGCCTAGTTTAACTAACTTTTCTTTGGCAGCATCTGTGATTGTGATAGTGATATTATTTTCTTCAATTGCATCTTGAAGCTCTGTGAGCATAAGGTCAACGATATGAAGTAAATTATCTTCTGATAGCTCGTTGAACTCAACAATCGCATCAAATCTATTTAGAAATTCTGGTTTGAAGTAATTGCTTAAGCTCTCTAAAGTAATTACAGAATCGTGTTTCGTGCTGTTAAATCCAACATTTACTTGTTTAGATCCTGTTCCAGCATTACTTGTCATGATGATTACAGATTCTTTAAAGCTAACTGTACGCCCTTGTGAATCTGTTAGTTGACCATCTTCCATAATTTGAAGGAACATATTTTGAACATCCGGATGTGCTTTTTCAATTTCATCCAACAGAATGATGGAGTACGGGTTATGACGTACTTTTTCCGTTAGTTGACCTGCTTCCTCATGACCAACATATCCTGGAGGTGAACCGATAATCTTAGAGACCGAGTGCTTCTCCATATATTCACTCATATCTAAGCGAATGAGTGCATCTCGTTTACCAAATAGTTCTTCAGCTAATACTTTTGTTAATTCTGTTTTACCAACACCTGTTGGTCCAACAAATAGGAAGGAACCAATTGGACGATATTTAGATTTTAATCCTGCACGGCTACGACGAATTGCTTTTGCAACCTTCGCAACAGCTTCGTTTTGACCGATTACTTTTTTACGTAAGTTCTCGTCAAGATGCTTCATTTGCTGTTGTTCTTCTGCCTGCATCTTAGTTACAGGGATTCCTGTTTTTTCTTCTACAATTAATTGTACATCTGAAATAGTTACATCATGAACTTTTTCGTCATCTGATGCTTTTTCTAATTGCTTTTGTAACTGGATTTCTTGGTATCTTAAATTCGCTGCAAGTTCGTAATCTTCACGGTCTGCTGCTTCTTGTTTTTCAGCTACGATTTCATCCAAACGTTCTTTTAATGACGCTGAATCTTGCTGAGAGTTGTTTAAGTTTAATCGTGATCCAACCTCGTCCATTAAATCAATTGCCTTGTCTGGTAGGAAACGGTCTTGGATGTAACGATTCGATAAGCTAACAAATGAATCAATCACTTCATCAGAATAATTCACTTCATGGAATTTCTCATAGCGATCTTTGATTCCATGTAAAATTTGTACTGCTTCTTCTAATGTAGGTTCTTTAACAGTAATTGGTTGTAAACGACGTTCAAGGGCAGCGTCTTTTTCAATTTGACGATACTCTTTTAATGTTGTTGCACCAATAAGCTGCATTTCTCCTCGAGCAAGTGCTGGTTTTAGAATATTACCTGCATCCATTTGTGAGCCTTCAGCTGTACCTGCTCCAACAATTAGATGAATTTCATCGATGAAAAGAATAACGTCTTTTCTCTTTTGAAGTTCTGCAATCAGTTTTTTCATTCTTTCTTCAAATTGCCCACGGATTCCAGTGTTTGCAACTAGAGAAGCCACATCAAGTAAATATACTTCCTTCGATAAAAGTTTAGAAGGTACATTTCCTTCAATGATTTTCAGTGCTAGACCTTCAGCGATTGCTGTTTTACCAACACCTGGCTCACCAATTAGAACAGGGTTATTTTTGTTTCTTCTATTTAGTGTTTCAATCACACGTTTAATCTCATTATCACGACCGATGATCGGGTCAATTTCTCCTGCTCTTGCAGAATCTGTTAAATTCTTACCAAGTTGATCAATTAGACCTTTACCTTTTTTCGCTTTTTGCTTCGTTTTCGTTCCTGCTCGTTGTGAAGCATTCGCTTGGAAAAATTGATTGTCCTCAAATGGATTTTGAGCCTTATCGAAATTCATATTTGAAAAGAAATCATTTGCATTATTCATCATTTTGCCTTGCATTTCACTGAAGCAGGAATGACATAAATGAATTTCCATTCGTTGGCCGTTAACCTGCACTGCTGCATTTACATTTGCATCGTTTGTACCACATTGTTGACATTTCATTTAAAATTCCTCCTTATTATTTTCAATCATTTATATTAACTTTGACTTTGACTATCTTTGACTATGATTTTATTATACTCTGACCTTCTTTGACTTTCAAGTATTTTGTTTAAGAATTTTTGATTGTTTTAATATGTCTCTGCTAAAGTTCCATGTTGGCACGAGCAGATACCCGCTTTGGAAATATACTACGTGCATCCTTAGGCGACTGGTGAGTCTCCGGATACTTCCTTAGCTCATTCTAGTTTTCTTACTTCTTAATCGATGAAGTATCAACAATAAGCTAATATATAGTCTTTATAAAAAACAAGATGAATTACAATCTACCCATCATAATAAATCTAAAACAATTTATGAATTCAAATGAATAGTAAAAAAGAAATACACCCACTATAAATGGAATGTATTTCTTTATATTTATTCAGCGTACTACTCGTAGTTTACTTTCTCTTTTCCAGCGGATATAAATGTCAACAAGCCAAATGACGAATACAATCCAAAAGATTTCATTTGTCAGTGATAGCCCAACGGTAGATTTTCCACCCAAAACCGTAAATAATACAACTAAAAATAAAATATATAATGTCGTTACTAGTTGCAGTTTTAAAGTTGTTTTATTACTTAAGCCTTTTAATTTACTTATGGCTACACCTAGAACGATGATACTTAGTAATATTAAAATAAATACTGAATCTGGGATTGCCAAGACATTAGAGATTGCTGGAAAATAATCGTATGCAAGTAGCACTGTAAAGCATGCAAAATATAGTAAGGTTAAAATTAGCAAAATGTCACCTTTTCATTATTTATTCTTTTCACGTTGGCGTAATTCAATTCTTCTTATTTTACCTGAAGTTGTTTTCGGTAATTCTTCAATAAATTCAATTTCTCTTGGGTATTTATATGGAGCTGTTAATTCTTTTACATGATCCTGTAAGTTTTTAATTAGGTTTGGATCATCTTTATCGACATTTTGTTTCAATACAATAAATGCTTTTACGATATTGCCACGAATCTCATCAGGAGTTCCTACAACTGCGCACTCTTGAACATAAGGATGTTTGATAAGTGCATCTTCTACTTCAAACGGTCCAATCGTATAACCTGAACTTATAATAATATCGTCACGACGTCCTTCAAACCAGAAATAGCCGTCTTCGTCTTTTCTTGCTTGGTCACCTGTAATATAGTAGTTTCCTCTACGGGAAAGTTTCGTCCGTTCCATATCTTTATAGTATTCTCTAAATAAAGCAGGACTATTTAGTGGAACAGCGATATCTCCGACTTCATTTACAGGTACAGGATTTCCATCTTCATCGATTATCTCTACAGCATTCCCTGGAGTTGGTTTACCCATCGAGCCAGGCTTCACTTCCATATCCTTGGTAACGCCTAAAAGCAATGTATTCTCTGTTTGCCCATAGCCGTCGCGAACGGTCACATTAAAATGTTTCTGAAATACATCAATTACTTCTACGTTTAACGGTTCACCAGCAGATACTGCGCTATTTAAATGCGTAAGTTTATAGTCTTCAAGATTATCTGTCTTCGCCATAATACGATATTCAGTTGGTGTACAGCAAAGCACATTAATTTCATTCTCTTCAAGAAGCTGCAAATATGTTCCTGGGTGAAACTTCCCTGCATAAATAAAACCTGTTGCACCAGATCCTAAGACAGATAGGAATGGACTCCAAATCCACTTTTGCCATCCAGGTCCAGCTGTTGCCCAAACATTGTCGCCTTCATTAATTCCTAGCCAATTTTCTGGGGCAGTTTTAAGATGTGCAAATCCCCAACCATGTGTATGAACAACACCCTTGGGATTACCTGTAGTACCTGATGTATAAGGTAAAAATGCAATATCATCGCGTGTCGTATCCACCATTTCTAAGTCTGGGGAAGCTTCTGCTTTTTCTTCATCAATAAATACCCAGCCTTCCTTTGGCTGACCAATAATAAATTTCTTCAGTGAATCATAATTTTTAAGTTTTTCCAGCTCAGCTGTATATTCATGGAAGCTAATAATTCCACTTACCTCTCCATGATTTATACGATATTCCAGATCATTCACCTTCAACATTTCTGAGCTTGGAATGATAATAATACCTGTTTTTAGTGCTGCCAAATATACTTCATACGTTTCAATGAGTCTTGGCATAATAATCAGTACTTTGTCGCCTCTTTCTAATCCACTATTTAAAAAGATATTTCCAATTTTATTCAAATTTCTGATAAGTGCTTGATAAGTGATTTCTTTTCTATTATTATTTTCGTCCAGCCAGATTAATGCCTTCTTATCTGTATCTGATGAATATTTTTCAACTTCCATAACAATATTATATTTCTTAGGTGCGATTAGTTCTTCTCTCTTCATCATGGTCACCACTTTCAAGTAAGTTTTTTACATTATAACAAAACATCAGAAAACTTGAAACTATCTATACTATTTTTTACTTATTATTTTTAATATTATAGTAACTTTAGGTATAAAAAGAGACTTACCACAATCAAGTAGTAAGTCTCATCTTTTAATATAATCCATTAGGCAATTGTTCTTTTAGAACGAGGTCATCTAAACTCTTGAAAGTATAACCTTGTTCACGCAATTCTTTAATGAGCACTGTCAGAGCCTCTGCATTATCCTTGGAGACGGTATGCAATAAAATAATCGCTCCTGGATGTACTTGATCCATTACTTCTTCATAAGCATACTGCCAGCCTTTTTGATTCTTTGTCTCCCAATCCTTAAATGCAATGGACCAAAACACATGAATATATCCTAAATCATTTGCCCATTCCAATGTGCGTTCATTAAATATCCCTCGTGGTGGTCGTACATATTTTAACTCTTTTTGATCAGTTACCTCTGCAACCTTTGCTTCAAGATCTTCTAATTCAGCTCGCATGGCATCCTTCGTTAAAATAGAGAAATCTGGATGGTGATAAGAATGATTTCCAATGATATGTCCTTCATCAACCATCCTTTTTACTAAGTCAGGACGAGATTCAACATAGTGGCCAGTTACAAAAAACAGACCTGGCACAGCTTCTTTTTTTAACACATCTAATATTACGGGTGTATAACCCTCTTCATAACCATTATCGAAAGTTAAATATATATTTTTTTCGCCTGAATCATCGAGGTAATAGGCACCATACTTTTTTAAAATCTCATGATAAACGCCAATTTCTGGTGCTTCCCCATTCGTATTTTTCTTATATCCCCAGCCGTATGCATTCACTGTATCAATAGAAAATAATTGGATAATGATGAGGAAAAACAGGCTTGGTAATAAAATTCGCTTCATAAGCATCCACCTTTTTTCCTTACTTTATCCATTTGTAATGCATATTATTCTATAAAACAAGTGCCGCAATCCAACCAAAGATAATTAACGGGATATTGTAGTGAATAAATGTAGGAACAACAGTATCCCAGATATGATTATGGTTCCCATCAGCATTTAATCCCGAAGTCGGACCTAATGTACTATCTGATGCAGGTGATCCTGCATCACCAAGAGCTCCCGCAGTACCAATTAAAGCTGCAATAGCCATTGGTGAAAATCCTGCGCTTAAACAGATAGGAACGTATAACGATACAATGATAGGTACCGTACCAAAAGATGAACCTATTCCCAATGTAACTACAAGCCCAACAAGTAATAAGATAATTGCAATCAATGCTTGGTTACTTTGTAGATAGGTTGATGAGACTTCAACAAGTGCATCTACTGCCCCTGTTTCTTGAAGTACAGTTCCATAGCCCGAAGCTACAAGCATAATGAATGCAATCATACCCATCATTCCAATACCCTGACTCATCACCGTTTCCAATTTTCGGTATGGAACTACTAGAAATACGAACATAAGTAGCAATCCTGTTAGTGCACCGAGAATTAAATTCTCTGTGTAAATTTGTACAACCAAAGCTGCAACTATTGCAATAATTGTAAGGAAGTGTTCTTTTGTAAAACGATTCACTTCAACAATTGATTCCTCTACATTCAATGAAGCTGTCCCACCTGAACCCAAGATTGGATCTCTTTCTTTTCTGTACGTAATAAAAACTGCAATTAATAACCCTACAACCATACCAAGCCCAGGAATTAGCATCGCTAATGCAGTGTCTTTAACTGTTAAAATCACACCATTTTCTGCTAGACCATCAACAATAATTCCATGGAATATTAATCCAAATCCTGCTGGAATCATAAGATAAGGTGCTTTTAATCCAAAGGTTAATGCCGTTGCGATTGCGCGACGATCCAAACGCATTTGATCAAACAGCTTTAATAATGGTGGAATTAAAATTGGAATAAAAGCAATATGTACTGGAACTAAGTTTTGTGACAAAGAAGCCACACCAGCGATAACAAGAACAATCATTGTCCTTTTTCCAGTTAATTTATCAATTAATAATTTCACTAAAAGTCCAGTAATTCCGGTATAACTAATAGCTATTGCAAAAGCTCCTAATAAAATGTAACTTAGAGCAGTATTGGATTGGCCACCCATCCCGCTTACTAATAGTTTAATTGAATCCACAAATGACAAATCTGCCATAAGTCCTGCGACAATTCCTGCTGCGAGTATTGCTAAGATAACGTTCACGCGCAAGAGACTTAAAATTGTCAAGACCAAGACAGATACAACGACAACCCACTCCACTAAAAATACCCCTTTTCAAAAATAATATAATCGCTTCACTACTTTATCATGATAAAGTAGTGAAGCGATAAATGCAAGTGTTATTTTTAAGAAATGAGGTTTGTTGTTCTAGTAACTTTTGAATCCCTTATATTACTTCAGTTGAAAAGAATAAGAAACATGATCTTGGATTGGTAGCCAGGCACCAATCTTCTGTTTTGTTACATTTTTAACGACTAAACTTTTCTTTGTTCCCTTTAGCTCAATATATACTTCACCAAATGTTATTTCTCCCTTTTCATTTACCGCTGGTACATACGCTTCCAGATGTCCCGTTTTTTGTGCAGCGACTTGATACGTGCTCGGCGTTTTTGTATTTCGACCAACTGTTGCTTTAAATGCGAGCGGCAAATTTGTTTTTTCTTTCGCATTTTCAACAATCATTCTTCTTACCGTATCTGGATTTGCAATTTTACTTGTCAGTGCACCTTTTACCTCTTTATTTTCCTGTTGAGTATAAGTCATTTCTTGTTGTGTATCAGAGCTATTATTCAACTGATTTTTATTAATGGATTGGTACTCCCAGTTGATGGATGTTTCTTCTGATTCATATAACAATGGCCATCTTCCAAGGTAAATCATTCCACGGTAACCAATTCCAATTGGTGAGGGTTTAATTGTTGTTTCGTTTAATAACTGGATCATATCAGCATTTTTAATTTTGACATTCGCATTTTCTATCAACTCTGTTGTCTGTTCACTTGCCTCTATCTGTTCGTAGTCCTCCGTTTCATTGGAGAAAGTATTTTCTTGAGATATATCTAACACATGACTCGGGATTTGAAACTCATTTCCTTCTTGCTTTTGTTCTTCAGCAGAACTCATAGTTGTAAAAGCAAAGAGATTTATAAAAGCGATCGTAGTGATTACTAGTATGTTTTTATACATTCGTCTCGTCCTTTCTTTTCTCCTAGTTTTTTCGACAAACAGATAAATATACATGAAAGATAAGAATAAAAAAAACATGCACAATCCCTTTAGAAGGAATGTACATGTTCTCCGTTAGATATATCTACTAAATCTCTTTTCTAAATAATTCTGAAACATCCCGATTATAATACATAGTGGCCAGTAGATTAAGGCAACTAGTATATACATCGTCATTGCATCGTACTCTCTTCCAGCAACAATTTGTGTTTTTTGAAATAGCTCTGGCACAGTAATTACTGCTGCAAGTGATGTTGCCTTGAGCATATCCATCATTACATTTGTTGTAGGTGGAAGTGCAATTCGGACGGCTTGTGGTAATATAATCTTTCGCAGCGTTAGCCAGTATGGCAAGTTGAGTGCTTTAGCACCTTCCCATTGTCCTTTATCCACACTATTTATCGCAGCTCGGTCAACCTCTGCCAAATAGGCAGCACTATTTAATCCAAATCCGATAATGGCAGCTGTGATTGCTGTAAATTCTATTCCTACGACTGGCAAACCAAAATAAAGAATAAAGAGAAATACAAGCATTGGTGTTCCACGCATAAATGAAATATAAACTCTCGTTGGTAGCCGTAGTAAAAAATATTTTGATCCTCTTGTAAGTGCTAAGAGCAATCCGAGGCTTTGTCCAATTAGCATTCCAGCAATTGTTATTCCTACCGTCATCCAAAGCCCTTCCAGAACAAACGGTAAGCTTCTTATTGCAAGCTCTACGTCAAAAAGATTGCTTATATCAATCTGAGAGAAGTTCATCATTATTATTTACTCCTATAATTGGATATCAGCATCTATTTCTTCAATTTCTCCTTCAGGCTTTTTCGATGCATCTTCTTCATAAAATCTAGTTGCTAATTCAGTTAAGGTTCCATCTTCATGCATCTCTTGTAATACTTCATTTATTTTTTCTGTTATCGTTTCTGCACCCTTAGGGATGATAACAGCTTGTTCAGTTGGATAAAATTTCAGTGTTGGATGAAGATGGATATCAAAATCAGGAAATGCTGCAACACCGAATTTAGTTAAATAATAATCATTCATTACTAAGTCTGTTCTGCCGTTATGAACATCTCTTAAATAAGCTTCGTTTGGAGCATTTCCATATGTCACAACTTCCGCCCCATAGTACTCAGCAATTTGACTATATACTGTAGTGGCTCCTCCACCAGCTTTTTTGCCTTCTAGATCTTCTAAATTTTCAATGCCCGAATTATCTTCTGTTCGAACAGCCATCGTTGTATATGAATATTTATAAGGAACACTAAAATTAAATTCTTCTAATCGTCTCTCTGTAACGGTCATATCATTTGCAGCTACATCAATCCTGCCACTTTGAATAGCTGGTAGCATACTGTCTACACCCATAATTTCAAATGAAACTTCAAGATCCAAACGGCTTGCTACTTCCTTTAAAACTTCAACGTCATAACCTGTAAGCTCATCATTTTCATCATAAAATGATGCAGCAATTAACGTGCCAGATGTACCAACTACTAATTCTCCAGCCTCTTCTATTTCTTCCCATCTTTTGTCTTCTATAACTGATTCAGAATTATCCTGTGTTTCTTCTACTGCATTATCTGTACTATCTCCTTGTGTTTCATTCCCACAAGCCGTAAGCAGTAATAAGAATGCAAAAAACGTCATAATAGCAATTATTTTCTTCATACTTATCTCCCCTGTTATATTATTTTAACCCCACCTAGTGTAACACAGAATACTTTTATAAATAAAGTATATTGAACTATGTCTTTATCTAAATGAGGTTAATATAACAGAAACGAATTATCATGAAGTTTCAACGGCTTATTCTTTTTTTCTTTCACTAACATATGCATTCAGAACGCCACCCAAGATAACAATTAGGCCAAATAAATAAAACCAAACCATCAAAACAATTACAGTTCCCAAGCTTCCATACGTCGTAGAATAATTTCTCAGCGTACCAACATAAAAGGAGAATCCAAAAGAGACGACCTGCCAGCTAATCGTAGAAAATAATGTGCCCCAAACAATATCTTTGAAATATACCCGACGTCGTGGTGCTAATCGGTATAAAAAGATTAATGCTACAAAGAAAATAATGGAACTTGAAACCCAGCGGAATGTTTCCCATGTTTGTAAAAATTGCGCGGACAAATCAATAAATGAAAAGAGATACTCTCCAATCATTCGTCCAAATACGGGAAGTAGAAGTGCAATAAGAATAACAAAAAACATTGCGATTGTTAATAAAATCGAGATGAGCCGATACATAATGAAAGACCGCTTTGGCTCGATCCCATACGCGCGATTAATCGCCTTTGTTACTGCGTTCATCCCATTTGAAGCTGCCCATAATGTACCAATAATTCCCACAGATAAAAGCCCACCATTTTGTACGTTTAGTAATGGTTCAATATTTGTCTGAATTAATTCCGTTACTTGAGCTGGAGCAAAATCTGCAATGGCATTTAATACAACATCTTCATTCAGAGGAAAATAACCTATTAAATTAATTAGGAAAAGTAAAAATGGAAAAAGAGAAAGCAGAAAAAAATATGCAAGTTGGGCAGACAACCCAAATGCATCAACATTCTCTAATCGTTCATAGAATTTTTTTCCTTCTCTTATAAACTTTTTCATTTGCTTTTCCCCTATTAATAGAAATTACCCCATTACAAAATGTAGATGGGGCATTTGTAGACTATTGTATGAGTGGTAAAATTATTTATTCAAGAATTTGTTTATTGTATTTTCAACTTGTTCTAAAGCATTGTATGTACTGTCGGCACTCGAGTTAACTGTGTGATTTACTTTATCAACAGCTGCACGTAAAGATTGAACTGCTTCTGTTGGGTTATTCATTAAGTTATTCGTTTCGATCTTTAATTTATCAATACTACTTCTTGTATACATTCTTGTTTCCTTATCAAACTGCATTGCGATCACACCAAGAACTGCACCTGCTACTGCTCCAATTAATAATTTTCTTTTACCCATAATGAATCTCTCCTTTATACAATCATCATTTATTTCTAAACTAATTTCTATACTTCTTACATTATAAGCGAAAGGGAGACAGATACGCAAAAAAACCTGTGTAAATTTTGTCTATTTATGAGACTTACGTCGAAATACTATAGAAATTAAGGGTTAAACCTCAAAAACAAAAATAATTTTAAAAACATTTTAAAAAAAGACTTGACTTTACTTCTAATATTCGGAATATTAGATAGTATAAATAAATTCTAAAAGAAAAGGGAGGATGATTTTGTGGTAGATTTGCTTGATAAGATAAGTGGTATCGTTTGGGGTCCGCCTTTATTGATTTTAATTGTGGGCACAGGGATTTATCTGACTTTTAGACTTGGATTTGTTCAGATTTTCGCATTACCAACGGCTTTGTTGAACGCGTTTAGCCCAAAGAAACAAGATAAGTTATCTGAAGGAGACATTTCACACTATCAAGCATTGACAACTGCAATGGCTGCTACAATTGGAACTGGTAATATTGTTGGGGTAGCTACTGCTGTTATTGCAGGGGGACCAGGTGCAGTATTCTGGATGTGGATCATGGCAATCTTTGGTATGGCAACGAAATATGCTGAAGCTGTTCTGGCAGTTAAATACCGCGTGAAAGATGCTAAAGGTCAAATGGCTGGGGGCCCGATGTATTACCTTGAACGGGGGTTGAACGCTAAGTGGCTTGCTGTTCTATTTGCAATTTTTGGTTCTATTGCTGCTTTTGGTATTGGAAATATGGTACAAGCAAACTCTGTATCTGCAGCCGCTGAAAATTCATTTAATGTGCCTACATGGGCAACCGGAACGATTCTAGCAATTATAACAGCAGCGGTTATTTTAGGTGGTATCAAGAGTATTGGGCGAGTCACAGCATTTTTCGTTCCAATAATGGCTGTTTTCTACGTTTTCGGTGGATTATTGATTATGGGACTTAACTTTGATCTCGTACCAACAGCTATAAATATTATCATAACAGATGCCTTTACTGCTAGTGCAGTAGGTGGTGGTATCTTAGGTACGGTAATTCGTTACGGGATTGCTCGAGGAATCTTTTCTAACGAAGCTGGTCTAGGATCTGCTCCAATTGCAGCTGCAGCAGCTAAAACAGATTATCCTGGGAGACAAGGTCTTGTTTCCATGACACAAGTATTCATTGATACGATTATCGTATGTAGTATTACTGGTATTACGATTGTAATGGCTGACCTACATCAGTCAGGTTTAGATGGTGGTGCATTAACTGGTGAGTCATTTGGTGCTTTCTTAGGAACTCCTGGACTTTATATTGTTAGTATAGCAACGATTCTATTTGCATATTCGACACTCATTGGTTGGTCTTATTACGGGGAAAAATGTTTTAACTATTTATTTAAGAGTCCGCATGCTGTAACCATATACCGAGTCGTATGGGTTGCCGTAGTCTTCATAGGAGCAGTCGTATTGATTGACGTTGTATGGTTATTTGCAGATATCTTTAACGCATTAATGGCTGTACCGAACTTAATAGGACTTCTTGGACTATCCGGAGTTGTAGCCTATGAAACAAAACGTTTCTTAAAAGTAGCAAAAGAAGAAAAAGAAGCAGCAAAAGAAGCAAAAAGAGCTTCGTAATTGAATCTATTTAAAAAAATCGCCTAGTCTACAAACTAGGCGATTTTCTTAAACTAACGATCTAATACAGTTTTCATCATTATTCTGTGCTTTATTTACATAATTAGAAACAGTGTAAGCTTCTAATGGCGGATCTTCTACACTGTCTAAGAGTGTTTTTGCTTGTATAGGTGCATACTGTTCTGGAGCTATCCATGAATCTTCTGCTTCTTTCGGTAAAATGATTGGAACTCTATGATGAATATCTTTCATAAAGCCTTGTGAATCTCTCGTTAAGATTGTGCAGGTAAATAATGTTTTATCATCCTGAACCCATTTATCCCATAGTCCAGCAAAGGCAAAAAACTTTCTATCTTTTACTTGAATTCGCTTCGCAAGTTTTTCTTCCTCTGTTTGTTGCCATTCGTAAAAACTATCAGCAATTATTAAACAGCGCTTGCGGCTCATTAATTGTTTGAAGCTTGGTTTTTCGTGCGCAGTTTCGCTTCTGGCATTAATCATTTTGTAACCAATTTTTGGATCTTTTGCCCATGATGGTACGAGACCCCAGCGCAGATATCCGGCCCGTTTATTATTTCCGTCATGAATTACTGCAAGAACATCTTGACCAGGAGCAACATTATAACTTTCTCTATAATCCGCAATCGGTTCCTCAATACCAAACTCATCTAAAAAATCAAGTTGGTCACCTAGTAAGGTATATCTTCCACACATAAATTCCTCGCCTCCTTAGAAAATACTGAAATCCCAATGGCTAGCAATGTGTCTTAATAAGCGAATACCTGCGATACTGTTTCCTTGTTCATCAAGTGACGGCCCATAAATACCGATTCCACAGCCATCCATGAATGGAAGGATTTCTTCTCGAACTCTTGGTGGAGTCGAAGCCATAATTCCACCAGACACTCCACTTTTTGCTGGTATTCCAACATAAGCTGCGAATTTTCCTGATGCATCGTACATTCCACAAGTAAGCATCAATACTTTAGCAAGTCTTGCAATTTGACGGGGAATTACTTCCTCACCTGTTAGTCGATCAACACCATCATTTGCTAGAATCATTCCCAGCCTTGCTAAATCATCAACCGTAATCTGAATTGAACATTGTTTAAAGTAAGTTTCTAATGTAATATCTAAATCTGATTCCAAGGCACCCGTCTCAAGTAAAAAATAACCGATTGCACGATTTCTTAAAGAAGATGTTTTTTCCGAATCATATACTTCTTTATCGATTGATGGTCGGTAGCCAAGAATTTTCTCTAAAAGTTCAAAAATCCCACTAAGCTTCTCTTCAGGCGTATTTCCTTCTAGCATAGATGTTACTGTAATAGCTCCCGCATTAACCATCGGATTAAATGGTTTATTTATTTGTTTCATTTCTAAATGCATGATGGAGTTAAATGCTTCCCCTGTTGGTTCTACATCTACTCTGCTTAAAACGTAAGAAATCCCTCTTTCCATACAAGCTACAATGAAAGAAAAGACTTTTGAAATACTTTGAATGGTAAAAGGAGTATCAACATCTCCAGAACGAATGACCATCCCATTATTCCCTATAATTGTAATTCCCAAAGCATTTTGATCTGCTAATTGTAATTCCGGTATGTATGAAGCCAGTTTTCCATCTTCTGTATGTTTACCGTAAAATTTCACCCAATCGTCGACATAATTCTGGAGCCATTCTTGGGTTAATTCTGTATTCCAGTTTGCTGATCCTTGTACCATAGAAACACCTCCACTAATCTAAGCTTATTGTAGCAGGGATACTCCCCAAAATGCAAAAATAGGAGGCTAGCTTTAGCTAACCTCCTAATCTATCATTTTTATTATTTACTTATGAACATTTGTGTCCAGTGATTTCCTTGGCTAACATAGCCTACGCCGATATGTGTGAAGTTACCGTTTAGGATATTTGCACGGTGGCCAGCACTGTTCATCCACGCAGTTACCACTTGTTGTGGTGAAGTTTGTCCTTTTGCAATGTTCTCTCCTGCTGCATTATAGCTAATACCATATTTTTTCATCATATCAAATGGTGAGCCATATGTTGGACTTTGGTGAGCGAAATAATTATTTACTGCCATATCTCTTGATTTCTCACGAGCAACTCCGCTTAATGAAGTGTCTGCTTGTAATGGTTTTAAACCAGCTTTTGCACGTTCTTGGTTTGTTAAATCTACTACTTGTTGTTCAAATTGACTTAATGCATTAGATGGAGCTGTTTGTTGTTTTGGTTTCTCTTGCTGTTTTTGTTGTTGCTGAGCTTGAGCTGCTGCTTGTTCTTTTGCTTTACGCTCTGCTTCAGCTTTTTCTTGAGCTTTTCTATCAGCTTCTGCTTTTGCTTCTGCTTCTTGTTTAGCTTTACGTTCTGCTTCAGCTTTAGCCTTCGCTTCTGCCTGTGCCTTAGCTTGTGCTTCTTTATTTACAGTTTCTTGATTTTGCTTTGGCTGTTCTTTAGATGGTACAGGATTATTTGTTGCTTCTTGCTTCTTTTCCTCAAGCTCTGTTACTTCTTGAACAACTTCCTTAGTAACTTCATCCTCATCTATATTAACTTGCCACTCTTTTTCAAGCTTTTCTAAAGCTAGTTTTAATTGATTTGAAATGTCTTCATCAGAAAGATTGTTCCAGCTATCGCTCAGTGTGTAGAATGCTTTATGTGCTAGTTGCTTGGCATCCACTGAAACTGTTTCAGCTGCAGATGAGAAGACACCTCCATATGTTAATGCAAACGATGATGCAGTGATGATCAATAATTTTTGAAACATTGTTCTACCTCTCCTTGTCGTTGTTTGTTTTGTTTGGTGCCACTAAATAGTACCACGCGTTTTTTGTAATATTAGCGGGATTCTTTTCCAATCGATAAATGGAATAGGATTTCAAACCACTCTCTCTTAGAAAAATTCAAATGCTATAAGGTTTCTTTAGTAAAGAATAATCATAGCAATTTAGGAAATAACTATGTAAATTGGAAGGCTTTACTAGGAATAACCTCTTGACACGCTCTCGAATCCGTCGATTTATTACAAAATCAGTAAAAATGTAATTAAAATGTTACTTGCTTTCATGCTCTGGTCTGTCTTATTTTATAGAGAGGCAGAATTTTTTTAAGTAGTATAGATAAACAAGAAGGAGTCGTTTTTTACCTCACTACTAACTATAAACGATTCGAAAGTTAATATTTATAGGCGAAAGGTCATTTTTTTTGTCGATTTAATGAACAATTTGGTCATTTCTTGTTTATAAGTGAATTTTTTACATCATTGGAGGAGCTATATATGTTTTCAAATGCAGAAATCGGAATTGATTTAGGAACAGCAAATATACTAATATATTCAAAAACAAAAGGTATTGTATTAAACGAGCCATCGGTTGTAGCCATTCATGCGAACACAAAAGATGTGGTAGCGGTTGGTCAAGAAGCGAAAGAGATGATTGGAAAAACGCCACAGAACATCATTCCAATTCGACCATTAAGAGAAGGTGTCATTGCTGATTATGACGTGACAGCACAAATGTTAAAGATTCTATTAAAAAAAGTAAGTAAGAAAATTGGAATCTCAATGAGGAAACCTACCGTCGTAGTTTGTACTCCATCTGGCAGTACAGAGGTAGAAAGACGCGCGATTCATAATGCAATCACTAGTTTCGGAGCGAAAGCCGTTCATTTAATAGAAGAACCTATTGCAGCTGCAATAGGAGCAGATCTTCCTGTTGATGAACCAATTGCTAGTGTTGTAATTGATATAGGTGGTGGAACTTCAGAAGTTGGCATTATTTCCTTTGGAGGCGTTGTTGCATCAAATTCTGTACGAGTTGGTGGAGATAAATTTGACGAAGAAATTATTCAATATATCCGAAAAACATATAATGTTCTTATCGGGGAAAGAACGGCAGAAAACATCAAAATGGAAATAGGCTATGCACATTCGAATCATAAAGAAGAAACCATGGCGATACGTGGCCGTGATATGGTTAATGGCTTACCAAAAACAATTGATATCACTTCTTCTGAAATTTATGAAGCTATCAAAGAGCCTCTACTGAAAATTCTGGATACTGTAAAAGCTACTCTAGAGAATTGTCCACCTGAATTAAGTGGCGACATTGTCGATCATGGAGTTGTTTTAACTGGTGGAGGAGCTTTACTTCAAGGCATGCAAGAATGGCTAGCAAATGAACTAAATGTTCCTGTTCATATTGCAGCAAATCCATTAGAAGCAGTTGCATCAGGTACAGGTCGTTCATTAAAAATTATTACTAAGTTACAAACAGTAGCAAAATAATTCATAAAAACCCTGCGTTTATTCTTAATAATAGAATAAACGCAGGGTTTTTTTATATTTACTATTGAACTAAATTTCCGCTTCTATATCTCTACCTCAGTCTTTTCCACAGTTTCACCGAAAATATCTTCAAAAATATGAACATCCCTTTTTGCTAATTCATCAATGTATTCTTTTCCGGGCACAATAGTCTCTGGTGGACAAACCCCTGTCATTTGAATGACTCTGCCCCCAATCATTTGTGCGACAATTGAAATAGTAGTTGCTGTTGCTCTAGCCATTGCTGTTACTTTTCTATCCATATCTTTAAAAGTAGTCATTTCAAATTGATGGGTTTGTTTCTTACCATCCTTCATTCCTGAAACAATTACCCTTAGAAGTACAGCATCTTCCTTATCTCCTAATTCAACAATCGGATCGAGTACCTTCAATAATACTTGCCTTGGATTAATCGATTGCCCATTAACTTCTACGGTATAATCAGATTTTGTTAAATTTAAATCTACTAGTAACTTAAACTTTTCCGCATGACCAGGGTAACGAATTGTTTTATATTCTAATGTCTTTAGATTTGGATAAGTGACAGAAAGTGTTGATGTTCCGCCTGACGTGTGGAAAGCTTCTAAAGGTCCAAATTTATCAAAGTATATTCGCTCGATTTCAGTTAATGAAGTCATCTCTTGCTTTTGACCATTGCGGATAATTAGAGAAGGATCTGTATAATGATCAAACACACCTTCCATGGAAAATACATGATTATATTCTAATGGCGCTTCAGGGCGAACAGGAATTCCTCCAACATAAAGCTTTAATTCTTCTAAATGATCGAGCTTACTTGCACCATAACCAGATAATATATTAATCATACCTGGTGCAACACCCAAGTCAGGAATAATCGTTACACCTGCAGCTTTCGCATCTTCTGATAGCTTTAAAACTTTATCTGTCATATGCCCAATATGCCCGCCAAGGTCAATGGAACTAACCCCAACTTCAATCGCTGTGCGCGCCACAATTTCATTAAAGGAATAAAATAGCGCATTAATAATAACATCGAAATCCTTCATAAAGTTTACTAACTCAGCCTTATCACTAGCATTCACTTGGTATGCCTGAAGTTTATCTGAATTCAAAGATAGACAAATTGCCTCTACTCTTGAAATATCAATATCTGCTAGACCAACTTTTTCAACACCATCACTTGCTACAAGGTCTCTCGCAGCTTCCTTACCCATTAGTCCTGCACCTAATACACCTATTTTCAAATATCCCACTCCTCATATGTCTAATTTTTTAATCCTTCACTAAGTCTCGGCCTTCATATCTCTCGGTGGCCTCACTATATTTCTAAAGAACTATCATGTATGCTTACCTTTACTAGTTACAAAGAATGAAAGCGATTACAGTCCTTATCTATATATATTCGACATTTCTCCCTTTTTCCCTTTTCTTACGTGTCATTTTCGGAAAATTGTATTAAGATGAAATATAACTAATACTTATTATTGAGGTGAACAGGATGACTTCTTCAAAAATTAAAGCAGAGCAATTAGACAAACAAGATGCGCTACATCATTTTCGCGAGGAATTCTACATCTCTCCTGGCCAAATCTATTTCGATGGTAATTCTCTTGGCCTCCTATCCAAACGAGCAGAGAAGACGCTTGGAGACTTATTAGATTCTTGGAAAACAACTGGGATAGATGGCTGGACGGCTGGCGAAAATCCTTGGTTTTATTTATCTGAAAAGCTTGGAGCAATGACTGCTCAACTTATTGGAGCAAAGCCAGAAGAAGTGATTACTACTGGATCGACAACAACAAATCTCCATCAAATACTAGCTACATTTTTTAAGCCTGTAGGTGATAAAAACAAAATCTTGGCCGATGAATTAAATTTCCCATCAGATATATATGCGATTCAAAGCCATCTTAAGCTAAAAGGTCTCGATCCAAAAGAATATTTAGTACAAGTAAAAAGCAAAGATGGTCACCTCCTAAGTGAAGATGACATTATATCCGCAATGACAGATGATATTGCTCTTATTATACTTCCTAGTGTTCTCTATCGTAGTGGGCAATTATTAGATATAGCGCGCATAACAGATGAAGCTCACAAACGAGGGATATTGGTCGGCTTTGATCTCTGTCATTCGATCGGTGCAATTCCTCACCAACTTTCTGATAGTGGTGTCGATTTTGCTTTTTGGTGTACATATAAACACTTGAATGCTGGCCCTGGTAGCGTTGGTGGTATTTATATTAACGAAAAACATTTTAATACAACTCCTGGACTTGCAGGCTGGTTTGGGTCAAATAAGGAAAAACAATTTGATATGGAACATACTTTTACCCCTGCAGCTGATGCAGGTGCTTATCAAATCGGGTCACCACATGTTTTAAGTATGGCTCCTTTGCTCGGTTCATTAGAAATTTTTTCGGAGGCTAGTATTGAAGCAATTCGGAAAAAGTCTTTAGCACTCACAGACTTCTTTATTGAATTGGTAGAAACTGAATTAAAGGATACAAATCTTATCATCCGCAACCCTATAGATAATGTAACACGTGGTCCACATATTTATTTGGAACATGAGGAAGCTGCTAGTATATGCAAAGCTTTAAAAGCACGTAATATCATTCCTGACTTCAGAAATCCAAATGGAATAAGACTTGCACCAGTCGCACTTTATAACACTTTTACAGAAGTATATGAAACGGTAGTAGTACTAAAAGAAATCATGGATAATCAGGAATATAAAAACTTTGATAATAAAAGAGGTGTCATTGCCTAATGACCAAATGGATAGATATAACCCAACCGTTGACAAATCAACTCGCACATTGGCCAGGTGATAAGAGTTTTAGCTATAATCTCTCTTTTACGAAGGAGCAGACTGGATCTGTTAATATAGGTGAAATAGCAATGAGCGTTCATAATGGTACACATGTTGATGCTCCATATCACTATGATTCTGAAGGAAAAACAATTGACGAGCTTCCACTTGAGCTGTATATCGGAAAGACCTTAGTTGTTGATGTTAGTTTTACAGATATTATTGATGAAGCAGCTTTTAAAACAATTGATTTAAAACAAGCAAGTCGGGTGCTATTAAAGACTTCCTTACCAAATAATCCAAATCACTTCCCGGAGAAAATGCCTGTCATTGACCCAAGCTTAGCCTCCTTTCTTGCAGAACAAGGAGTAAAATTACTTGGAGTGGACATCCCTTCAGTGGACGTAGTCGAAAGTAAAGAACTGCAAACTCACCATGCTTTATATGAACATGGAATTTATATTTTAGAAAACCTCATGCTTGATGAATGTGAAGCTGGTCTTTATGAAATGATTGCCTTACCATTAAAAATCATCGGTGCAGATGGTAGTCCAGTACGTGCAGTCATTCGACCAATAACAAAGGAGAATAATAATGAATAAAGATAGCAGTAAAATTTTCTCTGAAGAAAAAGAGATTCACACAGATTTTCAAAAGAATATGTCTTACGATGATTATCTCGCACTAGACACATTACTTATGAGTCAAGTTCGCAAATCTGACCATCACGATGAAATGCTATTTATTATTATTCATCAAGTAAGTGAATTATGGTTAAAATTAATTATTCATGAAACGGAAGCTGCAGTAAAAGCTATACAGAATGGTGATTTGCAAACCTCGTTTAAAATGCTTGCACGAGTATCAAAAATTCAAGCACAAATTATTCAAGGTTGGGATGTTTTATCCACGCTAACACCTAGTGAGTATATTGAGTTTCGCGGAGAATTAGGCAATGCTTCAGGGTTTCAGTCTTATCAATATCGCTTAGTGGAGTTTATCCTTGGCTATAAAACTCCACATATTCTTGATATATATAAACAAGATGCTAATTTATATCGCCGTTTGGAAAAAGCATATAATAATCCTGGCTTGTATGATGTAGCTATCCAAGCAGTTGCTAAAGCTGGCTTTCCAATTAATCCTGATGTTCTTGATCGTGATTTTTCGAAGACCTACGTGAAAGATCAATCCGTTGAACAAGCTTGGCTCATTATTTATAGAAATACAGATAAATATTGGGATTTATATCAACTGGCAGAAAAACTAGTAGATATTGAAGATTGGTTTCAACAATGGCGTTTCCGTCATATGAAAACAGTCGAAAGAATTATCGGCCATAAAACAGGCACAGGCGGCTCATCAGGGGTTGGCTATCTAAAAAAAGTACTCGACCACTATTTCTTTCCCGAACTATGGGAAATTCGTACACAATTATAATTATAAATTCTAATATTATTTGAAGCATTAGGAGGCAAAACATTGCAACTTGTTACAGTTGATTTTGATGGAACATTATATCAAGGAGACTCTTTTAAATTAATGTTTAAAGCTGGAAAGAAAGAATTCGGAATAAAAGAGTGGCTTACTATCATCATAGGATCATTGCAAGCAATCATTCTAGGCATTTTTAAAGGTAAAAATAGATTACGTATACATTTCTTTAACACCTTTGCTAAAACTTTCAAAGGAAAAACGGAAGCAGAGCTTTCCTCCTTCTTTCATCATCTTATAGTCGAAGGAGAGGCTGATATTAATCAAGACTTAGTTAAAAAAATTCATGAACACCAAAACAATGGCAATCAAGTCATGATTCTTTCAGGTGCACTTCGCCCCTTCCTCGAGGCACTCACTGATAGGATTGGGCTAGATGTTACCATTGTAGGAACTGGATTAGCTTTTGATAAGCAAGGTAGATGTACTGGGGCTACTACTAATATTATTAATGGGGAGAAAAAAGTAGAAGCAGTTAAAGAGTGGTTTAAGAAAAATAATGTTTCTCATGCCGATACTAAAGTATGGGCCTATGCTGATAGCGAAAGCGATATTCCTCTTCTACACTTTGTTGACTATCCGATTATCGTCAATCCAAAAGATAAAATGAAAGAAGTTGCTACAGCAAATAATTGGCCAATCTTTAATGAAAAGTAAAAAATGGTAATGCTCACTCTCCTGAGCATTACCATTTTTATTTAAGCATAAGAAATTATAGAAATTGGACTTTGTGGATAAGTCTTTGTGTGAAGGACAGCCACGTCCGGCTCCAGCGCTAAAGCGGCGATCAAACTTCGCACTTCTACAGATCAAAGCGATAAATCAATTCAAAGTTATCTTCATCTAGTAATTCTGCGATATGCACGTGAACTCCATGGCCAAAAATTACTTCCGTATCAGTCAAAGCAACAACCATCGCTTTCGTGTTGTTACGTTTATCGATATAAATATCTCCAACGTATGGCTGTAAAGTTGTATCATTTTCTGCTAGATAGGAAATTGACTCATCCTGAATACGTTGCTCCTCGGGAACAAGATTTTTATCATAGTAGGCAATTTCCTGACTTGCATCTTTTCTTCCCGGTACCAAAACAACATACTCATGATGCTTTACTCCATTATCTTTTGTAGTTGTTACACTACCGTCTTCTACTTGCGCTACTTTTTCAATTTCATTTAAAGAATAATGATCCAATAAATCTGGGGCAGGTTTTGTGATTAAGATATAATCACCAGGCTCTGGCTTTTCATACTGGTCAATTGTATATCTCTTTCCATAAAAGATAAATGTGTCATTATGCTGCGGCCGATAAAGTTCAATCTCACTTGCACGTGTTAAAATCTGCTCCATATCTTTCAAACGATACATATGTACAGACTGTTTAAACACTGGTTTCACCGAATATACCTTATGCAATTCATTTTTATAAAAAACGAATTGGCCTTTTCTAACCTGAAATAATTTCATAGCGAACCTCCATAAAGTCATACTAACGAATAGATTTGGATACATCTTCAATATACCCAGATTCAAGAATAAATATCATGAAAGCCTGTCTACTCTTCGTCAAATGCTTCAATCATAAGTGAAAGTTCTTCCCAACGTTCCATTTTCTTCTCTGTAGCTTCACGTAATTTCTCTAGTTCTGCATACTTTTCTTGAACCTTCCCAGCATCACTGCCAGCATCAGCAATGGAAGTTTCTAATTTCGCAGCTTGTTCTTCCATTTCCATAATCTCATCTTCTATAGATTCCCATTCTTTTTGTTCCATATAGGATAGTTTTTTACGTTTTTTAACTTTAGTAGATTTTTTCTCTTCCGTCTGCTGTGTAACAACTTCAGTCGGCGCTTCCTCTAAATAATCACTATAGTTACCGTAATATCTTTTTGTTTTTCCATCACCGGTAAAAACAATCAATCTGTTAACCACTCGATCTAAAAAGTAACGATCATGAGAAACCGTAATTACTACACCTGGGAAATGTTCTAGATATTCTTCCAAAACACTTAATGTCTGCGTATCAAGGTCATTTGTCGGTTCATCTAGAAAAAGCACATTCGGCTCTGTCATCAATATTTTTAATAAATATAATCTGCGCTTTTCCCCACCAGATAACTTTTGGATATATGTGTATTGATCTCTTCTAGAAAATAAAAATTGCTCGCAAATCTGTTCTGCAGTAATGACGGAACCATCAATTGTGTGAATGACTTCTGCCGTCTCTTTGATGTAATCGATAATTCTTTTAGACCCATCTAGTTCCTCGTCACCTTGTGTGTAATAGCCAATTTTAACAGTTTCTCCAATATCAACTTCTCCAGAAACTGGTTTTACACGACCAGCTATGATATTTAGTAATGTCGTCTTACCAGAGCCATTTGGTCCAATGATACCAATTCGATCATTTGGGATGATTAATTCATTAAATGAATCTAGTAATTGCTGATCCCCAAAGCTCTTAGAAATATCTTGTAGCTCAATTACTTTTTTCCCTAAACGAGTCGACCCAATTTTGAAATGCACATCGTCTTTGCTTGTTTGAAAATCTTTTTCTTTCATCTCGTCAATTCGGTCAATTCTAGCCTTTTGCTTTGTTGAGCGAGCACGTGCACCTCTTTGTAACCAAGCAAGCTCACGACGTAAAGTGTTATGATGTTTAACTTCACTACTTCTTTCAAGCTCTTCTCTTTCCGCTTTTTTCTCTAAGAAGATTTCATAATTACCTTCATAAATATAAAGATTTCCTTTATCAAGCTCAAAAATACGATTCGTTACACGATTTAAAAAATAACGATCATGGGTAACAAGTAAAAGTGCGCCTCTATATGACTGTAAAAACTTCTCTAACCACTCAACTGTTGAATTATCAAGATGGTTTGTTGGTTCATCAAGGATTAATAAATTCGCTGGTTGAATCAGTGCTTTGGCAAGTGCAACTCTTTTCTTTTGTCCGCCAGATAGATCTTGAATTTTCTTATCAAAACTTGTGATTCCTAGTTTTGTTAATATCGTTTTTGCTTGGGTATTTGCTTCCCATGCTTCTTCTTGATCCATTTCCTGTTGTAGTTTAATAAGCTTATCTTGTAAGGCTGTATCTGCTGCATCCTTTTGTAAATCCATCAAAGCTTGTTCATAGCTTCGCATTATCTTCATGACTCGTGCTTCACCATAATAAATTTGCTCAATCACCGTAAGCTCTGGATCAAGTTCTGGTTCTTGTGCTAGATATTCAATTTGATAATCTTTCGCGTGTTTGATTTCACCTGACTCTGCGCTTTCAATTCCTGCAATTGCTTTTAATAACGTGGATTTACCTGTACCATTTACACCGATGAGTCCTATTCTCTCTTGCTCTCCGATGGTAAAGGTGAGGTTATTGTATAGGATTTTATCTCCATATGATTTATATATATTTTCTGCTGTAAGCATCTAAAAACCATCCTACTCTGTTTTTTCTTTTTTAATTCTAATAAGATTTTTCACTACCATAACAACCAAGAATAGAAACCAAGATGTTACAACGTAAAAAATAATTTTACTTGTATCGTTCATTTCATTGAAAAAGAACAACATACCTACCCATATAACGCCGATCATAGCAAGTTGAGTTACTAATAACTTCATACTTCATCTCTCCTGTTCAAATACATGTCTAAAACTTAGTTTATCTTACTAGCACTTAATTTTCCATATATTAAGAAGTAACATGAACGCTTCCATAAAAAAAGAAGCCTTAGTTAGCTTCTCACTCTTTGTTTTATTATTTTAATTAGGATTCTGCAAGGACGTCATGGTATTCAGCTGTGTCTTCCATTTTTTGTTTTGCATATACACATAACGGTTTAATTTTTTTATTATTACTTCGGGCATATTGAACGACTTCTTCTAGCAGTTTGCCTGCGATTCCTTGTCCGCGAAGTTCATCTGAAACATATGTATGGTCAATAACAACTAATTGTTTTCCTGACTGAATAAATGTAATTTCAGCTAGAGGTCGCTTAATACTCTCACCAATATAAAATTTATTCTCAGCTTTTTTTATCTCAGGCATTCCGATCCTCCTCAAGTTTCTTTACTTTATCTATTATACATTAAAACGATTTACTTGTATGCAGTACAATGAAGCTTCTACACTCTTATTAGCCTATCCTTTAATTATATAATAATGTACTATCTTCTGTTAAGCTAGTAGATGAAGGGAGTTTTTATCATGCAAAAATTAATATTTGAGTCTGCTTGGGACAAAACAATCGCTCCAGAAGATCGATTAAAAATAGAGACATTATTTAACGAAACCAAAAATGACCCTGCTGAGGCAATTAAACCTCTACCAATCAGTCAAGCATATAACCATAAAGAAGATTTACTTGTTATTGTATTAATTCATAACTTTACCGACAAAGAATTTACGTTTGATAATTTAGATGTTGTTTATAAAGAAGGCGATAAAGAAATTGCAGCACATCATTTTACTTTTTCTAATCTAAAACTACCCGAAAAAACGAGTATGCCTTGGACTTTTATTTTCCCAAAGGGCACTCAAATAAGTCAAGCTAAACTAAATGATGGAACTTTAATAATTAATTAACCCACTCACTCCAACTACTTGGAGTGTTTTTTTATTTTTTATAGAAATAATATTGACAGTTTAAATTCCACCTGTTATGGTTATACACATAAGTATATAACCATATGACCATGACAGCTAAGGAGGTCTGAATTAGTGAAAAACCTTTTTACAGAAAACAAACCAATCTATATTCAAGTAAGAGAACAAATAGAAGATCAAATTATTAACAAACAGCTTAATATCGATGATCAAGTACCTTCTACAAATCAGTTAGTGAATTTTTATAAAATTAATCATGCAACTGTTTCTAAAGGTATTAATCAGCTTGTTGATGAGAATATACTTTATAAAAAAAGGGGAATCGGAATGTTTGTTCAAGAAGGTGCTAGAGAAAAACTTTTACAAAAACGCCGTGAATCTTTTGTGGAAGAATATATCGTTACACTCGTACAAGAAGCCAATAAGTTAGAAATTACAAATGAAGAAATTCTTAACTATATTAAGAAAGTGAAAGGAATGAATAAATAATGAATATAAAAGCAAAAAGTCTCCATCTATCTTATGGAAAAGAGAAAACCTTAAAAGATATCTCCTTTGAAATCACAGAGCCGAAAATATATGGATTACTTGGGAGAAATGGTGCAGGAAAAACTTCTTTACTATCGTTAATTGGTTCTTTTCGAAAACCAACTTCAGGAGAATTGTACATTGCAAATGAAAAACCATTTGAAAATGCACGGATCATGCAACAAGTAACCTTTTTATATAACAAAGAT
The DNA here is from genome assembly GCF_054482815.1 of Oceanobacillus sp. CAU 1775. Lineage (NCBI taxonomy): Bacteria > Bacillati > Bacillota > Bacilli > Caryophanales > Bacillaceae > Oceanobacillus > Oceanobacillus sp. CAU 1775. The sequence continues at coordinate 144,676 of NZ_JBTLRO010000006.1, read as the reverse complement.
ATGACTGGGGAAACAGACTCACCAGCAGCAGCGATTGAAGACCTCCACAGGTATCGACCTAATTTTGATTTAGAATATGCAAAAGAGTTACTAAAAAAGTTCAAACTCGAAAATGAAAAAGCTTTATATAAACTATCAACAGGTAAACAATCTGCTTTTAATGTTGTTGTTGGATTAGCAAGCCGTTCACCAATTACAATCTTTGATGAAGTTTACCTTGGGATGGACGCTCCAGCACGCGATCTATTCTATAAAGAATTATTAAAAGAGCAAGAACGTCATCCACGAATTATTATTTTATCCACTCACCTTGTGTCTGAAATGGATTACTTGTTTGATGAAGTAATTATAATTGATCAAGGTAAGTTACTTTTACATGAAACACATGATGAGTTAGTAAGTCGAGGTGTCACTATTGTTGGTGACAAAGAAAATGTTGATAATTTTAGTCAGGACAAGAAAGTCTTAAATGAAGAAAGCTTGGGAAATACAAAGTCAATTACCCTTTATGGTACATTGTCAGATCAAGAACTAGCAGAAGCAAAAAGTCTTGGCTTGAGTGTTGGTCCAGTATCTTTACAAGACTTATTCATTCAATTAACAAACGAGGAGGAGATCTAAACAATGAAACCAGTATCTTATCAAAGAATCGGCATCGATATGTTTCTTGTACAAATATCCTGGAGCTATTGGTTTTTAGGGATAACCCTAGCTGTCCACCTATTTCGCTTAATATCTCCAACTGAAGTGGATACTTTTTATAGTGGTGGTTATATATCAAGTAATATCTTTATGCTCATTATTGGTATTCTCGCTATTAGTTTCTTACGTTATTATGTTGAAAATGGAATCACAAGGAAAAATTACTTTTATGGAGGTTTAATAGGAAGTGTCTTACTTTCTGTTGCGCTACCTATATTGATATATATCCTTAGTCAGCTCGAAAGGTTCATTGTAAGTATTTTTACTAACAAGGTTTTTAATTCAAGCACATTAGTGGATCTTGACGTGGATGTCGAAGGTAATTTCCTTGGTGAAATTATTCTATCGGTGATTTTAACACCATTTGTGAGTGCAGAACAGAATCTAATTCTTTCACTATCCCTGTTCAGTCTCAATATCTTTATTTTCTATATCGTCGGTTGGCTAATTGGTTCAGCATTCCAAAGATTAGGCGTAATTGCAGGGATAGTCATCGTCTTTGTAGGTATGGCAGTTATTGCAGTCAAAGATTCCATGATGCGAATTGCATTAGATATGCCACTTTATGAAAACTTTATGTTCTTAGATTTTGTTCCAAAAGTATTAGCCATACCAGTTATCTTTATAGTCATGATTTTGGTCATAGCAGCTATTCGACTTTTAACAAGAAGTTTAGCCTTGAAAATATAGTAGTTAAACAAAAAGGATGGGGTTTTTATTTCCCCCATCCTTTTACTTTTGTATGTCGATCAATTATCAGGTTAAATTCATTTATTTATTCTGATTGTCTTCTTTCTTCTTTTCAGGTCGATCCACTTTTAACTCTCCAGACATTTCTGTTTGATATTGCAAGACATGCTTCCTTTTACTTTCCTCATTGGGTAATACAAAGTTTTGTAAATATCGATGGAAAATAACTTCAAATAGAGCTACTCCAATTGTCGCTAATAATGTTACGGTAAAAACGTTATCAATCGTAGTCAAGCCACCTACGAATACATAAATAATTATCCCTGCTAAAACAAAATCTGCTAATGTTGCTACAAAGTTATTTGTTTTGGGTAATATAATCATGTCGCCAATTAAATAAGCAGCCACGCCTAATACTGCGGACAGAAGAAGTACTTCACCAAACTCCATTCCGTATATTAAACCTAAGATTATATATAAAAGAAAAAACGAACCTACAAACTTTATCAATAAAGCCTTCACATGTTTATTCATCTATTTTCCTCCTTCATGAAATTTACTGTTCAACTAACCTATATTTGAAATTATTTCTCAAACCTATCTTGTGCATTTACACTTTAGCTTATGCTTTAAAGTTTATTCATTTTTTAAAGAAGACCCTTATTAAGTAGTCTTATATCCATAAATTGGTCGCTGATAGAGAGCAATAATCATGGTATAATATCTATCTATTTTAGAATAGAAGGAGGATGTCGCATGGCAAAGAAAGCTTTAGTTGTTAAACAACAAAAGCCACAGAAATTTGCAGTTCGTGAGTATAGTCGCTGTAAGCATTGCGGCAGACCACATAGCGTATTAAAGAAATTCAATTTATGTCGTATCTGCCTTCGTGAATTTGCATATAAAGGTCAAATACCAGGGCTTAAAAAAGCTAGTTGGTAATGTAAATGAAGGTTTAATATAGCTTTAAGATTAGGATTCACTGCATAGAAAAAGAGCCTGGTCATCTTTTAAGATGATCTAGGCTCTTTTTTGTAAATTGCATGACTTAGAGTTTAATACTCTCCATGAAACAAAGTTATTAGTTAAAAACTTTTACTTGAATATCTGTATCAATATGTTCTTTCTCGCCAACCTCTTGTTCAATCGATCCGAATGGCATTTGTGCAAGCATCTCGTAAGATTCTGGAAGGTCGAACATTTCTTTTGTACCTTTATCGAAACCTTGTTCATAACCAACGTTGAAATGTTGTAAGCTTGCGCCTAGGTTCATTTCAGCTAAAGCTAACCAAACACCATATTGTGCGTTCGCATTATTGTTTTGTTTATAAGCTTCTTCACGAACTCCTTGTGCAGGCATTTTTTCTACTGCATCTTTATCTTCGAAGAATAATACGGTACCAATTCCATTTTTAGCACCAGTCATAATTCCTGACATCATATCCCACATTTCACCTTCAAGAACGTTCTTTTGAACATCGTATATATGGTTCCAGAATTTCTCGTTTGCTTCATCGAATAATACAACTACTCTTGTTGTTTGACTGTTGAAAGCTGTAGGTACTTGTTTAACTACCTCGCGAATTCTATTTTCGATATCCTGTTTTGAATACTCACTATCCGTTCCTAATGCATAAATCGAACGGCGTTTTTCCACTAATTCTACAAATGTTGACATATGAATTCTCCTTCTGTGTTGAAATATATTTGGCTTATCTTATGCTTTTTCGTTTTACGTATAATAACCTCTAACTTTGAGCGAGAGAGGTTTATTGTTTAAATCATATAAAAGCTATCTGTTTTTAGCCACTTGAATATTGTAGGATAATTTATATTGTTTATCAAAGTTACTGCCTCGGGTTTCATTAGTTGAAACTTTTAGTAACATTTAATGTAAAAATAGGAAGGCCTGAATCAAAGTGCTTTAACACTTTGATTCAGGCCCTATTTATATCTATTTATTACTAACGATTTTGGTTATTTTGTCGTTGGTTCTGGTTGTTACGGTTTTGGTTATTACGATTTTGATTGTCGTTGAAGTTGTACTCATCAACAAACTCGTTTTCATCTGCAAATTCTACGTTAACATTTTCTTGGTTTTGATTGCGTTGATCATCGTTACGATTTCTCTGATCATTACGGTTGTTTCGCTTGTTGTTATTGTTGTTATCCATCGACGTACCTCCTATAATATTTTCAAGGAAATCCCATCTGAAATTATCTAAGTTGACGATAACTCCTGATGTATTTTCCCTTCATTATTGTATCCACTAATTAAAATTTCACTCATGAATTTAAAATATTAGCTCTGTTAAGGTTCCATCGTATTTGCGATCTGAATTAGTCCTTGTTCAAGTAATTCTTGCTTAATTTATGTTACGCCCATAAAATATCTCCTCCAAAAATATCTTAATACTATATGAAAGCCCATAAAGTTTGTGAAACATCTCTTAAAATCGTATCAAAGAATGGGTATTTGCATACCATAGCAAGGGTATAAGCGATAAAAATAAGGGTGGTAATTTTATGGATGAAAAATCACATAGAGAAGAAAATTCCAGACAGCAAGATGCAAAACAAGAACAGTTAGATCAATTCCGTGTCCAAAACGCTGGAAAGCCAATGACAACTAAGGAAGGAAAAAAGATATCTCAAGACCAAAATCAGTTAAAAGCTGGAATTCGTGGGCCTTCACTAAGACAAGATTATGAGTTTTTTGAGAAGATGTCTCATTTTAACCATGAAGAAATACCAGAAAGAGTCGTTCATGCTAGAGGTTATAGTGCGCATGGAGAATTTGAATGTTATCAGTCCATGAAACATGTAACAAAGGCTGGGTTTTTACAAGAAGCTGGGAAAGTGACACCATTAACCACTCGTTTTTCAACTGTACAGGGTCCTAAAGGATCTTATGATACTGCAAGGGATTTACGCTGCCAAGGGGTTAAACTTTACACAGAGGAAGGAAACCTGGATTTAACTACAATTGCAATGCCAGTTTTAATAAATCAGGATGCGATGAAATTTCCAGATGCAATGCATGCCTATCAATCAAAACAAGATGACGACATACCAACAGCTACTGGTGCACATGATACTTTCTGGGATTATGTAGCCAATAATCCTGAATCCCTTCATATGGTTACTTGGATTATGTCGGATCGAGGGATTTTAAGAAGCTATCGTATGATGGAATCATGGTCGATAAACACGTATCTATTTGTTAATGATCAAGGGAAAGCAACCTTTATGAGATATGTTTGGAAGCCTGTTCTAGGCGTACATTCCTTGTTGCAAGATGAGGCAATAAAACTTGGTGGGATTGATCCAGACTTTCATAGGAAAGATCTTAGAGAAGCAATAGATAATGGGTTTTATCCAGAATATGAATTAGGTGTACAGCTTATCCCTTTAGAGGATGAATTTAAATATGACTTCGATGTATTAGATCCTGCTAAATTTTGGCCAGAGGAACTTATACCTGTTCAAATTATAGGTAAGATGACATTAAATCGAAACATCGATAATTACTTTACAGAATCGGAGCAAGTTGCGTTTAACCCTGCGAACGTTGTACCTGGAATTGATTTTTCAAATGACCCTGTGTTACAAGGTAGATTAATGGCATATCGCGATACACAGCAACATCGACTAGGAAGCGCCAACTACGATCAACTTCCAATTAACCGACCACTCTGTCCATTTCATAATAATACAAGAAGAGGCTTTATGAGATACCGAATTGATGTTGACGAAGTAGACTATCATGAAAACTCATTAGCAAATAATACTCCATATACCGTTCCTCCAGAAGAAGGTGGCTATGAGTCCTACCCTAAGAAAGTTGAAGGACATGTTATTCGCGCTCGAAGTGATTCGTTTAAAGATTACTTCTCACAAGTGCGGATTTTCTGGAATAGCCTAACACCTGTTGAACAACAACACACCATTGAAGCATTTAGCTATCAACTTGGAAAAGTAAAAAGTGAATCTGTACGCCAACAAAATGTAGATTTAATCGTAAATGTAGATGAAGAATTAGCTACAACTATTGCAGATAATATTGGTGTTGCACCTCCAAGTGGTACCCATGTTCCAGTTTCCACTAGCTATCCTTCGTTAAGTCAATATTCCACACCAAAATATGCTGCAACGCTTAAGGTTGGTGTATTGGTTGGGGATGGATTTGATTCCAATGAAGTGATGGGAGTACTCAATGATTTACAACAAAATGGAGTTTTCGTTGTTGTCGTTAGTGATAAACTTGGTAAAGTAAAAGGCAATAATGGTAGGGAGTTAAAAGTAAATATGACCTTCCTAACAGCAAGCTCTTACTTGTTTGACTCTATTTATGTTGTTGGAGGAAATTCTAAAAACTTAACTATGGTCAAATCAAATATCGTTGATTATGTACACCATGCTTATAAACATTATAAACCAATTGGTGTGGCATCAACTGGTCAGGATTTTGTACAATCAGCACCTGGAAATAATTTAGCTGGTGTGGTCTTTGCTGCAAATAATCCAAACTTCGGTAAGGATTTTGTGACTGCTATAGCTGTACAACGCTTTTGGGATAGAAAATAACATTGAAAAATGCAGAAGTTATAATACCTTCTGCGTTTTTTATAATCGTATGGACTGAGAAAAAAATCTTTTTATTTAACTATTGTCACTGGGCAATGAGCATGTTTCATTATTTTATGACTCACACTACCGAGCACCATTTCTTGGAAGGTATTTAAGCCACGGCTTCCGATGACAAGTTGATCAATCGACTGTTCTTTTACATATCTTATAATTTCTTGGCTTGGATTTCCCTTAAGTATAGTAACTTTTACTTCTACTTCAACGGACTCTGCAAGTTCTCGTATTGGCTTCAATTTTTGCTCACGCTTTAATGCTAAGCCTTCTGAGTTTTGCGCTAATAAGTACTCATCTTTCGCTTTGTCATGATTCGCAACATTAATAATTTCCAAATGCGCTTCTGGTAAATATTGAGCAAGTAAAATAGCATGTTTTACTGCTCTGAACGCATTGTCTGAACCATCAACGGCTACTGCAATTTTCATTCCAATTCCTCCCTATGTGAATTGTTGATATAATCGCTCACTTGAAGAATTTAATCCAACAATATTTACTGTTACACCCTTTTTCTCAAGTTGCTGTCTTAGTTTCAATACTGCTCCTACCGCGGATTCGTCCCACAGCTGACTATTTTCAAAGTCGATGGTTATCTTGCTTTCTGTAACATCTTCAAATGCTTTCAAAAACTTTGTAGTCGATGCAAAGAATAAAGGACCTTTCACACTGTATACCGCATTCTTTTTTGTCACAGTTACACGCGAAACCTTCGCAACAAAAAATAGTGCACTTAAAATTACACCTAGGATAACACCAATCGCTAAATTATTTGTATATAAAATAATTGCAACCGTAGCAAGCATGACAAGTGTTTCTGTTCTAGGAGCTTGTTTCATAAATTTAAATGAACCCCAGTTAAATGTTGTGAAACTCACCATTATCATGACACCTACTAGCACAGGCATCGGGATTTTGACGACAACATCACCTAAAACGATAATTAAAAACATGAGAAACGCACCTGCTATAAAGGTAGATAACCTACCACGACCACCCGATTTAATGTTGATAACAGATTGTCCAAGCAATGCACAACCCGCCATCCCGCCGAAGAATCCAGTGAAGAAGTTAGCAATCCCTTGGCCACGAGCTTCTCTATTTTTATTACTTGATGTATCAGTCATTTCATCTAACACTTGAGAAGAAAGTAATGATTCCAACAAACCAACTACTGCAAGTGCTAATGAGTAAGGTAAGATAATCATTAATGTTTCAAAGTTCAATGGAATATCTGGGAAGAAAAAGGTCGGTAATGTACTCGGCATCGTTCCGAGATCACCAATCGTTTGTAATTTCACACCACTGAAAAGCGCAATAACCGTCATAAAGATAATCGCAATAAGTGATGCTGGAATTGCTTTAATAAACCTAGGAATGATATAGATAAGTGCTAACGTCACACCAGCAAAAACATAGGTCATAACGCCCCCACCTATTAAATAAGGCATTTGCGTCATAAAAATCATTATTCCTAGTGCATTTACAAATCCTAACATGACAGAATTTGGAATAAAGCGCATCAAGTTCGCTACACCAAATATCCCAAATAAAAATTGAATGAATCCTGTTAGAATGGTAGCTGCAAGTATATATTCTAAACCATGTGTTGCCATTAAGTTAACGAGCACTAGTGCCATTGCTCCTGTTGCTGCAGAGATTAGTCCAGGGCGTCCTCCGACAAACGCAGTAATGACCGCAATTGTAAATGAAGCGTATAATGCGACACGTGGATCCACACCCACAATAAACGCAAAAGCTAAAGCTTCAGGAATAAGCGCCAGTCCAACAACAATACCTGCTAAAATATCAGCACGTATATTCCCGAACCACTCTTGTTTCAATGTATGCATCCTGTTCCCCTTTCATTAATACAAAAACTTCTAATAAGCTTCCGTGAATGTTAAAATGTACATAATATAAACTATCATATCATTTTAACTCCCAAAAGGTAAGAGTTTTGGGGGTCAGGGGGTTCGAAATTGAAATACGGCTATATCCGTCCTATTGTTAATGATCAGCAAGGCACCAATCAACTGAATGATATCCTTATTGATAAGTTATTTAAAGAAACGCACGGACTTGCGAAGAAAAGAATTCAGCTTGAAGACTTATTAATGGCTGTTCAAGAAGGTGACGAGCTCTTCGTACAGAACATCGAGGTATTAGCTGATTCGTTGCAGCAGCTATTAGATACTTTACGGTTAGCAAAACGTAACCAGGTCACCATTCACTTCATTGATGAACAACTTACGAATAAGACAATTCAAGAGGTTTCGTTGCTTCAAGGAGCTACTTTTTTCTCGGAACTGCAAACGACCTTTTTAAGACATTCTTCTACATTTTCCTTGCAAGCCTTGAAAGAACAAGGAAAATCAATTGGTCGCCCACCCAAGTCAGATAAAAACTTACAAACCGCTTTTACAATGTACGATAGTAAAAAATATACTTTATATGATATAAAAGAAGCTACTGGAATAAGTAAATCTACACTATATCGTTATTTGGATAAACGATCTACTGAACTATTCGATGAAACAGAGTGATTTTTTATTCATATTACCTAACAATTATAATTTAGATAATTAGAGCGTTCTGATTTGCTCCCCTAAATGAGGAAATAAATCTGTGTTATTTTAGGGGAGTATATGCCTAGAACTTTTTCCATATTATGAACCCTTTAAAGTCTAGTATTGCAAACAAACTAATTATTCATCACTACCACGATACCTCTTGTATGGTAATGAATTCCATGTACGATATTTTAAATCTTCAGGTCGCAATGGACTTGGTAGATCGTCTAATATTTTCTTAGCTACTTCTAACTCTCGCATCGCCTCTTGTTTATCTTGGTACATAAATTCATCAGATGTTGTTTCTGCTGCCCTTTCCACTTTCTTCTCTAAATAATCCACCACCATTTCTTGATGTTTATGAAGCGTTTCACGTGCGTCCTCCACCCATTCTGGTTGAACGGCACGATTGATATCCGTTACATGGCTATATTCCTCATAAATTTCTTTATAAATTCTATCCCCATTTTCACGTACATCAGTAATTGCTGTTACTAAATCTTCTATTGTTAACTGCTCCACCTCACGCGGCACTTCTCTTTTCGCACCGCCAAGCCGTGTACGATTTAAATAATACGGAAAGATACTTTTAATTGTCTTTCCAACTGGAGCAATTGCTATTTTATCGCTATCTATTCCTTTTGGTTGAATTCCTTGCATCGCAATTCGTGCGGATTCAGGACGAACAATCTCTTTTGGTGGTAGCATTCCATAACGAAGCAATTCTCTAATTCCTGTACCAGATATATTTATTCGATATCTCTCGTCATGTGGACAGCTATGCTCTGTTGCAGCACTATCACAACGTGTACAGTAAAATACTTCCTGAAATAATCGAATATCAATTCCTAATTCTTCAGGTGTGAAACGATCGAATATTGTATGACTTGCATATTTATCATAGTATTCTCCAATACCTGCATGATCTCGGCCTATCAATGCATGGGTGCATCCATAGTTTTTCATAATCAAAGCATGCAACACTGCTTCTCTTGGACCTGCAAATATATATGTTACTCTTAATGGAGCAAGAATGGTTCGTTCTTTTGGATAATAAGTTTCAAGTACACTACGATAAGCTAACATGCGAAATTCATGACGTGTATATTCTCGTTTCGCCATTTCTACTAGTGGCTGAACAAATAATCCGTCTAGCTCCTCTAGCGCATTTCGATGAATATATTCATGTCCTCGATGCAACGGGTTTGCTCCAGTAATAAAGCCGCCAACTGTTTTGAATTTCTTCTCTTCATAAAATAAATTCCAGGTGTCCCTAGGCTCCATTCTAATATCTTCAAATGGTCCCCAATGAACTCTTTTTAATAATTCAATCGTTCCACCTAATGCAGTGTCGCCCATTCTACGATAAATCGCATCAACTCCAGGATGATCACGGTCTTCTGTATCAAAAAGATGCCTTGCACGAAATGCGCGGTCGTAATTGAAAATATCATCTATTTTTAAAATCGCAACTGCTTCTTTCGTATCATCTGCCAGTACAATCTCATCACCTACGTTTAGCGATTGAATAATTTCTTTATTTTTATCACCTATAGGCGCAAAGCTTAGCGGCACGGGCCAGACAACTCCATTACTCAATCTGCCTTCAGTAAGAACAGATTTATAATCTGCCTCATTCATAAAACCTTTATTTGGCGATAGTACACCTGTTGCAATCATCTCAATTGTGATAATTGCTTCTAAATCTATTACAATCATTGGTAGCTCTTTTGCTCTTGCTTTAGCATTTTCTAACTTCTTCCCTTTTAACACTTGATTTATCAAAGTTCCACCGTGTGGCTGTTGTGGGTAACTATTCATCTTGTTTTCAATTGAAGTATTAGATGACATGAAAATCCCTCCTTTTGATATCTGTAAATTCTATTTATTACGAATATAAAGGAATAGTTCGGATATGTAAAGAGTTATGATGATAATCGAAACAAAGAAAAAAGTGATGGATATAATTTCTATCCACCACTTTTTTTACTTATAATTATACAGTTACTTCTTCTTTTATTTTCTTTTTAAGCCATGGCTGAGATTTCCAACGTCTATATGCAAAGACACCTCTGAACCACTCGTCAACACCCTGAGCAAGCCACACACCAAGAAGTCCTAATCCTAAGGCAATACCAAAAACATAACTAAGGGTTACCGCTATTCCCCACATGGAAATAATTCCGATGATTACCGGGAATCTCACGTCGCCAACTGATTTTAATGAACCCATTAAAACCATATTTACAGCTCTACCAGGCTCGATAAAGATAATTGCCCATAACACTGGAATCGCTACGGCAATAATCATTGGATCGCCGGTAAAGATATTCAGTAAACGATCTCCTGTAAAAGCAATAATGAATGAAATAACTACAGCAACTAAGAAAGCGATACGCAACGTTTTAAGCCCACGCTTCAACGTCTTTTCGTATAGTTTAGCTCCAATATAACGTGCCACTAATATTTGTGTACCTTGAGAAATCGCCATGGAAAACATAAAGCAAAACATCGAGATATTTAAAATATAAACTCTTGCTGCAAGAGCTGCATCCCCAATAATTGCTACAAAACTAGTAATCACAACTTGAGATAATTGATAGGATAATTGCTCCCCTGCAGAAGGAACTCCAATACTCATCAGGTTTTTTGTATTTGTTTTATCAATCTTAATTAAATCGCTTAGGCTGAACTTTATTGCAAGACGTCGTTTAACAAAATAGAGTAAAGCAAATAACAGAAAAATCCTTGCGATAATTATTGTCACAGACACACCGACAACTCCAGTAACGGGGATTCCAAAGAAACCGTTTATCGCAATGAAGAAACCGATAATACTGATGACATTCATAATAATCGTCACAAACATTGTTTCTCTAGTATGCCCATGACTTCTTAAAATCGCACTTAAAGATAAGGCAACCGCTTCGATACATAGCGAAAGTCCTGTCACAGCTAAAAACGTTAATGCGTATTGATATACTTCACCACTTAAACCATAGAATTTTAAAAAGGTACCTCCAAATAAAAATACTATGATGGTCATTAATATTCCAATCCAGAAGTTCAATCCAAATGCAGATCTTGCGATACTTCTGGCGTCTTTTATTTTATTTGCGCCTAGGTTCTGTCCGATAAGAATGGTTGCTCCGATTGCAGTTACATTAAAAATCAGAATAAATATATTCATAATTTGGTTGGCTACCCCAACTCCTGCAACAGCATAGTCAGAATACCCACTTAAAATTAATGTAGCAAGAATTCCTACACTCATGTGAAGAGATATTTCAATGAATAAGGGCCAAGTAAGGTTAAACAATGACTGGTCTTGATATTTATTTGTTTCTGTTGTCAATTTCTTTCATTTCTCCTTCACAATACAATGGCTGAAACATCACCTAAGTATACGTAGTGTAAAAATATTAATTCACTAACGAACGAAAAAAGACCGCCCGAGAATACGTAATATTTACGTGTTTCCGAGACAGTCCCATCTGCATTGGTTTGTTCCACTAGGCTTCCCCTAGCAAGTGGTTTTAATTATTCTTTTGTCCATCAAAATATTATATCATGTTTATATAATTATTGTATAGCTTACTTGCTCAATATTTTTTCATTTTTTGACACTAATGAATGAAATTCTTGCCAATCGGTAAGTCTTAAAAAGTCTTTATCTTGATTATAGGACTGGTCTTTTAATATTAATGTCATATCTAAATCTACTAGAGATTCTAAAATCGTTGCCTTATCATCTACATAGTAATCAAGATTTAAGTCAGCAATAATATCTACTTTCTCATGATCTTTCATTCCATAAAAGAATTGGGTGTCTTCTACGGGGAATCCCTGTTCTTTTAACCATTCCCGAGACCTGATGCCATGTTCTTTTGGTCTCGCTGTAATGTAGTAAATGGAATGTCCTTGCTTTTCTAACTCATTAAGTACTTCTAATGCTCCAGGATAAGCAGGGCAATTCGTGTAATAAATCTGTTCAAGAGAGCTATCCCACATTTCTTTCCCTTCTTCATTTGTTAATCCAAAGGGCTCGTGGATTTCTACTCTATTTAATGCATGAAAAACATCTAATGATAAGTCTTGTTTTAATTTTTGTTTGTATATTTGAAAAGCATGCTCTCGCAAGTTTATTAATGTATCATCAATATCAAAACCAAAATTCATTTCTTTATCCCTCGATTTTATGAACTTTATATAGAATGTTGATAAACTGAGTCTAAATAATTATGAACAGTGTAATTAATTTAGCAGTTATTAATTGCGAGCATACCCACCGCTCCGGGAAAAACGTTTAGCTTAAGTATTTAAAGTATTTTGGAAGACAATATAATAACATACTTTGTAACTAATATAATAAATGCATGATGTTATTAAAAGCTCACTTTCATTTATGGTGTGTATTTACAAAACAGAATTCAAAAAGCAAAATGTAAATATTCGCAGGGAGTAACCCCGATGCACCGAAGCTCACCAGCCTCCTTAGGATGCGCGAATGTGCATCGGGCTACGGACTTCCGAGCGATAGTTGGGTATTTTATAATTACACCAATCAACACTTTCTATTAACTACCTATTAGTTATATTCCGGGTAGCCGATAAATTTAAAGTCTTCACCAATTTTTATGATGTCTGTATTGGTTAATTCAATTGCGTCTTTCATTAGTTCAAAGCCAGTACCTTCTAGGAAGGTTGGGGCGTCTTTTCCGCCGACTAATTTGGGAGCGAAATAAAGTACCACTTTGTCAATTAATTTATTTTCTAAGAAAGAAGCATTAATATTACCGCCTCCCTCAATAATTAAGGAAGCGACACCTTCTTCACCTAATCGATCAACAACTTCAACTGGGTCTACCGATTTCTCGTTATTCGTAATAAAGACTCTGACACCAAGCTTTTCTAAAGCGTCTTTCTTTTCTTTATCATATTGTTGACTAGTAAATACCCAAGTCTCTGCTTGCTGGTCAGTTACTAGTTGAAAATCTAAAGGTATTTTCAATGCAGAATCCATTACAACACGGATTGGGTTGCGTCCATTTTGAATACGAGTTGTTAATGCTGGATCATCTTTTAAAGCGGTATTAATCCCAACTAAAATTGCCATGTTTTCATTACGAAGAACATGGACATCTTCTCTGGACGCTTCAGATGTGATCCACTTGCTATTAAATGTATGTGTTGCAACTTTACCATCAAGTGTGATCCCTGATTTAAGTGTGATAAAAGGTTTTTTTGTCGTAATATATTTATTGAAAACTTCATTCATGTTTCTTGATTCTGTTTCTCGAATTCCTGTAACTACTTGAATTCCAGCATCTTTTAAAATTCTCACACCATTACCTGCGACTTGCGGATTTGGATCAAGTGTTGCAATGACAGCTTTTTTAATCCCAGCAGCAACAATTGCTTCAGCGCAAGGGCCTGTTCGTCCATGATGGGAGCATGGCTCAAGGGTCACATATATTGTTCCACCCTTTGCTAAATCTCCTGCCATTCGTAAAGCATGGATTTCTGCATGTGGCTCTCCGGCTTTTAGGTGAGTTCCGACTCCGACAATTCGATTATCATTCACAATGACGGAACCAACAAGCGGATTAGGATCTGTCTGTCCCTTCATTGCCTTTGCGTTTGCCAATGCTAAATCCATGTAAAACTCATGATTAATCATTTGGACATGTTCCTTCCACTTGCATATGACCAGACTTTACAATTTTTGTTTCCAAATATTTTTTATTATACTCCGAAATATCGCCCCATAATGAAGTTCTTCCTTTAACATCCATTCCTGACGCATGCAAGGCTGATAGTTTTTCTGGGTTATTCGTAATTAAAGTAACTGGTTTCGAACGAAGGTTTTTCATTACTGTGATTGCATCTTCATAATTTCTTAAATCATTATCAAAACCAAGGCTTTCGTTTGCTTCAACTGTATCATACCCATTTTCTTGGAGGACGTATGCCATCGCTTTACTAAATAAACCAATCCCACGGCCTTCATGGTTTGCTAGGTAAAATAACGCACCTGCACCATTTTCTTTAATTTTCTTCATGGATTCCTTCAATTGGAAACCACAGTCACAACGCTTACTGCCGAAAATATCTCCCGTATGACAAATAGAATGCATTCTAATTAATGCCTCATCTGCTTCTTCAAAATCACCGTATACAAGTACACTTGATTGCTGATATTCCGCTAAGTTTGCAGAAGCCAGCTGATCAATAATCTTTTCATAATCCTTGGTTACTTCTTCATACTTTAACCAAGAGTACCACTCGAATATTACTGTCTCTCCATATAAATTAACTGGTAACTGTACAGGACCAACTAAGTAGATCGCTTCACCATTCGTCTCAATTAATTTTATTTTATCTTTTAAAACCGCTAAGGTCTTTGATTCTAGGTTTAATTTTGTCATCTTTCTTTCTCCTTCCACAATACATACCTTAGTATAGTGAAAAATTACACAAGCTTCAATTTATCTTTCTCGGAAAAGCAAATTTTTATTAAACTAATCGTATGATTAATCTATGACAGTTGGTATGCCTTGGATTAGGCACAAAAGTTTTAGCATGAGAAATGCATTTATTTATCGCTTTTACCTGCGACTCCATAGAAAAATATTTTCGTTAAATCTTCTGTAATTGGGAGGATTGCTTCAGCCATTGTGTCTCGACGGATGTAATCGGCAAACATTTGGATATAAAATAAAATCGCTTCATCCGAAATACCCTTATCAACATAGCCTTGTTCCTTGCCTTCCTCAAACAGCTTCATAAAGCTGGGCAAAGCCTTTTCGCTATAAAACTGCTCAATATAATTACTCTCACTATTATATTCCAACATAAAATAATTGAAGAAATCTTCATTGATTTCTCCAGCAACCATTCTTTTATCGAATATTATTTTTTTAATCTTTTCAGGAAAAGGAATATCACTTTTAAATAATTTCTCATATTCCTCCCAAATTACGTTCACGTAATAAATAATAACCTCTTTAATTAAGTTATCCTTGCTTTCAAAGTAATTGTATATCGTCACCTGTGATACATTTGCTTCTTTGGCAATTTCAGCAACAGATACTTTTTGGATACCATCTTTTATAAATAAAGCTAAAGCTGCTTCTAATATATTTTGTTTTTTTAATTTTTTTCGACGTTCAAAACCGTTCATAAAGCTCACCTCACTATTTATTTTAATAAAAGTTTTGAAATATAACAACCAAAACACTACAAAACTATTGCATATATGAATATTTAGATATATTATGAACTTAAGCAAGTGATTTAGTTCATAACTTTTATTTGAGTAAGGGGAGGAGAATGAGTATTGTCTATTTTAGAAGTGAAGAATCTTACAAAGCATTTCGGTAAATTCAAAGCACTTAATGGCGTGAATATTGAAGTAAACAAAGGCGAGGTCTATGGATTTATCGGCCCGAATGGTGCAGGTAAGTCTACAACTATTCGTATCTTACTTGGAATCTTGAAGGCTACGGAAGGTACGGCAACTATTTTTGGCCAGGATGTTTGGAAAGATGCCGTGGATATTCATAAACGCATCGCTTATGTTCCAGGTGATGTAAATCTTTGGCCAAATCTAACCGGTGGGGAGGTTATTGATTTATTCCTTAAATTGCGTGGAAGTAATAAGAAAAATAACCGTGAAGAACTAATAAAGAAGTTTGACCTTGATCCAACAAAGAAATGCCGTACCTATTCGAAGGGTAATAGACAAAAGGTAGCTTTAGTTGCAGCATTCTCTTCTGATGCTGATCTTTATATACTAGATGAACCGACTTCAGGACTTGATCCTTTAATGGAACAAGTATTTCAACAATGTGTATTAGAAGCAAAAGCTGCTGGAAAAAGCGTTTTGCTTTCAAGTCATATTCTGTCTGAAGTTGAAAAACTATGTGACAGAGTAGGAATTATTAGACAAGGTGAAATGATAGAAACTGGGACTCTAGAGGAATTGCGTCATATCACTAGGACAAAGTTCGTTGTGGAAACAAAAAGCCCAATATCATCTTTACATGAATTAAAAGGGATTCACGATATAAATAAAGATGGCCTTACCCTTTCTTTTCAAGTAGATACAGATGAATTGGATACGGTAATTAAACATATTAGTCAATTTGGGATTGTAAAATTAGAAAGTACCCCTCCAACATTAGAAGATTTATTTATGCAGCATTATAATAAAGACGGAAAAGTGGCAGGAGGAGCATCCTGATGTTTCGTTCGGTTACTAATAACACGTTCACACTTACCAAATTCATTTTACGATTGGACCGCGTTCGGTTACTTTTATGGTTAGTAGGAATTATATTTTTTACACTGATTGTTCCAATTGCGTTTGATGGGATGTATGCATCACAGGAAGAAAGAGATGTCATGGCTGAAACAATGAATAATCCAGCTATGGTTGCAATGGTAGGTCCAGGAGATATTGAAAATTATACAACTGGAGCGATGACTGCGCATAATATGCTACTTTTCACTGCAGTAGTAGTAGGGTTAATGAGTATTCTGCTTGTAGTTCGGCATACAAGAGCCAATGAAGAGGATGGCCGAATTGAAATGATAAATGCGCTGCCTGTCGGAAGATTAGCTAACTTAAATGCTACGCTCATTGCGCTTGTAAGTACATTTATTATACTAGCACTCATAACTAGCTTCGGGTTATATGCTCTTGGAATTGAAAGTATGGATCTTGAAGGGTCCTTACTTTACGGTGCTGTCCTTGGTGCGACTGGAATATTTTTTACAGGACTGTCTGCAGTAATCTCACAAATTTTCGTAAACTCACGAAGTGCAACAGGGATTTCTATTGCAGCTTTACTAATAGCTTATCTCTTACGTGCGATAGGTGATGTAAGTAATGAAGTATTATCATTCATATCTCCACTTGGATGGATCACGCAAACAGAGGTTTACTCAAGCAATCACTGGTGGCCAGTCCTTTTATTAGTTGGTTTTGGACTTATTTTATTTATCGTTGCAAATTATTTAAATGCTATTCGAGACTTAGGATCAGGATTTATTCATGCCAGACCTGGTAGAAAAAATGCTTCAGCTCTTTTATTGTCCCCATTAGGGCATGCATTTAGACTGCAACGGACTGCTTTCATTTCCTGGGCAATTGGTATGCTTGTTTTGGGTGCTTCCTATGGTTCAGTAATGGGAGATTTAGAATCATTTTTTGAAGGTAACGAATTACTCGAACAAATGCTAATCGCAGAAGAAGGGTATTCTTTAACAGAACAATTCATTCCCATGTTAATGCTAGTGATGGGAATACTTGCAGCAATTCCACCAATCATGGCGATGAATAAGCTACTTGGGGAAGAGAAAAAGAATCGAATCGATCATTTACTTGCAAGAGCAGTCTCACGTTCAACGTTAATTGGAAGCTACTTAATCATCTCCCTTATTAGCGGATTTGTGATGGTTTCGTTCTCAGCTATTGGTCTTTGGTCAGCTGCAGACGCTGTAATGGAGGAAGGTTTTTCACTTGGAACAATTTATGAAGCTGGCATCGTCTATTATCCAGCAATACTTGTAATGATTGGTTTTTCAGTATTTTTAATTGGGTGGCTTCCTAAGTTTTCTGCTCTTGCTTGGGTCTATCTTCTATATTCATTTGTTGTGTTGTATCTTGGTGGGCTCTTCGATATGCCGGAATGGATTGGAAAGCTTTCATCCTTTAGTTACATCCCACAACTACCCGTGGAATCAATGGACTGGGTACCTATCATTCTATTAACGTTTATCGCTGTATTATTAATGGTGTTAGGTTTTATTGGATATCGTAGGAGAGATATTGAAGGGTAAGGTAAATCAAACGGATAAAAGGTGGAATCATTATGGAACGTGAAATTACTTTTAGAGAAGCAACCATAGAAGATTTGGAGGCTATTGTGTCCATGCTTGCTGACGATGTGCTTGGTGCTAAACGCGAACGCTTTGAAAAACCACTACCTACTAGTTATATAGAAGCTTTTCAGGCAATTAAAGCTGACCCTAATAATGAATTGATTGTTGCCTTGAGTGGCAGCCAAATTCTAGGTGTACAACAACTTACTTTCACCCCTTACATTACACATCAAGGAGGTTGGCGAGCGACAATTGAAGGGGTTCGTACGTTACGTTCTGCTCGTGGGTTAGGTGTTGGTACAGCTCTTATTCAATGGGCTATCGATAGAGCAAGAGAACGAGGCTGTCATCTCATCCAATTAACCACTGATAAAAGTAGAGACGAAGCATTACACTTTTATAGAAAACTAGGTTTTCAACCAACACATGAAGGCATGAAATTGAAATTATAAAATAGTGGATAATAAAAGTCGTTTTTCCCCTCAAGTTTTATAACGAGAAAAACGACTTTAACCTATTGGTATTCCATTTTCAACTTCTTCATCTGGTCGCAATAAAATCACTTCATTATTTTCTGATATGCCGCCTAAAACTAAAACCTCTGATTTGAAGCCTGCAATTCGCATTGGTGGAAAGTTAACAACTGCAGCTACCTGCCGTCCGATTAATTCTTCAGGTGTATATCTTTCGGTAATTTGGGCTGAAGATTTTTTCTTGCCTATTTTCTCTCCGAAATCTATCTCTAATTTAATTGCGGGTTTTCTGGCTTCTTTAAAATCTTCTGCATGAATCACCGTACCAATTCGAATATCTAATTTCCCAAAATCCTCGAAAGTTGCCATGTATTTTCTCCTTTGTTCCTTTTTACTGCAATATCTTTTTCCTATCTACTAATTATCATGCTCATGTTGAAACATCTTTAAAACATATATATCAGTAATGCAATTAATGATACTACAGTTGCGATAATATACATCCATGTTAATCCAGGAATGCTTGTGCCCCATGAACTTTTTTCGTACTCACTGGAACGCTGAATCGCATCTTTCAAAGAATCCGGGTTATTTTTGTATTCCTTTTGTTTATTTTCCATTTCTTTTATCGCTTTAAATGTGTAAACCGCTGCAATGACACATAATATAAATACAGAACCAAGTACCCAAATATTGTTCATGAGATTCACTCCAATTCTTTATTTGTTAATTCCAATTATCCCATGATTTAAAGATAATTCCAACACCAAATTTTAATTAGATAATTTATTACTATTTATTAGTAGGGTTATGTTATTGAAAAGTTATACCTACTACAGATGAGATATTAACTTTTACTCATAGTTTGCGATTTAGAAGGTACATTTTTTACAATAAATCCTCTCTAAAAACTCAAATTTACTGGTTTGTTTGAGTTGTTGAAAGGTGTTAATATAGAATTACAAATAAAAATGAACGGAGGAATGAAAGATGGCTCATATAGGCATGAATGATTTAATGGTTGCAATACAAGAAATGGCTAAGGATTTAAAGGAAGTAAAAACAGATGTTGCAGAGTTAAAAGCGGATGTCGCAGTAGTTAAAACTGATGTTGCTGAGCTAAAAGTCTCTTCAAAGAGATTAGAACAAGACCATTCAGACATGAGAGAAGAATGGAAACTGGATTTCAAAAAACTGAAAAGAAAACTTACCATTTTAAGCGAAGAGATGCTTGAAGCAAGAACCGACATTACCCTTTTAGAAGATAAAGTATTTTAAGTATGCAGGAGCATACTATTTTTTTAAAAAAAGCCCGATTCTTCAATCAGGCTTTACATTTTATATTAAATTTAATTGATAAGAAAATCCAAACCTTCTTCTAAAACCATTATCACCAAGCAGCATTAAGGCTTCTCTATCCTCTAATAGCTTTTCATAAAGGTTACCAATTTCTTTTTCCGTATTACAATTTATATAGATGGATAATGAAGGTGTAAAATAACGTATTTTATTCTAACTCAAATCCATCGAGTAAGGCCCGAACTTCATCTGTCGTTTCTGTACTCATCAATTCATTTCTTAATTCACTTGACCCACGAAACTCTCGTACATAGATTTTGAAAAAGCGACGAAGAGGTCTAAAAGCTCTGGGTTCTTCTTCAGAATATTTATCAAACAAATCAAGATGTACGCGCATTAAATTTAATAATTCTTCAGGGCTATGTTCTTTTGGTGCCTTTTCAAAAGCAAATGGATTCTTAAAGATCCCTCGACCAATCATCACACCATCTATCCCATATTTCTCAACAAGCTCTAGTCCTGTTTGACGGTCAGGAATATCACCATTAATCGTAAGCAATGTATCCGGTGCTATTTCATCGCGCAGTTTCTTTATATCTGGAATCAATTCCCAATGTGCGTCTGCTTTACTCATTTCTTTTCTCGTACGTAAATGGATGGACAGATTTGCAATATCTTGCTCAAAAATATGTGTAAGCCATTCTTTCCACTCATCTATATTTGTATAACCAAGCCTTGTTTTCACACTGACAGGGAGGCCCCCAGCCTTTGCTGCTTGAATAATCTCCGCTGCAACCTCAGGTCGACGAATTAGTCCTGCTCCTTTCCCATTTCCAGTTACGTTTGGAACAGGGCAACCCATATTAAGATCGATTCCTTTAAAGCCCATTTCTGCCATGCCAATACTCATTTCTCGAAAATGCTCTGGCTTATCTCCCCAAATATGCGCAACGATAGGTTGTTCATCTTCTGTGAATGTTAATCTCCCACGTACACTAAACTGACCTTCCGGATGACAATAGCTTTCTGTATTTGTAAACTCCGTAAAAAATACATCTGGTCTTGCAGCCTCACTCACTACATGACGAAAAACGACATCAGTAACATCTTCCATTGGTGCTAATATAAAAAATGGCTTCGGTAAATCTCGCCAAAAGTTCTCACTCATTCTTACATTCAATCCCTTTCATTTTAGGACAATTATTCATTTATAAAGTATACCCTAACTTCATTTTCTACGCTCAAGTATAAATCTTGAGCACAACTGTCATTTTACCATAATCTACTTTATTATTAACGAAGAAAAAGTGCAATAAATAAAACTGAAAATAAATAGGCCTAGATTCAATTGATTAGAATCTAAGCCTAATTATACAGTTACTAGTATCATCAATCGGCATGCATCTTATTTATCTACTTGCTGTTCTGCAATATCACCAATGATAGGCAGTTTAAACATTTCCCCTTGATATGCTTTCCACATCATGAATAACCAAAGAATGAGAATTACTGGACTCAATAATAGTGACACAATCCAGCCGATGATTGGAATGAATGAAAGAACAGTCGTTAATACGAAGACTGCTATAAAAATGAAGATCGACTGAAACGCATGAAATCGGATAAAACGGTTATCTTTCTCAATTATTAAAAAGATAATGCCTGTAACTGCTCCTAAAAGATACGCCAATGCCCCGCCTAAATTTTCTTCTAAACCTGAACTTGTTTTTACTACAGTTACATTTTTTTCTTCCGTAGTTTCTGTTGCAGCCTCTTCCAATAGGGATTCTGTTTCGGTGTTCGGATCTTTCATGTAATATCCTCCTCTGTATTGTCCTATATTAATGAAAAGTACCTCTTACTCTTATTCACAAACTTTTCTAGACTCTCTGGAGATCCTTCTATCAGTAGTCATCAAGTTAAATTATACTACGCAACAGTTAAAATCAGGTTAAAATTATCAAAATAATTATATTAATTAAAATAACCCCTCCAGAAGACTTCTAGAGAGATTATTTATACACTTCTTATTGAATTAATCTTTAAGCGGAGTTAATTTTGCTTCGATTTCTTCCCTTCGACTTTCAAGGAATGGTGGAAGGTCTAGAGTCAGCCCTAAACTTTCTACATCACTATCAACTGTAAATCCAGGTTCATCTGTTGCTATTTCAAATAGTATTCCATTTGATTCACGGAAATACAAACTCTTAAAATAGAAACGATCAACAATCCCTGATGAATGGAAGCCTCTTTTTCGAACTTCTTCATCCCAATATTCGAGCTCCTCATCTGTTTTTACACGAATTGCTAGATGATGAACACTTCCTCGACCTGGCCTTTCAGAAGGGCCGTCCATACGTTTAACTACAATTTCACCAAAAGCTTCACCATCAATGGATTGGTAAATCGCTTCCCTATCCGTCCGACTAACTTCTGTGTAACCAAACATATCTACAAGTGTACTCGCCAGTTTCTCTAATCTTTTCACTGTAATTTCGACTGGACCCATCCCTTGAATTTGATGCTCCACTGGTACATTAGATTTTTCCCAAGTTTCCCAGAAGTCGAGTTTCTCTCCATTCCCGGTAAGAAGTACTAGTTGTAAGCCATCAGGATCTTCGAATTTAATTCCTGGTCGATTTGCATAGGTATTAATCTGTCCATGCATAACCCCGAGTTCCTCAAAGCGCTCTTTCCAATAATGCAGACTTTCTTCAGATGGGACAAGCAATCCAATTCTTGTAATTGCATTCGTTCCACGATATGTGTTTCCTACCATCGGGATTTCAAAAAATGTCAACTCTGTTCCCGGGCTCCCCGTTTTATCTCCATAAAATAAATGATACATTGATGGGTCATCCTGATTCACTGAGATTTTTACCCGACGTAGACCAAGTACCTCTTTATAAAAATGATTATTTTCATTAGCATCTTTTGTTATCATCGAAATATGATGATGTCCTGGAATTTTGTACATAATAATTTCCTCCTTATTAGTTTACTAATCAAGTGATAAGTTAAAAAAATATAAATTACTTTTCTTCTATTTGATTTTCTGTATGTTTTTGAAGTTTTGTCATGAGTTTATATAATGTTTTTTGTTCATCTTCCGTTAAGCTTTCATTTAAAATGGATGTTTGAAATGAAAGTTGATGTTGAAAAACTTCTTCCATTTTGGCTTCGCCTTTAGAAGTGAGGCTAATCCACTTTGTTTTCCAATCCTGTTTCCGTTGGATATAGTTTTCTTGTTCAAGCCGAGAAAGCATCCTTGATATTCCACCTTGAGAAACGGTTACTTTTGTTGCGAGCTCACTTTGCGTAATTGGCTGATAAGTGGAAACCTGGTTTAATACTTCAAACTGAGCTGCTGTGATGTTAAATGGTTTTAAAAATATATTCGATAACTGATTACTTTGATGTGTAAATCTAGAAATCCGCAACCAAATCAATGATCCTAATGTGTTCTTTTTCAAATTACCTCACTTCCCTTCGTTACTTATCACTTTACTAGTAAATTGACTAATATGCAAGAAAAGTATCTTGAATTAAAGATATATTTTATTTTCAATGGTAAATCGGAACAAATTCATTAGCTTCCAAATATTTTATCCATTTGCTTTATACGCTCGGCAAAAATACTCTCCAATTTTTTTCTTAAAAATAACCAATGAACAAATCTGCCAAGTATAGAAAATGGCATCACATAGTCAACTGTGTCATGAATCTCAACACCGCCTTCTATTTCAGTCAATTCATGACGATGCTTCCAATAACGAAAAGGACCAGATTTCTGTTCATCAATAAAATAGTTACCTTCTTTAATCTCAGTAATCTCTGCCACCCAATTTATCCGTACACCAATAAAAGGTCGCAGCCGATAGCGCATGATCATGCCCTCAAACATTTCTTCAGGAAGTTCATGTAAGATCTTAAAGGAGAGATCATCATCAGTGATATTTTCGAGCTGTTTAGGGTTAGACAAAAACTCCCACGCTTCTTCAAGCGAGATAGGAAGTTTTTGACTACTTGTTAATTGATACTTCTTCATATTCTTCTCTCCTTTAAGTTTTCTTAGGTTGCAACTTGAGATTCTAATTTCACTAATGGCTCTTTTCCCTGTCTTAACAAACGCAAACCGTTCAATATAACTAGAATAGTTGAACCTTCGTGAAAGAGGACTGCCATTGGTAAGTTTAACAAGCCAAACAAATTCAAGATAACTAATGTGAGAATTACTACAATCGAAAAAGTGACATTACCTACAATTATCCGATTCAGGCGATGGCTAAGCTTATAACTATAAAATAACTTTCCTAAGTCATTTTTCACAATAACAACTTCTGAAGATTCCATTGCAACAGACGAACCGCTTCCCATTGCAATCCCAATATCTGCATTCGCTAAAGCCGGCGCGTCATTGATTCCATCTCCTATCATTCCCACAACCTTGTTTTCTTTCTGACTCTCTTGAACAAATCTAATTTTATCTTCTGGTAAACAAGCTGCAGTATAATCGGAAATATTAACTTCTCTTGCTACTTTTGCAGCTACTGTTTCATTATCTCCAGTAAGAAGAGCTACATGAATGCCATCTTTCGTAAAGTTTTTTACAGCTTGTGTTGCTTCTTCACGCACACGATCTGCTAGTGAAAAGAACCCTACAATTTGATTCTGCTTCCCAATAAATATATTCGTATTCCCATCAATTGCTTTTTTGCGATATTCATAAATATCCTCATAATTTTCAAATGCTGATGGCTTTCCAACCTGTATACCACCTTTTTGCATTCCGGAACCTACAAGTTCTTCCACTGACTCACTTCGATTAACCTCATCTAAATTCAAATCTCTAAACGTATCCACAATCGCTTTTGCAATCGGATGACTGGACTGTTGTTCCATATAAACAACTTCTTTTAAAATATCTTCTTCAACAGCATAATCGACTACTTCAAATGCACCATATGTTAACGTACCTGTTTTATCACTATAAAGAATATCCATTGTACTAAGTGCTTCCATTGCAGCTCCACCTTTAAACAACACACCATTTCTTGCACCATTACTGATGGCACTTAGTGTTGCAGGTGTAGCGGACGCGACTAGCGCACATGGACTAGCTACAGTAAGCATTACCATTCCACGATAAAACGCTTCTTCGAAAGAAAAACCGTTAAAGCTATAAAGGATCACTATAAAAATAGGAACTCCAATCAAAACACTAATTACATATTTTGATTCAATTCGATCAATAAATTTAGACACCTTAGATGGTCGTGTCTGCGCTTCTTCCACCATACGAATAATATTCGAGAAAACCGTTTCATTACTTCGTTTATTTACTTTAATATAAAAAACATTGCCTTCATTAATCGTGCCTGCGAAAACTTCATGGCCTTTTCGCTTCATGACTGGAACCGATTCCCCTGTTAAAGCTGCTTCATTCACCAATGCCTCTCGATCAGAAATGCCATCAATTGGGATCTGTTCTCCCTTTGCCACAACAATAGTATCGCCTATTTCCAATTCATCTGTAGGAATTTCAACCATTTCCCCATTTTCCTTTAAGACTTGTGCAGTTAATGGAATCTGTGCCATTAATTCTGAAATAGCACTGGTCGATTTCGCTGACGCATAATCTTCGAGTACCTCTGCTCCTGCAAAAATGAGTAAGAGCATTGCCCCTTCAGATTCAAAATTAATGAAAACAGCTCCAAGTGCTGCCAAGATCATCAGTAAATCCACATTCGGTGATTTGGATTCAATCGTATCAATAACTGCGCTCTTTGCAGCAAAAAAACCTAAAAAGAAGATAGCTGCATAAAATGACAATCTACTTGCGAGCTCAATAAAGGGCGAGAAAAGAAACCCTAGGACGATAAAAAAGATACCAATTAATAAAAATTGACCAGGTCGGCTTTTAATTAAATAATTAATCATTAAGAGGTTCCTCTTTTCTATGTAGTTTATATAAGTAGTCACTTTATAATAATTCTAATCTAAGTGTAGCATGCTCTGTATATTTGTTCAATAATGAAAAACTTTAAGAGAAAGTTGCGTAAGAATTTTAACCTTCCAGCTTCATTTTAAACGCTATTGAAACATCTAGAAGAGAATCTTTCAAGACAACAACAGCTTCTATAAATTCTTTAAACCAATTGGAATAGCAACTACAGGTGAACATTATTTAAAATCTAAGAAAAAAGAAAATCTCATAGGAGTGGTCTTTGCTAATGATAGCAAAGATTTCGGTGATGAATTTGCTGTTGCAGTTGGTAAAGCACGTTTCTGGGATCGGGAATAGGCATGGTTTTACAAGATGTTATTTTGATTTGAAGTAAGTTCAATACAAGACGAAAAGGAGCTTGAATGATGTTCAAGCTCCTTTTGATTTGTGGAATATTAATATTTAAATCCTTGATAGCATTACAGTGTTTAATTTGATTTTTTATTATAACAATCCTCACAGATAAATTGCCCTTCATTTTTCAATTAGGCTTTAATTTCTGTCATACCTCTACGTTTTGGATAACGCATTTTTATAAAAACGATTTCATTCCCTTTTATTTCCTTTTTACAATTCGTACATTTCGGTGGTTCTCCAAACATTTTATCCTCTCCAATTGTCTTTTTTTACTACGGGATGAATGAATAATTCAAGTGGAATTAAAATAGTCCAAATAAAATTCGATAAACTATCCTTCTCCTATAACACAATAAAAGACGTACTTCTATTAGATGATTTAACTAAACAATAAAAAACCACAGAACAATACTATAACCATTGTCTTTTCACTCTAAAATAATAAGCCCATCCTCGCAGAACATCTTTTATAAATATGAATATGACGATTGGATAGACAGTTATGTTAAACCGTTCAATTCCTGATACATTCCAATACCCTTGTTCCAATACACTTGGGAGCATAAATGAAAAAAAGTTTAAACTAAATAAAAAGATAATCAGCGCGAACATCAGCGTATATACTTTTACAACACGCGTTGCTGCCTGTTGCTTACTCTCAGGATTGTCATTGATCTCAGGTTTTTCCGATTCTTTTGAGTAAGCTTGTCGCCAGATCGACCATTGTAGCCATGAAGTACCTGTGACATACACTTGCTCCCATCCTGCTTCCCTGTGAAAAGCATATGCGTTACGATTTGCTCTCCATTCGAAAAGAACGTTGTATGCATATAATTTCGGATAAGATTTCTCAAACTGAAACCTAATTCCTCCTTTATAAATATGGCTAAGATGCCAGCCTAAATGCGCTTTCTCTTCCAACCATGTTTCAAGCTTATCTCGGGCATACATCCAGCCAATTTTAAATTTATTTCGACGTTTCCTTGATAGGGATGTTGGTTTATCTAAGGAATCGAATAAGATTTGAGACTGTGCGCTTCCTTCTGATAAACGCTTTGATTCTTTTTTGAGCATCAGAAGAGAATAAATCCCTATGATTATCATTGCGATATGAATGGCAAAGACAAGATACGTGAAAATCCACATTGGACTCTCGACACGGTTCACAGTAATCGACTCATTGCTGAAAAAGAGAGGCAGCCACAACACTGCTTGCAAACTAACAAAAAATATGATGAAGATGAAATAAATCCACCAAAGCATTGTGATCGTGCTATTTCTAGATTCTAAACTATCCCGAACGATGGAAGTTTTTATTTCTTCCTTTTTCTTAGCATTACCAAAAATCGCCCATTTCCGTTGTTTATCCATCACTTCCCAACTGTCTATCTCAAGTGCTTGCGGTAGAGGGTGCTGCTGACTACGATCAAAAGATATAGCAAACACTTCATGGGGTGACGCTTTCTCTATAAATGTGAAACGGCTTAATTTAGGTTGAAAACGAGAGAGTGTGTATCCTTCTTTTGCCATCTCTCCAATCCAGCTTTCTGTTTTCTGAATGTTAAGGCTCCAAAATGGTTTCCAACTATACTTTTCATTCATTTCTTCTCCCCCTTGTGTGCAATAGCATTCGTATACAACTCTTCAAGTCTGCTCATTTCCCGTTGAATAATCACGTGTCCTATATCAGTAATCTCATAGATTTTTTTGCGTTCTTCGTTGGCATAAACAACGATTAAATGATCCTTTAGCATTTTTGAAATCGTCCCGTACACTGTACCCGAACCAAGCTTCAAGCGACCTGATGTAATCAGCTCCACATATTTCACAATTCCATAACCGTGTTGCGGTTGCTTAAACAGACTTAATAAAATATAAAAAGCTGTTTCAGACATCGGGACGTATTTTTTAATTGTTTTATCAGTATGAGAGGTCATACCTTTCCTCCTCAATATGTCACAACGCGACATATGTATATCATATCGCGAGTATATCACGGCGTGACATAATGAACAATAAGATTTTTCCTTTATCCTCTGTCATCTTACGTACATCTATAAGCATCAAGATTTAGGTCTTGTGACGGTGTTCTTGTTACCTAATTTATGCCATACTGACATTATTACAAAAGAAGGGAATGGGCCAGATAATATGAATTGGAAAGTGAATTTACTTCTTATCGCTTTTGTTTTACTGCTTGGAGCTTGTAGTGATGGATCCAATATGGAAATAGAACAAGAGAATAATCAGAATGAAGAAAGCCAAGTCGATCTTGAAAACGAAGAGGATGCTGTTTCCGAAAGCGAGCCAGAAGAGACTTTTACGTTGGCGAGTATGGAGTCTACTCCATTTGAAGATTTAGCTGGACAAACAGCAATAAAAGTTATGCCTGGTGACTGGGAACAACCTTACGAACTTAGTGATATACGCTGGGGAATGTTTTATGGTGACAATGAATTTATTATGTCTGCACCAGATGAAGGCGTTTTTCGCTATGACTTGGCAGAAAATCAATTAAAGTGGGAAACGAAACATAGTTTAGCAGAAAAGGCAATGCATAATGGTGTGTTTTATGGGGCACAGCTTGCTGATCCTAGTAACTTCGCAAATGTTGGAACCATCGATATTGCGACTGGGGAAATCACAGGCTATTACGAAGAAGAAAATCATCAAATTGCAGGTCTGTTACATTTTATGGATGATTTAATGTTATTCACCTCTCCTGCCAATGATAAAGACAAGAATCCTGATCGAGATTTATTTGTTTATGATTTGCAATCTAAGACTAAACTATGGACTGTTCCGATGTCGAATAGTCTAGGACAGCAAGCCATCGATCTTGGAGAAAATATCTTATTAGTAAACGACCTAACACATGAGGGAAATGATGATCAAATTGCGTCCGTTTACGATAAGGAAACAGGCGAAGAGCAATTTGAAATTGTCGCGAATGCGATTAGAAAACACCCTGTTGTAAATAGTGAAGGTATTTATTTCGCTGACCACAGGGCGGGTACGATTCAATTATATGATTTTGAAGGTAATTTAATAGAAGAAGCAACTTCTATAATTGGCTTTGGACTTCAACAATTAATGCGACCAATTGCAACTGAAGAAGCCTTTATACTGGCAGATAATGAAGGTATTGCTTGGTATTCTCCTGATCTCGCTACGATTCAACATCGCGTGGATTTTGGTGAAATGACTCTAAGACACCTGGTATCTACGGATGATCGATTATACGTGATTGTCAGTGATAAAGAGACAGACGAGTTTTTTATTGTGACACTCGATCTTCAAACCGGAGAAGCGTATGAAAAAGTTTCGCTAGAGATAGATGATAAAAATGCTGTCGTCCAACCACATGTTTATAACAATAAATATAGTTTTGCCATCAACACAAGGGAAGCAGGTTTAGTTTACTATGTCTTCTCCAGCGATGTAGATCGCCCAATTGAATAAGTAATTAAAAATGGTTCCAGTCATCAATTTTGATGAGCGGAACCGTTTTATTTCTTTACTTTCAATCTGTATCGCTAATAAGATTTATTCATACGTAAAAACTATATTAGTTCTTTACATTTCCTCGCTCCAACCATGCAATAGCTTCTGTTTTTCATTTGCGAAAACCATTCTTCAAAATTTCAATCTGGCACTTACTCATTTAAAACACTTCTTCCTCATTGGAATAACAATGCTTACTTGATATGATAACATCCTTCACAGATAAATTGTCCTTCATTTTTCAAATAGGCTTTAATCTCTGTCATCCCTTTGCGTTTTGGATAACGCATTTTTATAAAAACAATGTCGTCACCTTTGATTTCCTTCTTGCAATGAATACATTTAGGTGGTCCCCCAAACATTTAAACTCCTCCGATTCTTAATTTTTTTTAACGGCGGGACGAATAAATAATCCAAGTAAAATTAAAATATTTGCAATAATAATCATTATACGAAATACATTCTCTGATTCTAGATATCCCAAAGGGTAAATGACCGAACTTATTAGTATACCTAATCCAAAAGAACTCACAGAATACCCTACTATTCTTCTGTTCAATTTATATCCCCCTCATTGAAACATAAAATAGGTAGATAAATATCCGACCTAAAGTTCAGATTATCTTATTTATAATTTCGACAAAGAAGGTAAAATATCCTCCCAAAGAAGAAGTTTCTTAATATGGTGTTGCCATCCGCTTCATAAATAACATTAGTTACAAAACGCTGCTAGGTGTTCAATCTTATTAAATTCTTTGATTTTCCAACACCCATGGCTATATTCAAGATTATTCATACAACCATTTTTTATAGTGGTTGTTCCAATGTCAATTTCATCGTTTGAAAATGCCGCTAAGATAACATTAATCGTAGCTCCATGAGTAATGAGTAAAACTCTTTTCCCACTATAGAGACGACTGATACTTTCCATTCCTAACAATATTTTATTTGTGAAGGATGTCAAACTTTCTTCTCCAGGATAAATTTGATCAGGGAATTTATGATCTCTATCAACAGGAAGTATACCCTCGGCTTCACCAAAGCCCCTTTCTGCAAACATTGACATTTCTATTAGAGGTATTCGAATTTGCTGTTGAATGATTTCTGCTGTTTCTCTTGCTCTTCTCAATGGACTTGTAATTATTATATCCCAGTCAAATGGTTGTAGATATTCACCACATGCATGCGCTTGTTTTTTCCCCCTGTCATTTAACGATGTATCTTGTTTCCCTTGTAATATTCCTGCTACATTCCAATCTGTTTCTCCATGTCTAATGATACACAGCTTCGTAATTATCGTTTCCCCCTCATGCACGTTAAATATGTAACCATTGTTCTGCTTTCTTAACGATTTCTTCATGAAAATTTTGATCGTAAAGGACAATAAAACAAGTCGAAGGTCCTGATGATTTTTCTAAGTCTAATTTACTCGTGATGTTAAACTGATTTTCTGGCCAAACTTTTGACAGTTCATAAGCAATTCCTTTTGAACCAACTGGGATTATAGACAAGACCTGCTCTTGTTCAGAAAACCAGCGGAATAAATGTAAAGGTGCAATTGCTTCTCTTGAGTCAACTACTTCTTGTCCGACAAGAGGTTTTCCTATAATAGCAATTTGGTAATCATCTATATTTATGCTTTGAATCTCATCTTGCTTACACTTTCTCTGACCTATCACTGTAATTGCTGTTGCCGATTGTTTTAAGTTGAAATTAGATTCTGTACTACCAGTAATTAAAAGCTCTTTTATCCCCGCTTCTTCTATCCCTTCTTTAATGCCTGAGACGAGGGGACTCCATGCATCATTTCCATTAAAGTTCATTAAACTTATAGCGTTTGGCTTGCCACCCACTGCGATACACTCCATATATGCTACTCGAAACAAAAAATAGCCAACAACTTCATACGGCACAGAGACATCATCTAAAGGTTTCATGCCAATGGAACCACTATTATCACTTGCAATAATTAATTCTTCTTTCTCATTAAAAGGAATAATTAGTGCATCGGTTTGTTTCGACTTAGTCATGAACAATACCTACGAACTTATTTTTAAAGTATGGTTCGAGTCTTGGGATAAAGACAAGTGCAAGCACCATATTTAAAGATGATCCAATGATTAGTCCAGGTAAGAGTGATAGATAGAATGATAAACTTAAAAGTAGAATAAAAGGTAGTGGAGCAATAATACCGTTTAAAATCACAAACGATCCACCAGCAAGATATTTTTTATTTGATTGATAAAGCATACCGAAAATCCAGATAATAATTGCCATCTCTATAGCGATTAGTAAGTGCATTGGACCGAGTGGTAAACCTCCGATTAAAGCGGACATCAAATGTCCCATCATTCCAACGATTGCTCCATAGTTTTTACCTAATAAGACTGCAACAACGAGTGCAGGAAACGCATCTAATGCTACACTTCCAATAACTGCAGGAACTTTAATCATTGATCCGATAATCGATAAACCAATAAATAACGCTAAAATACTCAACTTCTTCGTTTGCATTGTATTTACCCCCATTTATTTTAACTGCTTTGCAATGCCATACCAGATATAATTCACTTTAGTAGCTGCTTCCACTAAATCTTGATAAAACCACCCTGTCACATCACGCCAATTTCGTAATGTTTTTTCCATTGGCACAATGCCTTTTGATATATCTGTACAAATAATAATAAGATTATTTTCTTCGTTGCTCTCTTCCCAAAGTAACCATTCATCGATTTCCTGTTTTCCATCGTTCCTAACAGTATCTAAATCACTATCTTTTAGCCATTCATAAACCCAATGTTCAATTGCCTCAATAACTACAATTCCTTGCATTTTCTCAAGGTTGAATGTTGAAAAGGATGTCTCCTCAGCATTAAACCATTTATCCTGCTTTTCATCTAAATTATACGTTTCTTTTACCCATACTGCCTTCCCATTTGCGGCACCTCCTGTAACGATGTGCATAATTCACCCCTCCTAAATGCAGCTTCACTCCAAGTTAATTGATAACCTGCGCCATACGGAACTTTCCAATCAAAATACGTTTTATCTGAGTGCACGAATTTTGTAAGTAAATAGCGCAACACTCCACCATGAGCAACAATGACAATATTTGAATACCTTTGATCTAACATCTTTTGTTTAATCGCTTGATAGGCAAAGTCAATCCTTTTTGAAAATGTTTTAAAATGTTCACCCTCTTCAGGAGCAGACGTAAAAAGGTTATCTAACCAAAATCGATATCCGGATGAATTTTTTAACTCCTCAAAAGATTTCCCTTCCCATTTGCCAAAATTAAGTTCTCTCAATCCATCCATTTTTTGAATATAATGGTTAGGGAAGAAGACTTCAGCAGTTTCTACACAACGTATGAGGTCACTTGAGAAAACAGAGTGAATCTCATTAACTACAAGCTGCTGCTTTTGTTTTTTTAATTCTCTTATCCCTTCCTCACTTAAAGAAGGATTCGACCAACCAATATATGCACCCCGCTCATTTTCTTCTGTCATCCCATGACGAAGGAGTGTAATAACCATAGTGTCATCCATAATGAAACCTCCAAACCTTCAAGCGATGCCCCTAATACATCACCTGTCATTCCACCAAACCATTGCACCACTTTTTTTCTTATAACTAAAAAGCTACCAATTGTAAGGATAAATAGTATCATAAAAACCCAAAAGCTTGCGATAGACCATATCACTGTAAAGAAACCGATAAGGACAAAATAGATTACATGAAAGCGGAGTGCCTTTTTCTCCACTGTCTGTTGAAAATAATAACCCAACCCCTCTTCTTTAGCCGCTGGAACAAAGTTCAACATCCATGCGATTAACACTCTTGAAAAAAACGGTATAAATACAATAAAAATATAAGAATAAACTTCTACTTGCAGGATAATTTCATAAATAAAAAGAAACTTAGCAACTAATAAAATAATCGCACTAATGACTCCAAAGGCACCGATTCGAGGATCCTCCATTATTTCCAACCGTTTTTCTTGATCGCGATACGAGAAGAAAGCATCACTTGCGTCCATCCAACCATCAAGATGAATCGCACCGGTTAAAATAATACTAGATAGCCATATAATAAAAGAAACCATTAATGGAGAAGTCACTGTATATTCCATTAATAAATAAGCTGGTCCTGCATAAATCATGCCTAATATAAGGCCGAATAATGGTAAAGCACGAATGAATCCATTCATATTCTTAGCTGTCATCGGAATTTCTTTATGAATTGGAATAACAGAGAAAAACTGAAACGCTAACATCAAACCATTAAGATATACTTTCATTGTTGTCCCACTGCTCCATAATATTTATGATTCGATTTAAATCAAGATGTGCTCTTACTTCCTTAGCAATCTGATCATAATCATTAATTTTTCCTTGAGAAGCTTGTAAATTTTGCTTAGAAAGAGAGTCTTCAGGTTCTAAGTTATGATGTAGAAAAGGAATAATACCGACTACTGGAATTCCTGTTTTCTTTTCGATCCAAGTTGCACCGTCTTTGAAAAGAGATAAATCTCCACGAAATTTATTAATTATAATTCCTTTCACACGTCGTTTTTCAGACTCCGACAGTAAAGTTAAAGTTCCTATTATACTTGCAAATACTCCACCACGGTCAATATCAGCAACTAGTAAAACCGGAACATCAGCAAGTTCTGCGACTTTCATGTTTACAAGTTCTTTATCTTTTAAATTTATCTCAACAGGGCTCCCAGCACCTTCCATAACTACTACATCATATTGTGCTTCTAATATTTTTAGAGATTTTGTAATCGCTTCTAGCCCGATTTCATAAAATTTTTCGCGATACATTTTCCCAGAATGATAATTCTGAGATTCTCCTAGTAAGATTACCTCCGCATTTAAATCTGTATTTGGTTTAAGCACAATCGGGTTCATCCAAACTGTCGCTTCAACATCAGCTGCTTCAGCTTGTAATGCTTGGGCTTTTGATATTTCTTTGCCATCTCTCGTTTTATATGTATGATTTGACATGTTTTGTGATTTAAACGGAGCGACACGGTACCCGTCTTGAATAAGCATTCGACAAAGTGCAGTAAGAACCAGACTCTTTCCTACATCGGAGGCTGTCCCTTGAATCATAATCCCTCGCATATTTGCTCCCCCTTCATTTGGATTGGTAGTCCACACTCTATTAAATATGCTTCATTCGACTTCTTTACAATATTTTGGTGGATACGCCCTAATAATTTGCGATAAGCTATAACCACAGCGTGTTCTTTATGTATAGGTTCATACGCTACCTCATTTGAAACAATGATTAATAGACCGACTCGATTGCTCAAAGCCTCGATTCCATCCATTATCGATGTAAAAACTTGCCTCTCAATCAAAGCATAATCGACGTCCTCTTCATAAAATCCTTTATCAAACAATTCGTTCGCTAATAAAATCGTTACACAATCTAGTAGCACAATACTTCCTCTAGTGAATTCATTTACAATACGGCTAATATCAAATGAAGATTCCACTGTCTTCCAAGGGATATTAGCATCTGATCGATCGATTTGATGGCGCCTAATCCTATCTTTTATCTCATCATCCGTAAATTTAGCAGTCGCGAGATAATAAAGCTTCCTTCTTTCTTTCACGGCATTTGTCGCTGCATACCGCTCTGCAAAACTACTTTTACCACTCCGCGCACCACCTGTAACAAAAATCATTCTTGATTTTTCCATGTATACAGCGCCTCCAAAAGCAAATCATTTTCGAATCTTTTTCTAATCGCAAAGCGGAACCAACGTCCATCTAATCCCGGATAATTCGCTGTATGTCTTGGGACATATCCCTTTTTTAATAAGTATTTAAATAAAGAAATAGGGTTCTCCGTGTTGGGATCTCTTAATAAATAATAATTTACACTACTATTCGAAACGAGGTAACCTGCTTTTTTTAAACTTGTCAATAGACGTGCACGCTCTTCTGAAAAGAAATTCCTTGTTTCTTGAACAAATTTTTCTTCTTTTAAACTTTCCTCTCCCGCCAGTAATGCAATTGCATTCACACTCCAATGGGGTTGGTATTTCTTCACATCTTCAATCACTTGCGGAGATGCCATCATATAGCCTAAACGTAATCCTGCAATAGCATACATCTTTGTTAGTGAACGAATAATAATTAAATTTTTGTAAGTCTCTATAGAAGAAACTAGTGTTAATGGATGATTCATAAAATCGTAAAAAGCTTCGTCAATGACTAAATAGCAATCTTCTTTTTTACAAGCATCTAAAATCTTTAATAATAAGCTTTTTGAATAGGTCATTCCTGTTGGATTATTCGGATGGCATAGAAACACGACATCATTTTGTTTTATATATGGAACCAGAGCCTCAAGCGATATTTCCCAAGTAGGCTCTTCTAAAGTAAAATAAGAAATCTCACAATCATAAGCACGACACATCTTCTCATACTCTGAAAAAGTCGGCTGAATGAGAAGTACACGCTTTTTCTTAAAATAATTAGCAAGTAAATGAATAATTTCTGCTCCACCATTTCCAAGCAGTACCGATTGTTTGTCTATTTTTTCGATTTTTGCTAGAAGCGATATTAAATTATTTCCTTTCGGGTCTGGATAATCCTCAATCATTGGAAACCAACTTGTCCACTTTTCCTGAAGGACAGTTGGAGAACCAAATGGATTTACATTCACACTAAAATCAATGCGGTCTTTTGGTATTTCCATATTCAGATATTGATATATATATTGCGGATTAGAACCATGTGCGGGCCAATTCATAAAGAACTCCTCCAATACTTAACATGACTAAAAAAAGAAAGACGGTGCGTTGCATAATGCGGATTGCTTCTAAAATATGTATCGTTTGTAAAGAAAATTTACTTTCACCCATTAAAGGGGCAAGTGACTTTTCTCCTTTATAATAGTTGATGCCACCTAATTGAATACCAAGTACTGCAGCTACAGAAGCCTCTCCCCATCCACTATTAGGACTGTTGTGTTTCTTAGCGTCTCTTATTAAAATTTGCCATGCCTCTCGATAATTATGTCCTTTTGGCTTTATTGCGAGCATCGTAATCACACCCGTTACCCGTGCAGGGATCCAATTTAAAATATCGTCGAGACGCGCAGAGGCCCAACCAAAGTCTTTGTACTTTTCATTTTTATAACCGACCATGGAATCACTTGTATTTACTGCTCGATACATAAATGCAAATGGGGCACCGCCAATCACTGCCCAAAACAATGGTGAAGTTACACCATCAGTCGTATTTTCAGCTACTGTCTCTACGGTTCCTCGAACGATTTCTTGTTCACTTAGTTCAGCAGTATCTCTCCCCACAATATAAGAAAGTTTTATTCTTGCTTCTCGAAGGTCTCTCTTTTTTAATGGTGTTACTACCTCCAACGCAGCTTTTTTCAAATCATTCTGTGCAATTGTAGTTGCTATGAGAATACCTTCAAGTAAAATACCTGCTAATTGATGCCACTTATAAATATAAAAAACTAGTAAAGCGCTTAGAGAAAAAGTGATGATTAAGAGAAGTAAAACCATTATTAATCCCTTAATTTTTTTATGTCTTCCTTTATTTAATCTTTTATCTAAGAAAGCTATAAATGTTCCCATCCACTTTACCGGATGCGGCCAATTCTTGGGATCACCTATTATAAGATCAATAATATAAGCTAATATAATTGCTATTATATGATTGAAAATCATTTCTTTATCCTCGTTTTTTTCAGTGCTTTTATTATACAAGCATAGACGCCTTCTCCAATCAAAGCGCCTAGCTCAGAAATCGGTCCAGCAAATTCAAGTTCTTTACCACTTTGCGTTGCAGCTATTAAAATAGAATCTGTTGATGTACCTGTTGCGATGGTTCCTGTCACTTCATCTGTTATATTTCTTTTTTCTAGAGCTTTTACTTTTGCCTCAGTTGTAGTAATAATCGCTTGGATAAATGCAGCATCTGTCAATTTCCCATTAACAAAAATCCAAGTATTAATCGTACCTGGATTCCATATTTTCAAATGCTCTTTTCCTAAAGTGGCATCCACTGCATTTCCCGTACCTGCAGTAACAACAATAAATATGGAAAAGTTTTCACCAATATATTTTTCGTACACGACATCTTTTAACTTAACTGCTGTCATCATGCTTACCGTTTCATCGGGATGAAAAGCCTTTCTTGTTAAAAATCGGATCATTTCTTCATGATAATCTTTAGGGTTATAATCTTTATCGACATGGCGATTTACAAATCTTTTATAATAACCTATCCCTGCTCCAGTTACGCCAGCAGAAATTGCTTTTAAAGGAATTGGTGCTTCAAAAACAATTATTTCTTCACTAAACTGTAAATTTTCTTTTCCTAGTTGTGTTGCACTTTTACCAATTGGGGTTTGCATAGTTATTTTCCTTATGTCCTTTATATTTCAATTCCTGCAACTGCTGGAATTCCTTCATCATAATAATGCTTATGTGGCACAACTTCAGATACAAGGTCAGCAAGCTCTGTAATTTCAGATTTTGCATTTCTACCTGTTAACACTAGATGCATGCCATGTGGTCGATTTTTGATTAAATTAATAACTTCTTTAAGAGGTAAAACATCATCAATCGGGAATTTATCAATTGCTAAAGCATTATTGATTTCATCAAGAATTACCAAGTCATGTTCTCCTGCCATAATTCTCTCTTTTGTAAAAGTCCATGCTTTTTTTAATGCTTCCCTATGCTCTTCAGGGGTTTTAGTCCAAGTGAAACCAATCCCTGTTTGTACCATTTCAATGCCAAGCTTGTCAAAAACAACTTTCTCTCCATATCTTCTTTTTGGTGATTTAATAAATTGAATCATCAATACTTTTTTATTTCGTCCATAAGCTCGAATAGCAAGTCCTGTTGCTGCAGTAGTTTTTCCTTTTCCATCACCTGTGTATACCAATGTTAAGCCACGTTCTTTATCAGGTTTATTCATTTTCTTAGCTCCCTTTTCATATTCTTAGTTTCTTTTTTGGTTCTGCAGTGTAATTAATCATTTGTTCACCTTCAAGTATAATTTGTGGTAACCCGTTAGAGGGATGAGTTGTTATTATTGGCCTTATGCCATAAACCTTTTCTATTAGATCCTCTTGAATGATCTCGTATGGAGTACCAATCGCTTCAACTCGCCCATTATTTAATAAAAGTAAGCGATCACAATAAAGTGTTGCTAAATTCAAATCATGCAAAACAGAAATGACAGTCATCTCTTCCTCTCGTTGCCAACTGTGAATACGATCCATTAAGTGGATTTGATGACCAATATCTAAATAAGTGGTTGGTTCATCAAGCATCAGAACATTTGGGGATTGAGCCATCGTTTTTGCCAACCCTACACGTTGACGTTCTCCACCACTTAATTGTTCAAGATGTCTATCACTTAACGCTGTTAAATTCATTTTATCTAAAATAGAGTCTATGAAGCTATCAACATCAATCAAGTCTTCTCCCAACCAATTTTGAAATGGAAAGCGTCCCATCTCTACGACTTCTCTAACCGTAAACCCTATCATCGGTAAGGCTTCTTGTTGTAATACCGCTACACTTTTTGCAATTTCTTTTCTAGTATATTTTTGTACTTCATTATTTTTGAAATATACTTTGCCTGATGAAGGAGGCTCTACACCAGATAGAAGTTTTAGTAAAGTGGATTTCCCACTTCCGTTAGGCCCAATGATTCCTAATATTTCTCTTTCCTTAAGGGAAAAAGAAATATCTGTTAAAATCGTTTTCTCTCCATATTGTTTTCTCACTGCTTCTACACGAATCATGTGCTTACCCTCCACTCATGTGCTTGCTCCTACGAAGTAAATATGCAAAAAATGGTGCCCCTAAAAAAGCCGTTACGACACCTAATGGAATCTCAGTCGGACTTAATAGTGTTCGGGCTAAAGTATCAGCCCAAAGAACATACAACGCACCAAAAATTGCTGTGATTGGAATGATAATGCGATAATCTGGACCAACAATTAATCGAACTAAGTGTGGTACGACAAGACCTACAAATCCAATTGTACCTACAATTGATACAGCTGCTGCTGTTATAAAAGTAGAGATGATTAAAATAATGAGACGTGTACGCTTTACTTTAATTCCTAGATGTGCAGCTTGTCTCTCGCCTAATGCAAATATATTTAAGTGTTGACTAAATGCAATTAGGACTACAAATCCAATTACTAAATAAGGCAGTAGAACATAAATAAAAGACCATCCTTGCATTGCTAAACTACCCATTAACCAAAATACAATTTCGTTAATTACTTTGTCAGACATAGAAACCATAAGTGAGACAAAAGATCCTAAAAATGCTGACACAACTACTCCTGATAAAATGATTGTTTCTAATTTATATTGCCCTTGGACATTTGCAAGTCTGAGAACAACCAATAAACTAAGTAATGCTGTAATAAAGGCAACAACAGGGAGGGTCCACATTCCAAAAATCGTCGTATGTAAGCCAAATAAAATAATAAATGCAGCTCCCACTGCAGCTCCTGATGAAACACCTAAAATATAAGGATCTGCCAAGGGATTTCGCAGTACTCCTTGAAATCCAGCACCTGCAAGTGATAAACATGCACCCACTAGTAGAGCTAGAATCACTCTTGGTAAACGTACTTTTAAAATAATTTGTTCGGAAGATTCAGCCCAATTAGTCTGCACATAGTCACCTATTAATGGAAATTGGTAGATAAGGATTCCCCATACATGTGATAATGGTAGCTTAGCCGTTCCTATCGATAGACTAATAATGATAGAGACAAAGAGGAGGAGGAGCCCAATTCCTCCCCATATCCCTATTTTCCTCTTTATCTTCATTACTCAAATAACTCTGGATAGATGCCTTCAGCAATGATTTGTAATAATTCCACAATCCTTGGGCCATTACGACTCATAATATCTTCATCAATTGGAACTAAACGGTCTTCTTGAATCGCTGTAATCTTCTCCCAGCCACTTCTTTCTTTAATTAATTCACTAAGTTCCATTCCAGTATCATGATCTACTAGATTTGCCGCATGAAGGATAACTTCTGGATCATCTTGAATTATTTTTTCTTCGTTTACTTGAATCCAACCAGATTCATCGGCTGCTATATTAATCCCCCCTGCCATCTCAATCAACTCAGTCATATATTCACCAGCACCAACTGTCCAACCAGGATTATACTCGATATAAACACTTTTCTTTTCTTCTTCTGGAATCTCTGCTACTTTTTCTTTAATTGATTCGATTTTTTCTTTCATATCTGCAACTAGCGCTTCAGCTTCACTTTGTTTATTCGTTATTTTCCCCATTTCTAAAATGCTAGCGAGAATTTCTTCTGTATTTTTAGCATCAGACTGATAGATGATGAGGTCCAGCTCACGTATTTTTTCAACTACATCTGGGCTAATGGATGTACCTGTTACAATTAAATCAGGTTCCTGCGCTAAAATAGCTTCGATATTCGGTTCGACTACTCCACCCATCTTCGGCTTATCATTCGCTGCTTCCGGGAAGTTATCAAAATCACTCACGCCGTAGATACGCTCATCAAGTCCCAATGCGAATAAAATCTCTGTATCTGAAGTCGAAACAGAAACAATACGCTCAGGCTCTTTTTCAAATACGATTTCAGTTCCTGTTAAATCTGTGACAGTGTAAGGATATTCCGTTTGTAGTTCTGCTCCTTCACTAGCTGATTCATTTGATTCTGCATCAACTCCAGCTTCATTGGTTGTAGCATCATCTTGATTACATGCACTACTAAAAAGTAGTATAAAAACTGCAAAAACACTTAAAAATAACTTTCTCATATTCTTCTCTCCTTTTTGTATATGAGAATTACAGTTAACAAAAGTAATCTCACTATAAAAAGACCTTTGAGGTATGATTTAATCAAATATTTCTTTTTCACCAATAAAAAAACCTTGTTCCAATATGGAAGCAAGGTTAGTTTCATCAAATTATTATCATGTTCGTTAAACACGTCTACTTCAAAATAGTTTAGAGATTCATGTACTTATCTCTAACTCGTTATTAAAAAATATAGACGTTTGATCATGTTTGATTTAGCTTACCCTTTTCCTCGAAGGACTTAAATAGCTAGTATCATAGGCAGGTTTCCTGGCTTAAGGATAAATGATTCTCTCTACCTTCCCATTTCACTTAAGAAACAGTGGCTTAAAGAGGTAATCTCCTAGTTACAGTGGCGGGACCGCACCGGAATTACACCGGTTTCCCTTTTAACTTGTCTTCTAACAAGCACCTATTTACTATATTAGATTCAATTGTCAAAATATAATATCTCACAGTTAATATAACATGTACTCTCTTACAAAATCAAATTTAATCGGTTTTCCTAATTGTTCTAGAATAATTTTGGAATATAGCGAAATAAGAGCAGTAACGGTCAATCTTTGGAAAGTATCACTTAGAATTTTATATGATATCACATAAAACTAAATAAACCCCTTACTTAAATAATATTTCCTCATTTATCTCAAACCACATATTCTCTGCTATTATGATGCATATAGTTACTAGAATAGCGGATGTTATGAAAGTATAAGTATCTCTCGAAATCTATCATTAAAGCGTTTGTATAAGTAAAGTCCGATAACAAACACAAAATATGTGTCCTGATATACGAATGATGTTTCCTATCAAAGATTCATTTCTTATTTTTATTCCAATCAAATGGTACACTTGCCCACTCCCAAAAAATATAAAAAACATATACGATAAGTGAAAATATAATATTTCTCATCCACTCTACTTGGTCAGTAAAAATTAGCTGATATATCGTAAAAAACACAAACAGTACTATTGGATATGCAATATTTCGTTTAAGCATCATGACCTCCTAAAGGAAACTCCAACGATATTGTAACGCTTTATTCTAATATAAACATCCTTCAGTCAAAGTGTCTATACTCTCAAAGATAACAATTTTAAAATTGATTTCTAGGTATTTACATTGAGGTTAAGAATCCATTTGTCAGATATGCAAGTAACAAAGAAGCGATCCATACATCATTTGCAGAAAACTGCTTTTACTCTTTATATATGCAAAAAGTAGTGCAAACCAAAATGCAGCAATAAAACAGATACGAAGGTCAATATTGGTATCAACATCGTTGCCATAAGTAAACGATAAACTATGAAAAGCCCTGAAAGAAATATACTAATAAATGTCCTATTTATAAAATGACGAACGGATTGTTCCTTATTTGTAGGCAAACCAAGAAATCCCCATACTACACTAAAAATAAAAGAATTTATAAGAATGGAGTAAGGTCAGACAAATCGATAAATTCTAGTTCAGTTTCTGCTTCTGCTTTGGAACGATAAAACTTAATTTTATCAAAAGGTTTCATGTTGTCTTGCCATGATCCCATATTAC
The DNA here is from genome assembly GCF_054482815.1 of Oceanobacillus sp. CAU 1775. Lineage (NCBI taxonomy): Bacteria > Bacillati > Bacillota > Bacilli > Caryophanales > Bacillaceae > Oceanobacillus > Oceanobacillus sp. CAU 1775. The sequence goes on along the minus strand of NZ_JBTLRO010000006.1, from coordinate 101,118 downwards.
TCAGAAAATCCTTAACGTTTTCAGAAATTATAAAGCACTCTAAATCCATATTGATATAACAAATTGGTGCGACTCTTTCCGAATCGTACGCTTGATAGACAATCCCAATAAATCCTCCTCTACTATCTTTTGCCATAATATCTACATGTGGAACCGTATAAAACTCTATATGTGGAATATCATCGTCAAAGATAACTTGAATATCATAATCATTAGCATAAATTTGATACTGTTCATTTTTTCTGTCATGAACACCAAGTGAATTAATGGTTGCTCCTGCTGGTATAATCTCAGTTTCTTCTAAATCAACAACAACAGCACCAGAGAATGCTGTTCTATCTAGATGAACTTTTCTCATATAAACCTCCGTTTAATCTTCTTATGGAATAAATAATCGTTACCTTTTATGCCTTTTTCAATTACCCTACCCGGTTCATATTTCTATTAGTTAAGATTTAACTACTTGACGGTTACATTCTTCAACAATACTGTCTATCAATGAAAAAGCGATTGCTCTAATGGAACAATCATACACATTAGCAGAACAAGATTTTGTTAAGGATTATTTAATTTCCGTTATCTTTATTCCATTTATAAGATTTCTTTGACCAATTATAAATTAGAATAAGCAAGAATATCATAAAGGATATTCCTATATTATCAACCCAGCGAATTTCTTGATAAAAAATTAACTGCCAAACTATTGCTACTACTAAAAATGTTAATGGGAATCTAAGACTTTCTTTCAAAATATTATCAATCCTTTCTTGCAAATATCCTATACTTTAGTAAAAAAATGCAATCTCCTTCTTGCAAAAAGCACCCTTTACTTCACGAATATTTATGAATTTGTAGTGAATTTTAAATGTTTTTCACCTAAGATAGTAATGTTTATACTCCATCTTGGATGCATAACTAAATTATCGTTTTCATCAAATTCTAAAGCGATATGAATGTCATCATCTTCAATTGTAAGAATAGCCATTCTTTTATTTTCAATATCTATATATGGTTTTAAACTTTCTTCCATTTCTATTTTCCAATCAAAAAAGTTCATCATTTCATCTCCAATTTCAATACTATAGCACTTTGCTTTTCCCTTTAAATGTCAGGGGGATATCCACTAAAAGTAACCCATATCTATACTTGATTTCCAAGGTGATTGAATCTTCTTAGTCCAACATCTTAACGAACTTCAAGGACGATACTTTCATTGGTTGTGTGGTATACTAGCTCGTCACTTCTTGAGTTTAGCAATTCTTTTGTTGCTCGTTCATCAGTTATAGGCTTAATTACAACGATATCTTCTACAAATTCTTGTTCATTTTTTATGTGAGACGATAACACCTTTAATTTAACGAATTGATTCGGATACAATCTTCTAACCTCTGATCAATTCATCCATCTCACCTTTCCTTTATCTAAATTCTACTATATTTATAATAGCCGCACCATTCAACAAATAAATATGAGAGAAATTATCATCGATGCTTTCCATTATTTTCTTTAGTTCTTGCATCTGATCGTTAAATATGTAACCAATCATTCGTTTACAACCAGTTCAAAAGACTCCTCATAATCATCCCATTTAACTTCTACACTAACCACCATATCTGCCGTCATAATTAAGCCACCTTCACTACTACCTGCAGATTTAAACTCTTTAACAGTAAGAGGTTCATCAAAGGTCATCGATGAAGTTCCACCACCCGTTGACCCCAGTTTAAATTCATAAGCTAATTGTTTCAATGAAGCTATTTCGTCTAAATCTCCATTGTAAGTTAACTTAAATTTATATTCATCTTCACTTGAATACGCATCTTTTATTCTTATTTCTGTTGCTTCGTATTCTAACTCTGCTTTCCAGTATTGTCCCTCTCCTACAAATTGATAGCTATGTTCGGTTATATCTTCATTGTTTGAACAAGCACTGATTAGCCCCGTAAATAGAAGCAACAAAATAAAGCGCTTCATTAGAAAAACCCCTCTCTATAATTATTCTACTGTTAGTTGTTTATCACTTTTTAACTAAAGCACCCGTTTCTGTAATAAGCACATAATATTTACCATGAAAAAACTTTAGCCAATATCATAAACAGTGACCACAAAACAACGCCAACCAAAAGGAAAATGATGAAAACTTTTAATACATCCAAGAATGATGAAATCTGAAACCAACCACTAAGTAGAAGGAGGGGATAAATGGTGAACAGCATCACACAAAAGTGGATAATACTTCGCTTAAATATACTCCAATCTTCCACTTCATAAATAACGGATGTAGCAGCAACGAAAAATATGATAATACCAGTAATAAAAGTGCTTTTTGCATCTGAATACTTAACTTGAAAATAGAGTAGTAAAGCAATTCCACCCATAATGGCTAATGGTATACTACCTCTTACAAAAGAGTTTATAAAAATAATATAATTACCTTCCTTCATTATGAATTATTGCAAATTTTATTTGTTTTACTTTGTATACGAAGTAAAAGAATAAAGGTTTCACGGTTTACTTACCTACTCCGTTCGCTCAAGTACATTGCTTCTCAAGTCTACATTTATCTTAACACAAATATTCTGAATAAATTATTCTTCTTTTAAAAGAATTAAATCTCTAATTTGAATAGGAACATCTTGTGTTTTATTAAATTTCTCCTATTAAAAAACCTCCCTTTAGATAACAATCTAAAAGGGAGGGTCCAATGCTACAGTTTTCTCTCCAACCAAGTAACTGCTTCAATATGCGTTGTATTTGGAAACATATCAACCGGCTGGACTTCAACAGTTCGGTATCCACCATCTTCTAAAATTCGTAAATCTCTTGCTAATGTCGATGGGTTACATGAAACATAAACGATTCGTTTTGGTTCCATTTCAATCATTGTTTCAAGAAATTCCGGAGCACAGCCTTTACGTGGCGGATCGACAACAATTACATCTGGATTAATTCCTTGGCGCTTCCATTCTGGCATAACCTTTTCGGCTTGGCCAACTGCGAACTCTACATTGTCAATTTTATTGATTTCTGCATTTTTCCTTGCATCTTGAATTGCTTCAGGAACAATTTCTACACCGTACACTTTTTTAGCCTTTTGTGCTAAGAATAAAGAGATTGTACCAATTCCACAATAAGCATCAATTACAACATCATTCTCATCAATTTGGGCGAACTCAAGTGCTTTATCGTATAATACTTTTGTTTGCTGTGGATTTACTTGATAGAAAGACTTTGCAGAGATCGCAAATGTTAGATCACCAATCTTATCATGGATATATTCTTGTCCCCATAATACTTTCGTTTTTTCACCGAGAATTAGGTTTGTACGTTTATCATTTATGTTTTGAACAATCGATGTTATTTCTGGGAATCTACTCTTGAGCTCTTGAATGATAAATTCTTTATTCGGTAGCTTTTCTGTACGAGTAATTAAAGCAACCATTGTTTCATTCGTTGCGTAAGCCGTGCGCACCATAATGTGACGCAGGACTCCACGGTGATTTTCTTCATCATACGCTTCAATTCCTACACGGTTTGCTAAGTCACGAACAACTGGAATGATTTCATTAATTATTTCCGCTTGGCTTGTACAAGTATCTAAATTTTCTACAATACGGTGGCTACGTCTTTGATAGTAACCAGTAATAAGCTGTCCATCTTTTTCAGCCACTGGGATTTGTACTTTGTTTCGGTAATGAAATGGGTTTTCCATCCCTAAAATGGAATGAACAGGTACAGACTCAAGATGAGCGACTTTTTTCATCACATTACGTACTTGGTTTTCTTTCATTTGTAATTGTAGACTGTAACTCATATGCTGCAGCTGACAACCGCCGCAATGTACGTGACAAGTAGGATCTACTCTTTCTGGGCTAGTTGTATTTAATTCTAATAATTTACCATATCCGAAATTTTTATTTACTTTAATAACTTTAACTTCTGCCTCTTCTCCTGGCAGAGCTTTCGGTACGAATAAGGGGTAACCGTCTATTTTTCCAACGCCACTACCTTCGTGCGTTAAGTCTTCAAAGGTTAGTGTGATCGTCTCATTTTTCTTCACTGGTGCTTGGAATTTTGCCATTTATATCTTCCTTTATAACACGTATTTATTTTACTATATCAAACAAGTTAAAAACCTCCAAACCATAGCTTTTGCTAGTGTTTGAAGGTAATCATGCTATTCCTCTTGAAGTTCGATAAAATCTTTAGGTACGATAAATTCAATATGCTCTTTTAGGTTAGAAAATTCACCTGGTAATAATCCACCGTATTCTCCATCTAAGTTGAGCATCATTCGCTCGGAAGGGATAACCTTAATTTTCTTCGATTTTACATAAATAATATTGTCATTGTTTAAATGTGCTCCCCTTAAAGCAAGGCTTGCGATATGAATAAATTCAGCTAGATTCACTTTCTTTAAGATTAGTAAATCAAAATAGCCATCATTCAACTTTGCGTCTGGTGCTAACTTTTCAAAGCCACCAACAGAATTGGAATTAGATAATAAAAATAACATGATATCTTCTTCAATCACCCCATCATCGTACTCAATACGAGTGTGTGAAGGTTTTAGTGAAGGAAGCATCTCAATCCCTCTGATATAGTAAGCGAGTTGTCCAAGCACTGTTTTTAACTTAATTGGTACATCATATGTTAATTCAGTAAGCTGTCCACCACCAGCAATATTTATAAAATACTGTTCGTTTACTTTACCTATATCCAAGGCCATTGTGTTTTCGTTTGAAAGGACTTCAATTGCTGCCTTTATATCTCTTGGGATATGTAAAGCTCTAGCAAAGTCATTCGTTGTTCCTGCTGGAATTACTCCCAATTTCGGTCTAAATTCTTGCTCGGCAATTCCATGAACCACTTCATTAATCGTTCCGTCTCCCCCTGCCGCAACAACGAGATCGAATCGATTTTCCACTGCATATCTTGCAGCTTCTGTTGCATCACCTTCAGCAGTCGTTGCATGGGCTGAAGTTTCATATCCTGCTAACTCCAGTGTTTCTAATAATAATGGCAGTTCTTTTTTCACAGCTTCTTTACCTGCTGTGGGATTGTAAATCACTCGTGCTTTCTTCATTTTCTATCCTCCCTATGGACAAAAAGGACCTTAACTATTAAGTGTTCTATCTATATATCATAAATCTTTTTAATGAAATTTAAAAGGTCCAAGTCAGAAATACGAGAAAACTTAGAAAAGAGACTCCTTCTCCGTAAAGAAAGAATCTCTTTTTCAATTGTTTTAGCGTTTGTTTAATTCTTCATTTAATATTTTATTTACCATTGGCGGGTTTGCTTGGCCTTTGGTTGCCTTCATTGTTTGACCAACAAGAAAACCAAGTGCGCGGTCTTTACCGTTTTTAAAGTCAGTAACTGATTGTTCGTTTTCATCCAAAATCTTATTGATGATTTCTTTTAATTGATTTGGATCAGATAGTTGGACAAGTCCTTTATCTTTAACAATCTGTTCGGGATCGCCACCTTTTTCAACTAACTCTGCAAATACTTTCTTTGCAATCTTAGATGAAATTGTTCCATCTTCAATTAATTTAATCATTTTTGCTAGACCTTCTGCTGTGAGCGCTAGATCTTTAAGCTCTTTCAAATGCTTATTCATATATGCGGAAACTTCACCCATTAACCAGTTAGAAGCTTGTTTGATATCTGCTCCATGCTCCACTGTTTCTTCAAAGAAGTCAGCTATTTGTTTTGAACTTGTAAGGACATCTGCATCATATTCAGATAAACCGAGATCTGTCATATAACGTGCTTTACGTGCATCTGGTAGTTCTGGAATTTCAGCTTTGATTCTTGCTTTCCAATCATCATCAATATGAAGTGCAACAAGATCTGGTTCTGGGAAGTAACGATAATCGTCTGCTGCTTCCTTAATTCGCATCAGAATCGTTTCTCTCGTTTTTTCATCGTAGCGACGAGTTTCTTGATGAATTTCTCCACCAGCTAATAAAATCTTTTCTTGACGCTTTTCTTCGAATTCTAATCCTTTTTGTACGAAAGAGAAAGAGTTTAAGTTTTTCAGTTCTGCTTTCGTTCCAAATTTTTCTTGACCAATCGGACGTAAGGAAACGTTCGCATCACATCTTAAAGATCCTTCTTCCATTTTCACATCAGAAACACCAGTATACTGGATGATATTTTTCAGCTTTTCTAAATAAGCATAAGCCTCTTCTGGGGAACGCATATCTGGTTCAGATACAATTTCAATTAGTGGTGTACCTGCACGGTTAAAGTCTACGTATGAGTGTCCATCTTCACCATGAGTTAGTTTACCAGCATCTTCTTCCATATGAATTCTTGTAATTCCAATGCGTTTTTTCTTTCCATTAACTTCGATATCTACCCAACCATTCTCACCAATTGGAAACTCATCTTGTGTAATTTGGTATGCCTTTGGGTTATCTGGATAGAAGTAATTTTTGCGGTCAAATGTTGTATGTGTAGCAATATCACAATTAAGTGCCATGGCAGCTTTCATTGCAAAGTTTACAGCCTCTTCATTTAGTACAGGAAGTGTACCAGGGTAAGCAAGGTCTGTCGGGTTCACATTCGCGTTCGGGTCGTTTCCGAAAGCATTCACACTTGAACTGAAAATTTTAGATTTTGTTTTTAATTCCACGTGTACTTCTAAACCTATAATTGTTTCGAAATTCATTTGCTTACACCTCCAAGCGTTGGACGTTTTTTGTGGTGATCTGTTGCTTGCTCGAATGCATAAGCTGTACGATAAATCGTAGCTTCATCAAAATAGTTACCGATAATTTGCAAGCCAACTGGAAGTCCATTTTCAGAGAATCCACAAGGAAGAGATAACGCTGGAACTCCAGCTAAGTTCATTGGGATTGTTAAAATATCATTCATATAGATTTGAATTGGATCATCAACTACTTCGCCAACTTTAAATGCTGTTGTTGGAGTTGTTGGTCCCATGATAACATCAAATTCTTCAAAGACTTTATCAAAATCACTTTTAATTAGTGTACGTACTTTTTGTGCTTTTTTATAATATGCATCGTAATAGCCTGAGCTAAGTGTGAACGTACCAAGCATAATTCTCCGTTTTACTTCATCACCAAAACCTTCACTTCTTGTTAGCTTGTACATATCTTCAAGGTTGTTGGCATTTTCCGAACGAAAACCATAGCGAACACCATCAAAGCGCGCAAGACTTGCTGATGCTTCTGAAGAAGAAATTAGGTAATACGTTGAAAGTGCATATTTAGAGTGCGGAAGTGAAACTTCTTTCCAAGTTGCTCCTAATGATTCATATACCTTAAGCGCATCTAAAATAATATTTCTTACTTCTTCACTTACGCCTTCTCCAAGATATTCTTGTGGAACTGCAATCTTTAGTCCTTTAATATCTGTCTTCAAAGCTTCCGTGTACTTAGGCACTTCAATATCTACACTTGTTGTATCGCGGTCATCTTGTCCAGCAATGACTTCTAATACTCTCGCATTGTCTTCAACCGTTCTCGTAATTGGTCCAATTTGATCTAATGAAGATGCAAAAGCTACAAGTCCAAGACGGGAAACGCGCCCATATGTTGGTTTCATTCCAACTACACCACAATATGCTGCTGGTTGACGGATAGAGCCACCAGTATCAGAACCAAGTGAGAACATTACTTCACCAGCTGCTACTGCCGCTGCTGATCCTCCACTAGATCCACCTGGAACATGGTCAGAATGCCAAGGGTTTTTCGTTTCTTTGAAAGCCGAGTATTCCGTACCTGATCCCATTGCAAACTCATCCATATTTAACTTTCCGATTGTAACTGCATTTTCAGCATTCAGCTTTTCAACAACAGTTGCATCATAAACTGGATCATCAAAGTTTTCTAACATAAGACTTGCACATGTTGTACGAAGCCCTTTTGTCATGATGTTATCCTTAATCCCAACTGGAATACCAAAAAGGCTCGTCTTCTCAGCACTTTCATCAATTTCTTTCGCTCGTTTTAAAGCATTTTCTTCATCAACTGTGATGAATGCCTGTAATTCGCCATCTACTTCTTTTATACGATCAATAGAAGCTTGGACTAATTCTTGGGCTGTAATCTCTTTATTATGTAGCTTTTCTTCTAGCTCCTTAATGCTAAAGTCAAATAATGACATAAATACTATTCCTCCTCATTAAAACGAATAATCACTTACTCTGAAAGTATTGTTGGCACTCGAACAAGACCATTTGATTGTTCAGGTGCATTCTTTAATAACTGTTCGCGATCAGCCCAAGGTTTCGGCTCATCTTTACGCATCACATTTATAAAGTCCACTACATGTGTAGTTGGTTTAACATTTGAAGTATCTAATTCATTTAGCTCTTCAGCATAATTGATAATTGATTGCAGCTCTTTTGACAGTGTTTCAGCCTCATCATCAGTAATTGCTAGTCTAGCCAGATTCGCAACATGTAAAACCAAGTCTTTTGATATATTTTCCATCGCTTATACCTCCCAGCATTATTATTAACTAACGTAATTTCATTCATTTGTATATTATATCACTATTGCCTATTACAGAACAGTATTGTTACATGCAGTATAGCAAAAAAAGCATAAAAAAATACCTGGAACGGATGTCTCCACTCCAGGCTATATATTCACTTTATTGGGGATAAAAATGAATCAAATTTAAATTTCTACACTAGAATCAGTAGGTATAAATATTGGTGGGTGAATCTCTCCACCAAACTCTCTAAAAGTTAAATCTTCTGCTTGAGGAGCAAATGTAAAGAATAAACCTGCAGCTAGAACTGTGCCTAGAACAACCTTCGTTAGTAGTTTTTTCATCTTACAACCCTCCTTTAAATATTAGATAGTTTATTCATTGACTCATTGGCCAATTTGTAATATTTAGTAGCATCCTTATATTTATGTATATCTTCGTAATGCTTCGCTAGCATCGTAGATATATCGATAAGGTTCACATAATCTCTATGCTTTTTCAAAAAAGGGATGAATTTATTTTTTACTAACTCTGTAAACTTACCTGGTTTATTGTGAGTAGAATAATAGTATGTATAGATTAAATAATTGTAAAACTCGTAATCCGGATGACCTGTGAAGTTATCAATAAGCTTTCTTGATTCTTCCATAAATTCATTCATTGCTTCCACGTTATCTACTTCATAATAGATTTTAATCAATTGGGTCATCGCAGCTATTTTTTCAATGGTATCTATATCATTTCCTTCTATAATTTCCATGTAGAATTTAATAGATTCTAAATTATTACCTTTAGCTGAATGAAGATAACCTAAGTTTTGATTTGTCAGTTGAATAATTTCGTTATTATTATCTAAGCTAGCTAAATGCTTGGCTATGTCGTAATTTTTAATTGCCTTATCATACATCTTAATACGTCGATATGAGATACCTAATACAATATGGCACTGCGCACAACGATTGAAATTGTATTTTTTCATAAAAATATCAAGTGCTTGATTGGCATAATCAATAGCTTCAAGAATCTGTCTTAACTTACTGTATGTAATTGCCATTGTATAATGTAAATCCGCGATTTCCTCTTGAGAAATATCTAGTTTTCTAATAATATTCTCCGCTTTTTGGTACTTTTCAATCGCTGATTTATTTTCATTCATTGTGGAATTATAATTACCTCTAAATTTGAACCAGTAATAAAGTTCTTTTGTGCCAAATGAACTTGTAAGCCGGTTTAATTCATTGATTTGTTTTAACGCTTCTTTTTTCTCACCTAAGATTAAATAGTAACGAATCTTATAGATTTCAAATAGAAGCATACTTTCTGAGATATTTCGATCTAGCAAATCTTGAATTTCTTGGTAGGTTTCTATGAGCTCTCCTTTTTCATGATTAGAGGATAGCATTTGATACCATTCTTCACATTTCTCTTTAATCACGTCTTCCATATCTGTGTGAAGTTCGATTCCTAGTCGATTACAAAGTAATTCAATTATATTTGGGCTTGGCTCCGTTTTAAGGTTCTCTATTTTTGAGAGATAAGAAACCGAGACAATTCCTTCTGCAAGCTCACCCAACGTCATTTTTTGTTTCGTTCTTTGTAATTTAATGAATGAGCCAGTTTCAATCATAAATCCACCTGCAATCTTACTTAATAATTATTTATCTATTTATATTATAGCATAATTTCGCAATATTCATATTGGGAAATATTCATGGGACAGTAGTCGATTACAGGGTATTTGAGTTGCTGATTTTCCTCTCACAAGAAAAATCACCACCCATTCATACAATAAAGTATGACGGATGGTGATTTTTACCTAAATTGATTTAAATTTTATAACATTTCTGATGTTGTTTTGCCTTGCATGTGTTGGATTAAGTAGTGAGGTCCACCAGCTTTTGAATCTGTACCAGACATATTGAATCCACCAAATGGCTGATATCCAACGATTGCACCTGTACATCCACGGTTGAAGTATAAGTTACCAACATGGAAGTCTTCACGTGCTTGTTCTAGATGCTCACGGTTATTCGTGATTACTGCACCAGTTAAACCATAGTCTGTATTGTTAGCAATCTCAATTGCTTCGTCAAAGTTTTTAGCTTTCGTAAGTGCTACTACTGGGCCAAAGATTTCTTCTTGCATTAGACGAGCATTTGGATCTACATCACCGAATACTGTTGGTTTAATGAACCAACCTGTAGAGTCGTCGCCTTCTCCACCAGCAAGTAAGTTTCCTTCTTCTTTACCAATTTCTACATAGCTCATGATTTTATCGAATGCTGCTTGATCGATAACAGGTCCCATAAAGTGTGAATTATCTTCAGGATTACCTACAGATAATTCGTTCGTAAGTTCAACTACGCGATCTTTAACTTCATCGTAAACATCTTCATGGATAACTGCGCGAGAACAAGCAGAACATTTTTGTCCTGAGAATCCGAATGCAGATTGTACAATTGATTGTGCTGCTAATTCTAAATCAGCTTCGTTATCTACAACAATTGTATCTTTTCCACCCATTTCAATGATTGTACGTTTTAACCACTTTTGACCTTCGTGAACAACTGCTGCACGTTCAAAAATACGTGTACCAACTTCACGTGATCCAGTAAAGCTAATGAAACGAGTACGTGGATGGTCTACTAAGTAGTCTCCAACCTCAGAACCTGGTCCAGGGATATAGTTAACTACACCGTTTGGTAATCCAGCTTCTTCAAGTACTTCTAGGAATTTGTATGCAATGATTGGTGTTGTACTTGCAGGCTTCAGTAATACAGTGTTACCTGTTACGAATGCTGCTGCTGTTGTACCAGCCATAATTGCAAATAAGAAGTTCCATGGTGAGATTACTAATCCAACACCAAGTGGAATGTAATGGAATTTATTATGCTCGATCGGACGGCTTTCTACTTCTAGTCCTTCGTTAACTCTTAGAACTTCACGGCCATAATACTCTAGGAAGTCAATTGCTTCTGCTGTATCTGCATCTGCTTCGTTCCAAGGTTTACCGCCTTCTTTTACTAAATGTGCTGAGAATTCGAATTTACGACGGCGAATGATTGCCGCAGCACGGAAAAGAATGCCTGCACGGAATGCTGGAGTTGATTTTTTCCAAGTTTCAAATGTTTTATCTGCAACTTTCATCGCTTGTTCTGCGATATCTTTATTTGACTTAGATACTTTACCAAGAACTTGTTCTTTGTTTGCTGGGTTTACTACTGTAATTTTATCTTCTGTAGTAATTCTTTCGCCACCAACAACTAGTGGATATTCTTTACCAAAATCTGATTCAATTTGTTTAAATGCATCAAGAATTTTCTTTTTGTTATCTTCTTGAGTAAAATCTGTAAATGGTTCATGTTTGTAAGGTACTACCATATTCAAAAACCTCCTTGTAAATTAAAGTGAAATTATATTAATAACACTTTTACTTCCATCTATCATTGTAACGAATAAACCTTTGCGCTTCAAATATTATACATTAATTTTAATGGAAAATATGAATCGTTGGTTCTTCTTCTTGAGCTTTACGGTATATAAGGCTTTCTATACCATTGCTAGAAGTAACTTGAATCTCTAAATCATAATAATTATGGAAAATATCTTTAACAAGTTTATGAGAATACTGCGTAAAACCTATTACTTCTGCTTTTCCATAAAACTGGATTGGCACCTCAATGGTTAATTGCTGTAACTCTCCATCTTTATAAAAACCTTGGCCAATTGCACCTACATAGTTCGGGAAGAATTTAGCAATCTCCTGCCCATAACTATTAAACAGCTCGGCATCCTCCAAATACTTACTGCTCGCTTCATTTGAAGGGAATAGAATATTTTCTTCCGCGATTGTTTCCCACTCACCGGTTGAGTTACTTCCTTCTGGAACGACAGTTTTTGTTACATAGCTTCCTGGAACAGGTGAGGAATGTGCTTCCTCACGATAAAGTGCAACTAAGATCGGCACGTTTTCTAACCCTTCGATTTGACGTAGTTCCTCAACAATTGCATCTGCTACTTCATAACCTTTATCAAGCATTTCATTCATCGAAATATCGTACGAATATGGTCTATCATCTACTTGATAGCGATAGACTGATTTTAGTGCAATCCCTAGAGAGATTCCTGCTAATTCGACAGTACTACCCTCTCCTTGCAAGAGAAAATTTTGTTCTAGTACATGTGAGAATATTCGTGGATTAGCTTCATGGTCATCTCGGCTCCAGTCATCCATATCTGTACGGTCTGGGTTCAAGTCATTAATCATTCCTTGGACCATTCCAGTAGAAAGATATCTCCCCTCTTGAAAAAAGAGTTGTTCAGGGTTGAATACTTCTGTCGAATGACGTCTTAATCCTTGTTCCATTTCATCAATATCCACACGATTTGCCAACTGGTCCGTTATAACTCCGCGTGCCTCACTCGTTCGATAAGGCAAGACCGTTCGGTAATTGGATCCATCTAAACGATTGGCTGGAACAATTGATGTTTCAACTGGAGAGTTTTCAGGATTTTGCAGAACTTCCTCATCTTCTCCTATCGATGGTGCACAACCCGAAACAAAAAGGAGTGTACCAAATAAGAGAACTAATTTTTTTTTCATTATTAAACACTCCTTACTTAACGATTCAGTGCTTCGATTAACTGTTCCTCATTCCAAATCGTAATTCCTAATTCAACTGCTCGGTCATATTTCGAACCAGCTGCTTCCCCCGCTATCACGAGGTCTGTATTTTTACTAACGCTACCAGTTACTTTTCCACCTAAGCGTTCTATTTCATCCTTCGCTTCATTTCTACTCAATTGTTCAAGTTTTCCAGTTAAAACAACTGTCTTATTGGCGAAAAGAGAATCTTCTATTTCCCTAGTCTTCTTAGGTCCAGTGTACTTCATATTGATTCCGAGCGCACCTAATTCTTCAATGAGCTTTATCACCTTTTCCTCAGCAAAATAATGCACAATAGAATCAGCCATCTTTTCACCGATTTCATCAATTTCAATTAGTTCATCGTACGTTGCTTGTTGTAATCGCTCCATTGTTTCAAATTCTTCCGCCAAAATTCGAGCGGCTTTTTCTCCGATAAAACGAACCCCTAAACCTAAAACGAGACGTTCAAGTGAATTCTCTTTTGAACCTTCGATGGCTTCAAGTAAATTATTTACGGATTTCTCACCCATTCGTTCGAGTTTCAATAATTCTTCTTTTTTCAAACGGTAAAGGTCAGCCATCGTATGAATAAGCTCCTCATTGAAAAGCTGCATAATCACTTTTTCACCTAGGCCATCGATATTCATCGCGTTTCTAGAAACAAAGTAGATTAATCCTTCCATCAGTTGTGCTGGACAATTCGGATTCATACAGCGTAAGGCGACTTCTTCTTCCAAACGAACAAGCCCCGCTCCACACGCTGGACAATCCTCTGGCATATGAAATTCTTTCTCTTCTCCAGTACGTTTTTCTATAATTGCTTTAACAACTTTCGGAATAATATCTCCGGCTTTTTTTACGACCACTGTGTCACCAATTCGAATATCCTGTTCCCGGATAAGGTCTTCATTGTGCAAGGAAGCTCGTCCAACGGTTGACCCGGCAATTCTAACTGGCTCTAGAATTGCTGTCGGTGTCACAACTCCTGTTCTTCCTACACTTAATTCAATATCTAAAAGTTTCGTTGCAACTTCTTCAGCAGGAAACTTATAAGCAATTGACCAACGAGGGCTTTTTGCCGTGAATCCCAATTGTTCTTGCTGCTCAAGATTATCTACTTTAATAACAATCCCATCAATTTCATAGGGTAAATTCGGACGTTCTTCCATCCAGTAATTTACGTATTCCAAGACCTCTTCAATGGAAGCTGCTTTTTTCCATGATGGATTCGTTTTAAATCCTAATTTCTGTAATCTTTCTAATCTTGCACTATGCGAATCTGATGTATCGTTTTCCCATTCCCCAATTGCAAATAGGAAAATATCCAAATTACGACTTGCTGCAACTTTAGGATCGAGCTGTCTTAAGGATCCTGCTGCTGCATTTCTTGGATTGGCAAATAATTCTTCTTCTTTTTCAGCTCTTGCTTTATTCAAACTTTCAAAAGAACGTTTCGGCATAAAAACCTCGCCACGAACTTCCAATGTTTCTTTTTCTTTTATTCGAAGTGGAATGCTTCGAACAGTTTTCAGGTTCGTCGTAATATCTTCCCCTGTCGTTCCGTCTCCACGAGTTGCCCCACGAACAAACTCGCCGTCTTCATAAGTAAGCGAGACTGCCAAACCATCAATTTTTAACTCACAAACAAATGTGATTTCCGTCCCAAGTATGTTTGTTGCACGTCTTGCAAAATCTCTTAAATCACTTTCATTAAATGCATTGGAAAGGCTTAACATCGGTGTATTATGTCGCACTTTTTCAAAGCCTTCGATTGGTGCTCCACCTACACGCTGTGTGGGCGAATCTGACTGAATGAGTTCTGGAAAAGCTTCTTCCAATTTTCTTAGTTCATGTAATTTTGCATCATACTCAGAATCTGGAACGGTAGGCTGATCAAGCACATAATATTCATAACCGTATTGGTTCAATACCTCTTTTAACGCATTGATTTGTTCCAGTGCTTTTTGTTTATCCATCTTTCATAAATACCTCTATTCCTTAGAAATTGGAGCGAATTTAGCGAGAAGACGTTTAATTCCAGTTGGTGCTGGAAAAGCAATATCCAGTTCCATATTGTCTCCTTCGCCTTGTACGCGTACAACTGTACCTTGCCCCCATTTTTTATGGTTAACCTTTTGACCTGCTGTCCATTCCTCTGCTTCGGCACCAGGTTTTCTTTCAACAATCCGTCTTGCCCTACGTTTTTCAGGGAGTGGACTATCTCCAAATGGATTAATATCTCTAGCTCCGAACATGTCTTGCTTTGTTTCTTCCATGCCTTCTAGTAGTTCTTCTGGAATTTCATGGATAAAACGGCTCATCGGATTCATATTTGTTCTTCCGTAAAGTGTGCGCATTCGAGCATTTGTTAAAATAAGCTCTTTTTCTGCTCTCGTTATCCCAACATAAGCAAGTCTACGTTCTTCTTCCATTTCCTCATCATCAAGCATCGAGCGACTGTGTGGAAAAACATTCTCTTCCATTCCAATTAAAAACACAACAGGAAATTCTAAACCTTTTGCCGAGTGAAGTGTCATTAACGTGATTTTTTCATCCTCTTGATTTTCTTCTTCATCGACACTATCAATATCTGCAATTAAGGCAAGATCAGTTAAGAAAGAAACCAATGTCTTATCTTCTGCAGTTTTTTCAAAATCTTGCGTAACAGTTTTAAACTCTTCTAAGTTCTCCAATCTACTTTGAGATTCTAGTGAGTTTTCATTTCTTAACATTTCTTCATAGCCACTACGCTCTATCACTTGCTCCACCATATCTGTTGCGGTTAAAAATTCTTGTTGTTGCGTAAGGCTTTGAATCAATTCACCAAATTCAGCTAAGGCTATTGCCGCACGTTTTGATACACCTGTAAAATCGACTTCTTTTACTGTCTCCATAAAAGATATATCATGCATGTCTGCATGGGCTCTTAATCGGTCAATCGATGTTTTCCCAATTCCACGCTTTGGTTCGTTTACAATTCTTTCAAAGCTTAAATCATCATTGGGATTGGTAATTAATCGTAAATAAGCAAGCATATCTTTAATTTCTTTTCTATCGTAGAACCTTGTCCCGCCTACCATTTGATACGCTTGGTTTGCTTTCATTAATGTATCCTCAATCGCACGGGATTGGGCGTTGGTTCGGTAAAGAATTGCAATATCATTTGGGGTATAATCATCCCTCGTTAATTCGCGAATCTTTTCTGCAATAAATAATGCTTCTTCTTGTTCTGTGGAACCTTGGAAGTAAAGAATCTTTGCACCATCATCATTCTCTGTCCAAAGATTTTTCGGCTTTCTTCCAGTGTTTTTTTCAATTACATGATTCGCTGCTTTCAGGATAAATTTCGTTGAACGATAATTTTGTTCTAGAAAGATTGTTCTTGCTTGTGGATAATCTTTTTCAAAAGTTAAGATGTTCGTAATGTCAGCACCACGCCAACGGTAAATCGATTGGTCGGAATCTCCCACGACACAAAGGTTCTGAAAGCGACTTGCGAGTAACTTCACTAGAAAATATTGTGCATGGTTTGTATCTTGATATTCATCAACATGAATATATTGAAATCTGCGCTGGTAATATTCTAGAACCTCGGGAACTCTTTCAAAAAGATGAATGGTCTGCATAATGAGATCATCAAAATCTAAAGATTGATTTCTTCTTAACATCTTTTGATAGCCCGTGTAGACCTTTGCTACTTCACGCTCGTAATAATTACCTTCTTTTTTTTCATAATCCGTTTCTGATATCAACTGATTCTTCGCAGCACTAATTTGCCCAAGCATTGCTCGAGGGTCAAATTTCTTTGGATCAAGATTTACATTTTTAAGTACTTGTTTCACAACAGATAATTGGTCCGTACTATCTAAGATCGTAAAACTACGCTCATAGCCAATTCGGTCAATATCTCTTCTTAAAATTCGAACACACATCGAGTGAAAAGTGGATACCCACATATAATCTGCATCAGGACCGACAAGTTTCTTCACTCGATCTCGCATTTCACGGGCTGCTTTATTCGTAAAAGTAATTGCTAATACATTTCTTGGTGCAACGTCTTTTTCATCCAAAAGATAGGCAATTCGGTGAGTTAAAACCCTTGTCTTTCCACTTCCAGCACCAGCCATAATTAGCAATGGACCGTTCGTATGCTTCACTGCTTCTTGCTGCTCTTTATTTAGACCTACTAATAATTGATTCATTGTATTACTCATTTTTTTACCGCCTTTATTTTCTATTCTTTAACAGCTGCAACTGTTTTTAAGGCTTCTTTTATATTTGTATAAATACTATTCCCTACAATAACAACGTCAGCATATTGTTTCATTTCTTTCGCTTGCTCCGGTGACTCAATTCCTCCACCATAGAAAAGCAATGTTTCATCAAGCATTTCACTTACTTCTTCTACAAGTTCTGGATCACCATATTTTCCACTATATTCTAGATAAAAAATTGGTAGATTAAAAATGCGCTCCGCCATATAGGCATATGCTTTTACATCATCTTTATCTGGCATAAAACTATTTGTATGGGAAAATGCCTTTGCCTCTTCATTTAAAATACAATAGCCTTCAAAATATATTTCACTATATTCCATCATATCGATATACTCTTTAATCGCTTGATGCTGGACATCCATCATCCACTTTTTTTCCTTGGAATTCAACACCATCGGAATAAAATAATAATCAAACCCTGGTGTGAGCGCCTCCTGAGTCGATATTTCTAGTATACATGGAACTGTATGGTTGCGACGTATTCTTGATAGTAAATCAAGTACATTATCTAATGTTATATTATCCGTTCCACCAACAATGACAGCGTCGGTTCCTGATTCACATACTCTCTCCAAATCTTCATCGGAGATTTCCTTTGCCGGATCAAGCTTAAATATATGTTTCCATTGCTTTAAATCGTTACTCAACTATTCCATCCCCCAGTATCATCTTCCGTTCATTTATTATAACAAAAATTGAGCATGGAAATTAGGAAAATGATGTAATGATTTTTAATTAGATAATACATCGTGAATTGGGTGTGGATTTGTTGGATTGAGGGGTTCTGTGGGTTGATAAAATATGGGGTAGGGTGATGAGTGACAGATTAAATTGTTATATCGGTTCATAATTTCGCGTTGCGGGAATAGTGACCGATTAAAACGGGATATCGGCTCGTAAATTTCGAATGGCAGGAATAGTGACCGATTAAAACGGGATATCGGTTCGTAATTTCGAATGGCAGGAATAGTGACCGATTAAAGCGGGATATCGGCTCGTAATTTCGTATTGCAGGAATAGTGACCGATTAATGCAATTTATCGGTTCGTAAATCTCGAATGGCAGGAATAACGACCGATTAAAGCAACTTATCCGTTCGTAAATTTCGATTTATGCGGTTCAGATGGTGGATAAATCGTTAGTTGATGGTGGGTGCTAGCTGAGGATTTAATTTTATCGGCCGACAAATTTACGAGTTACAAAATTGGTGTCTGATAAAACCAGTCTATCGGTCAACAAAATCACGAGTGGCAAAATTGATGGCCGATAAAGACCGTCTACCGGTCAACAAAATCACGAGCTGCGAAATTGATGGCCGATAAAGACCGTCTATCGGTCAACAAAATCACGAGCTGCGAAATTGGTGGCCGATAAAACCGGTCTATCGGTCGACAAAATCACGAGCTCCGAAATTAATGGCCGGTAAAAACCTAAAACACCTCTAGCAAAGGTGCTTATCCCTTATCAGAGGTGTTTCATTTATTTTGCTTCTGTTTGTTCGTTTAGTCGGTCGACTACGAGCTTATATCCATCGCTGCCATAATTAATACATCTACGTACTCTTGAAATTGTTGCAGTGGAAGCTTTTGTATCATTTTCAATCGCATTGTATGTCGAACCATCAATTAACATCTTAGCAACTTGCAATCGTTGAGCGAGTGACTGTACTTCTGACATTGTAGCTAAATCATCGAAAAACTGATAACATTCGTCTCTATCTTTTAACGATAAAATAGCATCGAATAATTGATCCAACTGTTCTCCTCTAAGTCTATCTATTTGCAATCAAGAACCCTCCATCTACATTTTATTTATTTGTCATTCATTTGAAAGTGTTACGGAATTATCCATCCCTGGAGATGTTGGAATAAAGTTAATCCAAGTCTTTCCAGGTACGAACCCTATTACATTACCATCCAAGACAGGAACAATCTTGCCGTTATCACTCTTCCATTCAACATCTAAAGCAATTCCTTTTTGAAGTAAAATACCTCTGCCTCCTGATTCAAGGTCGACTTTTCGTCTCCCTACATCATCAATTACTTCATGATATGTCTCTACGATAAAGATATTATCTACGAGTACTTCCTCTTCGGTATTCAGTTCAGCAGTTAAAACATTGTCGCTGTATCGATTATATCTTTCTAATGCCTCATCGTATCTGTATTCAACAATCCAAGAAGGACTTGTACTATAAACTATTTTTGCTCCTGTTACCGGTTTACCAGTGAGCGCTTCGACTTCAGCTTCATCTAAGAAAGGTAGTGACTCCTGTTCTAACTCCGTCTCATATCCTTTATTTTCAATGGCTTCGGTTATCGCTTCTGTTATAAAATACGAGTTGTGTGGAGCTTTTCGAAACGATTCTCTTTTGAATAAATAGCCATCATTGTCGTGGATTGCGCCATTAATAAATTGAATGCCACGGTCAATGATCATGTTATCGACAAAACGTGCTGCACCATGGTAAACATAAACAGCATCATAGTCGTTAGCTATTTCAAAATAATATTCTCTCGCACTACGGACTGGTCCTATTAATTCAGGTAACTCACTTTGGTATAGTGCTAGAAAGCGGGTAATTCCTCCCTCAGCTAATATTTCAAAAACAATATCAGCTTCGGCTAAGCCGGTTTGAGGTCTTGCTGCTGGGTGGTTATTAACCATAACTCCAATCGTTCGATTATCGACGGTTTCATCTGTATGTATACCTGTTAAAGGATATATGTTCTTTCCTTCAACTACTGTAGTACCACCTTTATTTTGTCTATCAACCTCTTTTGGTTCATGGTTTCCAGCTTGTTGATCATCCTTGGAACACCCAACAAGTAATAATGTAAAAACGAGCAGTAAATAAATAACTTTCTTCATATTCCCCACATCTTTCTTCGTAGAATACTTGCTTCTCTTTCTATTTTTGCAAATTATGTAGTGGTTTTTCTCCTGAAAATCAGAAGAATCCATCTTAGATGAATGAAGTTTTATTTTGTATCTTAACTATATCATACTTTCTCACTTTAGTGCTGTAAAGTTTTTTGGTTTAATCGATGCGGAATTTTAATTAATAAGTTGTAAGAAAATCACAAAAAAAGAGCTGCCTTTTTGTTCTAGGCAACTCTTCATATTATTTTCCTATGTCAGTTCTAAAGAAAAAGTTCTCTGCTTTTTCAAATGGTTTTAATGCTTCATATGTTAACTTTGTAGCTTCTTCCATTGTTGCGGCAGTTGCTCCAATGAGTAGAACTCTTCCGCCATCTGAAACAAATTTATCATCTTCTAATTTAGTTCCGGCATGAATAGCGAATGGATTAATGCCATCAGGTAAATCTGGAAGTGTTTTTCCTTTTTCATAAGCAGCTGGGTACCCTTTTGAAGCTACGACTACTCCAAGTGCCGCCCCGTCTGACCATGAAAGTTTAGGATCTTTTCCTAATAAAACATCGAGAAGTACTTGTAATAAATCATTTTCTAATAAAGGCAGGACTACTTGCGTTTCGGGATCACCGAATCTCGTATTAAATTCTATCACTTTTGGTCCTTGTTTCGTCATAATTAGACCAGCATATAGAATACCTGTGAAAGGTCTACCTTCCGCAATCATTCCTTTAGCCGTTCGCATGAGAACTTTTTCTATAGAAAAGTTTAAATCATCTTCAGTTACATCATCAACTGGGGCATATGCTCCCATGCCACCAGTGTTTGGTCCCTCATCATTATCATATGCTCGTTTATGATCGCGAGCGGTTACCATCGGATATACTTGATCTTCATGAACAAAGGCCATTAAAGAAAATTCTTTTCCATCTAAGAATTCTTCAATCACCACAGTTGCTCCAGCTTGGGCAAATGTTTTAGAAACGAGCATATCATCCACAGCATCTAATGCTTCTTCCTCAGTAAGAGCAACAACTACACCTTTACCTGCTGCTAGGCCATCTGCTTTAACTACAATTGGTGCGCCTTTTTCTTTTATATAATTTTTCGCTGCTGCGGCATCTTCAAATACCGCATAGTCTGCAGTTGGTACATCATATTTTTTCATGAATTCTTTTGCATAACTTTTACTACCTTCAAGCAGTGCAGCTTCTTCTGTTGGGGCAAAAATTGCTAGACCAGCTTCTTGGAATTGGTTTGCTATCCCTGCATTTAATGGATTCTCCGGACCAACTACTGTTAGATCAATTGCTTCTGCTTTAGCGAACTCAATAAGTTTCGTGATATCCATCTCATCAATAGCAACACATTCTGCAATTTTAGCAATACCCGCATTACCTGGAGCAGCATATAGTTTTGTTACTTTTTCGCTTTCATTTAGCTTCATGATGAGGCTATGTTCACGACCACCTCGACCAACCACTAGTACCTTCATCGTTATATCTCCCCTTTTAAAAAAGACAAATTAATGCTTAAAGTGGCGCATATCGGTATATACCATCGCGATTCCATGTGCATCACATACATCGATGGAATCTTGATCACGCTTCGACCCTCCAGGTTGGATTATAGCTGTCACACCTGCTTTAATTGCATTTTCAACCGTATCTGGCATTGGGAAAAATGCATCAGATGCTAGCACAGCACCTTTTGTTTTTTCACCAGCTTGCTCGATTGCAATTTTTGCTGAACCAACGCGATTCATTTGGCCTGCTCCAATTCCAACCGTCTGCATATCTTTTGCTAATACGATAGCATTTGATTTCACATGTTTTACTGCTTTCCAAGCAAATAGTAAATCTGCAATTTCGGCTTCTGTTGGTTCGCGTTTTGTTACTACTTTTAAATCATCGGCACGAACTTCACCAGTATCTTGATGTTGGATAAGTACACCACCACCGACAGTTGTGAGCTTATGGTTAACTGTTTTATTTGCACTCATGTCTAAAGCTAGCAACCGAATGTTAGGCTTTTCTGTTAAAATATCCAATGCTTCCTGTGTAAAACTCGGAGCGATAATAATCTCTAAGAAAATTTCACGAAGCTGATTAGCTGTCGCTTCATCGACCTCATCGTTTAAAGCAACAATTCCTCCAAAAATAGAAATCGGATCTGCATCAAATGCTCTTTTGAAAGCTGTTGCGATATTATCGGCAAGGCCAATTCCACAAGGATTCATATGCTTTACTGCAACAGCGGCTGGTCCGGCATATTCCATTACAATTTCAAGTGCTGCATTGGCATCTTGAATGTTATTATAGGATAATTCTTTTCCATGTAATTGCTGTGCCGATGCAATGCTCAATCCTTTGGCAAGTGGTGCTTCATAAAAGGCTGCTTTTTGATGTGGATTCTCGCCATATCTTAAATCTTGTACCTTTTCATATGTAACTGTATATGTTTCTGGAAATTCTTCGCTTGTTTCTTCCATAAAGTATGCCGCAATCATCGCATCATAGTTTGCTGTATGACGGAATACTTTTGCTGCCAGTTGCTGACGTAATTCTATAGAAGCATTCTTTTCCTTCACTGCTTCTAATACCTTTTCATAATCAGTAGGATCCACAACGACAAGTACATCTTCGAAATTTTTTGCAGCTGAACGTAGCATTGTTGGGCCACCAATATCAATGTTTTCTATGATTTCTTCTTTTCGAACGCCAGATTTCTGTAACGTTTCTTTAAATGGATAAAGATTAACAACAACCATATCGATTGGGGAAATATCATTTTTCTCCATTTGATCCATATGACTAGCGTTTGATCTTTTTCCTAATAACCCTCCATGAACCTTAGGATGTAATGTTTTTACACGTCCATCCATGATTTCTGGAAAACCTGTCACTTCATCAACAGCAATTGCTTCAACGCCTGCTTCTTGAATTGCTTTTAAAGTACCCCCAGTCGATATGATTTCATAACCATTATCAACAAGTTCTCTTGCGAAATCTGTGATGCCACTTTTATCAGAAACGCTAATCAACGCTCTTTTCTTCATTGAAATCCCTCACTTTTGTAAAAGTTCCTTCATTACTTTTGGATATAATCGATGTTCTACTGCTTGAATGCGTTTCTGTAAGGTTTCTTTTGTATCCTCTGGAAACACTGGTACAGCTTCTTGGGCAATGATAGGACCTGTGTCCATTCCTTCATCAACATAATGGATCGAAACACCAGTCTCATCCACTCCTGCTTCAAAGGCTTGTCCAATCGCATCTAGACCGGGAAAAGCTGGAAGCAGGGATGGGTGGATATTAATTATTCTTCCTTCGTAAGCCGTTAGTAGTGTTTTACCCACTAAGCGCATATAACCTGCAAGGAAAATCCACTCAATATTATGTGTCTGTAATTCTTTTAAAATAGCTGTTTCATAAGCTACTTTTGAATCAAACTTTTTTAAGTCAGAAATATATGTTTTTACATTGTTGTTTTTTGCTTTATCAATAACTGCTGCTTGAGGCTGATCACATACAAGTAGAGCAATCTCACATGGAAGATTTGCTTCTTTTATCATTACGTCAAAATTACTTCCCGTACCGGAGGCAAAAACTGCTACCTTCACCTTGCTCATGACGTAAATTGCACTCCTTCAGTTGTAGTTACCTTCCCAATAACGGAAGCTGTTTCTCCTGTTGATTCCAAGATTTTAATCGTTTCATCTGCATCTTCTTCTGCAACTACTAAAACCATACCAATTCCCATATTAAATACACCGTACATATCTTTTTCTGGAATTTCTCCTTTTGCCTGTAAAAATGCAAAGATTTCTGGAATATCCCAACTACCTTGCGTTACTTCAACGCCTAAACCTTCAGGAAGCATTCTTGGTAAGTTTTCATAAAAACCACCGCCAGTAATATGAGATATACCTTTAACATCTACTTGCTCTAAAACCTTAGCAACTTGTTTAGCATAAATTTTTGTTGGAGTAAGTAAAACTTCACCAAGTGGTTGAGATAGTCCTTCGTATGATTCGGCAAAATCTAAATCCTCAACAATTTTTCTAACTAATGAGTAGCCATTTGAATGAATTCCACTTGAAGCAAGTCCGATTAAAACGTGGTTCTCTTCAATTTTCTCTCCACTAATAAGTTTCGATTTTTCAGCAATTCCAACTACAAATCCTGCTAAATCATATTCATCATCGGCATACATTCCAGGCATTTCTGCTGTTTCTCCGCCAATTAATGCTGCGCCAGCATTCACACAACCTGTTGCTACACCAGCAACGATTTGTTCAATTTTCGCTGGATCATTTTTTCCACATGCAATATAATCAAGGAAAAATAATGGTTGTGCACCTTGAGCAACGATATCATTTGCACACATGGCAACTAAATCAATTCCAACGGTGTCATGCTTGTCCATTTGAAAAGCTAGCTTTAATTTCGTACCGACTCCATCTGTTCCTGAAACCATAACTGGTTCTTTATAGTTGAAGCCTGAAAGATCAAATAGTCCTGCAAATGAACCAATGCCACCTAGAACCTCTGGGCGTTTGGTTTTTGCAATATGCTTTTTCATTCTTTCTACAGCTTCATAACCCGCTTCAACGTCTACGCCTGCTTTTTTATATACGTCTGACATGAATGTACACATCCTTTTTTATTTCGTTGCAATAATTAAAATCAAACTTTCACAGGGTAATCTCCTGTCATGCATGCGTTGCATATTCCTTGGTGAATTGATTTTTCGCGGACAATTGCATTTTTCATTCCTTCTGGTGAAAGATATGCAATACTGTCTGCACCGATTTTTTCACTAATTTCTTCTAAGCTACTGTTTGCTGCAATTAATTCTTTACGAGTCGACATATCGATTCCATAGTGACAGGGATGTTGGATTGCAGGTGAAGCGATGCGAACATGTACCTCTGTTGCTCCTGCTTCTTTTAATAAACGAACGATTCGCTTAGAGGTTGTCCCTCGAACAATTGAATCATCAATCATAATGACGCGCTTGCCTTCAACAATTCCTCGGACAGGTGATAGTTTCATCTTTACCCCTTGCTCACGTAACTCTTGAGAAGGTTGGATAAAAGTTCTTCCTATATAACGATTTTTTATGATACCCATTTCGTATGGCAAGCCACTTTGTTCTGCATAACCGATCGCCGCCGAAATACTAGAATCGGGCACTCCCGTTACAACATCCGCTTCGATTGGTGCTTCTTTTGCAAGTTCAATTCCCATTCGTTTTCTTGATGCATGCACATTGACCCTGTTTAAATCACTGTCAGGTCTTGATAAATAGACATATTCCATTGCACAAAGCCTACGCTGTTCTGTTATTGCATAGCGAACGGACTTCATGCCTTCTTTACTAATAATAATTAATTCTCCAGGCAGTACTTCTCTTTCAAACGTTGCACCTACAAGATCAAAAGCACTCGTCTCAGCTGCTACGACATAGGCACTCCCCAATTTTCCGATAGACAAGGGGCGAATGCCATGGGGATCTGTCGTAATATACATTTTATCTTTTTCTAAAATAATGAATGTATATGCCCCCACTAACTTTTGAAGTGCCGTTATAATGGCTTCTTCCGTATTCTTTTTTGTTCGCTTGATTAAGTGTGCAAGTAACTCTGAATCTGTAGCCGTTTGTAAAATACTTCCTTGGTCTTCTAATTCTTGACGAAGTTGATCCCCATTAACGATATTCCCACTGTTTGCGATTGCAAGACTGTTTTTCTTCGTATGAAATAACAATGGTTCTACACTATCTACCGCTCGATTTTTATCCCCATGTTTTGAATAGCGGATATGGGCGATTGCAGCATTACCTTGTAATTCAGTAAACTTCGCATGTTTAAAAACATCGTTTACAAGGCCCAGCCCTTTATGAAGTTTGAGTTCGTCCCCGTTACTTACAACAATTCCTGAACCTTCTTGTCCACGATGCTGCTGAGCATGTAAACCGTAATAGGATAGCTCAGCAGCTTTTTCATGTCCCCATATTCCAAACATAAGTCTACCTCTTTTTAAGCGTTAGATTTCAATACTTTTGGAATTGCATTTTTCCATAAGTTATTGAGCTGCTCGACTTCCTCTTCAATAATTGTTTCTTCATTTACTTTTACGATAAACGTATTATCTGATGTCACGGTTCCAATTGCTTGTGCATCTTCTACCAATGATTCAAATTTCTCTTTGTGTTCAGGTTTTACTGTAAGAATAAAGCGAGATTGTGTTTCACTAAATAAAGTTGTTGTTGCTTCACCTGACAACGTTACATTTACACCAAGACCTTGATTGTTAAAAGTTGTTTCTGCTAGAGCTACTGCGAAACCACCTTCAGCAACATCTTGTGCTGACTCGACAACTCCAGCACGGATAGCAGCAAGTATTTGTTTTTGTCGCTTTGTTTCAATATCTAGATTTATTTGTGGTGCTTTTCCAAAATATCGACCTTCAAGTACGTTTTGCAATTCACTACCGGCAAATTCAGCTTGTGTTTCACCAATTAGATAAACAAGATCATCCGCATTTCGAACATTATTTGGAGTAATGTATTCTGTTTTTTCAAGTAAACCTACCATTCCGATGATTGGTGTAGGCATGATTGCTTCACCTTTTGATTCGTTGTATAAAGAAACGTTCCCACTGATTACTGGTGTTTCTAAAGCAAGGCAAGCTTCCTTGATTCCTTCAATACTTTGCTCCATTTGCCAAAATGTTTCTGGATTTGTCGGATTCCCGTAATTCAGACCGTCTGTTAGGGCAAGTGGTGTCGCGCCTGAACATACAAGATTACGACTTGCTTCTGCAACGGCGATTTGTCCACCAATCTTAGGATCTAAATATAAATATCGTGAATTACAGTCCGTCGTCATTGCGATTGCTTTATCCGTTCCAGGAATGTTTACAATGCCAGCACTAGAACCTGGTCCTACAGCAGTATTTCCTTGAGCGCTTGATTCAAATTGGCTATATGCCCATTCTTTACTCGCGATTGTAGGTTGCTGCAATAAGGTACGTAGCATTTCATTATGGTTTTCGACAACTGGTTGATAAGCTTCAAGCGTTTGGAATTCCTTGTAATATTTAGCTTCTTCAGCTGGTAAATGATATACAGGTGCATCATCAGTTAATGCTGCAACTGGGATTTCCGCAAAAGTTTCTCCATGATGTTTAATACGGAAAACTTCTTCTTCAATCACTTCACCGATTGCTACAGCTTCTACCTCATGTTTTGTAAAAATATCGAGGATTTCTTTTTCTCTACCTTTTTCTACGACAAGGAGCATTCTTTCTTGCGACTCTGAAAGCATCATTTCGTACGCGTCCATATTTTCTTCTCGTTGTGGAACAAACTCGAGGTTCAGCTCCATTCCTGTTCCAGCTTTACTTGCCATTTCACTTGCTGAAGAAGTAAGTCCAGCTGCTCCCATATCTTGAATTCCAACGAGTGCATCGGAATGAATCACTTCTAAACAAGCATCGATTAGTTTTTTACCCATTTGCGGGTCTCCAATTGCTACAGCAGATGTATGATCTTCTTCGCTCTCCACAACATCTGAAGAAAAAGTTGCCCCATGAATTCCATCTCTACCAGTTTTTCCACCTGCATAAATAACTGTATTTCCTGGACCTGCTGCAATTCCTTTTTGTACATCTTGATGCTCAACAAGACCAACAACCATCGCATTTACTAGAGGATTTTCTTCGTAGCTTTCATCAAATTGAACCTCGCCACCGACAGTTGGAACCTCTGTATTATTTCCATAATGTGCAATTCCACGGACTGCTTCTGTGAACAACCATTTCGTACGATCTTTATTTAAGTTTCCAAAACGTAGGGAATTAAGTGCAGCAATTGGCTTAGCACCCATTGAGTAAACATCGCGTAGAATCCCGCCGACTCCAGTCGCAGAACCTTCAAACGGTTCAACATATGATGGGCTGTTATGACTTTCAATCTTGAAGACAACTGCTTGATTGTCACCAATATCAACAACACCGGCACCTTCACCTGGGCCTTGTAAAACGTGCTTACCCTCTGTCGGGAATTTTCTAAGTAGTGGTGTTGAAGTCTTATAGCTACAGTGCTCCGACCACATTACTGAAAATATTCCTGTTTCCGTATAATTTGGTAATCGGTTCATTTTTTCCTTAACAAGAGTAAACTCATCGTCCGTTAAGCCCATCTCTTGATAGACTTTCTTCTTTTCAATTTGTTCTGGGTTCATGTTCAAGTTGCTCATCCGTTTTCCCTCCGTATGTTGGAATTTCCATCTATTATTTTGCTTGGTTTTCGTAAATTTCCACTTGAGATGCAACATCTTGCTTATCTTTACCGGTAAAAGTAATATGGCCCATTTTTCGCTTTTCTTTAATATCTGCTTTTCCATATAAATGGCTATAACCAGTTGTTGAAGTTTTCATGTGTTTTAGTAGGGTTTCGACATCCTCGCCAAGTACATTGACCATGATTGCCGGTTGTAATAACTCAATTTCCTTCAATGGCAAACCACAAATTGCTAGAATGTGCTGACTAAACTGCGAAGCATTACAAGCTTCAATTGTATAATGTCCTGAATTATGCGGTCGAGGAGCCATTTCATTTAGGTAGACTTCATCCCCAGCAACAAACATTTCAATTGCGAAGGTTCCTACAATATTCATCTTTTCACCAAGTAATTCTGCTGCATGATATGCTTTTTTCTGGATAGCATCATCCACTTCAGCTGGAACAGTAGTTTTATATAAAATATGGTCTCGATGTTCGTTTTCCGAAATAGGGAAAAATGCGATTTCTCCCGAAGTACTTCTAGAAAATACAACTGAAATTTCTTTATCAAATGGAATCCATTCTTCAATAATGCAATGCTTCTGTTCCTCAGCAAATGTTGCTGCGGCTTCTATATCAGCTTCTGTTTCTAGTTTAATTTGTCCTTTTCCATCATAGCCACCAGTACATGTTTTAATTACTGCTGGGAAACTTGTGTTTTTTAGAATTTCTCTTGCTTCTTCTCCATTTCTTACAATGGAAAACTTCGGTACTGGAAGTCCTAGGTCTCTAATAGTAGTTTTTTCTTTTTCCCGGTTTTGCGTTACTTCAAGTGCATATGCACCTTGTGGTAGCCTGCCAGCTTTTTCAATAAAAGTGGCTGCTTCAAGATCCACGTTTTCAAATTCGTATGTGATAACGTCACTTATTTCGGTTAATTCTTTAATTGCATCCATATCATCATAAGCTGCTGTAATCTGAAAATCTGCAACTTGTGCTGTTGGGCAATTTGGAGTTGGGTCAAGTACTGCTATTTTATAGCCCATGTATCTTGCTGCAATTGCCATCATGCGCCCAAGTTGACCTCCACCAATAATTCCGATCGTTTGCGGCGGTAAAATCACGTTATTTTTTTGCAAGTTCATCCCTCATTTCTGTTACTTTAGATTTCATTGCTTCACGATATGCTTCTAAACTTTTTTCTACTTCTTGATTACTTGTTCCAATTATTTGAGCCGCTAGAATTCCTGCATTTGTCGCTCCTGCTTTTCCAATCGCAACGGTTGCAGTTGGTACTCCTGCTGGCATTTGCACGATAGATAGTAATGAATCCATTCCGTCTAATGCTTTACTTTGAACAGGTACACCTATTACAGGAAGCGTTGTTTGAGATGCCACCATTCCAGGTAAATGCGCCGCTCCACCAGCGCCAGCTATAATCACCTTTAAGCCGCGTTCTCTCGCAGACTTTGCATATGTAAACATATCATCAGGTGTACGATGTGCGGAGATTACTTCCTTTTCATAAGGAATATTTAATTCTTCAAGCACGTCACATGTATGCTTCATCGTTTCCCAATCAGAAATACTTCCCATGATTACACCAACGATATTCATAAAATCCCTCTTTCGTTTGATTGTTGATATTGCAAGATTTGTTTAATCTTTTTATTAAGGACACTCTATTAAGAATTACGAAGAGCAGCATGAGCTTCGGAAATATACGAAGACTCCTGCGGGAGGAGAGGCTAGGTAAGACCCCGCAAGTCGCTTGCGACTGAGGAGGCTTACCAGCCGCCCGCGGAAAGCGTAGTATATTTCCGAAGCGGGTTTCCGCTCCAAATATAAATGCTCTTTAACAGCGCCAAATTAAAAAAGTCTATTCGTCTCCCTCAAAAATGAGAGAAGATGAATAGACTAAAAAATAAAAAAGTAAATAATCATTATGAAACATAACGATTCACCTTCCCTCATAGTCCTATGATTTACGGTCTAGGGTAGAAACTTCGGAGCCATATTCTCTCTTGAAATATATGAGGATTTCTGTTATTTAATTGTTGGGTTAAGCATAACAAAATCAATAAGATAAATCAATAAAATTCGAACGATAAAATGTAATTTTGTTTTAACGTTCGGTTTTTGACGCTATTCTTCTTTTTCTTGCTCTTGAACAACCTCTTTATGCAGCTGTTTGATTTTCTTACTCTTTACTTGTTTCACCCAGAACCCACCATGAATTTGTTTCGGTTCATAAGAAATAATAAAAGCTTTCGCATCGATACTATGAATTAATTCATATAGCGATATTTCATATTTTCTTGGCGTTAAAATTTGCATAGACAAACGGTCTCCATCCATTCCATAGGTAGACCAGCTTGTAACACCAAAACCTTTTTCCCTAATTCTTTGTGTAAAATTAATATCGGGATTAGAAGAAGTCACGTTGACGACGATATAACCAAGTGCAAGTTTTTCTTCAATAATAGATCCAATAATAACACCAAGCCCATAACCAAGTGCATATGCAATTAAGTTTTGGATTTCATTTAAGTTATCAAGCACCAAACCTAACCCGATAACATAGATAACAACTTCCACCATACTTACAAGTGAAGCGATATAGCGTCTACCCTTTAAGGTTAAAATCATTCTTACTGTGAACATTGATACATAAACGACATTTATTATAAAAATAATTGCCACCATGATGAAAGCATTTTCTAACAAATAAACTCCTCCTTAATCTTCCTTAACACAAGTTTCCCCTTCGATCACTTTCTTAAAACAATCAATGAGAAAATGCTGGGGAATCAAGTCACCCAGCACTATATTATTTATTTGGACCATATACACGGTTTTCTATTCCCGATTCTTGTCCACGCAGTCGTTTCTTCAAGCGGTTTACCCAATTTTCAGCGAGCAGTTCACAAGATGCTAACTTATCTGCAAGTAATAAATCATCTTTATTAAAATGCATCACTTCATTTGCTGCTTGAATCGTCCACTCTGGATATGGTCTTTCTATTAATTCTAACGGACTATCCTCTTGAATTGCTCCTTCTTGAAGCACACGGAAGTACCAACCCGTTCTCCCTGTATTTTGAATTTGTAAGGCTAAATCTAAAATTTGAAACCTGCGCGCGGGCTTCCAACATGGTTGTCTTGGTTGAGATACTTGAATAACTGCATTGCCAACTTTGTATGTGTCGCCAATACAAACTGTAAATTCATCCATCTCAAGGACTGCAAAGTTTTCACCCATCGCACCCATTGTCATATCTTTACGTTCAAGCTTCTCTTGCCAATACGTATAATGCTTAATTGGATAAGCAAACACAGCTTTTTCAGGGCCACCATGATTTTTCTTATCTGCTACCTCGTCACCTTTGAAGCCTGTTTCTGTTAACCAAATTTCTTCATTTGTTGATTTTTTGAAAATGCCACTTTCCCACTCTCTTTCCAGTGGATTCTTGGCACCCTTTATTCCAACTTGCTTTACTTTTCCAATAAATAATTTATGTAAATGTGGTTCTTCCATTTGTTTCACCCACTTTTAAATGATAATATAATCTATATTCTACTTGATAATTAAGAATGATGAAACAGTTATATACTGAAAGGGACTAGATAATTATGGAAAAGGCAATATTTGCGGGTGGTTGTTTTTGGTGTATGGTAAAACCTTTTGATCAATGGGACGGTGTTGGTGCAGTTATTTCTGGTTATACTGGAGGACATATCGAAGACCCAACATATGAACAGGTAAAAGCTGGTACATCAGGCCATTATGAAGCGGTTGAAATAAGCTTTGACCCTTCTAAAATCAGTTACGAAACAATTCTAGATTTATATTGGAAACAAATTGACCCGACAGACGCTGGCGGACAATTTCATGACCGTGGCGATCAATATCGTACAGCGATTTTTTATACGACGGATGAGCAAAGGATTGCTGCGGAGGCTTCTAAGGAAACACTTGCAGAAAGTGGGAAGTTTTCACAACCAATCGTAACAGAAATCCTTCCAGCCGCGACGTTTTATTCAGCTGAAGAGTATCACCAGGACTTTTATAAAAAAGAAGAAGATACTTACTTAAAAGATCGCGCGAAGTCTGGACGCGATGAATTTATTGAGAAACATTGGTAGAGACTCGCAATTATAAACCTTAGCATCTCCATTAATTTAGAATGGAATTGCTAAGGTTTATTTTTACTTTTTTCATCAAGAACACTTGTTCTTATTATTTGTTTTTGCTATAATATATTTAGATTCGCATCTCGGTAAGTCCTCACAATTTAAAAGGGATGTGTTATAATGCAAATAACAAAATCACTTCAGGAAAAGCCTCTAGACCACATCAAGTACAACACAATCAAAGAAGAACCAACAAACTACAATGAAGACAATTCAACTACAAACAGCAATAGGAAATTAAATTTATTAAAAAGAGTCCCACTCCATCGATTGATGGATTTAAAAATCGATTATGCTTTCAAACAACTTTTCGGTAATGAAAAGAACAAACAGATTACAGTTGTTTTTTTAAATGCTATTTTGCAAAAAACTGGTCGAGAACCAATAAAAGATATCGCTTTCGTCAATATTGAATCAGGTGGAGAACATCTAGATGACAAGCAGTCAAGACTTGATATATTAGTTGTTACAGTGACGGGCGAACAAATTAATGTAGAAATTCAGTTTACAGATAAATATGATATGATTAAACGCTCGATTTACTATTGGACTGGAATTTTCAGGGGACAGCTAAGATCAGGAATGAGCTACAAAGAGTTACATCCAGTTATCTCTATTAATATCATGAATTTTAATATTTTCGACCATACAGAGCACTTTCATACGATGTACCACTTAAGAGAAGATGAGTTAAAATTCAAGTTAACAAATGCAATGGAATTTCATTATGTAGAAATGCCAAAACTTTTAAAAGTTTGGAAAGAAGAAAAGCTAGATCTATGGAATGATGTTTTAGCAAGATGGTTATTATTACTAGGAATGGTAGATCATCGAAAGAACAAATTTTATGAAGATATTTATCACGAATTGGAGGTTATTGCGATGGATGATAAAACACTACGAAAAGCATTCAATAATTGGGAAGAACTCAGCATGACACCCGAACAGTTTCGCGCATATGAATCCCGCTTAAAGTACATTATGGATGAAGAAGCGGCAAAGCGAGAGGCAGAACTTCGCGCACAAGAAGCAGAGAAAGAAGGAATGGAACGAGGAATATCAAAAGGGTTAGAGCAGGGATTAGAACAAGGGCTAGAGCAAGGACTAGAACAAGGACTTGAGCAAGGTTTACAAAGAGGCAAGATAGAAGCAACAGAATTAATTGCACGTCGCCTCTTGGAAAATGGTGCGGAAATTCAATATGTCATGGAGATAACGAAACTATCTAGAGAGGAAATTATTGCAATAAAAAGTAACCTGAAAGAGTAAGTTTATATACATTCTCATTAGAATCTCACACAATAAGTAAAGTTTAAAAGACTCCAAGAAGCTTCATTAATACACTTTACCTTGTATTAAAAGAAGCAGATCGTACGAAGTCTAGACGAAATAAATTTATTGAGAAAAATCGATAGAGTTATGAACAAGAGGCGCTCCTTTTGCTATAGCATAAGCGAAAGGAGCGTTTTTTATTATGAGGAATTTAGTTTGAATCGTGAACATGGGCGAGTCAGTTGTGAACATCAGTATCTCGCAATTTTATCAACAAAAACGCTCTTTATTCCATAAAATTGAAATCGAGAGCTGTTTTTGTTTAGATTTCACTATTCTTTTACAACTCCATTTACTTGAACAAAAAATACTACCCACCATCCAACTAAAAAAAGTAAGCCAATAACAACCAAATATGACCATATATCTCCTTGAAGAAGTTGATGAATGATGTATTGGAATTCGTTCATCGCTTTAGGTCTGCCAATTGTATTTGAAAAAACTATAATTGGAATAACGAAAGCGCCGACAATTGCGAGCATAGACAGGTTTAACATTCTCTTTTTTATTAAATTAAATATAGCTGTACCCAAGGTTGCTAGAATAAATAAGTAAAAAATGACCCAAAACCACACAGGTAAGGTTTCCATCCCATTTTAATCACTGCCCTCCTGAATTTTCTTAATAATAGAATAACATAGCGTGTGCATAATTGTTATATTTATTTAGCTAGAGGTTTTGTTGAAGTAACAACTATCTCAATCATAGCCACCTACAGCTTTTGGCAATTGCTTATATGCATCTTTTCCTTTTACGATTTTAAATATTTCATAGCGCAGTTGTAAAAGTTCCTCTGCATCATCGGTAGGGTAACAATGATGCCCTGGAATTTCTATTCTGTATGTTTCATCGTTTATTGTAATTTTCCAAGCATCATCTTCATGGGGCTCAAACTGACAATTATCTTCTAGTAATCCTGGCTCTAACTTTTTGTCTCCTATAATATTAACCTCTTTCATCTTTTCATAAATGTATTGCATTTCTTCGTCTGTAAAAGTAAATGGCGCCTCTGCAATCCCATTCTCGATGAGATCTTTTCGAATTTTGTTTTCATAAGTATTTATTTCATTCTTTTTATCATAACCAAACTGAATGGTGAAGTTAAAATCCTCTGGCATTGTATCTGGCATCGCACTTTGTCCGAAATTCAATGGTGCGCAACCTGCGATGAATAAGACAACTATGGATAGGAATAATTTTTTCATTTCTTTTTCACCTGCTTTTAGTAACTTAGACGTATGTTTGAGAGGAAAGGTTACAGATAAGTGCTGTAGTTTTTATTTTTTTACTTATAATTGTGAACTTCGGGATATTGTGTGAAAACTTCGGTGGAAACTGTGTCCACTTGACAGATGTCGCTGCAGATTTTCTGTTACAACTTCAGCGAAAGTTGTGTCCACTTCGGGATTTACCGCTTAAACTGATAATTATTACTAATTATAACCAAAAATCAACTACTTCCATGTCAACTTCAGGATTCAAGCTCAAATTAACACTTTTACCACAAATAAAAACATTAAAATAGTCTGTAGCAGAAGCTACGTCAACCCCAATTGTGAACTTCGGGATATTGTGTGACGACTTCGGTGGAAATTGTGTCCACTTCGGGATTTTCTGTGAAAACTTCGGCGAAAATTGTGTCCACTTCGGGATCCACGGCTTAAACTTACAATTTTTACTAATTACAAACATAAATCAACCACTTCCCTGTCAACTTCAGGATTCAAGCTCAAATTAACACTTTTACCACCAATAAAAACATTAAAATACTCTGTAGCAGAAGCTACGTCAACCCCAATTGTGAACTTCGGGATATTGTGTGACAACTTCGGTGGAAATTGTGTCCACTTCGGGATTTTCTGTTACAACTTCAGCGAAAATTGTGTCCACTTCGGGATTCACGGCTTAAACTTACAATTTTTACTAATTACAAACAAAAATCAACCACTTCCATGTGAACTTCAGGATTCAAGCTCAAATTACACTTTTACCATAAATAAAAACATTAAATTACTCTGTAGCAGAAGCTACGCCAACCCCAATTGTGAACTTCGGGATATTGTGTGACAACTTCGGTGGAAATTGTGTCCACTTCGGGATTTTCTGTTACAACTTCAGCGAAAATTGTGTCCACTTCGGGATCCAGCACTTTTCCAAGCAAAAAAGAGCAAACTAGCCCCCCATTCTCAGTGTCTAATTCGCTTTTTCTGACTCGCCTCTATAAATGATTCGTATATCTTCCATGACAACGCATCATCTCCAGCAACTGCTAACATTTCCGGATGCCATTGCACACCGAGGGCAAAGCGATGTAATACGCTCTCTACTGCTTCGATAACACCATCACTCGATTTGCCACTTACTATAAAACCTTTCCCTACTTTTCGATTTGCCTGATGATGGAAACTATTGACGCGGATTTTTTCATTACCAATGATTCGATATAGGAGGGATTCCTTTTTCACATTTACTTCATGGGATGCGGTGTAGTTAGGAGAGTGCTGGGAATGTTGGAGGAGGGATTGATCGATTTGTGCGTAGATGTCTTGATACATGTCACCGCCAGCTGCGAGATTTAGAATTTGTGCGCCTTTACATACTCCGAGTATTGGTTTATTTTTGCCGAGCATTACTTTGGTTAGCTCCATTTCAAATGCATCTCGTTGTGGAAAATAACTTCCCAATCTTGGATGGGGCTCTTCATTGAAGTGAACGGGATCAATATCATCGCCACCTGTGAGGTAAAGTCCGTCAATCATATCAGCTATTTGCCTTATCATTTGACGATTCCCAAGGTAAGATAAGACTACTGGGATTCCGCCAGCCCGTTCAATAGCAACGAGATTATTTTTTGATACTTGATAATATCTTTCATCATTTGTTATCGTTTGGGTCACACCTATTATTGGTTTCATTAAACTCACCTCTTTCTTCATCAATTGATACTCGAGCGGAGGTGCTGTGTTATATTTTATATAGGCTAAAACTTTTACAAGTCAGGAGCGAATATTTTGAGTACTAAGGAATCAACAACACCTTTGAAATTATTGCTTTTCAGCTTTCATGCTGGGAACACAATCCTTATCAGCTTTCTTCCTGTTTATCTAAAATACCGAGGGTTGAGCGGCTCAGAAATAGGAATGGTTCTTGCGGTAGGTCCTCTAGCATCGATTTTCGGACAGCCATTTTGGGGCTATTTAAGTGATAAATATAAGACAATCAAATGGATATTACTTGTATGTGTATTAGGCTTGCTTGTTTGGTCGACGGTGTTTTTTCAAATGAAAACACTTATTCCAATTCTTATTGTTGGTGCAATCTTTTACTTTTTCATTACTTCGATTGGTGGACTTGGAGACAGCATGGCGCAGCGTCGAGCTGATGAATTAAGTATCAGCTTTGGATCGATTCGGACGTGGGGCTCTATTGGGTTTGCGATATCATCACTTACCATCGGAATTTTATTGAATGTGATTGGTGTTAGATTTATTTATTGGCCATATTTATTCTTTGGAATCATGTTATTGATTATTATTCTGAAGTTGAAGGATGTAAAAGTAGATAATACTCCAATTCAGCTTACAGATGTTAAAAAATTGATAATGAATAAACCATTAGTGATTTTCCTTGTACTAATGAGTTTTCTTACCATCTCACATCGAGCAAATGATAGTTTCTTGGGGATATTCATTGTTGAGCTAGGTGGAAGTGAGAGTTTGGTTGGTATTGCTTGGTTTGTTGGTTTAGTTGCGGAGGCAATTGTCTTTGCTACTGCTGTTAAATGGTTCCAGAAGTTTAGGATGCTAACATTTGTTATTTTAGCAGGTGTCATTTATAGCGTACGTTGGGTTCTCTATGCATTCGTTACCGACCCACTACTCATCGTTGGGTTACAGTTTATGCACGGATTATCCTTTGGTGTATTTTATGTTGCATCGTTTGCATATATCACAAGGTTAATTCCAAAATTACTGCAATCAACTGGACATCTTTTCTTTTATTCCATTTTCTTTGGCGTATCAGGGATTATCGGATCACTATTTGGTGGCCAAATCATCGATATTTATAATGGAAGTATGCTCTATCTCGTGATGGCAGCTCTTAGTGTGATAGGTGTTATCTTGTTATCAATTTATCATTTTGTTTTCAAACCAGAACAAAAAATGGATAAAATAAAAGAAAGCATGCAATAAAAAAAGTTCCAGGAAAAACTTCGTCAGACTTCTCTGCACGTCGTTTTATCCTGGAACTTTTTTAATAGCGAAATATTATCGAACCACCGTTTTATAAAATTTTATCCAAAAATTCTTTTGTTCTTTCATTTTTAGGGTTTGTAAAGATTTGTTCTGGATCGCCTTGTTCCATAATTACTCCTTCATCCATGAAGAGGACTCTGTCACCAACTTCACGCGCAAACCCCATCTCATGTGTAACTACTACCATTGTCATCCCAGTTTTCGCCAACCGTTTCATTACTTCAAGCACTTCACCTACCAACTCCGGATCTAACGCAGAAGTCGGCTCATCAAAGAGCATCAATTTTGGTTCCATTGCTAAAGCTCGAGCAATAGCCACCCTTTGTTGTTGACCACCTGATAGTTGGGAAGGAAATTGTTCTGCTTTTTCGGATAAACCAACCTTTTCAAGTAAATCCATCCCACGTTCTCTAGCTTCCTTTTGTGATAATTTTCTCACCTTTCTCGGAGCAAGCATGATATTTTCAATTACAGATTTATGTGGAAATAAATTAAATTGCTGAAAAACCATCCCAACTTCGGTACGTACTTTGTTTATATCTGTGTTTGCAGCAACTAAATTCTCACCATCGATTCTCACTTCTCCACTTGTTACGTCCTCGAGTAAATTCAGACAACGAAGAAATGTACTTTTTCCAGAGCCACTAGGCCCGATAACACAAACTACTTCCTTATCTTCAATTTCACAGTTTATTCCTTTTAGAACTTCATTATCGCCAAAAGACTTATGCAAATCATGTACTCTTATCATTTGATTTCCAACCTTCTTTCAATAAAACGTAAAATATAAGAAAGCGTAAGTGTAATTGCTAAATAAAATATTGCCACTGTTGTATAAATCTCAACGGCATTAAAGTAGTTCGAAGCTATTAATCTACCTTGGAACATTAGCTCTGGCACGAGAATAACCGAGAGCAAAGATGTATCTTTAATACTAATGATAAACTGATTCCCTAACGGTGGAATCATTCGTTTAAATGCCTGTGGCCACACGATATATTGCATTGTTTGATTTTGATTCAATCCAAGTGAACGTCCAGCTTCATACTGTCCTTTGTCAATTGATTGAACAGCACCGCGGACAATCTCGGCTATGTAAGCACCTGAGTTGATTGCAATAACGATAATACCCGCAACTATTGAATCCATATTGTATCCAGTGATTAATGGGAGGGCAAAAAAGATCCAAATAGCCTGTACAAGTACCGGTGTGCCGCGAACAACTTCAATATAAATCGAAGAAATAGCATAAAAGATTTTTTTCTTTGATATTCTTCCTAATCCAAAAATTCCACCTAAGATAAATCCTATTAATAAACCAACAACAGAAATTAATAATGTATAATATAGGCCCGTTCCTAAGTTCGGTAAAAAGTCGATGACACTCGACCAGTTAAACCTTCCGAGTCGTTCTAACATTCCTTCACCTCTCAATTAAGATGAGGCTTATCTCATCAAGGATAGGATAAGCCCCGTAGTTTTATATAGAACTAGATTTATTATTCTTCACTGCCATCGCCGAACCATTTATTATAAATCTCATCATATGTTCCATTTTCTCTTAAGGTTGCTAATGCATCATTGATTGCAGCTACTAAATCATCGTTCCCTTTTGTAATAGCAATACCATAATCCTCTGCTTGATAGGTGTCACCCACTACTTTTAGGTTATCCTGATCTGATGTCGCAATATAGTATTCAACGTTTGGCACGTCATATACGACAGCATCCACACTACCATTCTCAAGCGCTAAGTATACTTGGTCTAGCTGCTCATAATCATTAACTGTTACATCAGCTACATTATCCTTTAAGTAAGATGAAGAAGTACTTCCTAAACGTGTAGCTACTGTTTTTCCTTCTAAATCATCCATTGAATTGATATCTTCATTATCTTTTTGAACAGCTATCGTTAATCCTGATTCATAATAAGGATCCGCGAAGTCAATTACCTTTGCTCTATCTTCTGTAATACTCATTCCTGCAATCGCAATTTCAAACTGCCCTGTTTGTAATCCAGGAATAATACCATCAAAGTTTGTCGTCTCAATTTCGCCACCTTCAAACTCGAACCCAACTTCCTCTGCAATTGCTGTAATTAGATCAATATCAAAACCTACTAATTCCCCGTCTTCAACAAATTCAAATGGAACAAAAGAGTTATCACTAACTACAGTATAGGAATCTTTTAAATCATATTCCCCATCCGCTGTAACGCTTTCATCTGGATCATCACCAGTTCCACAGGCTGCTAAGATAGCAGTTAATACGAATAAAATTGCAAATAAACCTAACTTGTCCTTCATTCTCTTCATCAAATACTTTCTCCCCTTTTTTTGAAATATTAATATGTGTGATTATTGTTGTTAAACAAAAGCATAATCCCATATTATATTTCATTTAATTTTCTTGTAATATACATTTAACCTATTTGAAATATCTTAAACCTCTTATTTGTAAAATACCAAAAATAGAGAATATAAAAAAAGCCTCAAGCTTAGAGCCTTGAGACTTTTTAGTCGTTTTATTTTTATGATAAAAAGATAAAGTAAAGTATAAAGATAACAAATAGTCCATACATAATTGGATGAATTTCTTTTGCTTTCCCTTTTACAATCATCGTAATTGGATAGAAAATAAATCCACACGCGATACCTGTCGCAATACTATAGGTAAGTGACATCATAAGTACAATAAAGAAGGACGGTACTGCAATTTCGAATTTGTCCCACTCAATATTTTTAAGTTGTGATGCCATCATGACTCCCACAATAATAAGCGCAGGAGATGTAACAGCTGAAGTTACAATTGCTAAAAGTGGTGAGAAGAATAGTGCAAGTAAGAATAAACCACCCGTTACAACGGAAGTAAATCCAGAACGACCACCAGCTCCAACACCTGCTGTAGACTCTACAAATGATGTTGTTGTTGATGTACCAACAGTTGCACCAACAACTGTTGCAGTAGAGTCAGCTAAAAGCGCTCTTCCTGCACGTGGTAATTTATTATCTTTTACTAAACCAGCCTGATTTGCTACAGCAACTAACGTACCAGCTGTATCAAAGAAATCAACGAATAAGAATGTAAGAATAACAACAAGCATTTGCATCGTGAAGATATCACCAAAGTTTAGAAATGCTTGACCAAAAGTTGGTTCCAGACTTGGAACAGCTCCAACAATATCACTAATTCCTTGAGGTACTGGTACCAATCCGAAAATCATCCCTGCGATTGCAGTAATAATCATTCCGTAGAAAATTCCAGCTTTAAATCCAAAAGTAATTAGAACAACTGCTACAACTAAACCAAATACAGTAAGTAATACGTTAGGATCTGTCAAATCACCTAACCCAACAATTGTTGCCTCATTTGCCACAACAAGTTCAGCATTGGATAAACCGATAAATGCAATATAAAGTCCAATCCCTGCTCCAACCGCAAGTTTCAGGTTTCCTGGGATTGCATTAATAATAATTTCACGTAAACCAGATAATGAAAGAAAAATAAAGATAACTCCTGAAACTAAAACTCCAGCTAATGCTGTTTCCCAAGGAATTCCGTATTGAAGAACAACGGTGTATGCGAAGAATGCATTCAGTCCCATACCTGGAGCTAGTGCTACTGGATATCTAGCTAAAATTCCCATTGTTAATGTACCAACTGCTGCTGCAATTGCTGTTGCAGTAAATACTGCATCTTGCGGCATTCCAGCATCTGCAAGGATCGATGGGTTTACAAATAAAATATATGCCATCGCTAAGAACGTTGTAAGCCCAGCAACAGTTTCTGTTTTATAATCTGTACCTAGCTCTTTAAACTGAAAATACTTCTTCATTTCTATGTTTCCTCCTAAGATTATGAAATGCTGATCGGAGA
The DNA here is from genome assembly GCF_054482815.1 of Oceanobacillus sp. CAU 1775. Lineage (NCBI taxonomy): Bacteria > Bacillati > Bacillota > Bacilli > Caryophanales > Bacillaceae > Oceanobacillus > Oceanobacillus sp. CAU 1775. The sequence goes on along the minus strand of NZ_JBTLRO010000006.1, from coordinate 58,894 downwards.
AATTGGCTGAGTCTGTATCTACCTCTAGCAGAATAATTTAAAATAACTGCATTACATTTTCATTGCTAGCCTACAAAAGAAAAAACGCCCTTTAAAAAAGGAGCGTCTACCAAACAAAAATGAAAGAATAGAAAACTAGTAAAATAAGTTTCCATCACATTTTTCTTTGCGTAGTCAAACCTTTTACGGAGGTTTGGTAGAGACTCTGGGCCATATTCCCGAAATTATACGCATTTCTATTGAATTATATCCCTATTTTAATCCCGCCTCTCCTAAATGTCAACCAAATACGAATCTTTATTTGTAAATTTGATAAAACATTCGGGTTTGAGAATAAGTGACAGAATATTAACGAAAGTTTGAAGTATGTTGAATGACGGAGGAGCCAGCGAATTGAAGTGGGGGTGGAGCGCATTGGGGTGAGAATGGAGCGAGTTGGTCTGGGGATGGAGCTTCTGCTTGATGAGATTCCAAGTGGGACTGTCCATCACGGTGGTCGTCTGAAAATAGGACCTGACAACATGTTGTATGCAACTGTGGGAGATGCTGCTAATCCTGACCTAGCACAAGAAACCGATGTTGGCCAATTATTGAAGGCACAGCTGAACAAGATGGAATGCACGCTCCTCTTTTCACTTCAGGAGACAATACAACTTGGGCTCCATCGGGTATGGTTTATCACGAACAGAAATTATTTGTCGCTGCACTTAGAGGTGCTGGAATCTATGCATTTGACTTAGAAAATAATGAAGTTGAAATAGTAATTGATGATTATGGAAGAATTCGTGATATTTTTCTTGCAGATGATATGTTGTATTTTGTAACAAATAATACAGATGGGCGCGGTTCTCCTGCAGAGAATGATGATAAATTATATCGTATAAGTGTTTCGGAAATATATGAATAAGGCCTCCTTCACATGTTATTTGAACTGCTATCGTGTGAAGGTTTTTTTTATACTATAGAAAGTTAAACTGCTCAAGTATTTGAAAGGAATTTGGTTGGTGGTATATAGTTATCCTATTACTTTCATATAAAAAAGGAGAAATTCTTAGATGGGTATTTTATATTTAACTGCGGCTATTATTGCAGAGGCTTTCGGCTCAAGCATGATGAAATTGACTGCAACAATTAAAAGCAGGTTACCAATATTCGGCATATTTTTGGGATATTCTATTGCATTTTATCTACTTTCTTTAGCATTGATTACTCTTCCATTAAGCTTTGCCTATGCAGTATGGAGCGGAGTTGGTACTGCTTTAACAGCCATTATCGGTTTTCTAATTTTCAAAGAAAAAGTAACGATACAAACGGTCGTAGGTATATTTTTATTGATTATCGGAATTGTATTAATGAGATTATGAGGAGAATGAACATGAATGGATTTGTTTACTTATTTGGTGCAATAGTTTTTGAAATTATAGGAACAACAATGTTGAAGCTATCAGATGGATTTACTGTACTACTTCCTAGTATCGCTGTAGCAGTTTTCTTCGGCCTATCCTTTTACCTATTTGTTTTTGCATTAAAAACGATACCGCTTAGCTTAGGCTATAGCATTTGGTCTGGGCTTGGGACTGCTGGTGCTGCACTCATAGGCGTACTCTTGTTTAATGAAGTGCTTTCTGGAGTAAATCTAATTGGGCTCTTGATTATTATTATTGGTGTAATTGTAATGAATTTGCATAAAAAACCTGACACGACAAGTGAATCAACATCCTCATAAATTAAAAAATCCAATCCTTATTTCTTGATTATTTTTTGTTAGTTTCTCTCAAAGCAGGGTAATACTATCAATAAAATCGTTTCTCTATAAATTTTAGGCGATCGAAAATACAGTTATATATAAGGATTGTGATAGCAATGTCTAAAGAATTTACAAAAGAAAAAGAAACCCCTTATGTATTATACATATCTGCAACTTTAATATTTTTATTTGTTTTGTGGGGAGCATTCTTTCCAGGTCATCTAGGCGCTTCTGCTGGTGCAGCTTTGGATTGGGTCCTTGCAACTTTTGGGTGGTTCTATTTACTACTCGTTAGTGGATTTGTTCTTTTTTGTATTGTCGTAGCAATTTCTCCTTTTGGAAATATCCGACTTGGTAAAGAATCCGATCGTCCGGAGCATTCCTATATATCATGGGTTGGAATGCTTTTTGCGGCCGGGCTTGGTGCAGGATTTGTATTTTTCGGTGTAGCTGAACCGATTCTCTATTATCTTGATGCACCTCCTGGTTATGTCGGCGGAACACCTGAGGCAGCTGTTGTCGGTTTGCGTTATGGTATTTTTCACTGGGGACTACATGCTTGGGGCGCATTTTCTGTTGTAGGCCTTGCACTCGCATATGTTCAATATCGAAAAGGTCAACCAGCATTAGTTAGTTCAGCTTTTTATCCTTTGCTTGGTGAAAGAACAAAAGGCTGGGTCGGAAAATTAATCGATACACTTGCCGTAATTTCAACAGCAGCTGGTGTAGCTACAACCTTTGGAATTAGTACATTGCAAATGTCTGGTGGTTTGTCGTATCTTACACCTTTAAATAATGGGATTCCCCTGCAGCTAACCATCATTGCAATTGTTACTGTTCTATTCTTAATTTCAGCAGTACGAGGAATAAACCGTGGTATTAAAGTACTTACGAATATCAACTTGGTTCTGGCAGGGTTGCTTTTAGTTTTTGTCTTATTTTCTGGACCAACGATTTCATTATTCGAAAGTATGGTCACATCAATCGGTGGTTATGCAACAAATATTATTCCCATGTCACTAACAATGAGTCCATTTGAAAATAATGAATGGCTTGGTGCAAATACAATATTCTTCTGGGCATGGCATCTTTCATGGTCACCTTTTGTCGGCTTATTTATCGCCCGCATTTCAAGAGGTAGAACGATACGTGAATTTATTATTGGTGTATTGATTGTCCCTGCTGTACTGGCAATTATTTGGTTCTCAACATTTGGTGGAACTGCTTTAAATATTGAATTAGCAGGTATTTTCCCTTTAGCAGAGCAGGCAGCAACTGAAGTTGAATTAACACTGTTTGCGATGCTCGAGCAACTACCAATTCCACTTATTTCAAGTATTATTGCGATTGGGGTTATCAGTTTATTCTTCATTACTTCAGCTGATTCTGCAGCATTCGTGCTAAGTTCGATGACCTCGAACGGTACTTTAAATCCAACATTCCGATTAAAGATTCTTTGGGGACTGTTAATGGCTGGTACCGCTTCTGTCCTACTCGTAAGTGGTGGTGGCGGATTAGAAGCATTGCAAACAGCTGCACTTGTCGCAGCACTTCCATTCGCATTCGTTCTGGTATTTATGATGATTTCTTTAGTGATGATGATGACGCGGGATTTAAAAGTGTTAGAACTAAGAAAACAAAGAAATAGAGACAATACATTGAAACAATCTGTGCGTGAGGAAACATATGTCGATCTAAAAGAAGACCTAACAGAAGAGTTAAAAGAAGAAACATATGATGAGTTAAAGGAAGATCTAAAAGAAGAACTACTTTCTTTAGGTAAAAACAACGCAGAAATGATTCAATTTCAAACGAGTGAACAAAATTCCATTGTCGGTAAAGCACTTCGAGATATCGCTTTTCCTACACATGTAAATATCAGTGCTATTGAACGCGGCGAAGAAATTATTTCCCCTTCAGGTAGCACAATCATTGAAGCCGGCGATCTATTGTATATATTAACCGCTGCAGATCAGAAAGAAGCGATGCAGAAGATTTTGCTTGATAATTAAATAATTTTAAAAAGGTTTGCATCGTTCGACTAGATAAACGATGCAAACCTTTTTAATTCTCAAAATCATCCTTTTGACGTTTTGTTCGTAGGTAATAGATATAAACGAGAGGAATCAACCCGCAAATAAACAGTACTCCACCTGAGATTATCCCACTGATTACATCGAAGCCTTCTGTTAGCGAAACTGATAATCCAATAGTCGCAGCAATCACGGCTAGAACAATCAAAGAAATGATAAGACTCTTTCGTGGATTAATTTTTTCATTCTCATGATCAACGCTGATATTCATCGATAAATACGCTGCGACAACACTAGTTAGAATAAATACAATCCAAAGAGGGTTTTCTCTCATTCCATCAAACCCCTTGGTAATGAAGTCGTAGCCTAAAATTCCAAGTATTCCAATGGTTTGAACGAGATAGGCAATGCGAATGGTTTTTAAGTTCTTTAAAACTAATCGTTCGTCTGTAATTTTTTCCATTTTTAATCGCTCCCCTTTTCTACCCAAAATACTTCATCTAATGTTTTATTAACGGTGTAACAAATTTCTAGACATAGTTTCAGAGTGGGATTATATTTACCCTTCTCAATTAAACTAATGGTTTGACGAGTGACACCTACCTTTTTTGCGAGTTGTTGTTGGGTCAAGCTCATTTCTATACGTGAAAGCTTTACTTTATTTGCCAAGAGTAACATCCCTCCTCATCATTACTGTAACATATATATTACATAAAAAAGAACAAATTCGTTTAAGAATTCGTTCCTAGATTTGCTAAACTGATTAGTCATACTAATGGAAACCTATACTAACACTTCTATCTTCCCTGATATAGATTGAGGGAGTAGCTCTTCTCCTTTTAACCATTTTTTTAAAGAAAAATGATACGGCTCACAATCTCCACCAACTCCAACAATGATACTTAAATCTTTTGGATGGTATACTACCGTATGAAGTGTTCCGAAAAATTGCTCGTAGTATTTAAAGAATAATGGAGAATTTTTATTGTTAAATTTTTCATAGTAATTCAATGGGCTTGAGGACCTTACTTTTAAGTTATCAATTACTTCTTTTCTCTTTTTTGAACCTGTTAACATCATAGTTTGTTTATTTTTATCTTGTTGGGATTGAAAATGATTGGTGCAGGTAAGTGGTACGGAATGATGTGAAATCAGTTTATCTGGTGTGGCCTCTACAATCGCTGCGTTTCCATTACTATCTAAAATCGAATAGTTATAGCAATACCTTTGCGGGATTTCTTTAATCAATCTAATTGCTTCGTCTGTTGCGGTGCACTGATCTAAGACAAGTCTGCAAATTGTTGTCGCAAGAAAACCTTCACCTTTGAACTGTTCATTTACGAAATGCAATCCAATTACTAGCCCCTTCTCATTCATCCCATCAAGTCTTCCAAGTATTTGCTGACTAAAACCAACGCTAGCATATCCAGTTTCGGGTTTTTGAAAGACGAGCCTTGCATCATATAATTGGTCGCTGAAATCATAATTCCGTACATAAAAGGTTTCATTTGCGTATGTGGAACAACCCATTGGAGGCATGACAACATTATAACCACTAAAAAGTTGAATTGCAGTTTCCTTATTTATTTTAGCACCCTCAGCAAGACCAGTTAATTCTTGTAAAAACGTTGGAGAAATTTCTTCGAGTTTGTTAGCTGCATCTTCTGGATTTACAAATCGTTGCAAGGGTTCGAGCTTTTCAATAAAGGAACTATTCTTCAATCGTTTTCCTTGTGTATATCCCATTTCATTCGCTTCACCAACTAATTCAACTACAATTACATTTAAATTTTTATCAATTCTCAGCATACTCACCTTCCATCTTTAGAATTGGGATAACAAGATCCATTTTTTCTAACTCACTTCCTCTATACCATTCAAACACTGGCCCAGCTGGGATCCAGTTGTTTTCCATACAATAGGAAAATAATTTTCGATAGGCAGAAACGATGTTTGAAAACTTTCCACCAAAAGGCTGAGCGACACATAGTACTGCAGGTTCTTGAACGCGTACGCCCTCTGGAAAATACTGGTTTATGACATTTCCCCGGACTGCAAAACCAATTTCAGCTTTTACAAGACTAACAGTAGCTGAAGTGGTTCGAAGATATACATTATCAATAGAAAAATTCTGCTCAACGATTTCATTGCGTCTTTTTAGCATGATTTCTTTAAAGTCTCCTGGCTTTGCTTCAGCTTGGAACCAAATAACAGCTTCCGCAGCTTTTTCAAATAAATATACAGGCACTTCTTGTTGACTGGCTTCCAAATATTGAATACCTACATCTAGTTGCTGCTTTTTTTGTTTTAATAGCTTGATCCAATTCCTCTTCATCTCTAATTGCTCTGACTTATTTGCTTGTAAATAATTTTGAATTTCGTCAATAGAAATATCTGCTTTACGCAAGCTAGCAATAAGTTTGGCAGTTTGTATTTGCTCATCCCTATATAAACGATAACCATTTTCTTTGTTTCTCTCTGGGATTAGTAGTTTTTTTGTTTCATAATAACGTAAGGTACTTTCAGGAATACCTGTCTTCAAGGAAAATAATTTGATATTCATGCTCTCTTGCAAAAAAATGCACCTCCCTTAATAATAGAATAAACCTTAAAGTAACTTTAAGGTCAAGTGGATTCATTTAGAAGCCTAAAAAGACCTAGAGAACTAATTCTCTAAGTCTTTTATTTAGAATGCTGATTCAATCTTTAGCGAGTACGTTTCCTACCTTTTGGTCGACTCGTATTCATGTTTTTTCGTGAAGAAGGACTTGTAGTATTTCCTCTACGACTTCCAGAGCGTTTTTCTTCTTTAACTTTTTCCTTGCCAGCTCTTACATAATCCTCACGATCAGGGATACTTATGCCTTTTATGATTTGCATTTCCAATTTTTGATGAATTCCTTTTTCAATCATTTTCAAGAACTCTAAGTCTTTCGGAGCCACTAAAGTATAGGCAACCCCGTCACCACCTGCACGGGCAGTTCGTCCAATTCGGTGAACATAACTTTCAACATCATGTGGAATATCATAGTTGTAGACATGTGTCACGCCTTCTACGTCAAGCCCTCTTGCAGCCACGTCAGTTGCAACTAGGAATTGCGTTTTCGCATCTCGAAAGCGTTTCATTGCTTTTTCACGTTTTGCTTGTGATAGATCACCATGCAATTCATCAGATTCGAATCCAGCTGCAATTAAAGCTTCATGAAGTTTTTTGGCACGTATTTTTGTTCGACAAAATATAATTGCTAAGAAAGGCCGATGTTCTTCGATTAAATGGATTAAAGTAGCTTGTTTTCTTCGATCTGTCGTTTCAATTACCACTTGCTTTACTTCTTCAACCGTCACCTTTTTCGCTTTCACTTCAATAAATTCTGGATCTGCCATATATTTATTTGTCAGCGTTTTAATTTCTTTTGGTATTGTCGCAGAAAATAGCATCGTTTGCCTTGAAGAAGCTGTTTCATTCATAATCTCAGTTACTTCTGGAAGAAAACCCATATGTAACATTTGATCCGCTTCATCTAACACAAGCATCTGAACGGTTGAAAGATCAATACTTTCGCGTTGAATATGATCCAATAATCGCCCTGGAGTTGCAACGACAATATGAATTGCACCTTTTAACTTTTTTAATTGGTGCTGAACATCTTGACCACCGTACACAGCTAGCACGTTAATACCTTCAACGTTTTCAACCATTTTCTTTATTTCTTTTGAAATTTGCTGTGCCAATTCTCTTGTTGGAGTTAAAATGAGTGCTTGGATGTCTGCTTGCTCCACATCAATTTTTTCTAATATAGGAAGTACAAAAGCAAGCGTTTTTCCTGTTCCAGTTTGTGCTTTTGCAACAACATCCTTCCCTTCAAATATAGCCGGGATCGTCAATTCTTGAATAGGAGTTGGCGCAACTATTCTTAATGACTGTAATGTATGGTTAATTTCTTTTCGAATACCAAGTTGTATAAAGTCAGACAAAGTTAATCACTTCTCTTTTCTTAATCATAAAGCCGTAGTATCTGTTTCATGACTTTTTTTAACTATAGCATAATAAGGCTTAGTATTTACAGTGTGAGTCGGATTATGTGTGTCATGCTCGTGACTTTTTTAAATTTGTTTTGTAACAACTTGGGCTACAAGCATTTCCTTTAAATGGATTCTAGCTCTACGCAAGCGAGTTTTTACAGATGTCGTTTTCAAATCTATATGACTTGCTATTTCTGCATCTTGTAGTCCATCATTGATTTTCAAAAATATTACTTCTTGGTAAATCTTGTTTAAGCGGAGTACCATACTTTTTATCTGCTCCAACATTGCATGGAATTCTACTTCCTCCTCTACTATATTTTTTTCAGTTTGGACAACGTCAGCTAATTCTTCACTCTCAATTGGTGTAGCTTGCTTCCTCGCTTCACTTCGCACCAAGTCGATGGCCGTCCGTCTTGCGATTACAGACAGCCATGCACTCCATTTCGTGTTGTCTTTGATGGAATCTTTTTTCTTAATTGCTTTAATAAAAGTTTCTTGCACAACGTCTTCTGCCAATTGCATGTCCTTTGTGATTTTAAAACAACTATATAATAACCGCTGATATTCCTTACGATAAATTTCATTTATATCTAAAGTATGCATATTCAACATCCTTTTCATAACAACTACAGTGGCAATTCAATGGTAACTTTGAATAAATCTCCATCTGTTTCTATAGTCATACTTCCGTGATGAAGTTCAACGATTGATTGCGCGATGGCTAAGCCTAGCCCGCTACCATCTGTTTGTCGGGAAGTATCTCCGCGTTTAAAACGTTCCGATAATTCATTTGTATTTTCATTTAATTCATATTTCGATACGTTTTTAAATGAGAATATTGCTTTGTCTCCACTCACAGAAAGATTAATATACACGCGTGTTTGCTCTAATGAATATTTCAATATATTTTCGATTAAATTATCAAATACTCGCCATAGTTTTTGTCCATCTACAACTGTTTCAATTGGTGGATCATCGAATGTAACTCTGAATTGCAAACCGGATGCAGTGATCATATCATCGTATTCACCTAAAGATTGCTGAAGCAATTGGACAAGATCTACCCTAGCCTTTTGCAATTCAATATTCCCACTCGTCATCTTAGAGATTTCAAATAAATCATCAATTAACACCTTTAATCGTTTGGATTTCCGATCAATTATTTCCAAATAAGCAGCACTTTCGTCGCCTAGATCATTTTGATTTTTCAAGAGTTCTGTATACGTGATAACAGAAGTAAGTGGCGTCCGTAAATCATGACTTACATTTGTAATTAACTCTGTTTTTAATCTTTCACTTTTAGCCTGTTCTGATTGGGATTGTTTTACCCCTTGCTTTAGCTCATTTATATTTTGGGCAAGTTTTGCGAGAACATTATCACCCTTCACATGAAGATCCGGACGTAGGTTTCCAGCTGCCAATTCATTTGTGTTTTCTACAATTTGATTAAAATCACCAATTTTATTAATAATCATAAGTGCAGTTGGAATCCCTATTATTCCTAGAATCAGAATGTAAATCAAGATAAATAGTGGATGCATGATAGCTAAAATACTCGCTAATCCTAGCGCGAATACTAATCCAAATAACAGTAGGATTTGTATGCCAATTGACTGGCCAAGGAAAGCTAGTTTTAATCTTTCAATCAACTTAATCGTAGATTTCTTGGTAACTAGAAATCCTCTATAAGATAAACTTAGTTTCCATTCTTTTTCAAGAACTTTCCAATCTTTGATTGTTGATAATAGGTAAATACTTTGAATGTATGAAAGTGCTAATCCCAAGGTAGCTATTAAAACGCCTATTACGATAGATGGAATAAAGGCAGTAGTTATATAGTAAACTTGATTTATTAGAATCAAAAATGATATGAAAGTAAAAATTAAGGTTACACCTAATAATAAAAACCTGATATCAATTGGAAGTTTATTATAATAAATGCTCCAGTGCTTGATCTCTATTCGCATTTTCTTGGCTTTTTTAAAAATAAGTACCGATAAAATTAAAGTAATTATAGTAAGAGCTACAAGGCTCCAAAAGATTACTCGCTCTACTTTATATTCTTCATAAAGTTGCATATAAGGATGTGAACTAGCTAAGGTAGTTGGGACCCCAATTCTCCCTTCAAATTCTCTATCTCCGTTGCTCATAACTTCAAAGCTGTATTCCATTCCCGAACTTTCATAAGGAATATAATTCCAGTTCATAAAAGATATCTGCTTAAAATAGAGCATGTTGCTGCTATTAATATCATTTACCTGGGCATCTTCACTCGTCATATTAGTGAAAACTTCTCCTGTCACTGTGTCCTTAAAATAATATTGAAAGCTCTCTTTTAATTGTTCATACTGAGCACGATGATTCTCTTTATTTTTATAATATTCTTCAAGAGCTTTTTCTTTTTCTTGTAAAACTTTCGCTTCAATATGTTCCTCGCTCTCAAAGTTCTTCGTAATATCTGCAATCTTTGAATCTCTATCTTCTATATAAGAATCAGCGAGAGTTTGTCGTTCATTGCTCAATGCGTCCTCAATCATTTCTTCGTATTGAAAGTTGATACTCTCAATTTGTTCGGATAAATCACCAAAGCGATAGCGGTGCTCTTCAATTTCATCTCTTGAAACGGTTAGCCCTTCCTTTGCTTCCTCAAGTGATAAGTCATTTACCTCAAATGTATCAAAGAGTCCGGTAAATTGATCGACCTCACCATATTCGAATTCTGGTGTGTGGAAGTAACTTTTTTGCCCGTAATAGTAACCATGATCAACGAGTAAAAATATGCCTGTGATCCCAATAGTAAAGAGTAACGAAGTAATTAGTAGAGTCGTTAAGCTACTTTTCCATTTTGTACCCAATGCCCCACACCACCTTTAAGTATCTTGGATTTTTTGAATCGATTTCAATTTTCTCACGGATTTTACGGATGTGAACTGCTACCGTGTTTTCCGCATTGTAATTTGGCTCGTTCCACACTTTTTCATAAATATCATCAATAGAAAAAACACGACCGGCATGAGTCATAAGCAGCTCTACAATTTTGTATTCGATTGGCGTGAGCTTCACCACTTCCCCATGCGCTGTTACTTCTTTCGAGGCCACATCTAGTGTAAGTCCATTTAAATCAATAACTTTAGTGGCACCTTCAAATGTACCGAGCGTGACATACCTTCTTAACTGCGATTTTACTCGAGCGACAAGTTCCATTGGATTGAATGGCTTTGTAATATAATCATCGGCCCCAACTTGTAATCCTAGAATCTTATCCGTGTCCTCTGTTTTTGCACTTAAAATAATGATTGGGATATTCTTTTGTTCACGTATTTTATGTGTGGCAGAAATACCGTCTAATCTCGGCATCATCACATCTAAAATGATGAGGTGTATCTCCTGTTTATGTAAAATTTCTAATGCCTCGATTCCATCTTTTGCCTTGATAACTGTTACTCCCTCATTCTTCAGATAAATTTCAATAGCATCGCGAATTTCTTTTTCATCATCTACAACTAATACATTATAATTAGCCAATGCTTCCCCTTCTTTCCGTACTTCTTATCTAAAACAATCATAGCCTGTAAATCTTAAACTTAAGTTAGTAAATTTCTGAAGATTTTCTTAAGATTTATGAATGTCTCTATTATATAGTTCAATAAGAGTCACGACAAAAAAGAGTGCAAAACGCTGTTATGCGTCTTGCACCCTAAAAAGAATTGCTTCATTTTTTAAGAATATATATTTTTATCCATTAATTGATTAAAATTCAATCGTTTATTTAATGCATAAATCAATGGGATACCTACTGCTAGAACTGCAAACTCACCAACTGCTGTTGTGAACCATGTGAGTAGGAATGGTAATCCTAAAGCAAGATTCAGTTCAAACGCAATGATAAACATATTGAATGTAAACACCAGCGTATTTGCAACGAGTAAGATCCATATATTCTTGATGTACTTCGCTAGTAAGATAATAATACCAAGTGAAATTGCTGAATGCGCAACTCCAAATACTAAATCAAACCAACCGAGCGGGGAAAATAAATAATTATAAATAAATACCCCTGCTACAATTCCGAAGAAGTAACGTTTATCAAACACAATTAAGTGATTGAAGATCTCCGAGATTCGGAATTGAATATTTGTAAAACCAAACGGCACAACAAGTAGAGACACAGCAATATACAATGCAGCAATCAGCGCATTGACAACAAGTGTCCTCGTCTTCATAATAAACCTCTCCTTAGTTTTTTATCGTGGGATGGTTACGAACCACGTCAATAATCAAAAAGCCTTACCATTATATAATAGATTAAAAGGTTTACACAAGTTTAAAAGAGTGCAACATGGGGACGGTTCTCGTGTTGCATTCAATGCAACAGAAGAACCGTCCCCATGTTGCAAAAAGAGTTTGACAATTGAAATTATACATGTTATCGTTTATAAAATTCATATTAGTGACAACTCATCCAGAGAGAGGGAGGGACTGACCCGATGAACTCTCGGCAACCGCTATTTATAGCAAGGTGCCAATTTCAGAAGCATATTATATTTATGCTAAAGATGAGAAAGGACGGTATCCGTATATTCTGCTCCCTTCTCATTTTCTTGAGAAGGGGGTTTTTATTTTTTCCTCGAGTTGTCATGAATTGAATAAATAAAAATTTGAGGAGAGATAATGATGGCAACACAAGTAATTAAAGCAAATGCACATTTAAAAGAAAGGGTCCTTGTAGAAACTACAGCAAGACAACATCGAGTAATTGTTGATGAACCCGCATCACTTGGTGGAACTGACACAGCAATGAATCCTGTTGAATTACTATTGTCTGCACTTGGCGCATGCCAGTCCATAGTCGCACGCACTTATGCTGAAAAGTTTGGAATTAATTTAAATGACTTTAAAGTTGAATTAGAGGGCGATTTAGATACAGATGGATTTTTAGGCAAGGCAGACGTTCGACCAGGGTTTTCAAATATCCGTTCCACTTATTCCATTGAAACAGATGCGCCAGAAGAAAAAGTCGTTGAGTTCCTGGAGTTTTTAGAGAACCACTGTCCAGTAGGAGATACGATTGAAAATGCTGTAGGTTTTTCATCATCTTATCGTATTAATCAAAAGGCTTAATTATTAATAAATATTGGTTTCAATTGCATTTTTATTAAGTGCAATTGAAACCTTTCTATAGCTTTATAAAAATAAAGAGACGATTCTCTATTTTATAGGAGAACCGCCAACTATATTTTAGATATTCATTAACTACTTTTAGTATGCAATGGTGGTGGAATTAACCAGCCTTTTGCTTTGTTTAATTTTAGTGCTTTCGCTCCTAATTGTGCTTTTTGCATATGGAACTGGCCAAACATCATGGCGATATCTTCTCGAATGGATTGCCCCATGATTGTACTACAAGCAACGAGTCCCGCAGCAATATTTCCTGAAAGTATCGCTGAGATTTCTGGATCTGCAAAACGTGCACCAACTGGAATATCATCTAAGTTAGCATTCGGACGCTCTGGTGGTGCTGGTGGTAGCCCTATTCCATTTGCTTTTAATAATTCTTCAACCTTTTTAACTTCTTCTTGTGCGCCTTGAATTGCTTCTTCAAGTAATCTCTTTAAATCATCATCGCCAGTGTGGTTTAAATGTGTTTGATAACCTGCGATTGCTCCTTTAGCTACTAATATAAATGACCATGTACTAAAAACTTCACCATAATGCATCGGCTCATCTGTTGGATTTCCACTTAATACACCCATCTTAATCCTCCTAATTAATTTCATGAATTGTGACACCTTTCATTACCTCATATAACATATTGTTCTACATTTGCTCGTTTATATACATGCTTTGCGCAATATAATGCAACATGGGGACGGTTCTCGTGTTGCAATGATTGCAACACGAGAACCGTCCCCATGATTCATCTTATAGGTTATAAAGTTTTGTGTATTTTTCTTCTAGGTATGTTGCTAGGTGTTTGGCGTTAAGTCTTTCGCCTGTTGTGTCTTGGATAATTTCTAGTGGTTCTTTCATTTTTCCGTATTGATGGACATGTTTTGTTAGCCATTGTAAAATCGGCTCAAAATCTCCTTTTTCACATAGAGAATCGAAATCTGGCAAGTCCTTTAGCATTGCATTTTTTAATTGGGCAGCGTACATATATCCTAATGCATAGGATGGAAAATACCCGAACAAGCCACTAGACCAATGAACGTCTTGCAATATCCCTTCCCCATCGTTTTCTGGGCGGATACCTAGGTATTCTTCATACTTATCATTCCAAACCTGTGGTAAATCTTTCACCTCTAGATCCCCATTAAATAATTCCTTTTCAATTTCATAACGAATCATAATATGAAGTGGGTAAGTTAGCTCATCCGCTTCAATTCGAATAAGTGAAGGTTGTGCAATATTAACTGCGCGTAAGAATTCTTCTAGGGAAACATCGCCAAATTGTTCCGGTGAATGTTCTTGTAAACTCTCATAATTATATTTCCAAAAACCTTCGTGATGGCCGATAAAATGCTCGTAAAACAAAGATTGTGACTCATGAATACCCATTGAAGTTCCATCTGCAACTGGATAGCCTTCTAATTTTTTATCAAAATTTTGTTCATATAAAGCATGTCCACATTCATGAATCGTACCAAATATCCCTGAACGAAAGTCATTTTCTTTATAACTTGTCGTAACCCTCACATCACCTGTATTGATACCCATCGCAAATGGATGTACGGTTTCATCTAATCGTCCTGCTTCAAAATCAAACCCTAACTGATTCAAAATTTTATAGTTAAATGCATTTTGCTTTTCTATTGGAAAATCTTTAAATATAAATGAAGTGTCGGGTTGATTATTTTGTGCACCGATTTTTTTCACAAGTGGTACGATTGTTTCTTTTAATTGGTCAAATACTTCATCAATGATATCCGTCGTTAATCCTGGCTCGTATTGGTCCAGAAGACGATTATATGCATTACCGTCTTTCTCTCCCCAATAATTAATGAATCTTTTAGTCATCGCAACAACTTTTTCAAGATAGGGTAAAAACATTTGGAAATCTTCTTTTTCCTTTGCTTCTTCCCATATGGATTCTGATTCAGAGCATAGAATGACAAACTCCTGGTATTCATCTGCCGGAATCTTTTTACTCAAATCGTAATTCTTTTGCACCTCTTCCACCGTTTTCTTTAATAGAGGTGTTAATTCTTCTTTATTCTTTTGGAGTTCATCCAAATAAGTTTTCATTTCATCTGAAACACTCATATTAAATACTTCAGTAGATAATACTCCTAAAGCTTCTGATCGCGTAGATATTCCTTTTTTAGGCGCTCCCGTACGCATATCCCAGTACATAATTGAGGTTGCTTCATTATATGCATTCATTTTTTTCAGTAATGCTTCAAACTTTTTAATTGTTTCCATTTCATTTCGCCTCCTTGTTACATAAGTTATTCTAACATAATAGGTAAAAGTCATGCGATTACAATGAAAAATGGGACAGCTTCTTTTTCAAAAGAGAACCATCCCATTTTTTCATTTTTCCGTTACGCATGCATTCGATTCATCAAACGTCTTTCTCTCCTCTCAGAGGCAGTTGAATAGAATACTTTTTCTTCTTCTGTTTCGGGGATAACTTTAGGTATTACAGTAGGCTTCCCTTCGCTATCCACAGCGACCATTGTTATTATTGCTGTTGTCGTAAGTTTTTCTTCTCCAGATTTTGTATTTTGACATTTTACTTTCACATATACCTCCATCGAAGTTCGTCCCGTGGAAATGACGACACCTTCTAGAATCAGTATGTCACCTACAATAGCAGATGATAAGAAATTAACTGTATCAATTGAGGCGGTGACTACGATATGTCTACTATGCTTCATAGCTGTAATAGCTGCAATTTCATCGATATATGCTAAAACAGTTCCTCCAAATATTGTTCCCATATGATTCGTATCGGGAGGTAAAACCAATTTTGTCTGTGTTGTTCGAGATACACTTGAAGATACTTTTTCTTCCATATAAGATATTTCCTCTTTTCCTAATCATTGATTATAAATCATCAAAACCATTTAAATCACTTGTTTTCGTGTATTGCCTTGATTTTTGTTCAAAGAAATCTGTTTTTGTTCCATCAAAGTTGTCGACATATGCGCGAATCCATTTCATCGGGTTCTCGATATTTTCTGGATATAACTCACTAAGGCCCATCATACGTAGCATCTTATTTGCTCGATATTTGATATAGCCTGCCATCTCGCCTAAATCAATTCCTTCAACTTCTTTGAGCACATAATGTGACCATTCCGTTTCCAGTTCCACAGAATTTTGAAAATGTGTATAAACCCATTCCGTAAGCTCTTTCGTGTTATGATCAGGATTTTCATCTAACGTTGCACGGAATAATTCAGCGATAAAACGACCATGCTCAAGTTCATCACGGTTTATATAACTAATCATTGTTGAAGTTCCGACCATTTTATTCTGTCTAGCTAAATTATAAAAGAACGCAAATCCCGAGTAGAAAAACATTCCCTCTAGTAAGGATGTGTAGACTAATGTCTTCAAAATGTTATCAATCGTCGGCGCCTCGACGAATGCATTGTATTGGTTCATAATCTGTTCGTTACGTTTTAAAAGTACTGGGTCTATCCTTCCATGTTGAAAGGCTTCATTCTGTTCAGCAAGAGATACAACAGATGAGAGTACGTAAGAATAACTCTCATTATGAACCGCCTCTTGTTGAGCAATAACCGCCATAATTGACTGAACGGAAGCATCTGTAGCATATAAAGAAATAAGTAACGCGGTTCTTGTTTGAGGCGCGTCTAAAGTAGATAACAAGCCAATAATCTTTAAATATGCTTCTTGTTCTGCATCCGTTAAATCAGGAAACTGTTTGACATCACTAGACATATTCACTTCATCTGCTTGCCAATAATTCCCTAATAATCGCTTATACATTTTATACCAATGTGGATAAGCAATATCATTCCAATTTAAAATACCACTAGATTTTCCGCCAAATAAGCCTGTTGATTTATTCGGATGTAATGGCTCTAGCGTTTTCGCTTTTTCAAGCAAAGACTTTGTCATGTTGTAATACTCCTTCCACCCATGCTTTAACTTTTCTCTCCTGACTTCCCCGTGGCGATTGTTCAATTTTTAGCCCTGGCCATTTACTATCATAAAACCTTGTCAACTTGTCTACCGCTGCACAGTATGTATCATCTCCTCCAAACTGAGTGTCTCCTGTACCAAAAATCGCAATATTATTCGGCCTGTATCCAATTTCTAAAATTAATTCCTTTATTTCTTCTGGTACTTCTCCATAATCCCAAGTGAAAGTCCCTAAGAAAATATAGTCATAATCCTCTGGTTTGAAGGTAGGGCTAATTCCAATCCGATACATATCCACAGAAAAATTATACTTTGTTAACTCAGTGGCAATTAGCTCCGCTACCTCTTTTGTATTTCCGCTATAAGATAAATAAGGAATTATTGCTTTCAACTTTGACACCACTCACATTCCTCGACATCATTTGAAGTAGAACGCACATAATAAGTCGTCTTTAAGCCTTCATGCCATGCTTGTAGATGGAGATCAAGCAAAATGGAAGCACGTATCGTATTTGGCACATAAAAATTGAATGAAATACTTTGATCAATATGCTTTTGTCTAGCAGCATTTTGCCAGACTGACCAACGCTGATCGACAATATATGCAGATCGTCGATAAATATGATAAGTATTATGATCTAGATCTGGTGCCGTTACAGGAATACGGAAATCTTTTTTCTCCTCACTATAAAAGGGTTTAAATACTGGATCTATACTCGCAGTCGACCCTGCAATCATCGAGGTAGACGAATTAGGTGCGACAGCCATAAGGTAACTGTTTCTAATCCCATGGTGCTTTATATCATTCCTTAACATATTCCACTTTTCGTCGAGATAGCCTTTTTGATCAAAATATTCGCCCGTACTCCACTTACTTCCTACAAAATAAGGATAACTTCCTTTTTCTTTTGCTAAGGCTGCACTTATTTTGATCGTATAATAAGCAATCTGCTCATATAATTCATCTGCATAGTCGACTGCTTCATCTATTTCCCATTCAATATTTTTACGTGCTAGTAAATGATGCCAGCCAAATGTTCCAAGACCAATCGCACGATACTTTTGGTTTGTGATTGTTGCTTGCTTGACTGGCAGGTTATTAATATCAATAACATTATCAAGCATACGAACTTGAATGGTAATTAAACGCTCTAATACTTCGTCGATTACAGCCCTTCCCAAATTAATCGAACTAAGATTACAAACAACAAAATCTCCTGATTTATATTTCTTAACAATCATATCTTCGCCTTCTACGTACTCCTCAATTAACTGTGTTGGAGATTGATTTTGAGTAATTTCTGTACACAAGTTTGAACAATAAATAATTCCTGTATGTGAATTTACGTTCTGACGATTCACCTCATCTCGGTAAAACATAAATGGAGTTCCAGACTCTAACTGAGAACGCATGATTCGTTTCATAATATCAATTGCTTGAACTTTTTTCTTACTCAAAGTTTCATTTTGCACACATGCTTGATATTTCTCTCTAAAGGATCCACTACCTTTTTCTTCATCATAAAAGTCTTCTAATGAAAAGCCCATCACTTGTTTCACTTCATGAGGATCAAATAAATACCAATCGCCTCGATTTTCGACCGTCTCCATAAATAAATCTGGAAGAGTTACACCAGGAAAAATATCATGTGCTCGCATCCGCTCGTCACCATTATTAAGTTTTAAGTCAAGAAAGGCCTCAATATCCTGATGCCAAACATCTAGATATACTGCAATCGCACCTTTTCTTGTTCCAAGCTGATCGACACTTACTGCTGTATTATTTAATTGCTTAATCCAGGGCACTACCCCACTAGACATCCCTTTAAATCCCTTGATTGAACTTCCTCTAGCCCTAACTTTTCCCATATAAACGCCAATTCCTCCACCATTTTTAGACAAATTGGCTATATCTGTATTACTATCATAAATCCCTTGTAAGCTATCCTCTACGGTGTCTATAAAGCAACTTGACAATTGCCCATGCGTTTTACCTGCATTGTTTAAAGTTGGAGTAGCTACTGTCATGTATAAATTACTTAATGCCCAATATGCTTCTTTTACAAGTTCCTTACGTTTTTCTATCGGTTCATCTTGCATCAGATACATAGCAATGACCATCCAACGTTCTTGGGGTAATTCATATATATTTTTCGCGTGATCGGTTGCGAGATATCGTGTTGCTAGCGTATACAGAGCCAAGTAATCAAATAATAAATCTCTCTTTGGATCTATCACTTTTTCGAAATAATCCAGCTCTTCTTTCGTATACTTCGAGCTTAGTGTAAGTGAATAAATCCCTTTTTCTGTTAAATTATCGATTAACTTAGACAGAGAACCATATCGATCAGATGTTTGATATCCGCGATTCTTAGCTGCTTTATGATAAAGCTCTTGTAAATAAAGCCTCGCCGCAACAAACTTCCAATCTGGACTTGCTTCATCAATATTCTCAAGTGCATTCTTAATTAAAATGTCTGTTATTTTTGCATTTTCTGTTTCTGATTGAATTGTTTTTAAAGCTTTTTCTTTATAGGTGGTTGTTTCAACGTTTAACCCCTTTATTGCTTTCTCGATACTCTGTAAAAATTCACCTTGCTTGTTAATTTCAATCGTTATCATCTGGTACCCCTCCTCATTTTTTCAAACAAAAAAGCCGTTCCCCTTTAGTAGGCTGAACGACTATAAAACGACAGAAATACCCTATGTAACTTTCTATCGCTTCATAATCTCTCACCCCGGAGAAATGAAACTTTAGAGTTATGGCAGGTCTCCTGACTTGTGCTGACTTCATTAGAATCCTTCCCATATCATCGCCGTGAAGCAAATCATACAGTGGATTTCTAACTCTACACACTTACAGTTGCGGGGGCAGTTCCAGCGTTTCACTGGATTCCCTTTTAAGACAAATAAATGTCACCTTAACTCCAAAATACTATATATAGTTGTATATCGAATAAACCTTACAATATATTGTATACAGACTAGCATATATAAAAAATGAATACAAGTATAATTAAAATCCACAGTAATCTATAAATATCAAAAAGCCTAAGAAACAAAGATGCTTCCTTGTTTCTTAGGCTTGAGTTGCCGTGTTTATTTTTCCATATTCGCTACTAGTCGTCCAGTAACTTTATTATCTTCTAGCATTTGAATACCTTCTGGAATCTCATCAAAAGTAATTTCAGTAATCTTTGGACTTACTTTCCCGCTAGCAAATAATTCATAGATTTCTTCAATGTCTTTTTTCGTACCGCCATTACTTCCAACAACGGTTACTTGTTTTGTAATCATAGAAGTAACATTAAGAGTAGTTTCTAGTTTACCCATACCAACTAGGACAACTTTCCCTTGGAAACCTACAGCTTCTACAGCATCTCTAGTAGTTACACCAAAACCAGCATAATCAATAATAACTTCTGGTTCAAATTGTGCAATATCTTTTACATCTTCGTAAACACCTGCTGCACCTAGTTCTTTTGCTAATTCACGCGCCTTTGGATTCAAATCTACTGCGTAAACTTTAGCTCCAACTGCAATAGCTGCTTCTAAAGCAATTTGACCTAAACCGCCAATACCGATCATACCAACGGTCATACCTTTTTTAATTCCACCTTTAGTAAATGCAGCGTGGTATGATGTCATTCCAGCGTCCGTGCCTGCAGCTGCTTGAGCAAAGGAAACACCTTCAGGAATCAGAACTAAGTCACTAGCTGGTGCTAAAACTTTTGTACCAAAACCTCCATCATATGCATAACCTGGAGCAGTTCCGCTTGGCCCAGTAGGACATACAGCTACTTTATCTCCAACTTTATAGTCTGTTACGCCTTCGCCAACTTCACTTATGACACCTGCAACCTCATGTCCCATAATGACAGGCAGTTCACCA
The DNA here is from genome assembly GCF_054482815.1 of Oceanobacillus sp. CAU 1775. NCBI lineage: Bacteria > Bacillati > Bacillota > Bacilli > Caryophanales > Bacillaceae > Oceanobacillus > Oceanobacillus sp. CAU 1775. The sequence goes on along the minus strand of NZ_JBTLRO010000006.1, from coordinate 38,079 downwards.
AGTAATGCTTTCCAACCTTCATCTCTAAGTACACCAACATCTGAGTGACATAATCCTGCCACCTTCATATCAATGACAACCTTGCCTGCTTCTGCCTTTGGATCTTCTTTTTCTACTAATTCTAATGGTTTGTTTGTATCTACGAATTGCCAACCTTTCATCATGATACCTCCTTAAATGTCTACCTCTATTATACGACACGTAACTAAATTATCCAAAAGATAAGATTAAAAAAAACGAAGTACTATCCTTCGCCTCTCATCAATCATTTTGAGTTTCTATAAAATCCCATAACACGTAATTCATATCTGGATACTAATTTTCTAATGATACAGTAAACCAAAAGGTATGCAGTTGTCCATCAGAATCCAAACCAATCTCTCCTTGATGCTCCTCAATTATCTCTTTGGAAATAGCTAGTCCCAAACCAGAACCACCTAATTTACGTAATTTTGAAGCGTTACCCTGATAAAGTCTTTCAAATATTTTTTCTCGATCGACTCCAGTGATTGGAATCCCAGGTCCACGAATAGAAACCTTAAACATCTTTTCACTGCAGCTCCCAGTGATTGAAATTGGCTCGACTCCATCGTAATAACGAATCGCATTATCAACTAAATTATTTATTACCTGCGAAATACTTGTTGGATCAATTAAAACCGGACTTGAATCAACGTCAATCTTTAATTCAATTCCCTTCTCTATCAACGACCACCGAAAGATTTCAACGGATTTCTCAATGAATTCCTTACTATCAACCATTTCTTTTTCTTGTTTTGACTGAGTTCCCCAATTAGAAGACTGTTCTAGCATCTCTAGCTGTTCAACGATTCGAATTAACTTTGAAGATTCTTCATAAAGTGCATGGTATAGCTTTTCGTTACCTTCAATTATCCCATTTTGTAGTGCTCGTAAATAACCATTTAAATTAGTTAAGGGCGTCCGAAACTCATGTGACAAATCAGCAATCGTTCTCTTCCTTTGTTCTTCCAAATTAGGGAAATGTTTTGTTGACTCTTCCTTTTCCTTATCTATTTGATTATCATCAGAAAGCCGAGTATATTTCATATTTTTCACCCTTCTAATAAAAGTGTTTCCTACAAAATTATCTTCTATTTACTATGTGACAAACTTATAACCCATTCCTCTTACAGTAACAATACGTTCTGGGGATGCTGATTTAATTTCAATTTTTTTACGGAGTTTTTTGATATGAGCATCAATTGTGCGCGACGATACTAATTTATCTGCAAAGGGATACAGATTATCAATTAAGCTTTCTCTAGAAATAACGACATTGGGATTTTCCATAAATGTATATAACAGATTAAATTCATGTTTTGTAAGCTTGATTGTCTCATTATAAAGCAATACTTCGCCTTTTCTTGGTTTAATACACAGACCATCGTGTACGATTTTCTGACAGTACTGACCAGTTCTACGTAACACCGCCTCCACATGAGCAATCAATTCTTCTGGATGAAATGGCTTTACAAGGTAATCGTCTGCACCAAGTTTTAATCCATTTATTTTATCTTCTGTACGCGCCTTTGCTGACAGCATGATAATAGACACTTCGTTTCGCTCTTGCTCTCTAATCCAGACACAAAATTCTTCTCCTGATAATTTAGGAAGCATTAAATCAAGAATAACCATACATGGATGTTTTTCTAAAAAAACTTCTTTAGCTTCTTCACCGTCAGAAGCTTCCACCACATCGTAACCTGCTTTTGTTAAATAAAGGGTAACAAGCTCTCGAATCAATTTATCATCTTCTACAACTAAAATTGTCTGCTTCATCCCCATCACCTCTTCTTAATTGTACACTATTAAGAACTAATTAATATTGTCAAATACGTGAACCATTTGATCATATGTTAGCGGACCGAATGTTTTATATTGAATAATACCTTCTGTATCTACCATATAAGAAGTTGGGACAGGCTGAATTGCATAAACCTTTGCTACCTCGATTATTTCATCTAATAAGATTGGAAAAGTTAAATCGTATTCATCAGCAAATTGCTGCACTTGACCTGGGTGAGCTTCTGTTTCTGTTAGGTTAATTGCCAAAATCTCAACTTCTGTATCATTATAAAACTTCTCCATATCCGGCATTTCCGCACGACATGGCGGACACCAAGTAGCCCAGAAGTTTATCATCACTTTCTTCCCACTGTAATCTGATAACGCTGCTTCTTCTCCATTTAATGTAGCCAATTGAAAATCTGGTGCAAGATTTCCAACTTCCAAACCAATTACCGCTTCTGTTTCATCTTGATTACTTTCTTCTACATTTCCACCTGCAATATTTTCATCGCTTACTTCTTCGTTCGCCTGAACATTTTCCAAATCATTTGAACTTATGGCATATTCATAAACCGCCCAACCAACCATTCCAAATAATATGACCGCAATTAAAAGTTTTTTCATATAAAAACCTCCCATAGTTTTTAAGTGACTTAATCCATTCTGCCTAATTGCTGATACATTTGATCATAGTTCATAGCGCCAAGCGTAATGAATTGAGTTCTTCCGTTCGAATCAATCATATAAGTGGTAGGATATGCTGCAACACGGTAAGTCGATGTAATATCTGCTTCATCTAAAAGAATAGGAAAGGTTAACTCGAATTCATCAACGAAATCCTGAACTCCTTCTACACTGCTTTCTGTAGAAGTCATGTTCATTGCCAGTATAACGACATCTTCCTTTTCATACAGTTTTTGCATGTCAGGCATTTCAGCTCTACATGGTGGACACCAAGTTGCCCAGAAATTAAGCATAACCTTTGAGCCCTGATAGTCCGATAATTTTGCTTGTTCACCATCTAAAGTAACTACCTCAAAATCAGGAGCAAACTCGCCTCTTCCCAGACCAACTTCATCTGATTCCGTCAATTTACCTGCATCATCAAGTGGTGGAGAAGAAATACTTCCACCCGACATCAAATTATCTTCATCCGTCTCTTCTGTTGATGTTCCAATGAAGTCAACTAACACCCAACCAAACATCCCTAAGATTAAAACAATAGGTATTACCTTTTTCATTGTCAAACCCTCCTATAATTAACCAAGCCGCGACATCCATGTATCTTGGATTAAATCCAACAAAAATGCTGAAATACGAGGCATTAAACCAAAGAATAAAACCAGCCCCATTATCACCATTAGAGCCCCACCAACCTTCATAATGATTCCGCTACGTCTGACAATCCATTTTGTCGAACCAAGGAAAAAGGTTAAAATTATGAAAGGTAGCGCAAAACCGATGACGTAAAACACAGTGTAAAGTATGCCTTGTCCTGGATTAGAAGCTGCTAGGAATAAAATCGAACCGAAAATAGGTCCAATACAAGGTGTCCAACCTGCTGCAAAACCTAGTCCTACAAAGAAAGTTCCTAAAAACCCAACAGGTTTCCTCGCATGACGAAGACGTTTTTCCTTCATTAACGCAGGAACTGTTATCCAACCCGCAACAAATAATCCCATGAAAACAATAAAGATTCCAGCAATTCTTTGGATAAGTAGCCCAGTATCACCAATTAGTAAACTCTGTGCCCATTGTCCAAAGAACGACGCACTCGCTCCTAAACTGATGAATACTAAAGACACTCCCAACAAAAAGAACAGCGAATGACTTAATAACTTTTTACGGATTTTTGTATTATGATCTCCCTGTAAATCCTTGACGCTAATACCAGTAATATAAGACATATATGCCGGAAAAATTGGCAGTACGCAAGGGGAAAGAAATGACATTGCTCCAGCTCCAAGCGCTAATATAAGACCGACAAACAACATTGTATCTGCTTCAATAATGCCCATTAAGATTAATCATTCCTTTCAAAAATAAAGAGACACGCTAAACTTGCTACAAAAAACACGATTATAAACCATTGTTCAATCAAAAAACCAAATAACGCAACATAAGGATAAATTATATTTAGAACAAGGAGGCCAATCGTTAAACCAATTAAAAGGATAAGAAGTAAATTTCTCGTCTTTATTCGCCCTTGCAGAAAGTATAAAACTAAAAGTAGAATCAAGAATAAAATAAGATATCCAAGTGAAAAAGCATTTTCATTTAGAATAAATTGCAAGAACTCATGGAAAAAGACAGCCAAAAGAAATACGTATGTAAAAGCTTCTGCAAATAATAACAAATTCAAATTTTTCCGTAGTTTTTTATAAATAATAATCATTGTAGTAAATAAAACTGCAAGATAAAAAGCATTTGAATCACTTGGGTATGCTAACACAGCAAGTGGATCTTGAATGAATAAGGGGAGATTTAATAGGATTTTTGCGGCCCACATAAATAAAATAAAATTGACTAACTGTGAAATCAATTCATCTGTGTATTTTTTCTTCTCTTCCTTGCTAAAATCACTAAAGAAATAAAATAGTAGGAATGCCAGCCCTAAACTAATTATAATAACTCCAATTGTCCCTGCTTTACTTGCTATTACCATTTCTTGTTCCTCCACGTTTATCACTTAATATAATTATACCGTTCGATTATGAAAGTTTAATGAAAAAGCCTAATAAACTTATGTTATTATCTGTTACCACAATATACCCAAATAGGTATGTAATCGATAAATTGAATTTTGTACCAACTACTATTAAATTTATAGTTGGTTATCATTCTGGATATGCATACAATACATAACGATCAGGAGCACTTCCTAACATATGAAAAGGATAACAAGTAGAAACGGTTAGATACTCATCTTCTCTTGATGGATCGATTACTGTTGTGTTATCTGCTGCTACAATTTCATAATCTCTAATTTTATAAATATATGTTCCATATTCCATTTTTACATGAAATTCGTCGCCATCTTCTAATTGATCAAAGTTCCTAAAAACAGTATCACGGTGGCCCGATAGTAAAATTTGCCGATCCTGACCAGGAAGTCCTGTATCATGGTAATGCCCTACCCCTTGTGCAAGCTCGTCTTCATCTGTACCTTCGACGATAGCGATTTCTCGATCTAATTTAGGAATATAGAGCAATCCAATTGTTTCGCCCTTCTCATATTTTATATCCACGACTTTTTCTTTTGGAACTTCTTTTATACCATGATTATCATCTGATAACATTGCTTGAGCTTCTGATAATCTTTCTTTTTCTTTATGAGAGGATTCCCATAATTGATACCCAGCAAATGATAAAGTAAGGATACCTGCAACAATGAGTAGCCAAGAAAGTAGTCTGAGCATTATTGTAATCTCCCATTCTTTTTTAATCCACTTGTGCTTAATTTTTTAAAAAAATATTTAATAAAAAGCCCTCTATTATTATCTTTATAGAGAGCTTTTTACTTGTTATTATTCTACTCTTGGTATTACATTATCTATTTCTGACCATTCAAATGTACCATTTTTAATACTTTCTACACGTTCTCTATCAAAGATATCTGTTGGACGACCGTTTGGCCAATCATTCGCATGTCCATCAAACTCCGGTCGATATTGTGCTAACATATATGCAGCTAAGTCAGCTGCTTCTTGATCTGATAAGGTGCCTTCTCCACCAGGAGGCATATTATCTTGAATGTACCCTGCTGCTTTAGATAAACGTGCCATACCAGCGCCGTCATTAAAGGAGTTATCTCCCCATAAAGCTGGACCAGTATTCGCTCCAGTACCTGAACCATCAGTAGCATGACATGTCATACAGTTTAATTGTTCATAGAGTTCCTCACCATTTACAAAATCTGGCTCTGGAATTTCCGGCATATTACTCGGAACACGCCAAGGAACTTCTTCCCCTATTTCAATTCCTTCTGAAATATATGTTAGAAAAGCTACCATAGAGCGCATTTCTCTACTATCTTCTTCTAGTTTTTCGCCGTTCATGCTTCGAATCATACAACCATTTATACGATCTTCAATTGTAAATACTGTACCTGCCCTTTTGTTAAACTCTGGAAAGTTTGGAACAACCCCAACCATTGAGTTTGACTGTGCCATTCCACCATTTGCATGGCAACTCGCACAAGACAGTTCGTTACCAACATGTTCAGACATTACAGTGTTAGATTCACTAAATAATTCATCACCATACAGAATATACTCTGTCATTGGATCTTCAGGATCTAAATCATCTAGCGATGGCGGATTAAATTCTAATTCCCCTTCATTAGAATTTTCTTCCCCCGTTTCGGATGATGCCGTTTCATTAGAACTTTGTGTTTGTTCTTGTTCAGGTGTGTACGCTAACATCCCTAATCCAATTACCGTCACAATCCACACGCCGACAATTACTGCAATAAATGTCTTTTTCGATTTTTGCTCTTGCATGTCTTTTCCTCCTCTTAGTAAGTTTAGAAACAGACTTCACCCCAAAAAACAATTTTTACTTTAATAAATTTTATATTTATCTATACATTCTCCACTTCTATTGTAATCTTTGATTGTGAAAGTTTGATGAAAATAAGGATTATTGACCCTACTAAACAGCTAGTTATGGCTAATCTTTGAACGCGGTTAGTAATCTTAAGCATCTTAGAATTAAAATACAAAAAAGACGAGACATCACTGCCCCGCCTTTTAAACTTTATTATTCACCAGTTTCTGCGAATTTTTTTATTCGTTCACCGATTTCGTCTCGTACGCGCTGAAACACTTGCCAAACTTCCTCTTCTGTACCTTCTGCTTTCGCTGGATCATCAAATCCCCAATGTTCTCTTTTTACATGAGGTGGTGTCATCGGGCATCGATCAGCTGCATCTCCACAAAGTGTGACAGCAAGTGTAGCGTTATTCAAAAATTCAAGGTCTATCGTTTCAGACGCTTGACTCGATATATCGACTCCTGCCTCGCTCATTGCCTCGACAGCTTTTGGATTTAAGCCATGCGCTTCAATTCCCGCGCTTCGTACTTCCCAATCATCACCGAGATATTCCTTTGCCCAACCCTCGGCCATTTGGCTTCTACAAGAATTCCCTGTACATAAGAAGTAAAGTGTTTTTTTATTCATCATGCTCCTCCTTTAGAAAATAAGTAACGTTAGATAAAGTCCAATTAGCGTAATAAATAATATTGGAACGGTCAACACAATCCCTGTCTTGAAATATGTTCCCCACGAGATTTTAATCCCTTTTTGTGAGAGAACATGTAACCATACTAAAGTTGCCAGGGAACCTATTGGGGTTATCTTTGGACCCAAATCAGAACCAACAACGTTTGCATAAATAAGTGCTTCTCTCAGTAAACCAGTTGTGTTCGTTTCAGCAATTGCTAGCGCATCAATCATTACTGTTGGCAGATTGTTCATGATAGATGATAGAAATGCAGCAATGAATCCCATTCCAATTGTTGCGGCAAATAAACCTTGATCAGCGACAGTTTGCAATACGCCAGCTAAAGCCGATGTTAGTCCTGCATTTCCCAATCCATACACCACGACATACATACCAATTGAGAAAAGCACAATATCCCATGGTGCTTCTTTGATTACTTTTTTCGTGTGAACAGCAGGACTGCCTTTACTAATCATGATAAAAAAGATGGCAATGAAACCTGCGACAAATGATACTGGTATACCAATAAACTCACTAGAAAAATACCCAATCACTAATAATCCTAGAACATACCATGACAGACGAAATAATTTCATGTCTTTTATCGCAGCTTTCGGTTCGTTCAACTTAGTCATATCATATGACTTCGGTATATTTTTCTTAAAATATAAAAATAGCACCGTAATTGTAGCTATTAGCGAAAACAAGTTAGGAATAAACATTCTCAAAGCATACTCCACAAATCCAATCCCAAAGAAATCAGCGGAAACGATATTTACCAAGTTACTAATTACAAATGGAAGCGATGTTGTATCCGCGATAAATCCACTTGCCATTATAAATGGGAAAATCATTTTTTCTTGGAAATTTAAATGTCGAACCATTGCAAGTACAATTGGTGTAAGAATAAGTGCGGCACCATCATTTGCAAATAAAGCAGCAACGATTGCACCTAGGAGGCTAATGTAGATAAACATTTTCACGCCATTACCTTTTGCGATTCTTGCCATATGTAATGCAGCCCACTCAAATAATCCAATTTCATCAAGTATTAGAGAAATAAGAATGATAGCAACAAATGCAAGCGTTGCATTCCATACAATTCCTGTCACTACAAAGACATCATCAAATCCAACGACGCCAACTAGTAAAGCAATTGTAGCACCACCCATTGCAGACCAACCAATATTCAATCCCTTTGGTTGCCAAATAACGAGTGCGATTGTGATAATAAAAATTAAAACAGCGAGTATGAGCGTTGATGACAAAATAATACCTCCGATTTAACTACAAGAAATGCGAGTGCCATTTTCTTCAAGTTCTTTTATTTTAAATTCTTGGCTTGGTACCTGATCAAGAATTGGCTTAATAAATGAATAATACCCATTTTCTTTATTTAAAGAGTAAAAAATCCATTGTCCTTTTCTTTCTTCTTCTACTAGCCCTAAATCTTTTAATTTTCGTAAATGTTGACTGATTGAAGGTTGACTGACTTGGAATATTTCAACAAACTCACATACACAGCAAGCGTGATTATCCATTAATTTTAACATCGTTAGTCTTGTTTTATCTCCAAGTAACTTTAGTAGGACTGTTGCATTGTCCATATCAATTGCTGTATGTAACATTGTTTTCCTCCTCATAAATTCTATATAATCATATAACTATTTGCTTATATAGTCAATAAAAAAATGACCTATTCTTTAATAGATCATGTACTTTTTTATTCATACCCTTTTTTGGATTTCAATCTGGATCTTCAGCCAACACCCAAGGAATAGCTGCTTCAAAATCCAACTGCAGAACAGGACGAGGGTAATCTTCAGGGACAAATTCCAACTCTCTCGAAAACCCGAATGTGAAATTCTCGCGTTTGATTGTATTCGACTCATTCCAATCGGATGATGTACTCCATTCCCCTGCTAACAAATTTCCTACTAAGTGATAATTTCCAATGTATAATTTAGTCATTTGTTCCTCGGTTGGAAACTGAGAAAGATGTGCAGGCATACTAGGATTAATTCCTAATTCATTAAAAAGAAATGTGAGGGAAGCATCTAATTGCTTACAAGCTTCCACATAATTTTTACAGTCCAAGCAGTCACATACATCGATACCTTTATCATAGAATTCTCTTGTTTTCTCAACGTCTACTTCTAATAACCAGTTTGCCAGTTTAATTTGCTGCAGCAATTCCGTGCACTCCCTCGTTCTTTTTTATACCAATCCACTTCATTTACCTATCATTTTGCACTTGTTCATAGAAAATTTCATAGAACGTCAATTGACTTATAAAGCTGACATGTAGATTCCTAAATTGTCTATTTAGTGTACTTCTCGTGCTAAATGAACTCATCTTTATCTTGTTGATTTGCTCTTCTACTGATAAAAGGCTATCAATGCTGCCAACTAAATATTCTCTTTGTTCATAATTATAATCTTCTCTTACTATCAACTCTAATAAAGCGTTACGCGCACTTTTAACTTCATCTAAATTATTACTAAGCATATCTAAATCCATTTTTATTGGATCTTTACTACTTATCCATTCCTGTTCAAATATAGATGCCAAATACCGAGTCCGATCTAGTGTTAAATTAATATTATCTTCACCGAAAGCTTCTTCTAAATCGTTTTCAAATGAAGTTATAAATTCATTTAATTCCCTAGTGTATTCATCGACAGTAACTGGGTCAGCAGTGAAGGAATAACTTTTATTAATACTAAAAATAGAAAAAGGATAAAACCAAGTCATGACCAAAATAAAGAATAAAAAAAATGCTACTAATTTAGTACTGTATTTCCTTGTTTTATTAGGCACATGTATTCCCCCAGAGGTTATGTTGTTTGTTTTTCCTCTTTCTTATCAGACTCCTGTTCACTTCGTTGCTGTATTGCAGTTATTATTACTGCCTGAATGAACATCGCAACCAAAAGTAAAAACAAATGCGAAATTTGATATTGTAATAGTGACGCCGCAAAGAAAACTGGAGCCGCAGACAATATAGACACATATTTATTTTTAGATAATATAAATATTATTGTTGAAATACAAGCTGTCACAAATAAAAGTTCAAGGATAATTCCAAAAGAGTGCATATCAAAAAAGTATTGCATTTCGTCAATATAAACCATACTCAATTCCTCCTTTTATTATTGACTTAACTACGTCAACTTCAATAAGTATTTCTGTAAAGATATCGTTCAATTTATTTTAACACAAATATTCAGATAACATTATGTAACAATTAAAATAGAACAAAATTAAAACTGCACTCCAATTATTCTATATTCCATAATTGGAGTGCAGTTCAAAGTCCGAGCCTATTTGATTAAATAAGTTACTATCTTTTTAATATTAAGCATCTATTACTGAAAAAAGTTTTTTATATACCTATCCTAGTTCTCCATACATTTTTCTTTCACGAATCATTACCCATTCTCTTGATTTTCTTCATCACTTTTATATTCCAAAATATCTCCTGGTTGGCAATCTAATGCTTTACAAATTCCATCTAGAGTGGAGAGTCTAATCGCTTTTGCCTTTCCGTTCTTCAATATAGAAATATTGGCCATTGTAATTCCAACCTTTTCAGATAGCTCCGTCACACTCATTTTTCTCTTCGCTAACATCACATCAATATTTATGATAATCGCCATTATTTTCACCTCAGACCGTTAAATCATTTTCTTCTTTTATAGCAATAGCATTTTGCAGAAGCCTTTGGAGAACAGAAGCAAAGACTGCAACAGCAAAAGCAGCACCAATAATTACTAATCCAACTAAAATAAGTCCCGGTGCGTCGTCCCATTCCGCTACAAGAGCAACTAATGGTAATACTAAAACATATAAACCACTAATTATTTTGCCACAGTTTTTGATCTTTTTTAGAGCTACTACCGGAATATTAGAAAAAGCTAGGTTCTTTTCAATATAACTTAATAATATTAACGTTTGATATAGCGCAATAAAGAATGGTACTGCCGTTACATACATCACAACTAAGATACCAAGTATAATATCCCAATGTATCTCCATTTGCTGCATGCTCAATTGCTTCTCTCACTAATTTCGGAAAAACTAATATTAACAAAGCAAGAACGGGAATTCCCATCATAGCTAAAGTTATTTTTAAAAATAATGTTGAAACTTGTTTCAAAAAAAGCACCCCACTTAATATTTTTCTTTTTTAAATCCAAAAATCTATTTCGTCTTCCATAACTTTATTATTATATTTAACAATTCACCTTTCAAATTTTCTATAAACTAACTTTAACAGGTTATTTATCGTAAATCAATAAATAATTATTGTTTATTATTTTAAATTTATTGTTAATCATGTAAAATATATCAATAAAAAAAGCATTTCTCAATAGAGAAACACTTTTTATCTTCCATATCATTAACTATCAAGCTACAAGAAAGACTCCCCTAATAGGTAGTAAATCTAAAGATCTGCTGCATCCAATATAAAATATACTTTGCGAAACCTAAGTCATCTTCTTCTACCTCATATGAAAATGTGAAAATAGCATCTTCATTATTCCATATTCGTTGGAAGTAAGAATCTATGTCCTGCATGAAATCTGTATCATTTGGAGCAGTAACAACAATATTATTCTCTAAATTATAATTATCTAGATTACGAGATGTAAAATTCGTTGACCCAAGCGTCACATAGCTTTCTTCCTGACCTTTTAAGTATGCTATTTTTGAGTGATATTGTTCTTCATTTGTTCGATACCATCTAATTTCTATCTCGCCATTCGATCGCTCCATTAATTCCTGTGCAATCGGAATATTAGGTAGTCCCATTTTCTGTGAACCAAATGCATTTTCGTTTGGATCTAAGATTAATCGAACGTCAACTCCTCTTTCAACTGCTTCTATTAATGTTGCAACAATTGTCCGATCAGCTAAATAAAACATTCCAACCCAAAGTTCGTCACCTGCTCCTAACTTAGCAGCAGCTTCAATGAAATTATTCTCCACTTGCTTCTCAGTTACGACTCTCGCTTGGATAGCACTTTCTTCTGGTGATGCATTCTCTGAAAGGCTTGATTCTAGTGCTGCTTCATCAGGAAAGGCTGCTAGATCACCACCTGAAAATGCTGCAACAGCACGTTCAGACTCTACCATATCCTTAATAATCGGTCCTGTAACTTTCACGGCTACATTAGAATGATAGCCACTCGAATCATGGATATTCGCAGAAGTAACAAGCCCTGCATTTTCTGTAATTACTGCTTTTCTATGATTCGCTTTGATATTACTCAACTTTAAATACGAGCGCGCTGTTACATCTGGTGAAGTTTCTCCAAAAGGATTTGCTAGCCAGGTTTTCCCTTCTTGGCCGAACCATTGGAAAAACATTCGCCAAATGCCTGAATATAATAGATTTGGATCTCTTAATTTCGTCAAATCAGTATAAACAATTTCAGCACCATAATCAGCAAGTCCATCAATATGCAATGCCTCATGTGAATTATAAGTAGTATTAACTTCATCAGTTATAATTACTACTTTTAAATCAGGTTTCTGTTCGAGCTGTTCTTTCACCGTTTCATAAAATATAGTACTTAACTTCGGAAAATCTCTTGATTCGTCAGAGAAATCATTTATCATAAACATATCTACAACCAAAAATTCTTCAGCATTCTCAATCATTTCGATTATTGTATCAAAAATGACATGGTCATAAACTTCCTCTCCATCTTCTTGATAGGTCAGATCATAAAGGAAAGTAATATCATCATCTGTAAGAGCATGCTCTTCCCCTAAATAAGAAACTCCTTCAGGTAATTCTTTTGTTTGGTGATAAACAAGTGTTGCTATGTAGATTAGAAAGAGAATAATAAGTGTAGCGCCTAGTATTAGATTCCGTTTTTTTCGCCTATGAGCCATTGTTTTGTTTACCTCGTTCCATCTAATTCAATCTACTATCTAATACCCCTTCCATCACAAGTCTAAGCACTGCTTGGATTGAGAAGTTTTCCCTGTCTTAAAAAATGTTTTCTAACCCATTTGTAAATACAAAATAAGCAAAGTATAAAAATAATAGCCCTGAAACGAGAGAAAAAATTCTAATCATCTTATTTCCCATCAATCTACCACCAACACTGCTGATATAAGCAAGTACTGCTCCCCACACTGCAGAAATCAAAACAAAACCAATGATAAATGGAAGCACACTTTGACCCTCAGAACTTCCAATAGCTGAACTAACGACACTTCCTGCAACCGTAGCAAACCATATTAATCCAGTTGGCGAAGATACAACTAAAATAAATCCCGTGAAAAAGTAAGCCAATAAAGATTTCTTTTCAATTGCATCTACATCCATACTCAATTCTTTTGGACGTACAACATCCTTAAACGCTTGGAATGCTAGATAGAGTAGCATTATTGTACCGACTATCCACATGACGATTTGGAATAAAGCACTCGACTGCAACAATAATGCGACACCATAAACAGCCAAGGTAGCATAAAGCCCATCACCAACCGCGCACCCTAATGAGAATATAAAAGCTGGTAAAAATCCATTCTTAATTCCTGTACGAATAAGTCCCACATTGGCAGTACCGATTTGTAATACAAGAGAAAATCCAATTAATAATCCCGAAATAAAAAGTCCCATAAGTTTTCCTTTCTATTATTAAAAATATATGTAAAAAAGTTCCGTCTAAAGTGTACAGGAATTAGCTGTACATTTAAACGGAACTGGTTTTTTATACTAATCCCTTTGGTTGAAACTGTATACTAACTATTTTAATTGTGTGTCTCAATCAATATCATCCAAATTCTCTACATCTTCTTTTTCGTTTTCTTTGATTCGATTAAGGACACCTGCGCTTTGTAAATACAAGGTTTCTTGAATTGCATCCCAATCTTTTTTGCTTATTAGGACAGCAGCCTCATCATTTCTTTTACTAACTATTTCAATAGGTCTACTTTCAACATTAACTTGTTTAATCAATTTAAAAAGGTTTTGTCTCACGTATGATGGACTAAAACTCAACATGACAATATCCCCTTCCTTTAAAAGTAAACTAAATAATAATTTTCGTATACGTTTTTGTGTACATCAAGTAGTAAATGCCTATCCATATTGGGGTTATGCTTACTTAAAAATATCTAGTTAGACCTTTTATTCATAGCACTTTCTATTTGTTTTTAAATTTATAATATATTTTAAAATCCCTACCAACAATAAGGTGGTAGGGATTTTCATTAATCTTATTAAGTATTATTGATTTATATAGGAATTTCTACTCCCACTCAATCGTTGATGGCGGCTTACTCGTCACGTCATAAACCACACGGTTAACTTCATCAATCTCATTTACAATTCTTGATGATATTTTCTCTAAAACATCCCAAGGAATTCTAGCCCAGTCAGAAGTTACACCGTCAACTGAATTCACAGCGCGAATTCCAACAGTATGGACATACGAGCGTTCTCCATCTTTTACACCAACACTACGAATATTCGGTAGCACGGTGAAGTACTGCCAAATTTCACGATCAAGTCCTGCGTTTGCGATTTCTTCTCTTAAAATTGCATCTGATTCTCTTACAATTTCAATTTTCTCTTCAGTAACTTCACCTAGAACTCGGATACCAAGACCTGGTCCTGGGAATGGCTGTCTCCAAACGATATGGTCAGGAATACCAAGTCCTGTACCTACAGCACGAACCTCTTGTTTATATAGTGTTTTAAGTGGTTCAACTAGCTCAAAATCCATTTCTTCTGGTAAGCCACCTACGTTATGATGTGACTTAATTACTTTTGAACCTTCTTTACCACTTTCCATAATGTCTGTATAAACCGTTCCTTGTGCAAGGAAACCAATATTTTCTAACTTTGCTGCTTCATCGTCAAATACATAAATAAATTCATTTCCAATAATTTTTCTTTTTTGCTCAGGGTCTGTGACACCTTCTAATTTTGATAGGAAGCGTTCTTTCGCATCTACTTTAATAATATTCATATGAAAATCTTCAGCGAATACTTTCATTACTTCATCGGCTTCATTCTTTCTCAGTAAACCGTGATCAACAAAAATACATGTTAGCTGATCACCAACTGCTTTATGCACCAATGCTGCAGCAACAGAAGAATCTACTCCGCCACTTAGACCACAAATGACATTTCTGTCTCCGACTTGTTCTTTAATTGCTTTGACTTCACGTGCAATAAATTCTTCCACATTTAATTCATTCGTTCCCATCGTTTTGCTCCCATCTATTCTTGGTGCTAAAGAATAAAGATTTCATAGCTACCATTTATCATATGTCAATTTTACTCATCCAAAGAAATATGGTCAACCTGTAATTTTATGAATGAGATTTTCCCATAGTTGTTTTAACTTCGCAGACTCATCCGTGTTAAATTCATTACGGTAGAGCATGCGCTCATAATAATTGGTTAGCTCTTGCATTTCTTTTGTTCGATACCTGCCATCAACTCGTTTTGCAAATTGTCTTAATGTCTGTCCTGCTTCACGTTCATATCCGTAATGCGCGAGTAAATCAAGCAGATACATGTATGCCGATTGGAAGTTCTTTTCGTTTTGATTGCGATTTAATTTAAATCGGTAGTACATAGCCCTTATTCGATAACGATTTTTGAATAACAGGTAAGCTATTGCAAGTACACCCAATACGACTAAGGCAACTTGCCACCATTTGAAATCAAAATTATTTTTTGAGGCACTTGCCATTGCTGCTTCTGATTCTTCATCTTCAGGATTCGTAACATCTTCTTCAGGAAACTCTGGATCTGGCTGATCAAGTACATCATCAAATGCATTATTATCAGAGTCTGATGTTTGTGATTGGAAAGATGTTGGGTTAGAGAATCCTTGTGTTGGCTCGAATGTTACCCAACCAGCTTCTGGGAAATATACTTCAACCCATGAGTGTGCGTTAGCATTTGTAACTTCATACGTATCATGCGTTTCACCAGTTTGAATTCTTTCCCCACTTGTGAAACCTTTCGCCCAGCGTGCAGGAATATCTAAAGTTCTTAACATAACAACCATGGAACTAGAGAAGTTATCACAATAACCCATCTGTGTTTCAAATAAGAATTGATCGACATAATCTTCATTAGGTCCTGGAACAGCTACACCAGTTGTTTCATAAGTAAAGTCATTCGATGAAAAATAGCGTTCAATTGCCCTTACCTTATCATACATGGAAGCATGATTTTCAGTAATTTCCTCGGCTAAATCACCAACTCTTGAAGGTAAATCATTCGGTAGCTGCAAGTATTGCTCCATATCCGAAATCTCGTTTGTGCTATTTTGCAATAGCTCTAAAGGAATTGTCGGGTGATCATACGTTAATGTATAATCTGCTGAATTTAAATAACCACCATCTTGGAGTCTTGCTTGAATCGCATGTGAAACAGTATCTACATAATAATCAATTTGAATGGAACCAACTTCAATATTGATATCACGTAACCCATAGGGATAAACAATTTTATCAATCATTTGATCTGGTTCAAATGAAACCTGTGCGGTAAGTTCCTCGGTTTCTATATGGTCAGCAAAAGTTCTTACACGAATGTCATTCGCTTCTTGCAAAACATAATTCGTGTCATAAGCATTTTCCCAACCCTTACCGGTATATACATCTCTTGTCTCAATTCTCCAGTAGTGATTTTCTGCAGCTTCAGCAAAAAACACAGTTGAGTCATCTTGAATAAAAGAACCACCTAATCTTGAATCATCTTCCCCATAGCCAACTTTCTGTACAGTACCTCCACCTGGACTACTGCCCGATCGATCGACTGCACTTTGGATAAATGGTACAGGATCTGGCCACTGTGGATCGAACTTCGGTAAAGACGTTCCAATGATAACTGAGAATAGAACCGTTGCAGCGATTGGAAGTAACCAAGTGGATGCTTTTTTTAACCACTGGAAAGAAACTTTCTCTTTTTCAAGGTCTCTACTAAAATTAACTAATGATAATGCAACCAATGAAATGATAAATACGCGAATAATGGAATTGGAAGCATCGTATAAAGTGAAGGTGTCAAGCACCCCTATATAGATAAAAGTTAACATGATGAAGATAAAGATTCGCTTCATCTGTACAAACCAATAATGTAGTAAATAACTCATTAACCAAATTAACAATAAAAATAAGAAACTACGGAAAAACGGCGTTAAGTAATACCATTCTTGGGAAAATAGTAGACTAATATTTTGACCAATTTCCATAAATAATTGACCAAACCATGCAGGACTAAGAAATAGCATTTCGAAATACAATCCATTTAAAATAAAAAGTAATCCGAAAGCTTTAAGCCCAAAGCTTAGCCACCATTTCATATGAATCATCGAGATAAAGAAACAAAATACGGCATATAAGACAAAAATCGCGATACTACTTGTATCTGTAATGTCACGAACTGGATATAGCCATTCAATAAATAACAATAAAGCGCATAGATACAAAATGGAAGAATAAAAGACGGGCATTGTAAGTTTATTTTCTTTGCTCATTTGATGCTCACCTCTACTGGTGTTTCTGCCAATTCTTTCTCAGTCAGCACATGAATAATCATGCCTTCTTTTCTCATTTGGCCAATGATTTCTTCTTCATTTTTATAAATAAAGTTAGAGTATTGGATGTAGAGCACAACTACATGACCTGTGCGATGTCTCAGTTCTTGAATGGATTGTTTGAAAAAGTCATCAATAGTCGTCGTTAAAATAACAATCATATCTGCACGAGCTGCCATACGTAGCCTTTCTTTTAACACGACCGAAAATGGTCGGGGCCCATTAGGCTGGACTCTTGTAAGAAAGCTCTTAATTCTTTCTTTTTCTCTCATTCCTTGACTTGCTGGAAAATAATTTGTTTCATCTCCAATAGCAAGTAATCCTGCATTAACATCTGATTTTTCCATACGAATAAGCAGCGATAACGTTAGCTCTACAACTGCTTCAAATGCTAGTGGGTTACTTCTTTTAGCAAAACAACTATCTAAGATAAATAATAAGTCCGAACTTCTTTCTTGCTCAAACTCTTTTGTCATTACGGCATTGGTTCTTGCCGTTTGCTTCCAATGAATCCAAGAAAAACGATCTCCAGGTGCATATTCTCTTACTCCTGTCGCAACATTTGTATTCTCCAAATGAAAGGTACTCTGGGCAGTTGAACCTTGTTCAAAACTACTTCTGCCTTCTAGTAGACGTAATTCTCTCACGTTAGGATGCACAATTAATTCATCTTCCACTTCGAAAAAATGCTCTTTTTTTACAAAGCCAATAACGTCACTTGTGAACATTCGAACTGTTCGTAAGTGATGTTCTCCTCGTGGTAATTGATTGAAGGTATAGGGTATTTCGATTTGCTTCCGGAAGCCAACAAACATCATTTTCTTGATTGTGCGGTCAACTTGTAAAAGTTCTGGTTGATTCATATATTCGTATTTATGATGTTTATTATCTTTGAGTTTCAAAGTTTCAGGTATGACTTCTTCAAATACACAGTAATAAAGCGGAAAGGGAAAAGATCTTTCCAGCGTTAAAGTAACCGTGATCTCATCACCTGCTTGGACGACATGATTTGAAAGTTTTCGTTCGACCTTCCAATTACTTAAAGGATAAAATAATAAACCAAAGTGATAAATTATAATTGGCAAGAAACTATAAAATAAAAACCAACTAACAAATCCACCTTGAAACATCGCATAGGAAAATAAAAGAACAAACAAAAGTAAGACGAAAACCAGATTACCAATGAAGCGAATGGAATCCTTCATTAGCTAAATTCCTTTCGAACTGGTATATGGGTTGTATCTAAGATTGAATGTACAATTTCTTCTCCAGTAGCCCCGTCATACTTCCCTTCTGAAGTCATAATCATTCGATGAGAAAGCACATATGGTGCAAGATATTTCACATCATCGGGAATGACATAATCACGTCCTTTGATATAAGCATAGGCCTTAGCTGCTTTCATGAGAGCAATAGAGCCTCGGGGACTAACACCTAGAAATGTTTTCGGGTTTTCTCTAGTTCTTTTCACGATGTTTACAATATAGCTTTGGATGGATGTATCAATGTACACCTCGTTTACTTCTGCTTGTAGCTCGATTAATTCCTCACGCGTCATAACAGATTCAATTGATTCAATTGGATGATTCTTTGCGGTATTTTCAAGCAGTTCTAATTCCTCAGCAAAAGAAGGATAGCCCATCTGGAGTTTTAAAATAAAACGGTCAAGCTGAGCTTCTGGTAAAGGATATGTTCCCTCATATTCAATCGGGTTCTGTGTCGCCATTACGAAAAAAGGTTCATTAAGTAAAAGTGTTTTACCATCCACACTCACACTTTTTTCTTCCATTGCCTCAAGTAAAGCCGATTGCGTTTTAGGCGATGTTCTATTGATTTCATCTGCCAAAATAATATTACCTAAAATTGGTCCTCCACGAAATTCAAATTCCATTTCTTTCGGGTTATATATAGATACTCCAGTTACATCGGATGGAAGTAAATCAGGAGTAAATTGGATTCTCTTAAAATCACAATCTAATGATTTTGCTAGTGTTCGAACGAGCATTGTTTTTCCCACACCAGGTACATCTTCTAAAAGAACATGACCTTTTGCTAATAATGCTACTAAACTTAAGGTAACTACTTCCTCTTTACCAATTATAACTTTATTAATATTCTGAATTACGTCGTTGATTCGTTGATTATTAACAGTTGTCTCTTGCATATATATTGGTCCTCCTCGGAAATCTTAATCTATTGAAAGTCTCTATGAACATAGTATTCTACAAAAAAGTTATATTTATACTTCTAACTATACAAAATAACAGGTATGAAGTAAAAGGAAGATTAATGAATTTTGTAGGAAAAGAATAGAAAGTCATTGAATCTTCATAGACGCTCTTCGTTGTCTTTGTTTAGCAATCGAATTATGTCAATATCGAATAAATAAAATCACTTCACTTAATTCCTCTTGCTTATAATGTGTTGAGGAAATACCCGCTACTGAAAATACGGATTTCCGTTCATGCCTATCCAGTGATCTGTTTGTTCTAATTGATAGGCTAGCTGTAGTAGTCGGTGTTCTTCACCTTTATTTGCAATCACTTGTACGCCTAAAGGCAATCCTTCATTAGATACATAGACTGGTAGTGATATCGCAGGTTGTCCTGTAAGATTTGTCAGCATTCCAAATGGTGTATACGTTAAACTTGGTAAAAACATGTCATAAATTAATTGTTGTTGCTCTGCTTGGTTGGCAATCTTAATATCATGTAATAACTGTTCCTTTTTCTCATCTATAACTGCCAACTGTCCTATTTTCGGAGCAACATCTGCAGTCGTCGGTGTTATGTAAAAATCATATGTTTCATGGAGCTTCGCCATCTTTGCAGCTGCTACATCCCATGATGCAAGACTTCTTGAAAAATCAGCTCCAGAGATAGACTTTCCTGCTACATGTAATAGCCATCCTTCAAGCTCCATATCGTCTGAGGTAAACTCGCGACCAAATGCAGCTTCCATCGTTGCTACGGTCATGGTCATTTCTCCGCTATTCATCATATAATAATCTTTCATTAACTGAACGCCATCAACATCATTTGTTTTTTCTTCCACAATATGTCCTTCCGATTCCAGCCAATGAACAACTTTACGCACTGCAGTTTTCGCATGGTCAGAAACTGACGTACCTACTGGTGATTCTGTTGTAAAAGCAATTCGGAGCGGCTTTTTCATATCTGCTTTCATAGCAGTTAAATATTTATCAGGAAAAAGCGGTGCATGAAAAGCTGCTTCTGGTTGGAAAACTTGAAGTTCATCAAGCATTGCGGCGGTATCACGAACCGTTCGACTTAACATAAAGTTAATCGAAGCTCCTTGCCAGTCACGACCAGAACCTGGCCCAACTGGCATTCTTCCACGCGTTGGTTTCAAACCTACGAGACCTGTAAATGAAGCAGGAATTCGGATCGACCCTCCACCATCACTTGCCCCAGCTACTGGACTCACTCCTGAGGCAATTGCAGCAGCTGCTCCTCCACTTGAACCACCAGGACTATGCTCAACATTCCATGGGTTTCTTGTTGGCCCATATAATGCTGGTTCGGTTATATTTTTTAATGCAAATTCTGGGGTGTTCGTATGACCTAGAAATAAAAATCCTGATTCTCTTAGTCTTTTTACAAAATTCGATTCAATAGTTGCAATATTATCTTTTAGAATCTTGGAGCCCGAAGTCATTTTCTCTCCTGGAAGGGTTTGTGACACGTTCTTTAACATGGTTGGAACTCCAGCAAACGGGCTATCCATCACATTTATTTTTTCGGCTTCAGCTAAGACCTTTTCTTTACGAATACTTGTCGCAAGATTTAGGGTTGGTTGAACTTTTTCTAATTGTTCCAAAGCTAACAGTGTGAGTTCTTTTGGTGTAACTTCTTTTTTCTTTAATAAATCACTCATTGCTACTGCGTCTAACTGTAAATATTCTTCTGTTTTCATTCCTACACCTCTATGTACAATTTATCTAATTTTATCTTAACATTGATTAGTGTGTCTTTCCTAAATTTTCGCTTTTTTATGATGTTTATTAAAATATATGCCTAATAGAGTAGTCAACCAGCTTCGGAAATATACTACGATTTCCGCGGGAGTCTTCATATTTCCGAAGCTAATTTTGATTCATTTACGTTGTAAGATTTAAATAACATGCAATATAACAAAACGCAATTGTTGTTTGTAGTTTTAAATTTGCTGTATACTTGTACATAATTAAGAGGAGTTGAAAAAGAATTGTCACTTATTGTCAATACGGATAAAACGAAGGTCATTGCTATTGAGGTACCTGTGCCAAATATATTAAAAAGTATTAATTTCTATCTTGTCGAGAGGAATGAATCACTTTTTCTAATAGATGCTGGTTATAATGAAGATATTTTTTGGGAATATTTTCAATCGAGCTTGCAAAAGTATGGTTATCAGTTAAGTGATTTAGATGCTATCTTGCTAACTCATCACCATATCGACCATGTTGGATTAGTTTATCGAATCAGAGAGCAGCATGATATTCCAGTTTACATACACCCGCATGCTGGTCCCAAATTAAAAAGAGACCCATTTTATCTTTATAAGAGCTATCAATTTTTTAAAGATTTATACATAAAATTAAATACTGGTGACCTTGGTCAAAAGAAAATAGAAAGCATGTATAAAAAACAGATGGCAGTTGAAGTTTCAGCTATCGATTGGAATCTGCATGAAATACAGCAAGATAAAGTTTTTGATTTTGAAGTGATTCATATTCCAGGACATGCATCAGATCAAATTGCTTTTTACATCCCTGAGGAAGATATCCTCTTTGGTGGAGATTTAATTATTGAGCATCAAACAGTGAGTGCATTTATTGAACCACCATTTAAAGGGGAACGGGTAATTGTATTAAAAGAACATCTGCAGTCATTGGAAAAGATTGTGAATCTTAATCCTGCTCTTATTTTATCTGGCCATGGCATTCCAATTAAAGATGGTGCCGCACTAGCTAAAAAAAGAATCACTTTAATAGAAAATAAATCGGAAAGTTTTCTTAAATTAATTGAAAATGAACGAACGACAGCGAGTGAAATAGTGAAAGAAAGACATCCTGTAAAATATGAAAAAATATTCCCTATCGTTATGGGCGATGCCTTAGGTTTTCTAGATTATCTAGAAGATAGTGGAAGAATTAGTAAAGAAGAGATCGATGGGATTTGGCATTACAAAGCGCACTAAAGGGTAGGAGACTTTATACATGTCCAAAAATATAATTTTCTCTTTTATAATTTCACAGCTTATCTTTCTTCTTTGTCTCCCGTTCTTTTTGGATCTGTTTTTATATTTGCATCCAATTGTTATTGTTGTTCTTTGGATGTGTTTAACAGCTTTCATTTGTTTCATTCTTTTGTTATTTTGGAAACAAACAATAACAGTTCCGAGATATATTCTAATGATTTTACTATTGGCATATTCGGTTTGCCTTCTTATTCTCTTGTTTTTCAGGCCGAATGAGCAAACTTATGAGAATTACAACTTGATTCCGTTCTCTACCATTAGCATATTCTTGAGTGGGAATGTTAGTTTCCTTGTTTCCTTTTATAACCTTGCAGCGAACATCGGCTTATTTATCCCTTTTGGTATTGCTTTAATGTTAACCGTACAATCATGGCCTTTACGGATTCTAATACCTATTTTAGCCATCAGTGGAATTGAACTTACGCAATTTCTAACCAAGCGTGGAAGTTTAGATATCGATGATCTCATCTTAAATTTATTAGGTGTATGTATCGGATTTTTATTGACGCCACTATTTCTTCGTGTCATCAAAATAAAATAAAAAACATCCTTGAGCATTTATAGCCCAAGGATGTTTTTTATAGAATATATTTATCAATTTCCTTCACTAAGTTAACGAGTTGCGGTTTGCTCACCTGTGCACTTGCTCCAACTTTTTCTCCTTTATGGAAAAGATCGTTCGTAATTAGAGAAGAAAAAATCACGACGGGAATGTCTCTTAATCTAGCGTTTTGTTTTAACTTATATGTTAAGTGATGTCCGTCCATTTGCGGCATTTCAATGTCTGTTAAAAGCAGTTGCACACTTTCTTTCGGATCAACAGATTTATCATTAGCAAGAGCTTCTAAGTGGTTCCATGCTTCTTTTCCGTTTTGGAAAAATACAACATTATCATAACCAGCTTCACTTAACGTATCTTTTAGTAAAGCTCGTAAAACACCCGAATCTTCAGCCGCTATAATTTTCTTCTGTGATCGTTCACGAGTTCCAAGTGTCTTAATACTTTCCACGTTCCCACCTAGCTCTGGATTAATTTCCACAATAATTTTTTCAATATCTAAGAAGATTGCTAGCGTTTCGTCACGTAACTTAATAATTCCTGTGGCATATGGTTGGCTACCTGCAGCAAGTTCTGATGGCTTCTCGATTTCTTCCCATGATATACGACTGATCTGTCTGATCCCATGTACCCGAAATGCAATTTTTGTTTGATTCATTTCTGCTACGATAAATTTATCGTTTTCAGGTTTTTCAGATGTCGGTGCTCCGATAATCCCAGCTAGATCGACGACAGGTAAAATATCGCCACGTAAATGAATGATTCCTTCTACATACTCTGAGGAGTTAGGGATTCTAGTAATTGGCATTGGTGTAATAATTTCTCTCGTTTTTAGTACGTTAATCGCAAAGCATTCGTCCCCTAATTCAAACAGAATTATTTCAAGTTCATTTGTTCCACTCTGTAATAAGATACCTTCTCTTTTTTCGTTCATTATACGTCTCCTAAGTTTTAGTTTGATCGTTCTAGAATCTCAATTTCTGTCTAATTAATTTCCTTCATTAATTCGAGTAATTTACCTGACATCACATTAATATGGTCTGTGGTAGCATTAATTTCTTCTGTGACAACGGCTTGTGATTGGATTTTATCACTCATATTATTAATACTAGTTACGATATTAAGTACGGCGTCACTGATATCCTCTAATATTTTTTCAATTTGCTCTACTGCTTCAGCTGTATTAAGCGAGAGTTTTTGTACTTCCGATGCAACAACACTAAAACCTTTTCCTTGTTCTCCAGCACGTGCAGCTTCTATCGATGCATTCAGACCTAATAAATTTGTTTGCGTGGATATATTTTTAATCAAATCAGTTATTGATTTCGTCAAATCAATGCATGCTTTTGCTTCATCAGCAGACCTTGTGGTTACTTCATGTTCTTTAGCAATTTCAGTTGCTTCATTCGTATTACTTCTTATATTTCCTGTAAGTTCACTTAGTAAATTTGTAAAATCATCCATTTCGCTTTCTATACGGTCGTCATATAATTGGCGTTCAATTTCATGGTTTATATCACGCAATAAGCCTGACAACAATGTTGCATTCCCATTTACATCACGTACGACGGTTAATAACATTGTAAACCAGCGAGGGTTACTAGGACTTGTTTCCATTTGGAACTTAATTTCTAAGTCTAGTTGATTTGTTTGATTGTATAAGAAATTATTAATTGTATCTTTTACTTGTTCTCTTTCATCACTTACAATGAGATCCATCCATGCATCAAGTTCATAAATACTTGCTTCATCATCTAAGCCAACTAATCGCTTGAATTGTGGTGAAAACCATAATTTATTTTCAACTTGTTCTGCTTGTAGGTCCATTCCCCATGAACCCTCTAAAGTTGAAACACTATAACTTAGTGATTTTTCTATAAGCTCGAGTCGAGATAATAAGTTCTGAACTCGAATAGCATTTAATTTATTTTCATGGATATTTACTAGCGTTCCAACATTTCGGTAAGGTTCACCCAATTCGTTCCTTAATGTGTCTGCCTTCCCATGAAACCATTCAATGGAGCCATCTTTCTTAACACTTTTAAACTCTATATTATAGTCTTTCTGTAAATCTTTATCATAATGTTCTTCAAATGCCTTTGTTACTTCATTCGCTTCATCAGGTGCTACAGAATCATACCAGCTTTTAAATTTGTTCGGAAAATCATTCTCGTCCTCATATCCTAAGGCATGTCTAAAGATATCATTATAAATATTATTCTCTGTAGGCTCACCATTCTTAATTTCTAAATCCCATGTGCCAATATTATTTAATTCTGTTACAATTTGATATTTCTCATAAAGTTTAATATATTTCTCCTGCATGTTACGAATATATTTATTCATAGAATCTACTAGTTCTTTCATCTCATCACTCTCTGGCTTTAAGGAGATTTGATTATAATAGATCTCTTCCTGCTGCGGCACTTGCTCCATTTGTTCTAGCTCATTAATTAAAAGATTAATATCCGTATTTCTTTTTAATTTAAACAAATCTAATTCGCCTCTCTCGTCTACTAATGATTTATGAATTTCTAGTTAGTTTTCAGAATAAAATAGATACTGATTTCTTTGTTCTTTTGCTTTATATAAAGCCTCGTCTGCTCGGAAAATCAATGACTTCGTTTCGCTGGTATTATCTGGAAGGATAGAGATACCAATACTTGCTGTAATATGAAGAGTTAAACCATTAATTTCGTATGGTTCTTGAAATGTATCAATCATTCGTTCGGCTGTTCGAGAAATCTGAGTTTTATCTTTTACGTTTCGGAGTAAAGCTAGAAATTCATCTCCACCTACACGACACAGAATGTCATCTTTTCGAACGGAATTCTTTAATCGTTCAGCAAAGTGTTGCAGTAATTGATCACCAACATCATGTCCATATTCATCGTTTACTTCTTTAAAATTGTCCATATCGATGTACATCATTGCTAGTTTTTCTTTGGTTTCTATTATTTCTTCAATACTCTCATTTACCATATCGGTAAATATTCTGCGATTCTTAAGTCCTGTTAGTGGATCATGATAAGCTAAGTACTCTAATTTTGACTCATAATTTTTTCTTTCTGTTACGTTGCGTATAACTATTTGGATATCGGGGTCCTCTTTGCTTCCAATCGGGATTATTTTTATTTCCGTCCAAACTTTTTCCCCATCTATTCTTTTTAACTTCCCTACGAATGTATTATTTTCAAATGTACTCTTTTTACATGCTTGAGCAATCATATGGTCAATTTCCTTGCGTTCGATACTTTCAAAGAAATCCCAGATTGTTTTACCGATAATATCATCTTTAGAACGTTGTCCAAATAACTCAACACCAGCTGAGTTAATAAATTCTATTTTGTCATAACGTTGTTTGATTACAGCCTCTGGTAAATGCTCAACAAGTGTACGATAATTATGTTCACTTTCTTCCAACTTGTCTTGAATATACATTTGTCCAGTAAAATCTTTATACATAGCAACGGCTAGGATATCTCCTTTATTAACAGAACGATAAGATGCAAGGATGTCTAAGGTCTCTCCGTTTTTTGTTTCTCTTTTTACTACAGAGTATGGATAATTATTCCCCATCTCTAGTTGCTCGATGAATTTCCTATGTTGCTCTTCTGTCATATCGATAATGAAAGGTGGAAATGTATTATCTTTCAGTTCTTCAATATTCCAGCCTAGCATTTCTTCAAATGATGGATTAACATTTCTTATCGAACCATCATGACAAATTGTAAAAATAGCATCTGCAGTATTGTTCCAAATTAAATCTAAAACCTCTTGATCAATATCTCCTCCAAATGTATGAAGCATTCTCTTCACCCTTATCTTTTATAGATTTGTTTGGTTACGTTATTGATTTAAATAATGTTCGAATGATTCTGGTTTGCCAAGATAAAATCCTTGAACATAACGAACACCAAGTTCTCTAGCTTTTTCCAAATCAGCTTCAGTTTCAATACCTTCTAATATATACATTGTTTCATCACTAAAAAGTTTAATAAGCGACTCGACAACCTTCTGTTTTCTTGTAGACTTTGCTAAACCTTCTGAAAAATAGCGATCTATTTTAACTACATGGGGTTCAAGCTCTATAATATAAGGGATAGTAGAATCTCCTTTACCTAAATCATCTAACGCAATTAAAAAGTCTTCGTTTTTTAAATTAACAATCATATTTTGGCACATCATTAATTCTGCCTCTTTTTTTGCTTCTGTTATTTCAAAAACAATTTTACCGCTTTCTAATTTCATATCTGCTTTGAGTTTAGATAATTGACTCAACGTTATCGGATTTCTAACTGTAGAGGGATGAATATTTATAAATATATGTAATCCTTCTAAATCGGATGTTGATAGATTGATAGCCTCAAAAGCTTTTTGAATGGAGTGCATATCAAGATCAAATAACAAATCTTCTTGTTCAGCATATTGAAAAAGTAGTTCTGGATTCTTAATTTCATTAGAACGTAATAACATTTCGTAACCGAATATATGATTATTCTTAATATCGATAATTGGTTGAATGACATGGTAAAAATCTAAATCCATAATTGTCTGCTGTTTCTCCATGTTCCACTTACCTTCTTTCCTATTACTTTTATACTATATATTATACAGTAAAAATGCATGATTAACTTGAATTTTAGCTAATCATGCATTGAAAATTATTACTTATATATTCTAAGCCTACTTATCAAGGTTTTTAATTTCTATTGGAATAAGCGTTTCTTCTAATTGCTCTCTGCGACTTTCATATTGTGCCGGCAACTTCAACTCTTCTCCCATTGTTTCATGTGATTCGTCATGAGCAAAACCTGGTGGGTCTGTTGCAATTTCAAATAGTATCTCTCCATGTTCTTTGAAATAGATTGCATTGAAGTAATTACGATCTTGAACAGGAGTTACTAAAAACCCTTGCTTGGTAGCATGGTTCTTCCAAGCTAACTGATCAGCATCGTCTTTAGCACGCCATGCAATATGATGAACTGTGCCTACACCCATTCGCCCTCGGCCCATAGGTGTTTTTTTGACATCGATAATGTTACCAATATCTCCGTGAGATTTAAAACGAAGTAAATCATTTTCTTCACCAACGAATTCTAACCCCATTGTCTCTACAAGCGTATCTTTTGTTTTTTCAGGATTTGTCGAAAATAAAATTGCACCACCGAATCCTTTTATGGCAACTTCTGGTGTGATATCCGCATGAGACCAGTTATTCAGTTCACCTTCTTCACGTTCTACTAGCTCTAATTTTAATCCATGCACATCGTCAATTTCTAAATAATGTTCACCAAAACGTTCCGAATCTGTATATTTTATATTAAATTTCTCTAATCTTTTTCTCCAGAAATCCATTGCTCCTACTGGAATAACATATGTTGTCACTCCTACTTGTCCTCCGCCAATTTTTCCTTGGTAAGCATTTACCCAAGGGAAAAATGTGATGATTGTTCCTGGTTTTCCTCCACCGTCACCGAAATATAAATGATATGTGCCTGGATCGTCAAAGTTCACTGTTTTCTTAACTAATCGGAGTCCTAGAACTCCTCCATAAAAATCCGCGTTTTCCTGTGGATGACCAACTATCGCCGTAATGTGATGAATACCTGCAGTTTTCATTTTATTATTCTCCTTTTTATTTGTAATTAATTTATATTTAATTACAATATCTTTAATTAAGTATATCTTAACCTATTCATTTTATTTTGTCAACTTTTTTTAAAAGTTATTTATGGATGGTGATATTTGTTCTGAGTATGTTTTTAGGGTTTTCTAGCATCTTGACCAATCCATGTAATGCGTATTTATATTTCATGCGTATGATAAAAAAAGACCTTTTGAATATAGTATTTATCCAAAAGGTCATTTGTATTTAATTATTTATGTTCTACTGCTTTATACTCTTCTTTTTCTTCAAATTGTTTTTTAGCAAATGGGCAAAGTGGCATAATTTTAACATCTTCCTTCTTTGCTTTTTCGACTACCTTGGCAACTAGTTGTTCTGCTAAACCTTGTCCACGGTGTTCTGGGTCTACTCCAGTATGATCAATAATTAATAAATTGTCACCAGCACGAGTGTATGTTACTTCACCTGCTTCGTTTCCACTTGCATCTTTAACAACAAATCTACTTGTTTCTTCTTCAAATTGATAGCTCATTATGCATGTCCTTCTTTCTCCATTAGGTCTTTTTGAGGCATTGCTTGTGTTTGTCCACTAAAAATATACTTAAGTGCACCTGATGGACAAGTATCTATTACCCTTGCCACTTCTCCAGCTTCTGCTCCGTCTGCAAGTATCCATGGTCTCCTTTTAGTATCAAATACATCTGGATTACCATTTACACAATTTCCCGAATGAACACATGTAGTCTTATTGAAAAAAACATCGATCTTCTCTCCTGTATACTTCCGATAACCATTCTCCAGGAGTTCTTTCTCATTCATTAGAATCCCTCCCAACAGTTTTTTTAAGTATAGCATTTATTGACATTTCGCCAAAATATTATAACTAGATAGCACCATAATAAAAGAACCTCCACTTTTAGGAGGTCCTTTTGTTATTTTCATTTAATATGATTGTTCCACCATTTCCGTTCGAGATCGTCTCGTCGCTTTTCTTTTCTCTAAAGTTCTTAGGAATATATTATTACCGATTAAAGATATGATGATCAGAATAGTACCCATCACGTCATAACCTGTAACAGTGTTCCCTTGAACAATTGAGATTGTTAGTGTCGTAATTGGAACAAAGTTAATAAATAGTAACGCGTTTAAAGGAGAAAGTATGTTTACTCCTATATTCCACCCTAGAAGTGCTATAACTCCAGGGAATACAATCATAAATAATAAATGCGGGCTTGTAATTGCAACTACTTCCAATGTCGGTACAGATATATAACCTGTAAACGTAGTGAAAACAACTACTACACCAGCAGTTATCGTACCAAGTAAACAACTCATAGCAGAATACCTTAAGGCCGACCAACCTGGAAATGATGAACCTCCCATTGTATAAATAACCCACCCAACAACCGCAATGAAAATCATTAACGATGGAATCATATTATCCGTGGCACGAAAGAAAATTTGGATATCGCCTTTTGTAATTACTAAAATCGCTCCGACAAAAGCTATTAGCACGAAAAATAATGTGATTTTATGTGGAAATCTTTTATATATAATAGATACAATTACAATTGAAATCATCGGCATTAATGCTTCCATAATTGAAGCGATCATAACACCCGGCTCTCCCAATAGGTCCTCTCCCCAGAAAATTAAGAGGTTATAGACCGTGAATGCCATCGTTCCGAAAAACCATAATTGCTTTCCTTTACCTTCGAGACGGAATGCTTTCTTCCCCTCTTTCCATAATAACAATGCGACTAAGATTAACGTTACAAAACCGTAACGGATGATTGTAAAATAAAATGGATCAATATGTTTAAAAGCTGAATGCGCGACAGGAAACATTGCTCCCCATGAAGCTGCCGCAATAAAACATAAGAACGCTCCGAGTAATGCACTATTTTTCAATTTTACCTTTCTCCTTCTACCAGATTCTGACTTTATTATCCCAGTTTTATGATATCAAGTAAAATGAGTATAATTGATGACTTATATCATTAATAGTGATACCATAAAAGAACCAAGATAGTAAAGGACGGATCACATGGAGTTTAAGGATTTAGAAATTTTTCAAGTCGTTGCAGACAAAGGAACCATCACAGAAGCTGCAAAGGAATTAAATTATGTGCAATCAAATATAACCTCTCGAATAAAGAAATTGGAAAAAGAAATGAATACTCCTTTATTTAATCGACACCGCCGAGGGATGACTTTGACACCTGAAGGAAAGAAGTTACTATCTTATAGTGAAAAAATAATGGCTTTAACAAATGAAATGAAAAAAGCGGTACAAAGCAAAAGTGAACCTGCAGGGAAATTAGAAATCGGAACAATCGAAACGGTCTTTCAGCTTCCAAATATATTAGCTACCTTCGATAAACAATATCAGAACGTGGAACTTTCCCTGTTTTCAGGGGTCACGGAAAAACTCGAAGAAAAAGTTTTGAGTCATAAACTAGACGGAGCCTTCGTAACAAAGGCAAAATTCTCACCAGAAATTATTGCACAAGATGTATTCGAAGAAGAACTTGTTTTGATTTCTAGTAAAGATACGTCGCCAATGGATAGATTAATGAAAGATCCTATTTTGTGTTTCTCTAAAGGTTGTGGATATAGAAGCCGTCTAGAAACTTGGTTTAATGATCAACAACTTATTCCTCATAAGATGATGGAGTTTGGGACATTAGAAACAATTTTGCGTAGTGTGGTTGTTGGGTTAGGTATTGCCTTTGTTCCTCGCTCTTCTGTAGCTCATTTAGAAGAAAGTAATCTTATTCATACGCATACGTTGCCTAAAGAATATAGTAATATAACAACTGTTTTCATTCGACGTGCGGATAGTTTTCTCACAACAACTCTTGAGCGATTCATTGAAACAATCGAAAGAGAGAATAATCAAGTAGCAGCATATAAAGTAGATAATTTTTAAATAGAAAAGTTGGTTGCCATTTTTCATGTGGCAACCAACTTTTTATTTTTTCTTGATAATATGTGACGATGTCGGGAAAAGTTGTGTCCATATCGGGATTAATTGTGACAGTATCGGGATAAGTTGTGTCCATATCAGGATTTATCCGAATATATCGGGATTCAACGCCAACCAACGCAATTTACCAGCCACGATCCTGCATTCTTTCCTCTTCCCTCAACGTAGAAATCTCAATTCCTTTCATTGCTGTACCTATCTCTTTAGATAACGCTGCAATTAGCGCATAATCTTGGTAATTAGCAGTTGCTTGAACAATCGCACGAGCAAATTTCTCTGGATTTTCAGACTTGAAAATTCCTGATCCAACGAAAACACCATCTGCTCCTAGTTCCATCATGAGTGCAGCATCTGAAGGAGTTGCAACACCACCAGCTGCGTAATTTACTACAGGTAATCTGCCTGCTTCCTTAATTTGTTTTAACACCTCATAAGACGCACCGAGAAGTTTAGCTTCAGTCATTAATTCATCCTCGTTCATCATAACTACTTTACGTACTTGCGCTTGCACCTTACGCATATGGCGAACTGCTTCTACAATATTGCCAGTGCCTGGTTCCCCTTTTGTACGGAGCATTAAAGCACCCTCTCCGATTCTTCGTGATGCTTCACCCAAATCTCTACACCCGCAAACAAATGGTACTGTAAAATCACTTTTTAATAGATGGAACTCTTCATCAGCAGGTGTAAGTACTTCACTCTCATCAAGAAAATCAACACCCATACTTTCCAGCACACGTGCTTCAACAATATGTCCAATACGTGCTTTTGCCATAACTGGAATAGAAACTGCTCCCATTACTTCTTCTATAATACGAGGGTCAGCCATGCGGGCAACTCCACCAGCAGCTCTAATATCAGAAGGAACGCGTTCAAGAGCCATGACTGCGATTGCTCCACTAGCTTCAGCAATACGCGCTTGTTCTGCATTGACCACGTCCATAATCACGCCGCCAGCTTTAATTTTTTCTAATGTCTTTTCTTTATCTACCGCTGTTACTACTCCCATTCCCAACACTCCATTCAAATTTTTATTGATTAATTCTAATTTTAATTTATTATAAAGAATAGGTGACACTAACGAAAGTGTCAGTTTTATATAATTCGACAGGGTCAACAAAGGAGAAATTTTATGGAAATACTTACTTGCAACCTTGACCGTAAAAGTGAAATACCACTTTACGAACAATTATATACATTTATAAAAACAGAAATTATGGAAAGTCGAATAGCTTACGGGACGAAATTACCATCAAAAAGAAAGCTCTCCAAATTTCTTCTGATTAGTCAAAATACAATTGAACAAGCCTATGATCAACTTGTCGCAGAAGGATATATTGAAGGGGTTCCTAGAAAAGGTTTCTTTGTTTTAGCACATGAAGATTTAGAATACACTTCACCAATTCGATATCCTTCTATGGAAGAAGAGAATGTTACAAAAATCGAATATAATTTTCATCCTAGCCGTATTGATACCGAACATTTTCCCTTTGATACATGGCGAAAATACGCTAGAAAAATAATCGATAAAGACAATCAATCACTCCTTCTTATGGGGGATTGGCAGGGTGAAAAACTACTTCGGGAAGAGATTGCCCAGTATATCTATCAATCCCGCGGTGTTCAAGCAACTGCTGAAGATATTATTCTCGGTGCTGGAGTAGAAACTTTATTGCAACAGTTGATTATTTTACTCGGGGAAAATAAATCTTATGGGGTGGAAGACCCTGGGTATCATGCTATCTCAAGGATTCTAAAAAATTATCATAACAGTGTATTTCCATTAGAAGTTGACGGTAAAGGAGTAAAAATAGAAAATCTCGAAATAAAGAATCCTGATATTGTTTATGTAACTCCTTCCCGTCATTTCCCGTATGGGTCTATCCTTTCAGCAAATCGAAGAATTAAATTACTGAACTGGGCAAGCGTTGAAAATAATCGATATATTATCGAGGATGATTATGACAGTGAATTTCGTTATGAAGGGAAATCAATTCCTTCCTTACAAAGCATGGATAAGAATGGAAAGGTAATTTATTTAGGAAGTTTCTCAAAATCACTCATCCCCTCTTTACGTATTAGCTACATGGTGTTGCCGAATCAGTTAATGAAGCAATATAAGGAAAAGCTCTCTTTTTTCCAGTGTTCTGTCTCTAGAATTGATCAACATATGCTCGCTCACTTTATGAAAGATGGCGAATTTGAAAAACATTTGAACCGGATGCGTAAAGTATATCGGAGAAAGATGAATCTAACCCTAGAATTGATTCAACCTTTTCAAGACAAAATTGAAATTATAGGAGATTTATCTGGCTTTCATCTTGTTATAAAAGTAAAAATAAATCGTAGTGAACAAGAATTACTTGAACTTGCTACCAAGAAAAATATTAAGGTCTATCCACTTTCCATCTATTTACTAGAAAATCATGAAGAAAAGCATCCTATCTTTATTTTAGGCTTTGCCGGCATTCCGGAAGCGACCTTACCAGAAGCAATCCAGGCATTATTAATAAGCTGGGAAATAGAATAATGGAGTCGATTGTAAAAGAACATTCATGTTTTAACCGCATTCATTAGGGTATACTTATCTTATAAGAAAGAATATACACATTCGGAAATTAATTATTAAAAAGGAGAGATTTTTTAATGGCAATGGAACACTCACACATTCAACATCACGCTTCTGCAGCTTCGATGACAAACCATATTGTAGCGAACTTAGGAGTTTTATATGTAAAATTACATCAATATCACTGGTATGTTCAAGGCCCTAAATTCTATACACTTCACGCTAAATTCGAAGAGCTCTACAATGACGTAACAGCAAACTTCGATGCATTAGCTGAGCGACTAATTGCACTTGGGGAAAAGCCATACTCAACATTAGGTGAGTATTTGGAGCATGCCTCCATTGAAGAGAATGTTTATGATAAAAAAATATCAGCAGAGAAAATGGTAGAGAATCTTGTGGAAGATTACCGTACCATCCGTGACATTACGAATCGCGGAATCGACTTAGCTGGAAAAGAGAATGACACTGTTACAGAAGATTTACTTATTGGCTATAAAGAGAGTGTTGAATTAACGATTTGGATGCTCCAAGCCTTTCTTGGAAAAGATGCAACTGAATAATTTTTGACAACAATTATTGCACGTATAATGAGAGCTTTATGAGACTCATTATATGTGCAATTTTTATTTTTAAACTATTATTTTTAACCGAAGTAGCTTATAATATATTCAATCTATTAAAAGGAGGTGCAGAAAATGTCTGAACTATTATTGCAGGAAATTTTATCGGAAGTTAAAGACGTTAAAAATGAAATGCAAGTATTACATGAATGGAAAAATGAAGTGACGGAATGGAGAAACGAAGTTAACGACTGGAAAAACGAAGTGTCTGAGTGGAGACATGAGATGACGGAGTGGAAAGAAGAAGTCAGCGACTGGAAAAATGAAGTGTCTGAGTGGAAAGAAGAAGTCAACGACTGGAAAAACGAAGTGTCTGAGTGGAAACATGAGATGACGGAGTGGAAAGAAGAAGTCAGCGACTGGAAAAATGAAGTGTCTGAGTGGAAAGAAGAAGTTAGCGACTGGAAAAACGAAGTAACTGAGTGGAAAGAAGAAGTTAGCGACTGGAAAAACGAAGTAACTGAGTGGAAAGAAGAAGTTAGCGACTGGAAAAACGAAGTAACTGAGTGGAAAGAAGAAGTTAGCGACTGGAAAAATGAAGTAACTGAGTGGAGACATGAGATGGCTGAATGGAAAGAAGAAACAAATGCTACACTTGAAACAATTGGGTTACACGTTAGCACAATATTGGAAGAAGTCCAAGAGATTAAAGTTAATCAAGAAAGACAGGGAAAAGTTTTAGAGACACTATCTTTTCGCTCATTAGAACATGAGGCAGACATCCGTATGTTAAAGCGTGGAATTTAATCTTTTCTTTTTATTAATTATTCTTACTGTTATTCACTTCAAGGTTATCTTCTAATATATTATCCAACCATCCCATCATCGATTGACAACCTCCCTGTTTATTAGATATAATTTAATTAATTAAAACTTTAGGAGGGTTGATTACTCATGAGATTGCGTTTCCCAACTTTGAATTCGTAAATAAATACGATCAAAGGTCTGCTTGTGAAGCAGCTCAAAGGGAATAGTCTGTCTATTTTAGTAATCTTCCATCATGAAAAGATACGTTTATTAAAGACACTGATTATTTAGTGTCTTTTTTTGTTTCTTCCTTTTTTGCATTTCACAGGCACACCTGCGACTTAAATGGAGGAGAACAAACATGATGACATTATTATTCTATTGATACAAGCAACTGCTAACACGCAAAGCTTGTATCGGTTTTGCTACCGATACGAAAAATTAAATTTTCGGAGGTAGTTATAATGGAAAATATCCTTTTTGATATAAGAAAAGTAAAAATAAAGTTTTTAGATAAAGAAATTATTAATATTGATCACTTAGCGGTACATCAATTCGATCGGATTGGAATTGTCGGTAAAAACGGTGCTGGAAAAAGTACATTACTTCGACTTCTTTCAGGCGAGATCGAACCGAATAGTGGAAAGATCAATCGCTACACGAAACCAGGAATTTTTAAACAAATGGAAAATCCAACAGAAAAAAATGCAGATGGAATGCTTCTATCCAAACTCGGCATTTCATCGATTGGTGAAAATGCAAGTGGAGGTGAACAGACAAAACTCAAGCTTGCTGAACTTTTTTCAACTTATTATGAAGCGCTGCTAATTGACGAACCAACCACTCACCTTGATCAAGATGGCATTTCTTTTATTATCGAACAACTAAAACATTACTATGGTGCCTTACTATTAATCAGTCATGACCGAAATCTATTAGATGAACTGGTCGATACGATTTGGGAAGTATCTGACTTAGAAGTAAAAATATATAGCGGAAATTACACTGCTTACGAAGCCCAGAAAAAACTTGAGATTCGGCAGCAAAAAGAAGCACATGAAAATTATATAAGAGAAAAAGAGCGACTTGAAAAAGCTGTTGAAGAAAAACTTCAAAAAGCGAGTAGTATGTTAGGCAATGACAATAAGTCAAAGCAAAAGGCAAAAGAAAAACCAAGTAGATTGGGTAAATCAAAATCAAAAGGAACGTCACAAAAAGGAATTTATCGGGCAGCAAAATCTATCGAGCAAAGAATAGATAATCTTGAGGATGTTGCAGCTATTAAAGTAGAGAATGAAATTGTTTTTCACCAGTCAAAAGCACTTGCTCTTCATAACAAATTTCCGATTATGGCAGAGAATTTAAGTCTTTCAGTTGGCAATAAGCTACTACTTGATCATGTTAATTTTCAGTTTCCACTCGGTAAAAAGATAGCAATCACTGGACCAAATGGTTCTGGCAAAAGCACTTTGCTTCACCATATTCAAAAAGGTGGCGACGGATTAAGTCTCTCTCCAAAAGTGAAGTTTGGTTTCTACGATCAGATGAGCTATCAATTTATATCAGATGAAACGATTATTCAGTACATGCGTAAAAAATTTGATCAACCAGAAGGCTTTTTACGAAGTGTTTTACACAGGATGCTATTTACGGGAACAGACTTGAAAAAGCAGCTTAACAATCTAAGTGGTGGTGAAATTATTCGCTTAAAGCTATGTGAATTATTTCTCGGAGAATACAATATTCTCTTATTAGATGAACCGACAAACTTCCTAGATATTCACGCGTTAGAAGCACTAGAACAATTCATCTTAGGATATGAAGGAACCGTGATTTTCATTTCCCATGATAAGACTTTTATTAATCATACAGCAGATATTGTTTTTAAAATTGATCCAGAGAACAAAACTATTTATCAAATCTAAAATGCACAAGCTAACTATTAAACACAATAGTTAGCTTCACTAGTGTTGCATTAATATAGTTTGAATTTTCAGTTACTAACTTTTTTCTAAAAGAGCCAAAAAACTAAATACCCTATTAAAGGTGGCTCCATCCATTTGGGATTTATTTACAGTTAGACG
>NZ_JBTLRO010000005.1:0-309703 GCF_054482815.1 Oceanobacillus sp. CAU 1775 | reverse complement strand
GACACACCGCTGGTGTACCAGTTGTTCCGCCAGGAGCATAGCTGGGTAGCTACGTGTGGAAAGGATAAGTGCTGAAAGCATCTAAGCATGAAGCCCCCCTCAAGATGAGACTTCCCATCACTTTAAGTGAGTAAGATCCCTCAGAGACGATGAGGTTGATAGGTTCGAGGTGGAAGCATGGCAACATGTGTAGCTGACGAATACTAATCGATCGAGGGCTTAACTAACTTCATAAAATGCAATGTCGTTGCAATGTTCTTATTTAGTTTTCAAGGTATAAAACATATAAAAGAATAGAGTTAAACTTGATTTTTTCTGTGAATCTATTATAATTATGGTTGTCACGAAAAATTAACAATAAGTTTACTTTATCTTAATGTCTGGTAGTGACGGCGGAAAGGTCACACCTGTTCCCATACCGAACACAGTAGTTAAGCTTTCCAGCGCCGATGGTAGTTGAGACTTTGTCTCTGCGAGAGTAGGACGCCGCCAGGCGAAAAATGAATTTTTCAAGCTTTTAAAGCTCAATGGAGAGCTGTCCGAGCTGGCCGAAGGAGCACGATTGGAAATCGTGTAGGCCGTTTACGCGGCCTCAAGGGTTCAAATCCCTTGCTCTCCGCCATATTATACTTACTTATAAGGCCCGTTGGTCAAGCGGTTAAGACACCGCCCTTTCACGGCGGTATCACGGGTTCGAATCCCGTACGGGTCACCATTTTAACCTTATTAATGTGGAGGATTAGCTCAGCTGGGAGAGCACCTGCCTTACAAGCAGGGGGTCGCAGGTTCGAGCCCTGCATCCTCCACCATTAAGTTCATTTATTATGATGTATGAATAAAATCATCATCTTTATATTATCGCGGGGTGGAGCAGTCCGGTAGCTCGTTGGGCTCATAACCCAAAGGTCGCAGGTTCAAATCCTGTCCCCGCAACCAAATTATTATTAATGGTCCGGTAGTTCAGTTGGTTAGAATGCCTGCCTGTCACGCAGGAGGTCGCGGGTTCGAGTCCCGTCCGGACCGCCATTATATTTTTATATGTTTTAATTTAAAAACATGGCTCGGTAGCTCAGTCGGTAGAGCAACGGACTGAAAATCCGTGTGTCGGCGGTTCGATTCCGTCCCGAGCCACCTTTTTGTATATTCATAATGGAGGGGTAGCGAAGTGGCTAAACGCGGCGGACTGTAAATCCGCTCCCTCAGGGTTCGGCAGTTCGAATCTGCCCCCCTCCACCATTTAAATAAAATAGTAGGGGTATAGTTTAATGGTAAAACGAAGGTCTCCAAAACCTTTGATGTGGGTTCGATTCCTACTACCCCTGCCATTTTTATATTTTTGTTTTATGGCGGTCGTGGCGAAGCGGTTAACGCACCGGATTGTGGCTCCGGCATTCGTGGGTTCAATCCCCACCGGTCGCCCTTTTTTATTCAGTTTAGTTCCTTATTGGGCTATAGCCAAGCGGTAAGGCAACGGGTTTTGGTCCCGTCATTCCCTAGGTTCGAATCCTAGTAGCCCAGCCATTTTGCGGAAGTAGTTCAGTGGTAGAACACCACCTTGCCAAGGTGGGGGTCGCGGGTTCGAATCCCGTCTTCCGCTCCATATTTTAATTAATATGGCGGTATAGCCAAGTGGTAAGGCAGAGGTCTGCAAAACCTTTACCACCGGTTCAAATCCGGTTACCGCCTTTCTTTTTTCGAAACTTGCCGGTGTGGCGGAATTGGCAGACGCGCGGGATTCAAAATCCCGTTCCTTCACGGGAGTGTCGGTTCGATCCCGACCACCGGTATTAATCTAAGCACACAAATAACTTAAAATTTTTAGCGTAATTAAGACAGGAATATCTTCCTGTCTTTTTATTTATGTGATAATTTTTTTTTATAAAATCGCACTGACTACTGATATTTTAGGTTCATCTTAGATGCGTTAAAATTTAATTGATAGGCTCGCAAACTTTAGTATAAACTGGTTTATGAGCTTTTTTATTTAGGATCTAATTGGTAGGTATAGCTCTAAATCGAATGAATAATATCTTTTAGAACAAAATTCATAAATTACTTCATTTATAATCTAACTGGAAATCTAAACAGATTGATTATAAGAGAAGGTTTTAAATATTTATTATAATTCATATCACTATATACCTGGGTAATTAGTGCTATAATATAGGGTAGTAAGATCAAAAGTGTTTGTCAAATTGCATTAGATTCTATAAATATAAGAAAGATACCGTAAAGATATTTACTTTCTTATCATTCGTTTACACATACTAAGTTTATTGATGAATTTCATAGTAGAGAAATAATTTGTAGAGTATTGGTGATATAATCAAATATGTTTGAGAGGAAAAGCTAGATGTATAAAAATCAAATATTGATGGATGGAATAAGTGATCTAATTTTTGTTGTAAAGGTTGAAAATGAATCTGATTTTGTATATGAATTTTTAAATCGTGCAGCAATGAATAGTACAGGACTTACTGAAGGTGTTATTGGTAAGACAATTCATGAAGTTTATCCTGAAAATATTGCCTCTTCTTTAAGTGAGATGTATCAAAAAGTATTCCGTAGTGGAGAAGTACATACGTATGAGGATTATTATGATTCAACCGAAGGCAGAAAATATTCGGAAACAAAACTCACACCATTGTTCGATGATATGAATAGGTGTAAACAAATTGTAGCAATTGTTAGAGATAGAACAGATGAAAAGTTAGCTAAGCAAGAAAAAGACAGGACTCTGATAGAGTTGAATAAGAGTAATGAAAGATACCTTTCACTTTTTAACTATAATCCAGATGCTATAATTTCGATAGATTTAAATGATTGTATTACTCATGGAAATCTTGCTCTTGAAAAAATCACAGGATATAAAGTAGAAGAATTAACTGGAACATCCTTAAGCTCGTTATTTGTTGAAGATGATGCGAATATAGTGGAAAAACTGCTTAAGGAAGCTCTCCGTGAATCAAAGGAAATTTCACATCTAAAAATTGAAAATAAATCAGATAAGATTGTATATGTGTCATTACGGGTAACACCATTAATTATAGATAATGAGGTTATTGGAATCTATGGTATTTTAAGGGATATTACAGAGATAACAGAATCCACAGAGAGATTGCGTGAAAGTGATGAACGCTTCCGAATCATTGCGGAAAATGCTAAAGATTTAATTACATTAATCAATGATAAAGGGAAAATTATATATGCATCACCTGCTTATAAAGAAACGTTAGGGCATGATTATAGAGAATATTTAGGAAAACCTTTTCACTATAATTTACATCCAGATGATAAGAGTATTATAAATAATGAGGTACTACATTCGATTGAAAAAGGAAAAAGTTTTCATGTACAAATTAGGCAATTTAATAATAAAAAAGAACCTGTTTGGACTGAAGCATATGGTACACCTGTTTTTGATGAACAAAATAAATTTAAACATATCGTAGTTATTTCGAGAGATATTAGTTTACAAAAGGAATATGAAGCTAAACTCGAATATTTTGCTCTTCATGATTCAATGACGGGACTTCCTAATCGTCGTTTATTTAAAGAACGTCTTGAAAAAGAATGGAAAGACTATCATGAGAGTGGAGAAGCATTCGCTATCCTATTGCTAGATATAGATAATTTTAAAGACATTAATGATACGTTGGGTCATGATGCTGGTGATGCTGTCATAGAAGAGTTTGGCAGGAGAATTAGTAAAGTAACAGCGGGAGACAATTTTGCAGCTAGATTAGGCGGCGATGAATTTGTAATTATTTTACCCAAAATCGGTTCTCATGACAATGCTATATCTATGGCAGAGAACATTCAAAATGAAATTCAAAAAACTTGGGAAGTAAATGGAAGAAGCTTAGAAATTACAACCAGTATGGGAGTTGTAATATCAACCGTAGGCATAAAATCATCCACATTATTAAAAACTGCAGATTTAGCATTGTATGAAGCAAAAAATACAGGAAAAAATTCTTTTAAATTAAAAAGAGTGTGAGAAAGTTCTCTTATGAATTATTAAGTTTAGAAAATGAGTATAAGTTCAATCAAAGAATATAATATCTTTGCTTGAACTTTTTTGTAATTGTAATTTAGAAGGATTTAGTATGGGGTTGTAACTCGTATCTAAGATCTTATACTTTTAACAAAAAAATTATGAAATTGATTCATTAATATAGAATTGAGGCGAGGGTTTGATGAAAGTAATAGGAATTGATTTGTCCGGGCCTAGTAATCACAAGGATACTGTCCTATCGGTATTTGAAGTAAAAAATAGTCAACTGAAATTTATTAAAATCAGGAGCAATATAAGTGATGAAGAAATTTTAAAAGAGATTATTGAACAAGCTCAATTAGATGAAGTTGTAATCGGTATAGATGCCCCTCTGTCTTATGAGGATGGTGGAGGGGATAGAGAATCGGATCGTGCTTTAAGAAGATATATTGTTGAACTTGGGATGAAGCCTGGTTCCATTATGCCTCCTACTTTAAATCGAATGGTTTATTTAACTTTGAGAGGAATCAGGCTTAGTAGGGAAATTGAATCTCAAGTATACGAACACCCAGTTTCAATTGTGGAAGTACACCCTGGTGCTGTGGTAGGTTCCAGATTATCACCATTAGAAATGGATTTTGTTTTAACGTATAAACAGGAGTTTCGTGTGAGACAATTTCTTCTAAGTTGGCTAGAGGAACAACATTTAATTGGAGTTCCGGATACAGTAGCGGAATTCAGTCATTCATTTGACTCCTGTGCTGCAGCTCTAGGTACCTGGCATTGGAAGGATGATAATTTTGTTCCGAAATGGATTTCCCCTGCAAAACCTCCTTTACATCCATATGATTTTTGCTGTTGATTAGAAAAAAATACGTAGAGGGTTGTTTAGTTGAAAGAAGATGACTTAAGTTTCAATAGGTACTTAAAAGTGTATAATTATCTTTAGTATTTAAACTAAATCTGCAAAATGCTGCTTTAAGAGCAGCTGACCAATTATTGAAAGGTGGTTGCCGGATGAGGACATTTGAAGAATTGCACACAATTGAAGCTGTAGATAATTTTATTTCCAATGATCCATTAACATTTGTTTATATATCACGCACAGGTTGCAGTGTTTGTCATGCGCTTTTGCCACAGGTAGAAGAACTAATGGAAAAGTTCCCTGAAATTAGACTCGGACATGTCAATTCAGCAGAAGTGGAGGAGGTTGCAGAACGGTTCACAGTCTTTGCGGTCCCCGCGTTGCTTCTTTTTGTTGAAGGAAAAGAATACTTGCGGGAAGCTCGTATTGTACATATGAGTCTATTTCAAGATAGAGTTCAGAAGATTTATGATGGGTATATGAATTAAAGGTTGAGAAGCTTTAAGTTTTTATTTTCACTTCCTCTAAACAATAGCAGTAATTACTTATGTATGCATAATTTAAGATTCAGGTCCACTGATAATCTAAGAAAATAAAATGTATTAGAAGACTCATAAATGTTGGTGCATCCACATCTATGAGTGCTTTTTTAAGAAGACTGGAAAAGTAAGATATAAATTTGTTTTACGCATTTTATTAAACAGCGGCTTTTATTTTTATAGTTAAAACAATTAGGTATCTAGAATTTATAAAGAACTAATTATTATAGTG
Source organism: Oceanobacillus sp. CAU 1775 (assembly GCF_054482815.1). NCBI lineage: Bacteria > Bacillati > Bacillota > Bacilli > Caryophanales > Bacillaceae > Oceanobacillus > Oceanobacillus sp. CAU 1775. Next base: position 304,070 of record NZ_JBTLRO010000005.1, on the reverse strand, counting down.
TTTGTTAAATTTATATGGGAGAACCATTACCGTTTTTAAGTTCGATTTTACTCCTAGATACAGTTAAAAATTTAACCACTATTTTACTATCTGCAAAAGGTATTGCTCAATGTTATTCGCTAATCTCGTAGAATTTAAGTCTTTTAACAGTTGAATCGCTTGTTTAAGCTTTGCAGTACCTTCTTCTTTGTTACCAACTCTGATGTCATAGGCACCCTTAAGCTCTAATAAATGCACTCTTTCTATAAGATTGCTTTCAGGGATTGCTATATTTTCAATGTAAGATATAAACTCATCGAATTCTTTTTGAAATGTAAATTCTTCATGAAATTTATTAACTGATCCAAGCAAATATATAATCGTATTAAAAAGCACCGATGTGATGGCTTGATGAACTCTTTTATAGTTTCTAAAGCGAGCACTCTTTTCATAAGCAGTTCTTGATAGCATAACTACCATTTCTGGTTCAAGTAATAATAACGTTCCATTATATAAACTTAATTCATAATAGCCCCAAACTTCCACGCGAAATAAATAGTCGGATAGCATTTGTATGTCCTTTCTATTTATTCCTTCGTTCATATATTCCTTGTCTACTATACTTTCATATACTTCTATCAAAAGAGCATTATTATGGTAGGTCTCTACACCATATTGTTTCCAATTATTTAGTGAAGTATTTTTTAACTTTCTAAGTTGCTCTAAGTCCCTATTTAGATAAGCATTCTGAGCTTTTTTGAAAAACTGTTCTATTTTATCAGGTTGGAAATCGTTGTAGATATATAAGAATTCATCAAAATTCATCATTAGTTTTTCTAGTAATCTTGTCATGAGACCTAGTGTTATATCAGAATCTCCACGTTCAAACTTTGATAAAAATGAAATGGAGCAAATCCCGTCCGCTAGCCCCTTTAAAGTAATTCCTTTTTGTTTTCTTATGACTCTTAGCGTTTGCCCATATTTTTCTAGCAAGATAATCCCCCTTAATTAATAATTCCACTATATGACAATTTAAATAACCGATATTTTATTCACTATACAATAAAGTCATAGTAAAGGAAATATTTTAAGGAGGAACAGAAATGAATACACTTTTAATTACAAATGGAACGATTATTGATGTAGCGAACGGAGTTTCTTTTGGTGGAACAATTGAAATAGAAGGAGGTAAGATTAAAAGAATTATAAAAGAGGGTCAAGTCTTACCTGAAGGAAAAGAAACAATCGATGCAAAAGGTAAATATATCATTCCAGGCTTAATTGATATGCACTGCCATATTAATGAAAGGTTTGCACCACACTTTGTTGCATCTGGTGTGACAACAGTAAGGAATACTGCAGGTAATGTTAACCTACTTAAACATTTAATTGAAAAACCAGATCATGCACCTACTCCAAGAATATATGCATCCGATCGAATGATTGATGGAGCACCTGGTCAGTGGGGACCAACAAGCTTTGGTAATTTTGTTACAGATGATCCTGGAGAGGCGAGGAAAGAGGTTCGCAGGCAGGTAGAGGCAGGAGCAAAATTTATTAAAGTCTATGGTTGGGCTAAACAAGAAGTCATAAAAGCTACTGCAGATGAAGCGAAGAAATTTGGTTTGGAGGTTTCCATAGATTTAGTGAATTCCAAAGATGTAACAGCCTTACAGGCAGCAGAAGCGGGGGTTACTTGGTTTGAACATGCTTCAGGTTTTGCTCAAGAGTTGTTTAAAGGTTGGAGTCCACTAGTGGATCAAGCAGAGTGGCAGCATATAAATTGGGAAGAACCAGACAAAGAAATGGTGACGGCACTCTGCGAGAAAATGCTAGAATACAATGTGAAATTATGCCCTACGATGGTTTTATTTGATCAAGCAATGAGTTACCCTAATTATTGGTCACCCGAAAGTATAGTAATAGAATCTATTAAAAATAAAAAGCATCCTACAGAATACTGGAAAAGTCATGAAGAAATAATAGAAGTGATAAAAGAAAATAATGCTGTTATTAACGATTTAACCAAAGCTATTGCAAAGACCTACTATGACTTGGGTGGAACAGTGGTAGCTGGAACTGATACACCGGCTTTATTGTATACCTACCCTGGAATGGCTTTACACCGGGAACTAGAGATATTTGTGGAGATAGGATTTACTGAAGTAGAAGCTCTGCAAGCAGCAACAATAAATGCAGCCAAGTCGATTAACTTAGATGATAGGGGCCTCATCCACGAAGGTAAAATTGCCGATTTAGTAATTTTAAATAAAAACCCATTAGAAAATATTACACATACGCAGGAAATTAATCTAATCGTTAAAGGTGGTAAAGTATATCATCAAGACGAAATTTTAAGCACTGTGCCAAGTGAAGAAGATGTAAATAAAAAAATGGAAGCATTTATGAAGGAATGGGAAGCGCAAGAAGTAAATGAATGACTTTGGATTCATGCGAAAGGTTTATCTTCGGTAATAAGTTACATTGAAATATAATATTGAAATCGCAAACCAATTTAAAAAGTGTTTGCGGTTTTTTGTTTTCAACTATAATTATACTCCTAGATAGCTTACAAAACTGTAATCCTAATGAAATCTTAATCAATAGAAAGGTTCGATTATTAGGGATAAAATTAAATTAGGATAAAAATTAGGAGGAAATAAAATGAAAAAGAAAATTTATGCTTCAATAGGAGTTATTGTATTATTAGTTGTATTTTATAATGGTTACAACTATTATAACGGGCCGAAGATTGTAGACGGAGTTATTTCAAAAGAAATTAGCAACACAGGAGACCCTGGAACGGTTGCATCTGAATTCTCACCCGAGGATACAGTGTTTTTTACGGCAAAGTCTAATAGGTTTTGGGTAAAGGAAGCAAAGGTTATTTGGTATAAGGATAATCTTTCAAGTAAGAATAGATTTCTAGTTGAGGAAAATGTTATAAAAAATGATGCAGGGTATTTTAATGTGCAATTAACAGCTCCAGACAAACTAGAGGAAGGCGAATACTTCGTAACGATCTATGAAGAAGGAAATGACATTATAGAAACTAAGGGTAAGTTTATCGTCAAAAACTAAAAGGATCTACAAAGAGAATAGAATTAATGCTCGTAAAAATAAATATAAATCAAAAACTCAAGAACTAAAATGCTTTATCGTTCTTGAGTTTTTTTATGCCAGTAACTAAAGTTTTAGCGACAAATCACAAAAAAGTACATGCATCTCAAATATCCTCCAAAAATTAATTGATTTAACTTAAAGATTTAGTATGTTGAAACTTAATCTTAAAGACACAAGGATTACATACATCATGCTATAATAAAGATATGTTTGGTTTTTTGAAACTAATAATTATTTTAAAGGTATATTTAAGTTCTACTTCATATTAAACTACATATATTTTAAAAGCGGAGGAGTATTGATGATGTCAAAAGAGGTAAATGTAACAAATAGTAATATCAAAAAACGCAATTATACCCCGTTAATTTGGGTCATATCAATTGTAGCTGTAATTGTAATTTTAGGTGTAAACTATATACCAAGAAGTACGACGGGAACCATTTTTGGAATGGATTTAACGGTTTTACCGTTGTTGAATGCAATACTAAATGGAATCGCGTTTATCTTACTAGTATGTGCACTTATAGCAATTAGAAAGAAGAACATTGATGCACATCGAAAATTTATTTTTGCGGCGTTTTCTGCTACATTTTTATTTTTAATTTCTTATTTAACTTACCACGCAATGGCTGGGTCTACTAGCTTTGGTGGGGAAGGCTTCGTGCAGTATGCTTACTATTTCATCTTGATTACACATATTATTTTAGCGACTGCATTGTTACCACTAGCTCTTATCACTCTTGGTAGAGGGTTAAATATGGATGTTAAAAAACACCGAAAGATTGCGCGTTGGACGATGCCGATTTGGCTGTATGTAAGTATTACTGGAGTTGCTGTATATTTAATGATATCGCCATACTATTAATTGGAAAAAAATCCGCTCTTTATCAAATGATAAGGAACGGATTTTTTTGATTATTTTTTTCGAATCTGCCACGGTGTTCCGAGTTTTGGCAGGGCCCAGCGGTCAATTCCGTACCAACCTGCTACTTTCCATGCTAAGATTAGCAGGATTGCTATTATAAGCATTACTGGGTTTGTACTGACGGTACCAGCGAGTAGGAACGTCATATTCATTAGAGCACCAAAGAATGCTGCGATACCTGTTAACAGTCCCACTATGAGACCCAAGCCAATGAGAAATTCTCCATAAGCGACCATGTACGAGAATACAACTGCATTTGGAATAACAAGCGTTTCAAGGAACCAAGCATACCACCCAGCAACTCCACCTTCTTCAGCTAAAGCCATTACACCCATCATATAGCCTTTTAAAGCAGTACCAGCTTCTGACCCTGTCCAAGCTTCATTTGTAATTTTTCCAAAACCTGCCATTAACCAGGTATAACCTAAATAAAGCCGTAAAATTAGCCAAATCCATGCCGATTTTGTGTTTGTGAATAACCATCTTGAAACTGGATTTTCTTGAATGATTACTTCTCTACCGTGTCCTTGATCCTTTAATTCAACCATTTCAATAACTCCTCTCTTGTTAGAATTTATTATGTTGGCTTAATAATAAAACGAATTTAGAATAAAGGCAACATTTAACCAGAAGTATTGATGGTTTTACCAAATACCTAAGACATCTAACATAACAAACACGATTAAAACTGGAACAACATAGCGGATAAGGTAAAACCATGCGAGAAAAATACCATAAGGAATATTACTACCTCGTTTTAGTTCCTCAAATAAATTAGACTTTTTCATTCGCAAGGAAACAAAAACTGAAATTAGCAATGCACCAAGTGGCATCATGATATTACTTACTGTGTAATCTGCAAGGTCAAAAATTGTTTTATCAAATAAGGTAACGTCACTCAAGACCCCATATGATAAAGTTGACGGAATTCCAAAAATAAATATCGCTAAACCAATAATCCATGCCCATTTCTTCCTTTTAACAGGGTCACCTTTTGAAATAACCGCTACGATTACTTCTAACATAGAGAATGCGGAAGTTAAGGCAGCGAATAAAAAGACAATGAGAAATGCTGCAAAAAAGAACATTCCTAATGGCAGCTGGCTAAAGATTGTTGGTAGTACATTAAATATAAGAACTGGTCCAGCATCAGGCGATAAGTCAAATGCGAATACAGCTGGAAAAATAACAAGTCCAGCTAAAAGAACTACGGCTATATTCATTCCGACAATGGAAAGAGCTGAACTTGGAAGATTTTGTTCTTTTGACAAATAAGCACTATATGTAATCATTGCTGTTACACCGACGCTTAAGGTGAAAAATGATTGTCCCATTGCTTCCAAGATTGTATTTGAAGTTACCTTTGAAAAATCAGGCTGAAATAAAAAAGCTACTCCTTCTAATGCGCCGTCTAGTGTTAATGATCGCACAACGAGAATTAGAAAAAGGATAGCTAAAGCGGGCATCATTATTTTATTCGCTTGTTCAATTCCATTCTGAACGCCTCTCGTAATAACGACAATGGTAATTAAAATAAAAACAAGTTGAGCACTTATCGAAAGAAAAGGGTTCGCAATTGTATTAGCAAACATATCTGTATACTGTGCTTCATTTAATCCGTTTAATGTTCCTGTTACTATCTTCCCTAAATAACTGATGATCCAACCGCCAATAACACTATAAAAAGAGAGTAAAATGAACACGGTCGCCATACCTAAATATGAAATATAATGCCATTTTGAACCCGGGGCAAGAGTTTTAAAAGAGTTTACTGCATCTTTTTGTGTTGTTCTCCCGATGGAAAATTCTGCTAGCAATAATGGTAGCCCGAGAATTAGTGTAAATAAAAGAAAGATAATGAGAAAAGCTCCGCCACCATTTTGTCCGGTTATATAAGGGAACTTCCATATGGCTCCAAGTCCAATCGCGGCTCCTGCAGCTGATAATATGAATCCTAATCTTGATGAAAATTGCTCTAGTTGACTCATTGATTCTTCGACTCCTCAGAGATAGTATGTGCTCATTTTCATTGATTATAGTGGATATGTCAAAGATTAATGTTAAGAAAGAATATTATGAATCGCTGAAACGATGTGGTATCTTTAAGGTATTATAATTTGTGAAAACCAAGGGAAAGTTTGATTCATAAAAGCAGTATTATTTACATAAAAAACTCTAGAATGTGAATTCTAGAGTTTTTCGAAACGCTTTTAGAAGATATAGGTAATAACAAACCATAGAATTGCAAAGAAGATGATTAACATTGTGCCGTATTTAAGAAAAGCTACTGCAACTTTACTAGAGTCCGATTTCCTCTCAACTTTTTCAATTTCTTTATGCTCATCCATTTTATGCACCTCATATTTAGAATAATTTTGTCACTAATACATGTTCTAGATTCTATCTGTTATAGCTTTACTACTTATTAAATGATACCCAGCACAAAATTTGTTCAAACATCTTTCACGTTTTAGAAGGTTTTTAGCAGAATAAGAAGTATAATCTTATAGAATTTGATAAAATGAATATGTTCTTAAAAGATAAGGGTGGAATTAATTTGAAGCTGAAAAAAGTACTGCCAATATTATTTATGATAATGTTCCTTGTCATGGTTGGTTTTGGAATTATTATTCCCGTGCTACCATTTTATGCAGAAGATTTAGGTGCTTCACCAACTGAATTAGGATTATTAATGGCAGTTTATTCATTAATGCAATTTTTCTTTGCTCCCATGTGGGGGCGAATTTCAGATACATATGGACGAAAACCAGTAATCCTTGTTGGAATCTTTGGTTTAGCAGTTTCCTTTTTCTTAATGGCAATTTCAACCTCTGTTTTCATGTTATTTGTCGCGCGTGTCATCGGTGGTGTTTTATCCGCAGCAAATATGCCTACAGTCATGGCTTATGTAGCTGATATAACATCAGAAGAAGATCGTGGAAAAGGAATGGGGATTATTGGAGCAGCTACGGGGCTAGGGTTTATATTTGGACCTGCAATTGGTGGGGTGTTCACGAATATTAGTTTACAAGCACCGTTTTATATTGCGGGAACTTTATCTTTATTCACTATGATTCTCGTGATGCTTGTGTTACAGGAGTCACTTCCATATTCAGAGAAGAAACAAGCGACTAAGCAGAAACGTTCGATTAAAGATGCTTTTGCTGGCCCACTCGCTTCGCTCTACTTTTTACAGTTTTTCATTACGTTGTCGCTTGCAGGCCTCGAGGCTACTTTCGCATATTTTGCAGCAGAAAAAGCTGGATTGGATGCTGTAAAGCTAGGTTATATTTTTATGATTATGGGGCTTTCTAGTGCTGTTGTACAAGGAAACATGGGAGTGTTAACGAAGAAATTTGGAGAAATTCGCGTAATTCAAGCAGGAATCACAATATCTGCAATTGGCTTTATGCTTATTCTATTTACTAGAGATTTCTTAACGGCAGCAATTTTTCTTTCCATCTTTGGGGTAGGAAATGGTGTTATTCGACCTAGTGTATCCTCCTTGTTAACGAAAAAGTCTAAAGCTGGTTACGGAACTGCAACAGGGTACCTATCTTCTGTAGACTCGCTTGGAAGAATCATTGGGCCAGTCCTTGGTGGAGTATTATATTCTATAGCAATTGGACTGCCATATATCGTCGGTGCACTTTTATCGATTGTCGCATTTGCTGTATTTAACGAGAGATCAAGAGAGAAATTACGAATATAGATGATGGGGTAAATACATCATCTAAAAATATATTATGATGATTACAAAAAGCTACCTCCAATCAACTGGAGGTAGCTTTAGTTTTAGCCATTTGTAATATCTTGTGTTGGCCCAAATATTTCGAAGTGAATATCGGTGTCAGCAACATTTTGTTTTTTTAGATTTTGATAAGCTGCACGCATAAAACCTTTTGGTCCACAGAAGTAGAATGCTGCATTGTTTGTTGGCAGAATTTCTGCTAGCCATTCTGCATCAATATAACCTTCTTTATCAAAACTATCATTTACTTCTGGGTTGTCATACACTGTATAGCTTGTAACCTTTTCATTTGTTGTTTTAATTTCATTTATACGATCTTTCATGGCATGGAATTTTCCAGATCTTGCTGCGTGAATAAAAGTTACTTCGCGTTCAGGTTGTTCTTTTATTACCGTTTCTAGCATACTCATCATTGGTGTAAGTCCGACGCCACCACTCATTAGTACAAGCGGTCTTGTGTCTTCTAAATCTAGTACGAATTCACCTGTTGGTGCACTGATTGGTAGAATGCTTCCTACATTTAAGTTTTCATGCAAGAAAGTAGATACGACTCCAGGAGGGTTTCCGTTCATTCCATCTTCTCTTTTTACACTGATGCGGTAGACACCTTCACCAGGTGCACATGATAAACTGTACTGACGTAAGTGGTTATGTTCTGCTCCTTCGATTTCAGCTTTTACTGTAATATATTGGCCTGCTTGATAAAGTGGGAAAGGGTTACCGTCTACTGGCTCCAAATAGAAAGAGGTAATTACATCACTTTCTTTAACTTTCTTCACTACTTTAAAATCTCGAAAATTAAGCCAACCACCAGTTGTATTTTTTGTTTCTTCATACATATCTTCTTCAATAGAAATAAACACATTCGCAATCACACCATATGCTTTCTCCCATGCATTTATAATATCGTCGGTAGCTGCATCGCCGAGGACAGCTTTGATTGCTTGAAGCAAATGCTTTCCTACGATCGGATAATGTTCTGGTTTAATATTTAAACTAGTATGTTTGAACGCAATGGATTTTACATGAGGTAAGATTGCTTCTAAATTATCGATGTTAGCAGCTGCTGCATACACAGTATTTGCTAATGCTTTTGGCTGGTCACCGATTCTTTGGTTTGTTTGGTTAAATATATTTTTTAATTCAGGATGATTTTCAAACAATAATTGATAGAATTTCGTAGTGATTTTCTCACCATGTTCTTTCAGTACTGGTACGGTAGCCTTTATAATTTCTCTTGTTTCTTTGTCTAAACCTGTTGTTGCTGTTGTCATAAATAAAAGCACTCCCTATAATATATTTAAAGATGTATTTTGAATACATCTTTATTGTATACTTAATATAAACACTGTTACAATAGTAAAAAAGCGATTTATATTACAATTTAGTGAAGAGATGAGCAAGGAGAAAATCAATGAACTTAAAAAAATATACAGATTATGGGTTGCGTGTACTATTATTTGCTGGGTTAAAATCAGAGGGAGAACTTACGAGTATAAAAGAAATTTCAGAGGTATTCGATATCTCGCCACACCACCTCGGTAAAATTGTTCACGAATTAAATAAAATGGGTTTAATCGAAACAATAAGAGGGAGAAATGGTGGAATTAGGCTAGCTAAACCGCCAGAAGAGATTAATGTAGGTCTCGTTGTAAGACAGCTAGAAAGTGATTTTGTTTTGCTTGAATGCTTTGAACAGGGAGAGCATCATTGTGTCATTTCACCAGGTTGTTCATTGAAGCATGTATTAAACCGGGCATTACATGCATTTTTCAAAGTATTGGAAGAATACACAATCAAGGATTTAATTCATAATGAAGAAGAGTTGAGAGAATTAATGGGGATTAGTTTAAATATAAATCTTTATTAATTACTAGAAAATGAAACTTATTTTCTTTTAAATCGATACACATTACTAGGACATTTTTTATTTTTAGTTATGGTGATTCTTTACAGTGATATTGAGGTTTTTTTACGAGAGGATCATCAAACATAACCCAATGCCCGAAAGGAAGAGAGAAATCATGAAAAAGATCTTAGTCTTGCTATTTTTTGGCGTAACACTAGGAGCATGCGGACAATCTGTCATAGAAGAAAACAGAAAAGCTAATTTTGAGGAGAGCCAAAAGAGTATAATTGTATACGTGGATGAAACTCAACATGATTTTGAAGACAGTGTTTTAATATTAGCGATTCCAAGTGTTAATTTGGAAAACGCGGATAATCTTAATCTTACAAAAGAAGACTGGGTCATAAAAGCGCAAAATCATGAAGGTGCTTACTATGTGATTCATCAGGAAGTTTATGCTGAGCTAGATCTAGAGATTGGAAAAGAGTTTATCGCTTATTACGATGGTGAAGGAGAATCTGATCCTCCTGTAAGATTTGTTGAAGAGATTAAGTTGACTTCAGAATGAAAGCTACTTCGTAAACGAAAGGATGATGTATTTGAATAGCCAGTTGAAAGCAATAAAGGAACAAGTAGAAAAGAATAAAGCAGACCAGTTAAACGATAGTGCTTCAACAGGTATTGGATTATATGACAATGATGTTATCCTGGCTCTTATTGAATATACGGAGCAGTTGGAAAAACAAAACTACAACTATCGTGAGGCAATTATAGAAGCTATGGACTTAGGATTGTATGGTGATAGCGATGATGGTGTCAATACAATGTATAAAATTTTAAATGAGGCAATGAGAGAGATTAATTAAAGAGTATGTGTCATAGAAGCCTGTTCAAAATGATAATATAGATAAGTAACACATGAATCTTTCGTAGAGAGTCTTGAAAATCGAAATTAAATAAAACTTCTCAATCGAGAGTTGAGGCTAGATAGCTAAGGTCTCATATAAGCATTAATAAGGAGGATAAGTTTAATAATGGCAAAAAAGTCCGGAAGCTAGGAAAGAGGCTAAAAAATTTAAAAGAGACCTCGGCTGAAGTCTCTTGATTGTTTAAGCAAATTATCTGTTTTTTGTATTTCTTGTCTTAACTTTTCTTGCTTTGTTTTCGTTTTTCTCGTTGTTGGGTCTAACTCCCAACTTAGTCTGTTCCATTCAGGGTTTCTGCGTCCTTCTCGTTCTAATTTTTCTCTGTATTTCTTTGCAGTAGACTTGGCCATTTTATCACCTCTTTACATAGATAAATTCATAACAAGTTTATTATATAATAATTTTTTAAAGCAGTATATAAATTTGACAAAAGACTTTATCAGTTAAATTTTATTTAAGAAGGATTATGGCAATTTTTGTTGAATATTTAAGGGAGAGCAGGAAGTATAAGTAAGATTTTAACTTACTTAAACCGAGGAGGTGTCACTTCATATGCCGGTTTGTCAAAACTGTGGGAAGACATGGACTTGGAAACAAACAATGAAAACCATGTTCAGAATGAGATGCCCGAATTGTAGAGCGAAACAATATCAGTCTGCTGCTTCAAGAAATAAAAGTTTTTTATTTGTTTTGATTCTGATATTGATGATTCCTATTAAAGTTTGGTTTGATCTTCCGCTAATTGTGGGAATATCAATTACTGCTTTTTTAGTTATGATTATTTTGATTGTATATCCATTTTTCTTGAAGTTGTCAAATGAGGAAGAGCCTTATGCTTGATAACTCTTTAAATACAAATTGTTGCCTTGAAATAAAAAAATAATACATCAAGAGATTTAAGGTGAAGATGTACTTGAACGTTGGTATTCAAAAGAAGATAAAGTAGTTGCTGTTATTAATACCCTCCCATCACGTGCTAAGCGAATACGTAGAAAGTAAAACAGAGACATGCCCGAAAGCAGTCTCTGTTTTAAACTATTTAGCTAAAAAATCAATTTCAATTTCATTCTTTCTAGGTTTTCGTTTGAAGAGATATTCTCCATTTCGAATAGATGCAAGTACTTCAGCCCGTTCACGAATTGCTTCGTAGGGATCTTTTGCATCAAGTACGATAAAGTTCGCAGGTTTTCCTGCTTCAATACCATATACATCTAAAAGACCCATCACATTTGCACCGTTGATCGTAATCAGGTCAAGCGCTTTATTAATTTCTTCAATATGTGTGTAATGCGCTAAATGGATGCCGTTATCTAATATATTCATCATGTTTCCATTTCCTAGTGGGTACCAATAATCAGCAATAGAATCCTGAGCAAACGCGACATTGTTCCCATTCTCTAGTAATTCTTTTACTCTTGTCAGTCCACGTCGTTTCGGATACGTATCTCCACGACCTTGTAAATGCGCATTTTCGGTTGGGCATGAAATAAAGTTAATTTTTGACTCTTTAAAAAGCCCAAGCATTTTATTCGCATAACTATTTTCTACAGAGCCAAAGCTTGTTGTATGACTTGCAGTTGTTTTCTCTCCATAATCTTTTTCCATTACAAGAGCATTTAATACTTCTAAAAACCTACTATTTGGATCATCATTTTCATCACAATGAATATCTATCATTACATCATATTTAATTGCCATATCTACAATTCTACTTAGTGACTCCACACCATGTTCATAGGAGATTTCAAAATGAGGGATACCACCAGCGACATCTGCTCCCATTTCGAGTGCTTTCTCCATTAACTTTTCTGCACCTTTGTATCGGAAAAATCCTTCTTGAGGGAATGCAACGAGCTGTAGGGTTACAATATCTTTTAATTCTTCACGTAGTTTAATGAGTGCTTTCATACCAGTAAGATTCGGGTCAGTAATGTCAACATGGGTACGGATATATTGCACACCTTGGCTAACTTCTTTTTTTATACCATTTAATGCCCGTTCTCGTACTAGCTCTTCAGTTAAAGATTTCTTATTATCACTCCAACGCTGAATTCCTTCAAAGAGTGTACCAGATATATTTGCATTTCCTTCACCAAGTCCTGAAAAAATATAATCAAGATGAAGATGGGGGTCAACATATGGGGGTAAGACAAGACGACCTTCGAGATCAATCACTTCATCGACTTCTTCCAAGCTATTACCAATTTCCAAGAATTGATTATCTGAGACTAGGATTTCACTTGCGTGGGGGTTGCCATATATGTTTGCGTTGATAAATTTTTTCATATTTAAAAACTCCTATCCTGATGTTATCAGTATTAGTATATCATGTTGACTTAAAAGCTGAGAAGTTGCATAGATTAATGTATAATAGGAATTTGATTAAGGTTTGGAAAGGGTTTGTCATGAGCAGAGTTTTATTTATTATCATTGTGGTTTCATTTTTAGATACTTTTATTCAATTACCAATTATTACACCATATGCTATGGAACTCGGAGCATCACATCTATTAGCAGGTTCGATTGTAGCAATTTATTCACTTACGAATATGGTGGGGAATATTTTTGGTGGTCACTGGATTGATCGTTATGGTAGAAAACGTATGCTTTTAACAGGAATGTTTTTAGTCGCGATTATCTTAATTTTTTATCCATTGGCTCAAAATGGTTGGCAATTATTCTTTATCCGTTTCTTTCACGGTCTAGCAGGGGGTGTATTAATTCCTGCAGCTTTCGCTTATGTTGGCGATATTTCAAAATCAAAAACACGTGGTAGAACGATGGCGTTTACTGGAGCAGGAATCGGGATTGCAGCAATCACTGGGCCTGCAATTGGTGGAGCGATGGCAGCAAGAAGTCAGGTAGAATATGTATTTATATTCGTTTCTATTCTATTCTTCATTAGTTCATTTTTAATTATGAAGTTTATTAAAGAGTCATATGTTTCAACAGAAAAAGGGAAGTTTTCTTTAAACGAATTCGCGCCACTAATAAAACATCCGCAAGTTCTTCAGGCTTCATTAGCAGCATTTGCTCTGATGATTAGTAATGGAACTTTAGCTTTTGCATTACCATTAAAGGTCAATGAAATGGGATTAACATCAGAAACAACAGGAATGATGCTTAGCATTTATGGAATCGTTGCGTTAATTATATTTATTACACCGATAAATAGAATCTATGATAGGCTTTCCTCAGTCAGTTTAACGATTGTTGGTATTATGATTATAGGTTCTGTCCATATCATGTTAAATATATTTTCCGTTTATTGGTTGAGTATGGTTCTGATGGTTATATACGGAATCGGCTTTGCTTTTGTGTTCCCGTCTATGAATAAAATGGTTGCAAATGCTTCAACGATGGTCGATCGTGGAAAAGCTTATGGAATTTTCTATGCATTTTTCTCACTTGGAGCAGTAGCAGGGTCGTTTGTGTCTGGTGCAACTGCAGAAACACTTGGTCTCCCATTTTTCTCTAGTGCAATTACAATGATGACGATTGGGATAATACTCTACTATATTTCCAAAAAAAATCCAGAGAACACATCATCATGAAATTAAATTGAAATCCAATAAATACGATTACAAAAGCATTTAACAAGATGACGTTTTGCTCATTTTGATAAAATGCTTTTTTATTTTCATTCTTTCCTTTAATTAAGAAATATAAAGCCGATATAAGATAATGAAGATAAATTATTTAATACATAAGATTTAAAAAGAATCGGACAAACATATTCGAAATAATTGGTGGAGAGGTAAATTATGGATAAAACATCACTCATAGGTTTAGCATTAGGATTAATTGCAGTATTCGTAGGTATGGTCATGAAAGGTGTAGAGTTAGTCGCATTAATGAATCCTGCAGCTATTTTAATTATTCTTTTAGGTACAGCAGCAGCGGTAATCATTGCGTTCCCAACAAGCACAATTAAAAAAGTACCGTCTTATTTTAAAATTATATTTACAGAAGAGAAAGAAGTAGAATTACCTGAACTAATTGATGAATTTACTAGTTGGGCTGAGCAAACACGTAAAGAAGGACTGCTGTCTTTAGAAAATCAATTAAAAGATACAGAGGATGAGTTTTTAGCTTTTGGGCTACAATTAGCTGTCGATGGTCAAACACCAGAATTCATTGAAGACGTTATGCTTGAGCGTATTAGTGCAATGGAAAAAAGACATGCTGAGGGAGCGCAAGTATTCTCCCAAGCTGGAACATATGCACCAACACTAGGGGTGTTAGGAGCTGTAATCGGGTTAATTGCTGCTTTAAGTAATATGGAAGACATGGAAGTGCTTGGAGCTGCGATTTCTGCTGCGTTTATTGCAACATTACTAGGGATATTCACAGGTTATGTATTATGGCATCCATTTGCAAACAAGCTAAGACAAAAATCTAAAAAAGAAGTAGAAGTTAAAGAAATAATGATTGAAGGTGTACTTTCTATTATCAATGGTGATTCACCTACTGTTGTGCGTGAGAAATTAAACTCTTACCTACCTACTAAAAAAATTCAAGAAGCTAGGCAGGTGAGTGATGATGAGTAGACGAAAAAAAAGAAAGGCTAGATCAGAAGAAACACCTGATGAATCCTGGCTTTTACCTTACTCTGATATGCTAACACTGCTTGTTGCATTATTCATTGTACTCTTTTCCATGAGTCAGATAGATGTACAAAAATATGATGCACTTGCTTCTGTTTTTAAAAGTGAATTCTCTGGAGGTTCAACGATTCTAGAACAACCACTTGATGGTCAAGACGAAATTGAAATCATACCTGACGAGGACAGAGAAGAAGACGAAAAAGAAATCGATGAAGAAGCTAGCAATAGTAGACTCGAACTCATGAGTTTACGAGAAATTCAAGAAGATATAAATCAATATATTGAAGATAATAATTTGACGGATTCCTTAGAAACGGTATTAACAAATGAAGGATTATTTATTCAGATACTAAGTGATATTTCATTCGACCCAGGAAGTGCTGATGTTAAACCAGAAGGAATGGATATTGCTGAGGAAGTGTCCGTATTCCTTAATACGAGTCCCCCACATCAGATAATGATTAGTGGGCATGCAGATGATGTTCCAATGAATAATGAAGAATTCGGTTCTAACTGGGAATTAAGTGTCATGCGTGCAATAAGTTTTATGCGCGAAGTGCTTCAAAATGATGAATTAGACCCTACAATGTTCAGCGCAAGAGGATATGGGGAGTATCGTCCAAGAGTTCCGAATACAAGTGCTGAAAATAGAGCAAAAAATAGAAGGGTAGAGGTATTAATTTTACCGAACTACGAAATAAATGTGAATGAATAGTAAGTAATGTATGTTACTCATAAATTATTCAAGGCGTGGCGCAAGTAGTCTTCGCCTTTTTTTCTTGCAAAAATATATTTAGTGTAAAGATATTGATTAACCTGATTAAAGCGATATAATTGCTATGGTATAACTTTCTAGGGGGAAGGAGAATGAAATGGTGAAGAAATGGCGTTATACATGGACTTTCATGTTATTGTTACTGATTGGACTTGGTGTATATAGTAATGTGGCTAGTGATGAAGTAACGAATAGAGAAAAACGAGCGCTTTCCATTGCTGACGCTGGTTGGGATAGTATGCAAGTACATAATTTTATTGCAGCATTCATTATCGAACATGGCTATGATTATCCCGTTAATATGATTAATGGATCTTCTGCTGCAACGTTTACCGGTCTTGCAATGGGTGAGATCGATATTTATATGGAGCTTTGGTATAACAATTTAGAAGAACCATATGAAGAGGCACTAGCTGCAGAGGAAGTAGTAGAATTGGCACTTAACTTTACAACTGCAGACCAAGGTTTTTTTGTTCCAACTTATGTGATTGAAGGGGATCCAGAAAATGACATTGAGCCAATGGCACCTGATTTGAAAACTGTAGAGGATTTGAAGCGTTACCCGGAACTTTTCAAAGATCCTCAAGATCCAACAAAAGGGGTTATTATCGGAGGACATAGTGGGTCTGTAGCTCAAGAAATCATGCGTGAGAAGGTTAATACATATGGACTTAATGAGTATTATAATTATTTTTCACCGGGTTCTGCAGGAGCAACAGCAGCATCAATCGTAAGTGCATTTATGAATCATGAGCCTTGGCTTGGTTATCACTGGTCACCAACGTGGATATTAACAAAGTATGATATGACTCGTTTGGAAGAACCAGCTTATGACGAAGAAGTATGGAATGAAAATTACGGAACAGCATTTCCGGAGAATCAAATTTATATTGTTGTACATCATGAGTTACTAGAAGATGCACCAGATGTCACCGAATTCTTAAGAAACTATCAAACTTCTAATGAACTCACTGGAGAAGCGTTATTGTTTATGGAAGAGAATAATGCAAATACACAAGAAGCTGCTATATGGTTTTTACAAAATAATGAAGAATTATGGACAGAATGGCTTCCAGCCGATGTTGCAGAAAAAGTAAAAGCAGCATTATAGGGAAGAAAAAAGGGGTGAAGGGTTGCACTTGCAACTTATCATATGTTTGATTTTCCAGATACACTACATTTTAAATTAGGAAATTATATTGATAGTATTGTTGGTTGGTTAACCATTCATTGGGCAGGGTTTTTTGATGCAATAAAGTCAGCGCTTCTATGGGTGTTTGTAAATTTAAATGTGTTTCTTGCATGGCTACCATGGTGGTATTTTATATTAGTTGTATTTTTACTTGCATGGCAGTATAAATCATTTGGAACCGGAATTCTCTATAGTGTGTTCCTCTTCTTGATAGGAATGTTTGGATTATGGGATGCGACAATGTTTACACTAACAATTGTAATAGCAAGTGTTGTACTTACTGTAATTATCGGGATTCCTCTAGGGATCTTGATGGCCTCAAGCAATCGCTTTGAAACAATAATTAAACCTTTGCTTGATGCAATGCAAACAATGCCTACTTTTGTTTATTTGATTCCAGGAATCTTTTTCTTTGGATTAGGACTTGTGCCTGGAGTGCTTGCAACAATTATTTATGCACTACCACCGATTATTAGATTAACGAACCTAGCTATTCGTGGCGTTCCAAAAGAGGTTGTGGAAGCAGGTCTTACATTTGGACCGTCAAGAACTCAGTTATTAATGAAAGTCCAAATTCCACAAGCATTGCCGACAATCATGACTGGGGTAAACCAAACGACAATGATGGCATTAGCTATGGTTGTTGTCGCGTCAATGGTTGGAGTGGAAGGACTGGGATTAGAAGTACTAAATGCTTTAAACCAAATTGATGTCGCTAAAGGTTTTGAAGCAGGGATAAGTATTGTTTTTATTGCGATCATTATAGACCGCCTGACACTTGCTGTTTCTGATCGAACCCAGAGAAGAACGAGAAGGGGGCTAGCAAAATGACAACTAAAGTAAAAATTCAACATGTCACGAAAATTTTTGGCCCTCGCCCGAAAGAAACGCTTCAATTCCTTGAAGGAGACATATCAAGGGAAGCTTTTGCAGAGAAAACGGGACATTCTATTGGAATTCGTGATGTCTCCTTAGATGTTAAAGAGGGAGAAATCTTTGTAATTATGGGGCTGTCTGGAAGTGGTAAATCCACATTATTACGCTGTTTAAATCTATTAAATGAACCTACTGCTGGAAAAATTATAATAGATGGTGAAGAAATTACAGCTTATAATGATCAACAACTAAAGCACTTTAGACAAAATAAAATTGCGATGGTTTTCCAGAACTTTGGGCTTTTTAGTCATCGGACGGTTGCTGAGAATGTGGGCTATGGCTTGGAGATACGTAAAGTTCCAATCAAAGAGAGAGACAGACTGATTCAAGAAAGTATTGAAACAGTTGGTTTGAAGGGCACAGAAGATAAATATCCAGCGGAGCTTAGTGGCGGTATGCAACAAAGAGTTGGCTTGGCGCGAGCACTTGCAAACGATCCAGATATTCTATTAATGGACGAGCCATTCAGCGCATTAGACCCACTTATTCGTCGCCAAATGCAAGAAGAGCTTCTTGATTTACAAAAGAAATTAAAGAAAACAATTATTTTTATTACACATGATGTGAATGAGGCGTTTAAAATTGGTAACCGTGTTGCTGTCATGAAAAACGGCCAAATAGAACAAATTAATACTCCGCTTCATATCTTAAGAGAACCTGCGAACACATACATTGAGGAGTTCGTAAAGGATATTGACAGAGCGAAAGTACTTCAAGTGAAAGACATTATGGGTGAGCTAAAAATATTTTCAGAAGCAGAATTAAAACAATATCTTGCAAGAGAAAATAAAATAGACGCATCTTTATATCTTCAAGATGTACTTGAAGTAGCCTTAGCAAGTTCAACATCTTTAGTTGTTGTTGAAGATGATGAGTTTGTAGGATTACTCTCAAAAGAGGAAATATTGAAGAGTTTAATTTAATTTGTTCATAAATAGAACACACAATAAATAGGGGCTTGGATGATCAAGCTCCTTTTCTTATGAATTTCATAAACTTGTAGTCAAGAGTAATCTTCTAGTTCATTTTTATTTATCTGCTTTTTTCCCTTTTATACTTTATATAAGAAAAAAGTAGTCCGAATAAGTACAATCCCCATAGAACGAGACTATTAAAGCCTATTCCTACTTGAGAAACACCTCCGAGTATCTCTAGAATAAAAAGTAATGAGAAAATATAAATACCGAATAAAAAAGTAAATACGAACTCTTGCTTACTTGAAAGAAATACTGGTGCTTTTCTTTCATGGGTAATAACTGCTACCACTAGAAAGAGAACAACTCCGGTGGCTGCAATTGGTAAGCTTATCCCTATATCTGGAAAGAAATCGATCACAATCCCTAACGTAAAGAAAATCACTGCTAAAATTTGAGCTATAGTATTTATTTTCTTTTTCACTTTTTATCATCCTCTGGTTAAATCTTCTTGCATGAGTTCAATGTTTCTCAACATAAGGTTCATCATATTTAAATAACTTAGCTTTAGTATAAAATCCATTCATCTAATGCTTCTTCAATAATGTTCTCTGCTGTGGTAAACGGAAGTGTGTGATATTCCCAATCGAGGAAACCATTTTTAAAGCCTTTAGTTAGAAATATCATCTCAAATTCATTCCTAACATAAATCTGTGTCAAATATATATTGTTCCCTGCATATTTTGTGTAAATGTTGAGGTCACTTAATTCTATTAAACTTTGATCATTTCTACCTCTTTCAGCATTTACTTTACTAATATAGGAGTCTGCATCATTCCAATTATTTTCTTTTGACTTTAAATATATTGCATCAAAGTTCACCAAAATTAAAACCACTACTATTATTAGAGTACTAGAAAAAATGAATTTCTTCATAACATCTCTCCTTAATACACGAATTGATCTCCCTAGCACCATCAAACCAAGGGACGTAAAATTATCACCCTAAAATAAAAAGTTATTCAAATGCTGCTAACTTTTCACCGATACCTTCTTCATGCATTTTGTCTAGCCAATTCATATTAATAGGTCCGTCTAAAACTTCATAGTAGTTTCCATCATTCAAGAAATTAATTCGATGTTCATAGATAGAGGCAATTATTACATTGTCATTATCATAAACAGTAAAATTGAAGCCATTTTCTTTTGAAACATCAGGGTTCCAATCTCGGTCGGGCATTTTCTTTACCGTATATTGCTCAAGTAATGCTTCTAGACTTTCCCCAAATGCATAATGGGCCTCTTTATCTAATCTGAGGTCGTGTCCGAGAATAATGTATTCCCAATTATTCTTATTGAACTGGATGACTTCATTTAATCCTTTTTCCCGGTAATCGTTATAAGTTGTAATTGTAAGAACTGACGCTGTCAGAATAACAAGACTCGAAACAAATATTATAAAATTTTTCTTTTTCTTTAGCCCTATGCGCATGCTAAATTTAGTTGTCCATTCAGCTACGAAGGCTGTGGTTGGAATGACTACAATCACGAAAATAAAGACAAAGAAAATATTTGCAAAATTCGTTCCCCAGAATAAAAAGCGATCAGCTATAAAAAGAAAAATATAAAAATGAATGAAAAAGAGAATTGTAAAGAAAATCCAAAATAGTGCCTTACTTTTATTCACAACCTCACGCCCTTCATAAAATGGATAAATCTTCTATTAATATAGCATCAGTGGTAAATTGAGTAAAGAATACTCTGAATTAAAATTAAATACTAAACTGTGACTTAAATTGAAAAACTATGTATAATGTAGGTAAATTCAGAAAACAGATATTTAAAACTAGGTAATATGATATGCTTTAAAAGAGCGATGATTGAGAATTGAGGGGGTACTTGAAGATGACAATGAAAGAAAAAATAAATATTCTTATAGTAGATGACTTACCCGAAAATTTATTAGTCACAGAAGCTATTATTGAGAAGCCGGAATACCGACTTGTGAAAGCTAACTCAGGGGAAGAAGCGATTGAACATTTATTGAAAGAAGAGTTCGCGCTTATCTTATTAGATGTGCAAATGCCTGGGATGGATGGCTTTATGACAGCAAAAATAATTAAAGCTAGAGAAAAAACAAAACATATCCCAATTCTTTTTATTACAGCAAATAATATGGAATCGGAACATATATTTATGGGTTACTCTGTTGGTGCGATTGATTATATTTTAAAACCAGTAGATCCTTTAATTTTAAAAGCTAAAGTTGAGGGTTTTGTTGAAATATATAAAATGAAGCAGCGACTTATCATGAAGAAGAATAAATTAGAGAAAGCAAATCACGAATTAACTGAACTAACAAGGAAACTCACCATTTCAGAAACACTTGCTAATGTCATTAGTGAAACATCTAAAGATACTATGCTTGTTATAGATAATGAAGGAACCATTATTAAAACCAACCCCACAAGTATCACACAACTACAGAGTGCTGAAGAAGAACTTCTAGGATCAAATATTCGTCGATTGTTTTTGGAAGAAAAGTCAAAAGCGTTCATTGAAAATATTCTTAAGAAAGTGGAAAACAATGGATATCTAGCAGGGATGGAAAGTCGGAAAGAATTGATCATTACTAAATCTGACGGCTCGACTTTTATTTCAGATGTAAATATTGGAATCCAATTTATCCAAGGGAATATGATTATTGCCGTTACAATTAGAGATATAACACAAGAAAAAAACAGTGAAGCTCAAATTAAACATATGGCATATCATAACATTTTGACAGATTTACCAAACCGACGAGCGATAACAGAAAGATTACCTCATTATATTACAGAAGCAAAAAATACAAACCAAACATTTGGACTCTTATATTTGGACATCGACAGATTTAAATATATAAACGATTCATTGGGACAATCCACTGGAGACCGTATTCTTCAAGAGATTGCTAGTAAGCTATCGAGATATTTAAGACCAGATGATTTTCTTTCGCATCTTGGAAGCGATGAATTCGCAGTTGTTTTACCAGAAACGACAAGAGAAGCTGCGTTAGAGGTAGCGGAAACTATTATTCTTGCGTTTCAAGAACCACTTATTGTAAATAATTATGAATTACTTATTACTACAAGTATGGGACTAAGTATGTATCCGTATGATAGTGAAACAATTGATGAATTGATTCGTCACGCATACATTGCGCTCCATAAGGCAAAGGAAGCTGGGAAAAATAACTTCCATATTTATCATACTGGGATGAATATGCAAACGTACCGATCTTTTATGATGCAAAATGACTTTCATAAGGCAATTGAGAGAAATGAATTCGAGCTACACTACCAACCGCGAATTAATGTTGCAACAGGGAAAATAAGAAGTGCAGAAGCTTTATTACGCTGGAACCATCCAAACTGGGGGAATGTTTCTCCTATGGAATTTATCCCTTTAGCAGAGGATACTGGTCAAATAAATAAGATTGGTGAGTGGGTATTTCAAAGAGCTTGTGAACAAATCAAAGACTGGGATGAAAAAGGTCTCCCGCCAATTCGAATAGCCATTAATTTCTCAGCAAATGAATTCTTACAAAGAGATTTAGTTGATAGGCTGAAAGAAGTAATCACTGAAACTGGAATAGCTGCGGAAAGGCTAGAAATAGAAATTACAGAATCGATGCTTATGCAAAATGAAGAAAAAACAATAGAAAACCTAGAAAAAATTAGTGACTTAGGAATTATTATTAGCATGGATGACTTTGGTACAGGCTATTCTTCTTTACAATATTTGAACAGACTCCCGATAAATATAATTAAAATTGATAAGGTATTTATGAAGGATGTAGCGTCTGAAACGAGTGTCAATCACTCCATCACAAAAATGATTATCAACTTGGCAAAAGCTCTGGATATTTCCTTAGTGGCTGAAGGAGTCGAGACCGCAGAACAATATGAATTTCTAGGAAAATACGACTGTGAGGAAGTCCAAGGTTATTTATTTAGTCCGCCTGTTGAAGTTTTTGCTTTTGAAGAAATGGTTATAGAAGCAAGTTATAAAGCTTTTAAAACGGAAGATAACACGGTTGATTATGAAGAAAATGATAAAGGCCTTGATGAATTTATCTTTTCTGCACTTGAAGAAATAAAGAACTTACGTGGATTATCTCAAAGAGAGACTGAAGTTTTTCAAGAGATTATCGCAGGGCTTACTAATAGAGAGATTTCAGAGAAATTATATATAAGTGAACACACTGTTAAAAACCATATTTCACATATTTTTCAAAAGCTAAGTGTTACAGACCGATCACAAGCAATGGCAATGGTTTACCGCTATGTCGTCAAAAATTAGAGATTAACAGAATTAATAATAGACCTAGAAAGAAAGGAGAATGAGGAATGAAAATAAGGACAAAGTTACTTGCCGTTTTTAGTCCACTAGTTATTCTCCTTATCGCTGTTTTAATACTAGGCAGAAGCCAATCCATAAGTTTTCAGAACCTCGGTGAAACGCTAGAATCGAATTACAATTTAACCGTAATAGCAGATAGGATACAAGATGATATAAAAGATGAGGCGATTAGCTTACGAAATCTCCTCATCTACCAAGATGAAACATTAATTCAAAATGAAATTAACAAAATTGAATTATTAAATGATCAAGTGGCAGCTGACATTGAAGTGTTAAGCTCCTACGCTATAAAAAATGATAATGTTCAAATTATGAATGATTTAAGTGATCGTGTAAGCACATTGGATCAATATGAAAAACAAATTATTGATTTAGTACATACTGGAGATATAGAAAGAGCTACATTGATTATGAATCAACAGGGCAGTGAGATTCATGAAGAAATTCAAATGATTATTGGCGATTTGACAGATTTACTTGAAAGTAGAATGTATACTTCTATAGAGAATGAATCAGATTCATTTAATCGACAGGTTATATACGCTTCTATCTCTTTAGCGATAATCACTTGTGCATTTATGCTATTGTTACTCCGATTCATATGGTCATTTTCATCAAGACTTTTTCATGTAAGCCATGTCATGAGTAATATTGCCAGTGAAAATTTTGCTTTGTCTACGAAGGTTCAAGTGATAGGTGATGATGAAATAGATGATGTTGCTAAGTCGTTTAATCGGATGACAGATACACTTGAAGAAAATACGAATCGTCTGGAATTGCAAAACGAAAAATTAACAGAAGCAACTATCGCTCTTGAAGAAAAAGCCAAGGAGTTGGAGTTGGCTTCAAAATATAAGTCGGAGTTTTTAGCGAATATGTCACATGAGTTGCGGACACCATTAAATAGTATGTTAGTTTTGTCTAAGTTGTTAGCTGAAAACAAAGAAGGAACCTTGAATAGTAAGCAAATTGAATATGCCCAGACAATTCATTCATCTACAGGTGATTTACATGATATTATCAATGATATATTAGATCTATCTAAAATTGAATACGGGAATATGACAGTGGATGCAACAGAGTCGTCGGTAGAAGCGATTACTAAAGAAATGGAACTCCATTTTAAGCCAGTAGCTGAAGAGAAGGGCATTGTTTATGAAGTGATTTTACATGAAGACGTGCCAGCAATTATTTATACAGATGATAAGAAATTAAAGCAAGTACTAAGAAATTTAATTGCTAATGCAATTAAGTTCACCAATGAAGGTAAAGTTAAATTGGAAGTCTCTTTGGAAGAAAGTTCAAGTGAGTCTCCACTCTTTAAATTTTCTGTAAGTGATACAGGTATAGGGATCGCTGAGGAAAACAAAAGGCTCATCTTTCAAGCGTTTCAACAGGAGGATGGTTCAACAAGTCGCAAATACGGTGGAACAGGGCTTGGATTATCTATTAGTAAAGAAATCGTTACTTTACTTGGTGGAGAAATTATCCTTGAAAGTGAACAAGGAGTAGGCAGTGATTTTAAGGTATTTATTCGGAACTATGACAATGAAAAAAATAGCAGTATTGACCAAGCAATTAACCAAGCAAAACAGGTTTATGACGATATGAAAGTTAGATTAGGTGAGGAATACAGCAGCTTAGTTGGAAAGCATGTTTTACTTATAGATAATGATATTCAAAATATTTATAGGTTGTTAAGTATCTTTGAAGAACAAGGAGTAATGATTCAATTTGCTGCAGATGAGCAGGAAGCTTTAGATTTACTAAAAGTAAACGCGGAGATAGATTTGATATTAGTGTATGTAAAACTATTTGAAACGAATAATATGGAATTAATGAATAATATAAGAAAAATCGAAGCATACACGAACATTCCAATTGTTGTTATTGGAACAGTTGAAGAGGGTGCAAGGAGCGAAGAAATATTACGAGCAGGTGCATCTGATTTTATTAGAAGGCCAATAGAAGCAACACAGTTATTGGGAGTAATCAAGCGGTTAATAAATAATTAAATAGAAGCCTTTATTAAAAACCACAATAAAATTTAGTTTATTGTGGTTTTTTAGTTCTTTAGGATTATAAAATCTTAGTATTTGTAAAATAAGAAGGGTTTCCTATGTATAAATGCCTATAGTGATCTCAAATGAGAAGCGTGGGTGATACTAATTAAAACCGAAATGCGGGATAATTGACCTAGTTAGTAATTGGTGGAAGGAAGGGATTTAAATGATTTTAATTGCAGACGATTCGAAGTTTATGAGAACTTATTTAAAGCAAATTTTACATAAGCATGGTTTTACAAATTTTGTTGAAGCTTCTAACGGTAAAGAGGCTATTCAACTATTTAATTTACTAAAACCACGAATTACTTTATTAGACATTATAATGCCCGAAATCGATGGTTTAGAAGCTCTTCAAGAAATTAAGAAAATCAATTCAGAGGCAAAAGTGATTATGTGCTCTTCACTTGCCACAAATGAAAATAAAAAACAAGCAATAGATTTAGGGGCAAGTGACTTTGTAATAAAACCATTTTTCGAAGATTTGAATCAAATTATTTCAAGAACATTAGCTGAACCAGGAGGAGATACAATTGAGTACACTATTTTCTAGATTGCTAGGTCTATCAAAAGTTAGTTTTACTTCCGATATTGCTATAGAAGAAAAAGAAATGAATTCGAATACTAGATTACCACAGAGTTTAGTATCACCACATGAACTTGCATTAGCATTAGAGAATAAAACGTTAGAAGTATTTTATCAACCACAAGTGAATACAAATGGAACTATTCGTGCAGCAGAAGCAATCCTTCGTTGGGAACATCACGAGCAAGGTTATATAGGCAGATCACAAATTATTACAGTTGCTGAACAAACTGGACTTATCGACCAAATTTCAGAGTATTTGATAAATGAAGTCTGCTTGCAACTACGAGAATGGAAGAATAAAGAATTATCAGCACTTCCAATAACAATAAAGATGTCTCCTCTACAATTAATGCAAGAAGGATTAGTGGAATATATTAAAAGTCAACTAGATACGTATAAAATCCGCGCTTCTTTAGTAGAAATTGAAGTGACTGCGGCATCAATACATGAGGAATATTCTACGGTGCTTGCAACATTAAAAGATTTAAAAGAATTAGGTGTCCGCATTACATTGGATGTCTTTGGAACAGGCTATACATCGTTAAAATATATAAAACATTTTCATAATGACACATTAAAGATTGATCAAGCATTTATTAAAGATTTGGATGTTACAAATAAAAAAGATAAAACAATCATATCATCGATACTTCATTTAGCTAAAGAATTAGACATGGAAATTATTGCTGAAGGAGTAGAAAATCATGAACAATATCAATATTTGAAGAAAAACGAATGTAATTATATGCAAGGAATGTTATTCTCTAAACCTGTCTCACCTGATGTTTTTAAAAGGATGATTAAAAAAGGTTTTATTATGCCTAAACAGTTAGATACAAAGCCAAAAACAGAACGTAGAAAATTCTACCGACATGACTTTTTATACGCTGTCCTTGGCAAGATGACTGTGTCAGAAGTTAATAATAAAAAAGTGAACCTCGGAACAACTGAAATATTGATTAAAGATATTAGTCTAGGTGGAATGAAAATAAAGTCTAATTTAAACTTGCCTACGAATAAAAACGTTAAGTACAAATTTATCTTCAACCTTATGGATGAATCGTTTCAATTGGTTGGTCAATTGCGATGGAAAAATGAAGCAAGAGGAAATACATCTTTCTATGGCTTCGAATTTGAATTAACTCAAAATGATGAGGATCGACTAGCGGCAATTATGAACACACTTTCCAGTAGAAAAAACCAAAATAAAGAAATTCCTGGAGTGAATTACGTCTTTGAAGATACATTTTTATACCTCACCAAGGATTTATCCAAGTAAGACAGAATAGTATAGTAAATAGTTCTAGGTAACTACTATTGTTACTTAGAACTATTTTTTTCATTTATATGAGTTTGTTATAATGTTTATTATGAAGGATAATTAGGAAAACGCTTAAGCATAAGACTAGGTTTATTCAGTGGAGGTCTATAAATGAAAGTTTTAATCGCTATTGATTCATTCAAAGGAAGTATTTCTTCAATAAAAGGGAGCGAAGCAATTAGCCAGGGTATCCTAAGTGTATTTCCAGATGCTAATATTACCTCTCTGCCCCTAGCTGATGGTGGAGAGGGGACAGTTGATGCTCTCATAGAGGCTTCAGGGGGAACAAGGATTACTAAAGAAGTACAAGGACCTTTGCATAAAAAAGTAAATGCTACTTATGGGATTTCAAGTGATGGAAAAACAGCATTTATAGAAGTCGCAGCTGCATGTGGGCTGCCATTACTTTCAAAAAATGGATTAGACCCACTTAAAGCGACAACTTATGGGGTAGGTGAATTAATCCTAGATGCTTTGAAGAACGGTTGTCGTCATTTTATTATTGGTCTTGGTGGCAGTGCGACAAATGATGCAGGGGTTGGTATGCTCCAAGCGCTGGGTTTTCAATTTTTAGATGACCAAGGAAAAGAAGTTAAATTCGGCGGGGAGAGTTTAAGCCAGATTCATGCTATAAATGTCGAACAGGCAAATCCGCTTTTAAAAGAATGTCAGATTCAAGTAGCTTGTGATGTAAATAATTTCCTGCATGGTGAAAACGGTGCGGCTTACATCTTTGGGCCACAAAAAGGTGCAACATCTGAAGATATTATTTTACTTGATAATGGCTTGAGGAATTTTTCTGAAAGAGTAGAGAGTCAGTTAGGAATTGGTATTCATAGAATTGAAGGAGCAGGAGCGGCAGGTGGTCTAGGTGCTGCATTTGCTGGATTTTTGAATGCGAATCTTAAGTCTGGAATTGAGTTGATATTAGATTTTCTAGAAATGGAAAAACATATGAGAGATGCTGATTTTGTTATTACTGGTGAGGGTATGCTAGATGTGCAGACTGCTATGGGAAAAGCACCTATTGGCGTTGCTAAAATGGCCAAGCGCATTGGTATTCCTGTAATAGGATTAGCGGGAGCGATTGGAACTGAGAATTATAACCTTCAGGAAAAGGGGCTAACCTCAAGTTTTTCAATCTTGAATACTCCAATGACACTTGAAAATGCAATGGATACAACTAGAACCTTTGAAAACCTCAAATTTACTACAACACAAATATTCCAGTTGATTAAGGCTATTAAATAAAAAAGATTCTGTGCACAAGATATAGCACAAAATCTTATTCATTATGTATTTTCTGGTTTTTCATAAGTTACGTAAGTTCCAGCAATAAAATCATGAATCGCACGCTTATCACTTCGCATACCGACCATAAATGCACTGATAATGACACCAATACCTAGTGTGAATGCATAGACAAGTCCACCTACAAGGTGACGGAGCAGCATATTAACAAATGTAACATTCCCACCGTCCATTCTTACAATCCGAATGCCGAGCATATTTTTACCAATTGTGTAACCCTGCCATATGATTGGTAAAATCATGTAATATAGTAGATGTAATAGATCAAGCATAGAAACTTCTTCGACTATGAATCTATTATAAATTAAAAGTCCAATAAACCCAAAACCAATTACTGTAATCAAACCATCAAGTAAATTCGCAAAGAATCTTACCCAAAATCCTCCTGGATCATGTACCAAAATTATCTCTCCTTCTCCCATTTTTTACTCTAATTGGGATTGTAACACAAACTATTCAGAATAGCTCATGTATGGATGGGCTACTAAACTAAAAAAGTCTTACAAATGATTTTCCATCTGTAAGACTTCTGTTTATTTTAATTCTTTCGCAGTCATTTCAAAGAGTCCTGCTTCTTTTGCTGTGATGAAGGCGATGTAAACGAATGGACCAATAATTAACCCGATGACGCCACCAATGACATAACCGAAGTACATGGATAGAACTGTAGGTAAGGCAGCAAGTCCGATTGAATCTCCTAATACTTTTGGTTCTACAATTCGGCGGATTACTAACAGGACAATCGCAAGTACAATGAGTTGAATACCTGTGAAAGTACTGCCAAGAATAAGCGCAATTAGTCCCCAAGGTACCAAGACTAGCGCTGGTCCCACGTAAAGTGGAATAATATCTACGACCCAAATGACTACGGACATAATGAGTGCAACATTCGGTGAGATAAACAACAGAGCGATATAACTAAGGACGAAAATTCCGATACTGAGAATTAATTGTGCTTTCCAGTAGCCTAAGAAAACTTCACCCATACGTTTCGTAACGACTTGTAATTTTGCCGAGAAATCTGATTTGAACCAGTCAAAGAAAATCTTCTTCACTCTTGGTAATTCTAGACTAAAGAGGAAGAGAGAGATAAGAAAGAATAACAATACAAAAATTAAATTCGGAATCGCAGCAACGAGGTTTTGAACAAATGATCCAATCCCAGTAATGATTGATGTTGTGATTCCAATTGCGGTTTGCATAAAGTCACTCGATAATGTTTCTAACTCTTGTACAAGTATGTAAGCAAGCGGAAATTCTTGGATAAATTGATTGATACTTTGAATACTACTTTCGATAAATATTTCTATTTGCATGGCGTATCTTGGGATTTGGAATGCCCAGTCATAAACGATATCAAAAATTACAACGATAGCAATATAAATGAGTAGTCCACAACCAACAAGAAAAGAAAGGAAAGTAATCAGTACAGGTAGAATTCTCTTTTTCCATTTGAATTTTCGTTGCAGAAAACGAACGAAAGGCTCAAAAGTTAAAGCAATAATGAATGCTAAAATAATCGGAAAAATTTGAGAAAAGTAGATATATGTAATAACTATTGCTGCAACAGCAATCAAAGTTATAATAATTCGTTTAAAAATTACATTAGAAGTGCCCATTTATTATTTTTCACCCTCAAATCTAGTTTATTGACTAGTAAGATAGTACCTATACATACAGTATAGCAGGTTAGCTATAAAAACATCTACATGAAATCATATTAAATTAATATTAAGACTAGCGATTTAAATTTCGCGAAAAAATATTATATTTGGACGGTATAAAATTACTTTATTAATCACTAAAATTCATACTATTACTACATTTTATAACACCTTCATTAAACGATAGATTTAGCCGATATAGAGAGGGTATAGGTAAATTTTTAAAAGTAGAGAATGGGGTGACATTTTAACATGGATGGTACATATAATTATTATATTGTTGCTCTTTCTATTTTAATAGCTATTTTTGCATCTTATTCGGCAATTAATATCGCATCAAAACTTACCATTGCACATAATAAAAATAAAATATTTTGGTTATTGGCTGGAGCTATAGTTCTAGGTAGTGGCGTATGGTCCATGCATTTTATTGGTATGCTTGCATTTCATACAGGTATGGAAATGCACTATGATCCCAAGCTAACAGTATTTTCAATGTTAGCAAGTGTTGGAGCAGCTTTTATTGCGTTCTTAGTAACCATGCCAACAGAGGTAAAAGGGAATCGAATTATCTTTGGTGCATTTATTCTAGGTAGTGGAATTATAACGATGCACTATGTAGGAATGAAAGCAATGGTTGTCGAAGGAAGTCTTTCATATAATCCTTCCTGGTTTATTATTTCAGTTCTCATTGCATATACTGCTTCTTATGTAGCATTGTTTCTATTTATTCGTTTTCGTAAGGATCAAACAACGAGTGGATTAAAAATTCTATCGGCTATAGCAATGGGGATTGCAATATGTGGGATGCATTATACAGGAATGAAAGCAACAATTTTTCCAGAAGCACACTCACCAGATGGGGACTTTACAAATAATCAGTTCTTATTATATGCTGCAACAATTACAGTAGGAATTATTCTTTTTGTTACTTGGTTAATTTTCTTCGTCGAGCGACAAGTTTTACAAAATATGGCTTATGAAGATACCCTTACTGGGCTTCCGAACCGTAATGCTATGAATAGATTTTTAGATAACTACCGAAAGAAAAACGAAATTACAATTTTATTAATGGATTTGGATCAATTCAAATTTGTAAACGACTCCCTCGGGCATGATAGTGGTGATCTTTTAATAAAACAAGTAGGTGAGCGGCTTACTTCTTTTAATGCAAAAGATCAACAAGTTTATCGAATTGGCGGCGATGAATTTTTATTGACTATTAAAAGTAATGACGTGAAACGTGCAGTCAAAACAGCTGAAGAGATTTTACAGACGATAGTGAAAGTATATCAAATAGGTGAGAGTGAAGTCCATACAACTACAAGTATTGGGATTAGTATTGGCTACGTCACAAATGATGGGCAAGATCTCATGAAAACAGCGGATACAGCTTTATACACTGCAAAAAAACAAGGAAAAAATCGATATTGTCTCTATGATGAAAAGATGGGTGAAATAGAAGAACGTAGAATGCTTCTAGAAAAGGATCTTTCTTTTGCAGTAGAGAACGAAGAATTGTTTATCGAATATCAACCGAAGTGGAATATAGAATTGAATAAACTTCACGGGTTTGAAGCATTGCTGCGCTGGAAACATCCGGAATTAGGGTTAATTTCTCCTGGAGAGTTTATTCCGATAGCTGAGGAGTCAGGTTCAATTATCCCGATTACAAGGTGGGTTCTAGAAAAATCTGCAACACAGTGCGCGATTTGGGAAGAACAAGGAATCAACCAACCAATCTCTGCGAATTTATCAGCTCGTCTTTTTCATACCGATAATTTAGTCGAACAAATGGAAGAGATTATAGAAAAAGTGAATGTTAGTCCGCATCTATTAGAATTAGAGATTACAGAGTCATTAGTTTTAACGAATATAGATACTGTATTTGAACAACTACAACGTTTACGAGCAATCGGTGTTCGGATATCACTTGATGATTTTGGTTCAGGTTATTCCTCAATCGGTTTACTCGATCAAATTCCATTAGATACAATCAAACTCGACCGCTTATTTATGAATGATTTGGAGACAACTAGTAAACAAGCAATCATAAAAGCAATTATTATCATGGCGGAGCAGTTAGGGTTAGATGTAATCGCAGAAGGAATCGAAAATAAAATGCAAGTCAATTTTCTGAAAGATCTCGGCTGCCATGTCATCCAAGGGTTTTATTTTGGAAAACCAATGGGTGTGGTGCAAGCTGAAGAATGGATGAAACAAGCGAGTGAATCTAATAAAATAGGTTGAGTTCTATTTGCACAATAAAAGCATGCTCCATACTGTAGTTCGTTTACAGTGAGGGAGCATGCTTTTATTTATTCTGCTGGCTCTAGATCTTCTAGTGAAATCGTACGGCTTGACCTATTCTTACATGATTTACTGTAGCAATTGCTTAAAGATATTGTTGATTCTATTGGTAAAGTAAGATTGATAGTCGCTTTCTTTTAATACTATTTAAGTTTTATTTTTAACAGTTATAAAAGCGCATCTATTTCAGGAAATATCTTTACCTTTAACGATAGCCTTTAAGTTTCTTGTTTTCTTTAGTTGATTATTAACTATATTAGAACTTTGATTGATATTAATAAATTCTCCATTGATAAAAATAATGAAACAATCATTTTTTCCATAACCCTTTTTAATAGCATGGACATGGTGTTCTACAATCCAACAACATTCAAAGTGTTTCACTGCGTGAGTCGGAAACATAAAGATTGAATTCAAACAGATGGGGATTGGAACTTTTCGCATATATCCTGTATCTTGTTGAACAGTAAATTTACGAGACTCATAGGAACTATAGTTTCTAATCAAATTATCTTTGATTAATTTTAAAGCAGGATCTACTACGAATAACTTCTTATTAGGTTCCCAAACTGTTGTCTGATAATCAGTATTTTTTCCAGGGAATAAACCAATTGTACTTGTGTTGATATTGTAGTACGGCAAAATGTTTTTCATAAAAATTCTCCTTTTATAAGTAGTTGTAAGATTACTGCATAAATTACTGCATTTCCTAAAAATAAATATAAATGTAAGAATTTTGAGTCTTTATACATATTATAATATACCTAGTAAAAATGCACCTTAAATAGCGTTCTTCTTAAATAATCGCTATTTCTGACAGCATTCGACTTAAATTTAGCTGGATTTATCTACAAAACGACACCAATGTCTAAAGAAAATGGGTGTAGTGCAAATTAGCAGTTTTGCAAAAAAATCGGTGATTTTCTATATTAAAGTCAGAGGGGAATAATTATTTTGTTATAAATTTTCAGGAGGAATAGGAAGATGAAAGTGAATACAAAAACTACTTTTGAAGAGATTGTAAAACAAAATGAAAAACGGATTTATTACCAGCTAAGGCGACTGGGAATCAGAGATTACGAGGGAGAATTTTATGCGGAAGGACTGTATGCCATGTGGATGGCATATGAGAAGTATGATGTGAATAAAGGCCCAATGGCAACTTATTTTAGCTTCAGCATACGTAATCGGATGATAGATTTGATACGTAAAAAAGTTAATGAAAGAGAGAAAGAAGAGATAGTTATTAAAGAAGTAAGTCAAATAAACGAAAGAATTTTCACTAGTGCTATAGAGGAAAATTCCATAACGTCTTTAAACAACCAAGTTCCTAATGATTCATTTTGGCGACAGGTCTTCTCCACGTTAACGATGAAACAAAAAAAGTGGGTATATTATGCAGTTATTTGCGATCTCTCGCAGAAAGAAATCGCTGAGAAAGAGGGGGTTACTGTTGAAGCAGTCAAGGGTTGGTCTAAAGAAGCGAAAAGGAAGCTTAGGAAATTGTGGCTGGATTTGGAGCAGATGAGTCTACTTTAACTTTTGAGGATGCCAACTTCATGTTAGTCTCGTGTTCAGACTTTGTAAATTATTTAATTTCAAAGTTCGCAAACGCAGGATAAAATTAGAAAAAAGTACATTTATAAATTTCAATAGTTCCTAATCTAGTCAAGTTATGATGTCAGACACACCACAATATACTAATCTATTTTATGAAATGCGAATGTAAAGCAATACATTAAGCGTTGCTGATTAACTATAAACATAGAGATCCTATAGTAGTTAGTCTGCTGGCTCTCTTTTGTGTTTCTCGCATCATTTAATTTTTTTGGTTTCTTATAATATCTGCAAATTGGATACTTAATAATAAACTGAGAAAGCTTACTAAAAAAGGAACTTATGTTCTCTTTATGTTATAATATTTTTAGTGTAATAAGGCTTTTATGGGTGGTGGCTCGCTTTCTTTCTTTTTCATAGGAAAGGAGGCGACGTCTATGACAGTATTTCAATCAATTTATTTAATGCTTGTTTTCGGAGCGTTGATTATTGCGATAATGTCAAACAAAAAGAAATAACCACCCTTAAAGCTTAAACGAGCAATGGGTAGGTTATTTCTTCTACTTGTGCGAGTCGCCCCCCCTTAAAGGGCTATTACACGCTAGAGCTCTTCATGTATCCGCATGAGGAGCTCTTTTCTTATTCTATTACCTTCTAATTTAAGTATACCCTATTTTAAAAAGAAAATAAACCTTATATTACTATCGAATCGTGTCACTTAACTCTGTTCACTCTTCAATCCCAGCAACACCAAATCCACCTGGTCCTGCATGTGTAGATATAACAGCTCCAGCTTCCATCCACTTTATATTTTGAAAACCATGTTCTTTAGCAATTTCGGTCATATGCTTTTTAATTTTTTCATCAAGACCAACGGAGTAGATTAAATAAAGTTGATCTTTATTAATATTATATTGTTGTAAATAATCACGTAACAGCTTTTCAGCAACTACACTCATTTTTCCACGATATTTTTTATTCGACAAGAGCACACCTTCAATTAGTTCGATGCGAGGTAATAATTTTAAAAGAGATCCCCCTATAAAAGCCAAATTACTTACACGTCCACCAGCTTTTAGAAATTCTAAATTTCCAGGAACAAAAGCAAGTCGTGATTTAGGAACAATAGCTTTTATTTTTTCTGTTAATGATTCAGCTGATATCGTTGGATCGGCTTCTAATAAAGTGGCAGCATACACCACAACTGCAGTTAAACCACCGGTAACATTGAGTGCATCAATCAGAATTAGATTATCAAATTCTTTAGACGCTTGTACTGCGTTTTGAAAGGAAGAAGAAGCTTTTGACGTGTAACCGATATGAATAATCGTACAATCTGGAAAGCTCTCATTTACTTCCTTGAAGAAATGTTGATATTCATGTGTGTTTGTAGCAGTTGTAGTAGGTATCTTCTTGGTGCGATCATGATAATCAAAAATCTCTGGAACGGGTAAGAACCCATCTAAGTGATCCTTGCCATCCATAATAATATGCATAGGAACAGTTTGTATATTGTACTTTAAAGCTAAATCTTCTGGTAAGTCCGCGCCGCTTTCTGTCGTTAAAATAATTTTCTTCATTTAATATCTCCCTTTAAAATAATCGGCCTCCGCCTTGTATCTTTATCCTAATATACAGTAAAGTATATTAAGTGGGAAGAGTATAAAAAAAAGATGCAACATGGGGACGGTTCTCATGTTGCATAACATAAAGGTGGTAAACTTTTGAATCATATTATTTTTGGTGCGGCTGCAGCTGGCAGTTTGAAACATGCTTTGCGTAAGAAAGACCATCAAGTTATTGAATTTCCTATTGATTTTTCTGTGGGGCCAATTGCTAACATTCATGAGGAAATTGGGGTAAATCAATATTTCTCTTGGTTAAAGTCTTCTTTTCTTGTAGGACGTGAAATGTTAGATAATAACAGAACTATTTATCTAAATTCGTTGCAACAGTTATTGAAACTAGAAGATGGTGAGCAAGTTACAATATGGACTTCTGAAAATGCAGCTGAGCAAATAGGGTTAAGAATTAGCTGTTATTTATTAAAAGATAAAAATATCGAGTTGAGTTTTGTGAATACATTTCATGCGATGACTGATTATACAAAACATATGGAAGTCAAAGTGGATATTCGACATACAGGTGAATGTAGCACGGAGCAGCTCTTGCAGTTTTATGAACACTCAAACTTACCGATACTAGAGAAAAAGAGAATTGAGTATGAACAAGAAGGAGAAATGTTGCTAAATACTAGTAGCATTGTGCGCACCTGGAGAAATGAAGAAATCGTGCATGAAGAAGAGACAAGAGATGATTCATTTATATTGGAAAGTGTTAAAAAGCTACATCATGCAAGAGGAAATCAAGAGTTTATAAATGCAACACGCGTAATTGGTGAAGTAATTGGTAATTCAGAGCTGCCAATATCCGATTCTTGGATTGAGTATAGAATCCGCGCACTCATTCATTCAAAAAAATTAGCTTTTGAAGGTGACCATCAATCGATGAGACGTTATAAAATAAAACTTTTTTGAAACATGGGGACGGTTCTCACGTTGCACTCGGGGTGCAACACGAGAACCGTCCCCATGTTGCATTCATCTTTTGATTTGTTCGTCATATTTTAATTCTAGTTCTCTTATATACGTAGGGGAAAGACCGTGTTTTTTTGCTTGAAATAATGTTTCTTTTAGATATTTTTCTGAGAAACTAGCCATACCGTTTTCCCTCCTTTTAAAATAGGTCTACCTTTTTCCGAAAAATTAAAACGTGATTTGTTTAACAATATTATTACAAAATAAAATCTTTAGGATATTTGTCATGCTATAACGCCAAAATACTAATATAAGAAAGGAGGTACATCATGACCCCAAGACCTAAAGGACCGAAGCAACAAAAGAAACCAGACCTTCCACAAAGTCCAGTTCAGCCTTATGGGGAGCCATTGCAAGGCTCGAAAAAGGTGAAAAATGCGAATCACTCGAGACAAAATCATAATCCAAATCATGGAATGTAGAAATGTTTATCGTTTCCCACCTGTCTAAAAAGAAGGGTGGGAAATATTTCATGCAGGCTAAGTTTATTGTATGATAAGCAGCAAAGGAGGTTTTCATATGCAAGTGAGAATTGAATTAACATACATAACGAAGAATGGAATAACAACTAGTTTCAGTTCCAACGAGATGCAAGCAGGAGAAGCGCTTATTATTGCTGAGGATATTGAGAGAACTGGTCGAATGAAACAATTGGATTTTATTGATGATCAGGGAGTAACTTGGACAACTAAAGAATTAAAAAAATATATGCAGGAAATTAAAACAGAGCCTCATAACATTGAAGTATACTTTGATGGTGGATTTAACCCGGAAAGAAATTTAGCCGGGTTAGGATTTGTAATTTATTATGAACAGAATCAGAAAAAGTATCGAATTCGTGAAAATGCATTGGTAGAAGGAATTTTAAATAATAACGAAGCAGAATATGCTGCACTACATTTAGCACTGAAAGCCTTAGAATTATTAGATGTAAAGAATATACCAGTAATTTTTGTAGGTGACTCGAAAGTTGTTATTAATCAACTGAGCGAGGAGTGGGCTGCTTATGAAAAATTCCTAATAAAGTGGATGGACCGGATAGAAGCGAAAATAGACAAGCTAGGTATCAAACCTACGTATAAAGAAGTTTCACGTAAATTAAATCGTGAAGCAGACCATCTAGCGACACAGGCTCTTCAAGGAATTGAAATTTCTAGTCAGAGTGAGCTAGAGTAGGTGCAATCTAATGTTGCTAAAACGATACCTAAAAGAAAATTCAAAATGAAGTCTATACAGGACTGTATGAGTGAAGAACCTGCAAGCTTAACATCAGACGATCCAGACGGAAATATAATTTTAATTGATTAACATAGATAGTGTCTGAGTTAAAATTAAAATGCCATGAGAAGCGAGTGCTTCTCATGGTGTTTTCTATAATTTAAAAGCTAGGGAAGACGTTTTTTATTACTCTGCCAATAGTCATTTGCGGCAGCAACTGTTTGAAAATGAATTGCAATTACTTGCGATATAGAAATTAAACTATCAGGATCTCTCGAATACTTTGGTCGTAATTTCTTTCTAATGTCAGCAGAAGGTTGGGTGTATTCCACACCTTTCTGCGCAAGCTTAATCGCTAATTCATATCCTTCCTGTGGTGTCCTAGTCTTTAAACTCGGAAGCCAATTCTTCATCTAACCATCTCCTCAAAAACCCATTTCTATAGTGTATAGAAATAATAGAAAAGATGTGCAACAAGGGGACGGTTCTCTTGTTGCACTGACTGCAACAGGAGAACCGTCCCCATGTTTCATTGCTAGGCGGCTTTGTCGTATGGTACTTCGATGTCGACGGCGATGTTTTCTCTTCTGTTTTTGTTTCCTTTCCAGAAGAACATTGCGGTGATGACAACTGTGATTATGAATCCGCCTGTATGTGAGAATTGATAGGATTGACCGAATCCTAAGTTGCCATCGTAGAGAATGTAAGTGAATATCATATGTGTAATAAACACAGCTGGTACGAGTGCAACGAAGTAATTTTTCTTTTTAATAAAGAGATACATGGTACCAATCCAAAGAGCAAGTGCTGCTGTTCCTTGATTCGCAAACGAGAAGTATCGCCACAATATATTAAAGTCGATTGTCGTCAACCAATAAGAAATAACGAACATAGGAATGGCGAGCATTAATCGTTTTGAGACTTTACTTTGTTTAATATTTAAATAATCAGCAATAATATTACGTGCTGCGCGGAAAGCAGTATCACCAGATGTTATAGGTAAGACAACTACCCCAAGTACAGCAATCGTTCCACCTACAGCTCCTAATAAAGTAATCGAAACTTCATTTACGACTAGAGAAGCTGTTCCTTCATTAATTAATCCTTGTAATCCTTGACCATCGAACATGCTCATTGCTGCAGCTGCCCAAATCATTGCAATAATACCTTCTGCAACCATCATCCCGTAAAAGATGTAGCGTCCTTGGTTTTCGTTTTTTGTTGTTCTAGAAATTAATGGTGACTGTGTTGCATGGAATCCAGATAGTGCACCACAAGTAATTGTTAAGAATAATATGGGTAAAATTGGTAAGTCACCAGGATGCATGTTTGTTAAAGTTAATTCAGGGATTTGATATTCAGATAATAACAAACTTCCGCCGACTCCAACGGTACCAATTAATAATATAGCTCCAAAGAATGGATATACTCGTCCAATAATTTTATCAATAGGTAAAATTGTAGACAAGAAGTAATACCCAAATATGATAAAGACAATTACAATTACTGCTACTCTGCCATCAATTAAATTATGTAATAATGAAGCAGGTGTAGTTACAAATACAGTACCAACTAGTAATAATAATAGTAATGCAAAAATGTTAACTAAATGACGAGAAACCTTCCCTAAAAATTTCCCAGCAAGCTCAGGAATATGTGCACCACGATTTCTTATCGAGATCATTCCCGTTAAATAATCATGCACTGCCCCTGCAAAGATTGTTCCCAGAACGATCCATAAAAATGCGACAGGTCCATATAAAGCACCCATAATTGGCCCAAAGATTGGACCAGTCCCTGCGATATTCAGTAATTGAATAAGTGCATTTTTTTGTTTGTGCATCGGAACATAGTCAATGCCATCTTGATTTGCATAAGCTGGAGTTGGCCGCTTTTCATTGGGCCCAAACAACTTCTCAATGTATTTCCCATAAGTGAAATACGCTGTAATTAATAAACCTATCGCAACTAAAAACGTGATCAAAATAATTCCCTCCCATTGTTTAATTTTTCTTTCTTTACGTTTTTAATATAATATAGGTAATTTTGGAAAAACTCAAGCCTTTTTATAATTTACATAGTTTTTAAAAAGACACTTCTTTATTGCTGTGTTTATTTTATAGGTAATTAGGAAATATATAGACAAGCATCTATGAAGTAGCGATGTAAGTCTTCCTCGGAAGATATGCTCAACTGCATTCATTTTGCTAAAATTTGCATCTATAGAGGTGAAAGTGATGGGACGTTTATTCAAAACACTCATTAGGTTTGGGCCGTTTCTTTATCCAATAGTCAGAAAGTACATGAATAAAAGAAAACAAAAGAGCAATTTCAGCAGTAGAGCATAGCCCTCATCCTGAAATTGCATAATATTAATAAAAAAAGATGCAGCTCATTCAGAGTATGCATCTTTTTTACGTTCATCTGCTATGGTTCAAAACCATATTAAGTAGTACCCTTTCAAGTAAATAACATAAAATATGATAGGACATTAGAAAGAAGGTGCAATTAATTATGGGTTTATATATAAACCAAGAAAAGCATAAAGATATTTATAAAAATAATGTAGCGCCCATTGCGCCAAATCAAGATATTTTTATGCATAATCATATGGCTGAGATGATAAAGGAACAGAAAAAAATAAATCATCAATTGCTTGGGAATATTAGTTATCTAAAAAGAGGCTATAAACAACAGGAAATGAAAGGAGTGGAAATTTCTAATCAATTAAGGGAATTAAAAGAAGGCCAAATGGCTACAAATGAAGTACTTCCTCATCTTGCAAGCAAAAAAGACTTCTATGAGACAATAATCCTTCAAGGAGAAAAACATGAAACAAGAACGGAAGAACTCAAATTAAAGATGGAGCAGCAACTGGAATTACAAAAACAAATACAGGAAGAAATAGCTAGCCAGGAAGAAAAACATAAAGAAGTCATCGGGCGCTTAGACAATCACGAGGCATTAATTCAAAAAGTGGTAAGGCAAGTCGATTTCATTCGATCCCTATTTTATGAACGAACACACTATTTAGCTGAAAAAGTTGAAGAAGGATACCGCACAACCTCAGGCTACATGTACTCGATAATGACTAACCAAAATCAATTACCCCTAAGCCTCATGTTATACCAAAAGCATGAAAGCAAAAAGAAACAGGGGGACGGTTCTACTGTTTCATAAGCAATAGAACCGTACGCCACCTATTCATCAAAAGGAATAGCGAAGTTTCTTTTCTTTGGATATTTTGAAACGAGTAGATGGAACTTAGAACTATTGTCTTTCATATAAGAATGGTCTTTCAAATATTTATCTAAATCATCAGCTGTGTTTACCTTGTCGTTTTTTAATTCGCTTAAAAGCATATTTATTTGTTCTTCGTTTAGCTCGAAATCATCTACTGTAATTTTCTTCATTCAATCCAACTCCTCATCATTTCTTACCTAGTATGCATTATATCAAAAGAAGAAGTAGGATGAAATAAAAACAAAAACTCCATCTTCAGGATTGAATGGGAAGATGGAGTTTTTGATTTACATCATTTTCTTATAAAAAATTATATTTTAGTGTTTTTCTTCTTAGCCCGTTGCTCAAGCTGTGATTTTGGTTCTTGATCTGCAACATCTTCTGAATACCCTTGAGGATTTACACTAGATTTAACTCTTTTTGTTTTTGAAGTTCTTTGTTTATTAGACATAATTGCACCTCCAGTATGTAGTCTTTCAAGAAATAGTTTTACTATTCATCTGATAAAATAATTGAAGAATAGAAAACAATGGAAACGTTGCTGACAATTAGTATTGTAATTTCTATAAATTAAGTTATAATAAATGTACAAATAAATAATTAATATTTTGGTTCAATTATAGGAAGTAATTGATGAAAAAGGAATCAGGTGAAAATCCTGAACGGTCCGGCCACTGTAAATGGGGATACATTCCAAATGCCACTGGTTTTTCTGGGAAGGCGGAATTCAGCAACAACCCATAAGTCAGGAGACTTGCCAAAGTAGAATGTAATCAACCTTCTAGGAAAAGGGGATACATAGATAAATTCTGCAAGTGTGTATTATTGAATCTATGACTATGCTCTCATCCGAATCTGTGGGTGAGAGCTTTTAATTTTGTATGTATAGTTAAAATGAAGCATAAAATTAATGAAGTATTCACGAGACTACTTATACTTGTCTCAAAGCATACAACATCATTTATTTGGTTACAATGCTGTAACCTTTATAAGTTAACACTAGTTACAAGGGTGTAGCTAGTGCAATAAAACTTAGCTTAAATAAATATGAAATTGTTCCGAAGATGAAACAGCTTTCATATTTTATTAATGAAAAGCTATAAAATTGTTAAAGACAGGACGACATTGTTCTGTCTCTTTTTTATCTCTAGTAAAAGGGTAAATGATAGGCTTGCATTTAAATTTATGCAATAGTATAATAACGATACACAACGACGTGTATTTATAATTAAAGCGATGGAGCTTTGCAGAGGTTTATTTTTCTGCGAAGCTCTTTTTTTATTTTTAAGAGAGGATGTTCTATCGTATGAATAAAATTTCACTACGGACGGAAATATATTCTGGTAAAGATGCTTTAAATTATTTAACCAAGATAGAAAATAAACGTATTTTTATTGTCGCTGACCCATTTTTAATTGACTCGGACTTAATGAAGGGAGTGGAAGAAAAACTAAAAACAGGAAGAAACAAATCATTTCTATTTAGTGATGTTATTCCAGATCCACCAATTGAAAATGTTGTTTCGGGAGTTAGTGAGTTATATAAATATGAGCCAAATCTTATTCTTACGATCGGGGGAGGATCAGCTATTGATGCAGCTAAAGCGATTAAAGAATTTGCAGGAAGAATTTTTCAGATAGAAAACCTTCCATTAATAGCAATTCCGACGACAAGTGGAACTGGATCAGAGGTGACTTCCTTTTCAATTATTACAGATAATAGTAAAGGGATAAAATATCCCCTTGTAGACGATTCGTTAATTCCTGATATTGCCATTTTAGATCCGAACCTTGTAAGAACAATGCCAGCTACAATTACCGCAGATACAGGTATGGATGCACTGACACATTCATTGGAGGCGTATGTTGCAACGAATGCTAATGACTTTTCGGATGCACTTGTAGAAAAGGCAGTTCGATTATTATTTGCTTATCTACCTATAGCTTATAGTGATGGCGACAATATTCGGGCTAGAGAAAAAGTTCATCATGCTTCCACAATGGCTGGAATAGCTTTTAATACAGCAGGTCTAGGAATTAACCATAGCATTGCCCATGCTTGTGGTGCTAAGTTTCATATTCCGCACGGTAGATTAAATGCAATTTTATTGCCAAAAGTGATCGCGTTCAATGCTGGACTAGATGGTTTCCAAACAAAGAACCTGAATGAAGTAGCTAAGAAATATTCAGAACTCGCAAAGCTGTTAGATTTATCAGCATCTAATCCTGCTATTGCAACGAAAAGCCTTATCAAACAGATTGAAAAGTTACGTTCAAATCTAGACATGCCAAAAGACTTTAAAAGTTTTAGTATCGACAATTCGCATGAAACAATAGAAGAAATATCTGAAGTAGCACTAAAAGATAGTTGTACGGTAACAAATCCTGTCGAACCTAAATCGACAGATATAAAGTCAATTTTAAAACAACTCCTT
The DNA here is from genome assembly GCF_054482815.1 of Oceanobacillus sp. CAU 1775. Lineage (NCBI taxonomy): Bacteria > Bacillati > Bacillota > Bacilli > Caryophanales > Bacillaceae > Oceanobacillus > Oceanobacillus sp. CAU 1775. Next base: position 260,382 of record NZ_JBTLRO010000005.1, on the reverse strand, counting down.
TAAAGAAAAACTAATAATGAACAAACATACCATTATTTTTAGGTTGAATAATTAAAATTGAATTTTATACTTGCGAGAATGCGCTTTCACATATATAATAGTTTTTAATAACACAAAGGTGTGTTAATTCAGATTTATTACAATAATTCACTCTAAAGCAAGGGGGCTTTGGAAAAAGATGCATTTCTTTTTTCATGGCCTTTTTATGTTTTTTCTTGATTAAATCTTACATCTAGTTTTACTTAACGAATTTTTTGTAAAACGATGTTAGTAAAGGAGAGAGAGTATGGGGAATAGAATTGTGATAGTCGATGATGAACCTATTACAAAAATGGACTTACAAGAACTATTAGAGGAATCAGGCTACAATGTAGTTGGCCAGGCCTCAGATGGTTTCGCAGCAATTGATGTATGTAGGAAAGAAACTCCTGATTTAGTCATTATGGATATTAAAATGCCAGTACTAGACGGACTTAAGGCTAGTAAAAAGATTATGCATGATAACCTTGCAGGTGGAATTTTATTATTAACAGCCTTTTATGATGAAGAATACGTAACGAAAGCAAAGGAATTAGGGGCAGTAGGCTATTTAGTGAAACCACTTGATGAAAAATCGTTTATCCCGACTGTTGAAATGTGTATTTCAAGAGCAGGGGAAATTCGTGCCCTCGAAAAACAAGTCGACAAAGTCTCAAAGAAACTTGAGGACAGGAAGGTAATTGATATCGCAAAAGGTCTAATCATGCAAGAGAGAAAGATCAATGAGGATGATGCTTACCAACTTCTAAGAAAAATGAGCATGGATGGTCGTACATCAATGGGTGAGATTGCGAGGACGATTACACTTGTTTACGACTGAGAAATCAAAAATCGTCGAGCTTTGTAGCAAGCATACGGAATTAACCGAATATGAAGTAGGACTTATTGTTAAAAAAGCGCAAGCACTAGAAGAGCTGGCGGAGATATTCGATTGCGATATTTTTATTGACGTGCCACTCAAAAACAGTACGTCTTCTCTCGTTGTTTTTCATGTTTTCCCTGTGACAAAAGAATCCTTATATAAAAATTCTCCTGTTGGACAGCCTGCTTTGAAAATGAATGAACCAGGAGTTTGGCGTGTTTCTCGTTTTGGAGGTTCGTTGAAAGGCTATAAAGCATTTACTCAGGAAAATGTATTTATAAGGCAAAATATCCATGCAATTACAGATGGCGAGAAAGTCTTAGGAACCTACATAATGGAAACTGCTTTTCATGAGGAAACTGGGGAAACGGAAGACGCCGAAAATGATTATATGACGATGGCAGCAAGACTGAATAATTATATTGATGATGCCATATACTTCTTTGATGCAACAGGCAAATTAATTTTTCAAAATGATATGGCAGACAGCTTCTCGAATAATATTTCTAACGAGAATGTATACTATAACGATATTTTTGGAGATCAGGTTCACTATCAAAAGTTGGCACTCAAGGATAAAGAGGATTTCGTTTCTGAGATACAACTTGATAATAAATTTTATATGATGAAAAGTGTACCGCTTCGGGATGATAAGTTGAAATTCGCCATTATTTTAAGGGATATAACCCAGCTAAAAAATAAAGAAGCAGAAATTATTTCTAAAACCGAGGCAATTAGGGAAACACATCATCGAATTAAAAATAATCTGCAGACAATGGCTTCACTTTTCCGAATGGAGAAGAGAAGAACTACTAGTTTAGAAGCAAAACATATTTTAACTGATAATACGAACCGTGTTTTATCTATTGCTGCGACGCATGATATTTTAGCAAGGCAGCTTGGTGATAAAGTAGAACTCAGTGAAGTACTGAAGTTCATAATTAATAATATCCATCGAAGCTATTCTTTATTAGATAATGTCAAGCTGACAATCGATGTGGAAGAATCAATCATTGTTCTTAGTGAAGTAGCAACCTCCGTTTCACTGATTGTGAATGAGCTCGTTCAAAATAGTTACACCCATGCTTTTCCTCACCAAGCATCTGGTGAAATTAATGTGAAATTAGTTAAAGAAGGCTCTGATGTAGTTATTACAGTCAAGGATAACGGAATAGGTTTTTTGGTTGATAAAGTTGAAGGTAATAGTTTAGGATTATTTATTATTAAGAGCTATGTAAAAGATAAGTTAAAAGGAAAAATACAATTTAATAGGAAGAAACAAGGAATGGAAATTACTTTCCGATTTAAATAATGCTTTTACAGTGAAGTAAAAGCTTATCCGAAAGCAATGAAGCTTAAGGTAAAAATGAACAGTATGTTTGTGTGCATTTTTTTACCTTAAGCTTTTTTGCTTTCTTTTTTATTTCTACTATTACATTTAAACAGATTGGAGGGGATATTTTTGGCAGAAAAAATGTTAAGTGTTGGCATTGATATCGGCACATCAACAACACAGCTCATTTTCTCCGTTTTAACAATTGAGAATACAGCTTCAGCTTTCAATGTACCGAGAATTACAATAACAAGCAAAGAGGTTATATACAAAAGTGAGATTATTACAACACCACTAATCGAACAAAGCAAAGTGAATCAACAGCTGATCCAGGAATTTGTTGAAAGAGAATATAGAAAAGCCAATATTGCTAAAGACAAAATTCAAACTGGTGCTGTAATTATTACAGGAGAAACTGCCAGAAAGGAAAATGCTGAAGAAGTTTTACAAGGTTTAAGTGGTTTCGCAGGAGATTTTGTAGTTGCAACTGCAGGTCCTGACCTCGAAAGTATCATTGCAGCTAAAGGTGCAGGGGTACACTCTTTTTCAAAAGAACATTCTTTAAAGATTGTGAATTTAGATATTGGAGGAGGTACGACTAATCTAGCAGTAATCCAACGTGGTCATGTGATAGATACTGGCTGCTTAGATATCGGTGGTAGGTTAATTAAGGTAAATAAAGAAACCAAAAAAATAGAGTATATTTCTGAAAAGATAAAAGATCTAATCGCAGCTGAAGGTTATGGTATTTCAATTGGCCAAATAGCAACAAAAGAAAATCTTAAACCTATTGTTAACCGCATGGCAGAGCTTCTTGAAGAAAGTATTGGGGCGAAAATGGAAAGCGCTCAACTGAAAAAGATTACTACACATAAAAACATTACAGAAACAGATAAGCTCACTCATCTTTCATTTACTGGTGGAGTTGCTGAAGCTATCTATAAAACTGTAGATGAAGATGTTTTTAAATATGGTGATATCGGTTTAATGCTCGGTGAAGCGATACGAAATTCAACCTTGGCAGAGCGATTTATTCTTTATGAACCCGAAGAACTTATTAGGGCAACAGTAGTCGGTGCTGGATCTCATACGACGGAAATTAGTGGCAGTACCATTATGTATTCAGAAAACATTTTCCCTTTGAAAAATATACCTGTTATTAAAATCCACGATGAAGAAATCAATACAGAAGGTAAATTTGATCAAAATTTAAAAGAAAAGCTGAGTTGGTTCGAAGTGGAAGAAGACAAGCAAACGGTGGCAATTTCCTTTACAGGAAAGCGTTATAAAACATTTAAAGAAATTACGGATTTTGCCAGTGAAATAATAAATGGAATGGACGAATACATTGAACTTGGTTTACCTCTAATTATTATTATTGACCATGATATCGCCAAAGTAGTCGGCCAGACCCTATTTACAAAGCTTGGACTGAAGCAAGAACTCATCTGTATTGACAGTGTTATTGTTGACGACGGTGACTTTATCGATATTGGACATCCAGTGGCAAGCGGAAGTGTTCTTCCTGTAGTTATTAAGACATTAGTATTTCGCTAAAAAGCTTTTCAGATCTTTGAAGGGGGGAAGGCGTTTGAGGAATGCTTTAAAAGAGATGGGAAAAATTTAAACTCATTTGTTTGAGAAGAAGAACGCTTAAAGATTGAGAGGAGGATTATCGTGATATTAAGTACAACCTTATTTGGAAGAACATATCAATTTAAAACTGTAAATGAAGTAATGGCAAAAGCAAATGAAGAGAAATCAGGAGATATTATGGCTGGAATTGCTGCTGAGTCTGCCGAAGAGCGCGTTGCAGCAAAAGTAGTTTTATCGAAATTAACATTAGAAGACTTACGTAACCATCCTGCAATTCCGTACGATGAAGATGAGGTTACACGAGTGATTCAAGACAATGTGAACGAAAAGATTTATGGTGAAATTAAAACTTGGACGGTGGAAGAATTAAGGGAGAAAATCCTTGATTCAGATACAACAGGTAATGATATTAGAAGATTATCTCGAGGACTCACTGCAGAAATGGTGGCAGCAGTTACAAAGCTCATGTCCAATTTAGATTTAGTTTTAGGGGCACAAAAAATTATTGTTACTGCACATTGTAATACAACTATTGGTCTACCAGGAACGTTGTCGACGCGCCTTCAGCCAAACCATCCGACTGATAATGAAGAGGGAATCGTTGCTTCTATTCTTGAAGGCCTATCTTATGGGGCTGGGGATGCAGTAATTGGTTTGAACCCAGTAGACGACACTTTAGAGAGTGTAAGTCGAATGTTTCATAAGTTAGAAGAGGTAAAGAATAAATTCAAGATTCCTACTCAAACAAGTGTATTAGCACACGTGACAACCCAAATGGAAGCAATTAGGCAAGGTGCACCGGCTGACTTAATTTTTCAATCGATTGCAGGATCTGAAAAAGGAAATACAGACTTTGGGATAACTGCTGATTTAATTGCTGAAGCAAGGGACCTTGTTCTAAAAGAAGGAACATCTGCTGGACCGAATGTAATGTATTTTGAAACTGGTCAGGGTGCAGAATTATCCTCGAATGCCCATCATGGAGTAGATCAATTGACACTTGAAGCAAGATGTTATGGTTTTGCTAAAAAATATGAACCGTTTTTAGTAAATACAGTAGTTGGCTTTATTGGACCTGAATACCTTTATGACTCGAAGCAAGTTATCCGTGCAGGCCTTGAAGATCATTTTATGGGGAAATTAACAGGCATTTCAATGGGGGTTGATGTTTGCTATACAAACCATATGAAAGCGGATCAAGATGATATGGAAAATCTCGCTATTCTATTAACACAGGCAGGGGTTAATTTCCTAATCACAGTACCGCATGCAGATGATGTCATGCTTAACTATCAAAGCTTAGGTTATCACGAAGCACAAGCATTGCGTGAACTATCCAATTTAACAGCAATCAAAGAGTTTGATGAATGGTTATTGGAGATGGATATTTTAGATAAAAACCGTAAGCTCTCTAAAAAAGCAGGAGATGCTTCCGTATTTTTAGTGTAAGGAGGAGAAGGTATGGTAAACGAAAAAGAATTAAAATCGCTTATTGAAAATATTCTACATGACATCGTTAACGGAAATGACTCACAGGCAGCTAGCCTAACAAATAGCAATAATGTCAGTTCTAGTTCAACAGCTGTACTAGACAAACAGCTTCCGGATATTTCCGAAGTAGAAATTAGAAAAGAACTGCTTGTACCAGAACCGTTTGATAAGGATGGTTATATGGAAATGAAATTAAAAACTCCTGCAAGACTAGGTGTTTGGCGTGCAGGTGCTCGATATTTAACATCCACATCTCTGCGTTTTAAGGCAGATCATGCAGCTGCACAGGATGCTGTATTCTCCTATGTTGATGAAGATTTTGTTGCTAGAAATAATCTTTTTTCTACAGCAACTGTGTGTCAGGATAAGGATGAATATATTACACGGCCTGATTTAGGTAGACAATTTTCCGAAGAAGAGAAGGAAAAGATTAAAAAGTACGCTGGGTCACCAAAGGTACAGATTATGGTTGGAGACGGTTTAAGTTCTGCTGCGATTGAAGCAAATCTAGAAGATACACTTCCAGCAATTAAACAAGGATTACAAGTATACGGAATTGAAACAAGCAATGAAATTTTCGTTAAGCATTGTCGAGTACCTGCGATGGATGTGGTTGGTGAAGTAACTAATGCTGATGTTGTTTGTCTGCTGGTTGGAGAAAGACCAGGGCTTGTAACTGCTGAATCTATGAGTGCTTATATTGCGTATCGACCAACTGTTGATATGCCTGAAGCCAGACGTTCTGTTATCTCGAATATTCATGAAGGCGGAACCCCACCTGTAGAAGCTGGAGCACATATCGCTGAGATGATTAAGAGAATGCTAGATAAGAAAGCCTCGGGTCTAGATTTAAACAAAGCCTAATAGTTGAAGGTGAAAGGAGGAAGAATGTTGAGAGACGATCGAATTTATGGTCAAGTACTTGGTACAAAATTAATTTCGAATGTTAGTCCAGATATGGCAGAACAGCTTAAACTTGGACCGAATCAAAGAAGTTTAGGCATTTTAACAGGTGATGTTGATGATGTCGTTTATACAGCACTGGATGAAGCAACAAAGAAAGCTGATGTAGAAGTAATATATGCACAATCTATGTATGCAGGAGCGGATAATGCTACTACAAAGCTAACAGGTGAAGTAATTGGGATTTTAGCTGGTAATAATCCTGAAGAAGTAAAAAGTGGATTAGATGCTGCCATTAGCTATATAGAAAATGATGCTTACTTTGTTAGTGCAAATGAAGATGGTTCTATCAATTATTTTGCCCATTTAGTATCACGTACAGGAACGTTCCTATCAAAAGAAGCAAATATCCAAGAAGGAGAAGCAATCGCTTACCTCATTGCTCCACCTCTTGAAGCGATGTATGCGTTAGATGCAGCTTTAAAGGCAGCAAATGTAAGGCTTGCTACTTTCTATGGCCCACCCTCTGAGACAAACTATGGAGGTGCTCTTTTAACGGGAAGTCAATCAGCGTGCCAGGCTGCCTGTGACGCATTCGCCGATGCAGTCAATCAAGTTGCTGATAATCCAAAGGGATATTAGGTGTAGCTTATGAATGCATTAGGTTTGATAGAAAATAAGAGTTATCTAGCTTCTGTTGTAGCAGCAGATATAGCTCTAAAAACCGCTGATGTCGAATTAATTGATATGGAAATTATAAAAGGTGGGTATGTTACAGTCCAGCTCGTAGGTGATGTGGCTGCAGTAAAAGCAGCAGTTGAAGCAGGTACAGATGCAGTAGAAGAGTTTGGAGCTCTGGTTTCCAGTCATGTGATTCCAAGAACTGCTAAAGAAACACAAAAGCTCTTAAGGAGAAGAACAGAGAACACAGCAACTCAAAAGCTTTCAACTAACAAAAATTCGGACATTAAATTAGCTCAGATAACGAAGAAGTTAGTAGTAAATGATCCAACTGAAGAGAATCCTGCACCTAACATTCAGGAATACGTTATTAATCGTGAGGCTCTTCAGAAAATGACAGTTGCAGAATTGCGAAAGCTTGTAAGAAAAAGAAAAGTAATGACGGATGATATTAAGAGTATAAAATATGCCAAAAAACTAGATTTGATTGAAAGTTTATTAGCACATGAAAAGCTAGAAAGCAATAACAGTTAGACATTAGCAAATAGGATTTAAAAAATCGAGGAGGAATTAAAGATGCAAAATACAAATGCACTTGGAATGGTTGAGACAAAAGGATTGGTAGGAGCAATTGAAGCTGCCGATGCAATGGTAAAAGCAGCAAATGTAACTTTAATAGGTAAGGAACAGATTGGTGCAGGACTCGTAACAGTACTGGTTAGTGGAGATGTTGGTGCTGTAAAAGCGGCGACTGATGCAGGTGCAGCAGCTGCTGATCGTGTAGGAGAATTGATTTCTGTACATGTGATTCCACGTCCACATGGAGAAGTCGCAGCAATTTTACCTAAAAAAGAAGAAACCACTGAGTAGATCATTTTAAATGGGTGAATTGCTTTTCCTTTGTGAAGATGCTTTTTTTAAATTTGAGCACCTTCAACAAAGGAAGCTAAAGGAAGGGATGCTATGGCTGTACTGACTGAAAGTACATTAAGAAGCCTTTTCATATCGAAGAAAATTAAAGAATCCATTATTGAACTTCCAAAAGGGACAATTGTAACACCGGCAGCAAAAAGTTATCTTCAAGACCGAAAGATAACTATTGAATTTGTAAATGATGAAAAACAAGCAAAAGGTGATACAACTAAAAATAAGATATTTACTCCAGAGCCTAAAGAGGAAGCAACAGAAAGTATAACAAGCTACCAACTATTAAATGGTGGTTTTTTGGAAGGAAAACCAGAGCATATGACAACTCTCACTTCCAACTTACTTGTTCCGAAAAACCACCGTCGAATTGTTTTAAGAGGCCAGCTAGATTCTTTACAAGCGAAAATAATAGAATTTCAATTTCAGCTAGCAGAGAAAAATTCCTACAGGTTAGTAGAAGATTTGCAAGAGGTATTGACCTTTGTCATGAAGCTTCTTGAAGTTGAAGTAACTGAAAAATCTTTAGGAGAATTTCAACTTCTCAATTTGAATGAAAAAGAAATTCATAAAATGGGCATTTGTCCGGAAGATTATTTTTCTGTAAAACTTCCCTTGCCAGATTATAAAATGGGAATAGAAGTAGTTCTATTAAACGTACTACGGACGAAAATTCGTGAAATAGAGATTACAGCCTATGAAGCTTTTATAACGGAAGATGGTAGTCTCGAACGTACCGATATATTACTAGCATTGAATCGTTTGTCCTCTCTTTGCCATGTCATGATGTACAAAGTAAAAGCGGGTGATTACGCGAAGGAAAAGGAGGGAGGCAATGAATCAACTTCTGACAGAAACAATTATAAAAAAAGTGAAAAAAGTGATGCTTGAGGAATCATTAGTTGAAGTAGAAGCATCAGGGAGGCATGTTCATTTAAATCGTGAAGCAATTGATTATCTTTTTGGTAAGGGTTATCAACTCACACCAGCAAAAGAATTGTCACAGCCAGGACAATTTGCATGTCAAGAAAGAATCACTGTAAAAGGGCCGAGAGGTAAATTTGAAAATGTAGTTATTCTTGGGCCCGAACGGAAGGAATCGCAAGTAGAAGTATCGCTTACTGATGCCGTAACGCTGGGTGTGAAAGTACCTGTAAGAGAGAGTGGAGACATTGAAGATACACCACCAGTTACTCTCACCCACGGAAATAAGAGCTTAGACCTTGAGCAAGGACTGATTGTGGCGAAAAGACATATACATGTCTCACCAGATGATGCTGAAAAATTGCAGGTAAAAAATCGTGAAATTGTACAAGTAAAGATTGTGGGCGCACGACCTCTCATTTTTGATAATGTTGTCATACGTATCCATGAAAATTATCGAACCTTTATGCATATTGACTTTGATGAAGCGAATGCGTGCGGCTATCAAAAAGGATTTTTAGGAAAAATTATTAAGAAAACAACAGAATCACAACAGGTTACAACAAAAGAATCAAAAGTTAATTCAACGAATAATGAGAGTGAAAAGCCAACGGACGAAACAGCTACGCTAAATAAAAAATTAATTTCTGAAAATGATTTACAAAAAGTATATCTTAAGAAGATAACAAGGATACAGATTCCAGCATCAAGTATTATTACCCCGCTTGCTAAAGACTATATACGAATGCATAAATTACAAATTCACAGAAGCGAGGAGAATGAAGCATGATTATAGGAGATGTTATTGGATCTGTATGGGCAACAAGAAAAGATGAACAATTAAATGGATTGAAGCTACTTATCGTGAAGCCAAAATATGCGAAAGATTTAAGCTCTACTTTTGTCGCTGCTGATTTAACAAGTGCTGGAGTCGGTGACACCGTATTAGTGACAAAGGGTAGTAGTGCAAGATCAGCTTTTGGGAAAGAGCGAATTCCAATTGACTCTGTGATTGTAGGGGTTGTCGATTCCATCGATATTTCAGAGGGTTGAACCGTCTTTCCGCCATTTAAAAGGAGGATGAGTAATGGGGATAAATGAAATTGTAATATATTTAATGGTAATATTCATGGTTATTGGAGCAATTGATAAAGTATTTAAAAATAAATTAGGTCTTGGTGAAAAATTCGATGAAGGTTTAATGGCAATGGGAGCACTTGCCCTTGCGATGGTCGGAATCATTGTAATGGCTCCAGTGCTTGCAACTGTTCTAAGCCCAATTGTTGTTCCTGTGTTTACCACACTAGGTGCTGACCCTGCTATGTTCGCAGGTAGTCTCTTAGCAATAGATATGGGTGGTTTGCAGCTTGCTCAGGAAATGGCGATCACTGAGGATGCAGCTATGTTCTCAGGGATTATCTTGGGATCAATGATGGGGGCTACGGTCGTATTCTCTATTCCAGTATCACTAGGAATTATTAAGAAAGAAGACCAAAGCTATCTAGCTACAGGAATGTTAGCTGGTTTTATTGCAATTCCAATTGGGGGAATTGTTGGTGGGTTAGTTGCTGGCTATTCTTTCATGATGGTTATTACGAACCTAATTCCGATCTTTATTCTAGCAGGTCTCATTATTTTAGGACTCTGGAAAATCCCTACCAAGATGATTAAAGGCTTTACGATCTTTGGATATGGAGTTGTCGTTGTAGCAACTTTGGGTCTCGCCATCGGAATCATTGATGTTTTAACAGGAATTACTGTCATTCCTGGAATAGGTTCTCTTGAGGAAGGTATTCAAATAGTAGGTAGTATCGCTATTGTATTAGCTGGTGCCTTTGTCATGGTAGAAGTAATCACTCGTGTATTCAAGAAACCACTCATGCGAGTAGGGAAATTATTAGGGATGAATGACGTAGCTGCAGCTGGAATGGTAGCAACGCTAGCAAACAATATTGCCATGTTTAATCTTATGAAGGATATGGATAATCGCGGAAAAATTATTAATGTGGCATTCTCTGTCCCAGCCGCCTTTGTACTTGGAGACCACCTTGGGTTTGCTGCAGGTGTAGCTAGGGATATGATTTTCCCGATGATTGCTGGGAAACTTGCTGGTGGAGTTTTTGCCATATTCGTTGCAGTAATTATAGCCAATATGATGCTAGGTAAGAACGAAAAAGATAAACCAATTGAAAAGGTTGAAGTAGATATTTCCTCAACACAATAAAAGTTTTCAAAAGGAAGTCGAGTAGAAAATTTTACTTCAAAGTAATCCATTCTGTAGAAATGAAAGTAGGGAGTTGTATATGGGAGAAGAAAAAGAAAAGCAGCGGTTTATACAAGAGTTCGTTCCAGGAAAACAAGTCACCTTAAGTCATTTAATCGCAAACCCAGATGCTGATATGTTTGAAAAATTAGGTATTCAACAGTCTGGTGCCCTTGGGATTCTAACATTAACTCCTAGTGAAACCGTAATTATTGCAGGAGATAGAGCTACAAAAGCAGCTAATGTGTCAATCGGTTTTCTTGATCGATTTACAGGTAGTCTCGTGCTCGTAGGAAGTGTGTCTGAAGTCGAAACGGCTCTATATGAAATTAATCAATTTTTACGAGATGTTCTTTCTTTTACCCCATCGGAAATGACAAAGTCTTAGGAAACGGGGTGTAGAAAATGAAGAATCGAGTGATGTTAATTGGTGGAATTGATGCTGGTAAGACGACCTTAACAGATGCCTTATTAAAACGAGAAAAAAAACCTAAAAAGTTAAAAACCCAATCCTTAACCTATGATGATTGGATTGTTGATACGCCCGGTGAATATACGGAAAATCCATTGCATTATCGTAATCTCATGGCAACTTCAATGGAAATTACCCATGTATTATTTTTACAAGATGCAACAAATAAAAAAACAATTTTTGCACCTGGCTTTAGTTCCGGTATCAATAAACTAGTGATAGGTGTGATATCTAAGGTAGACCACCAAGATGCAGATGCAGAGATTGCTATTCAAATTTTAAAAAAGGCACTTGTTAAAGGCCCAATTGTTATTGCGTCTGCTTATACAGGCCAAGGGATAAAAGAAATTATAGAACTTGTAAAAATGAATTCGATGCAGGAAATGAAAGAGTATGTGGAAACTGCAGATTCGGAACATATTTTCTTTCATGAAATGTAAATCATAAAACCCCCACTTAAAGATGTTCGGAGGTGGATGAATGGATAAGGAAATGGTGGATAAAGTAACTAAATTAGTAATGGAAGTTCTCACAGAAATGCAAGAAAAAAATCCTGTGACAGAAAAAAATTCCGTTAAAATATGGCATCATGAAACCCCACTACCTAAACCAATCGTCATGAAGGGTACAAATGGGAGTAACATGCAAATAAATAACGAGATTATTTCATTTTCTCCATATAGATAGATCAACAAGAGCATATAGAGAAAGGAGCAGCTGAATTTGAATATAGATAAAGACCTACTTTCCCTTCAAGAAATGAGAGATGCCGTAGAAAGTGCAAAGCATGCACAACAAGAATTTATGAACTTTTCTCAGGAAAAAATTGATTCTATCGTCGAGGCAATTGCTAGAGCAGCTTATGAAAAATCATATGAGCTTGCCAAAATGGCAGTAGAAGAAACGGAAATGGGCGTTGTGGAGCATAAGGTGTTAAAAAACGAAGTTGGTTCTATGGACGTTTATCATTCGATTAAGGATGAGAAAACAGTTGGATTAATCTATGATGATCCTGCAAATAAATTAAGAGAAATTGCTTATCCATTTGGTACAATCGCAGCTATTATACCAACTACAAATCCAACATCAACAGCAATGTATAAAACACTGATTGCTCTGAAAGCAGGAAATGCTATTGTTGTTAGTCCACATCCAAGAGCAAAACGTTGCACGGTTGAAACATTAAAGATTTGTAATGAAGCAGCGATTAAAGCAGGAGCACCAAAAGGTTTAATTGGTTGGATTTCAGAACCAAGCATGGAAGCGACGAACCAATTGATGAGGCACCGCGATATTCATTTAATCTTATCTACTGGAGGCGGTGGACTTGTTCGTGCAGCCTATAGTTCAGGGAAACCTGCGTATGGAGTTGGACCAGGAAATGTTCCTGTATATATCGAGAAAACAGCCGACATTAAAAAAACTGCAAAGATGATTATTGATAGTAAATCCTTTGATAACGGTACCATTTGTGCAACGGAACAATCAATAGTTGTGGACAAGAGTATTAAAAATATGGTTATTCAAGAACTTAAAAAGAATGGATCCTATTTTTTAAATGAGGATGAAAAAAGTAAGGTAGCAGGTATTATATCTCCAGGGAATGGAAAATTAAATCCAGCTATTGTAGGAAAGCCAGCTGTGAGGATCGCTGAAATGGCGGGTGTGCGTGTTCCTGCAGGTACTAGAGTTTTAATTGCAGAAGAAGATCTAGTTGGGAAAGAAGTTCCTTTTTCTCTGGAAAAGTTAGCGCCAATCTTTGGGTTCTATACTGCAAATAGTTCGGATGAAGCGCAGGCGAGATGTTTAGAATTACTAAATCTTGGTGGCAGAGGTCATAGTTTCGCCATACATTCTAAAAATGATGACATTGTTATGGAGTTTAGTAGAAAGATGCCTGTCTCACGTGTTTTAGTCAACACACTCTCTTCTATAGGAGCAGTTGGGTCTACGACAGCTCTTTTGCCATCTATGACATTAGGCTGTGGGGCTTATGGTGGAAATATTAGTTCCGATAACATTACTGCAAAACATCTTATTAATACAAAAAGAGTTGCTTATGGAATAAAAGATGTAGAAATTCCACAACCTGGAACTAGTAAAGGAAACACCGGGTCATTAAACAACCGCGTAAAAGAAGCTTTTGTTAATTCGGCATCCGATAAGGGACAAAAAATTGATGAAGAAAAAATAGAACTTTTAGTAAAGCAAGTCCTAAGAGAATATCAAAATTTATAATGAAGGAGGAATTTAAATGGCGAATGTGAATGGTGCACTAGGTATGGTTGAAACAAAAGGTCTCGTCGGTGCAATCGAAGCAGCAGATGCAATGGTTAAAGCTGCAAATGTAAATTTAATTGGTAAGGAACAAATTGGTGCTGGGCTTGTTACAGTTATGGTTAGTGGTGACGTAGGCGCTGTGAAGGCAGCAACAGATGCTGGAAGTGAGGCTGCAAGTAGAGTTGGTGAACTTGTTTCCGTTCATGTCATTCCTCGGCCTCATAGTGAATTGGGAAGAATTTTACCTTAAATCTATAATAGGATAGTGGAGATGCTAAGTGAATCTACTATCCTATTTATTTTCAAAAAATGGAGGTAACTTAATGACAGCTTTCAAAAGAAAGAAGTTCGCAGTAATAGGCGCTGGCTTTACTGGCGCGACAACAGCATTTTTGCTTGCCCAAAAAGAATTGGGAGATGTCGTTTTGGTTGATATACCGGAGCAAACTAATCCAACAAAAGGAAAAGCTTTGGATATGCTAGAAGCTGGCCCAGTAGAGAAGTTCAATGTATCGATTAAAGGAACGTCCAATTATGAGGATATTAAAGATGCCGATATGGTTATTATCACAGCAGGAATTGCTAGAAAACCTGGAATGAGTCGTAGCGATTTAGTGAAAACAAATGCTAAGATTATGAAGGATGTCTCCAAAAAAATTGTTCAATATGCACCTAATAGTTATATTCTTGTTTTAAGTAACCCAGTTGACGCGATGACATATACCTGTTTTAAAGCAACAGGCTTTCCTAAAAATCGCGTAATAGGTCAATCAGGTGTTTTAGATACTGCGAGATTTCGAACATTTATTGCAGAGGAATTAAACATTGCGATGGAAGATGTAAATGGTTTTGTTCTGGGTGGTCACGGAGATACAATGGTGCCCTTGATTCGTTACTCGAGTGTAGGTGGCATACCAGTTCAAAATTTATTACCACAAAATAAAATTGATGCCATTGTTGACCGAACACGAAAAGGTGGAGGAGAAATTGTGAATCTTCTTGGTAATGGAAGTGCTTATTATGCTCCTGCTGCTTCTCTTGTGGAAATGGCAGAAGCAATTGTCAAAGATGAGCGAAGAATTCTACCGGCCATTGCTTATTTAGAAGGAGAATATGGATACCAAAATATTTATCTAGGGGTACCTACAATTTTAGGTGGTAAAGGTATCGAAAGTGTAATTGAATTACCGTTAACAGATGAAGAAAAGAGGCAATTAGATTTCTCAGCAGAGGATGTAAAGAAAGTTATTGATATTTTATAAAAGAACATAGACTATTTACTACCATTCCTTAATTTGTGGAATGGTTTTTACTTCCAAGTTTGTTTTTACATTTTTCGGGAATTGCTTAGATACGATAAAAAGGTGGTATTTTTTTACCTGGAGGTATTAAGATGGAAGACAGGAATGACCATAACCACACATTTCAAGTAAACGAAGCCAAGCAACAATTCCTCTATCCGTTTTTACTTAAACAAAGGAAAGTCGAATCTTTAGCAGATGAACTACTAGCAAACGAATTCACTTTTTTTGATATCACGGATGATTCATTGAATGACAAATTTTATGGTGGTACAAAGATCAATCATAAAAATTTAGAGACATATTTCATGCCGAATATAGAACCTATATTATTTCCTGCGTCATCAGATAAGAAAAAGAGTTTGCGAAGATTTTCAAAAGTAATGAAAAAGAAATGTAGCTTTCAATCGAAACATCTTGAAATAGATTTTACTATTGAATCCATTGATGTGATACTTTGCCCTTTTCATATTGGGCTGTTAAATATTCGGATAACCTTACCCACAGGTCTTACGAATAATGATATCGGGTACTTTGGTGACTTGTTTAGCTATCTTGTACCAAGCGGTGATAAGGAGAAGGAGATAAAACTCATCTATGAAGATCAGGATTTTGATCAAGTGAATGATTTTATTTCAGAGAAACTTCTCTATAGTTTTAACGATTATATTGATCAAGAAACACCTGATTTGAAGAGTTATGGTGGCAGTCTACCTTTTTATAAGGATGAGCGCATGTATGTAGTAAGTTATATACAAAGTGCTGAGGAAAAAGAAATATCAAAAATGGATTTATATCGGATAAATCAGTTAAATGGTTACCAAGCGGATGGTAGTTTATACATTGGCACAACAAATCCAGATTAAGTTGAACGATTTTATGAAAAACATATTTATGATCGCTGGGCACCAAACACATACTATATTGTGACTGACCATCACTTTAGTTGCCTTACAAAAGAACAAGGGCAAATGAGTGAGGAAATTACACGACAAATGTACAGTGAGTACTTTTATACCTTACTACTTATTTTTTATTTTAAATTAGTTTTATTAAAATTAAGCTACAACTACTCGCAAACGGAATTTGAAAAGGATCATTTGGAGATTGAAATACTTACCATGATGATTAATGAGTTTTCATCAAAAATTTATTTACCTGAGTTCACTAGTAAACAAACAGGAACAGAGATGGCATCGTTGATTATATCAATCTTTGAAGTGGAAAAATTACATGATAAAGTAACCCAAACCTTATCTACTTTATTCCAAGATGAAGAAAAGTTAAAAGACAAACGATTAAATTTTCTCTTACAGGTAATTACCTTTTACACAGTAATTTCGGGTATCTATGGGATGAATTTAGTTATTGAAAATTTAAGTGGGGATATAAAGTGGAGTGAATTTGCCAACCTGTCCATTTTCGAATGGACTGCAGTGTTCATAACGGTAACAGGAATCATTTTGTCTGCTGTTATGTCTTATTATTTCATTAGAAGATGGCTCATTGAAAGAAAAGATTACTCAGACAGAATTTATTAGATATATTCAGGAAGTCAATAACTCCCGTGATTCGTTTAATCACGGGAGTTATTTTTGAACATTATTTTTATCAATTAGTCAGTTTTTATTCCTCGCTGCAACTGAACCATTTCTTCCGCGAGACGGTTCATCCGCTCAATTACTCTTTTATCTATAATATAATCGCTTTCCACTTCAAACGAATCATTATGAATAAACACATTCTCTGAAGGGACTAAGCCTTTAAAATAAGAGAGGATGGACCGTAAATGGTATTCCAATACGAGAAAGTGTCTGTTCGACCATCCAGTCGCAATCATTCCAGTCACTTTACCCTTGAAAGCATATTCTGGTAAGTGGTCGAAAAGATTTTTTAATGCGCCTGAAATTGATGCTTGATAAATTGGTGTACCAAATAGCAGAAAGTCAGCAGATAGTATCTTTTGCACAACATTCCAAGTATCTTCGTTATATGCAGCAAGTGGTTGTCCTGTAACGAATTCAATTTCATAATCTCTCATGTCGATTAATTCTACTTGAATAGAAGGATCATAGCGTTTTGCCGCTCTAAGCACATCATTTACAGCACTAGCTGTTTTATCTCCAGCCAATGCACCCGAGACTCCTACAAGTTTCATTTTAAATAGCTCCTTTTTTGAATCAGCTTGTTATTTACAAAAAGTTATAAATCTATTTTCCTGGGCAGCTTCCTCAAATAACTCAATGATTGCAACACCATAGCTTCCGAGATTCTCAATCATAACTTCACGATGAATCAGCTCAATCTTCAGAGATTGATGAAATGTACTTACTGCATCCCAAAGTGCGTCAAGATTATCTCCATAATACCCATCAAGTTGAAGTACTGATTTTAAATAGGGATGTACCGATTCTCTATTATTCATTTTCCTTCCATCGATTGTAACATGGTTCATATTATTCATCTCCGTATAATAAGGTAAATGTTTCATAATGATCTGCAGTATAATATATTAAGCCATCATTCGAAAAGACAATACGTTCAGCTCCTCGGTAACCACCTTGATAATTGATGTCCGCTTCATAATACTGTCTACCCGCTTTATCTGGGAGATTTCCTTCACGATTGCCAAATCTGTCACCACCAATACTCTTTTGGTCGGTCACTTCCCAAAGATTGCCTTCACTTGAAATCCAACCAAGTTCACTTGCTTCTGATTTTGTAATATAATTCTTTGGCAAATTTCCAAAAGTATAGAGATAAAGTGCGACTTCATCCATACTTGTGTAAGACCCATTTTCATCAATTGTTACTTCGGATTTTTCAATAGATTCATTACTGAAATCCAAGACGGAACAACCAGTTAAAATTAGACTAATTATTAGTACACTAACTATAGATAAAAACCGTTTCATGCCATTCATCCTTTTTTAGTTCTCGGTTCTTAAGTCATTGGAAAGAATACAAGCTGTATGAGAAATAGAACTGCAAATAAGTAAATTAACCAATGCACTTCTTTTCCTTTCCCTTTCGCCAACTTCATTAGTGGATACGTAATGAAACCAACAGCAATTCCTGTTGCGATACTTGCTGTAAAAGGCATTGCGAGCATTGTAATAAATGCTGGAAAAGCTTCATCAAATGTTTTCCAATCGACTTTGGCCACTCCTTGCATCATAAATGAACCAACGATGATAAGAATTGGAGATGTAATCGCAGGGACATTTGCCACGACACTGATTAACGGACTAAAGAAAATCGATAATGCAAATAGTCCAGCAACTATTAAAGAAGTTAGTCCTGTTCTTCCACCAGCTGCAACGCCCGAAGTGGACTCAATATATGCAGTTGCAGGGCTTGTTCCAAACATTGCTCCAGTAGTCGTTGCAGTTGCATCAGCAAGTAATGCCTGTTTCGAACGGGGGAGTTTTCCTTTTTTCATGAAGCCACCTTGTTCAGCTACTCCAATAAGTGTTCCCGTTGTGTCGAATAAAGTAACTAGTAAAAAAGCAATTACGATCGTATACAATCCATTTGAAAATACGCCAGCTAAATCTAAATCAAAAAATACAGGAGTAGGGGGAGCAGAGATAAAGCCATCAAACTGTAATTGACCAGTGAAGAACGCAATAATCCCAGTAATAATCATTCCAAAAAACAAAGCACCTTTGATATGTAACATGTAAAAGACAAGTGTTAAAAATAAACCGAAGATTGTTAGCATAACCATCGGGTCTGTTAGATCTCCAAGTCCGGTAATATTCGCTTCATTTGGCACGACTAACCCAGCATTTTTCAGCCCGACAAATGCAATGAATAACCCAATCCCTCCAGTAATTCCAAACTTCAAACTATAAGGGATCTCATTAATTAAAATCTCACGTAAATTCGTCAAACTTAATAGTAGAAAAAGTATCCCAGCAAGAAATACCGTTCCAAAGACAATTTGGTAGGATAATCCTTGTGTAGCAACAATCGATGCAAAATACGCATTTAATCCCATTCCAGGAGCAATTGCAATTGGATAGTTTGCAAATAATCCCATCATTAACGTTCCAACAACTGCGGTAATGATCGTTGCCATGAATACTTGATCAAATGGCACGCCAGCACCGTGAAGAATTGCTGGATTTACGATGATAATATAGGCCATCGTGAGGAAGGTAGTTAACCCCGCGGTTATTTCTGTTCTAACTGTCGTTTGATTTTCTTGTAGATGAAATAGTTTTTCAAACATAGAGCACCATTCTTTCATTTTTATTATTGCAGGTTAAACTGCCAATTTAGTAATACGTCATAAAAGCTTTCCATTTCAAGTAATATTGTTTTAAATACTTTTACTAGACCAATAAGAAAAGACTTTTTTAAAGGCTATGTTAAAGCTACTTGTTGATTTATCAACAAGTAAGAAATAAGAAGTGTAAATTGAGCTTCGGAAATATACGAAGACTCCAGCGGGATGAAAGGCAACGGTGAGACCCCGGAGCATCGCGAAGCGTGCGAGGAGGCTCACCAGCCGCCCGCGGAAAGCGTAGTATATTTCCGAAGCGGGGTTATCCTCAAAACAACATTAAGCTTTAACAGCGTCTTATCAAAAAACATTTTCTCAACCTTTCATATAATATCGATATTTGCCTTGATAATCAAATAAAAATCATGTTCTAATATGTCTTTAAGTTTATCCTAAATGAATGAATAAATATAAATTTTGACCTACATCAAGGAATTCAATATAGCGCAACTTCATAATTAAAATAGAAGTCATATTACTGAGAGGTGATGACGTGGACAAAATACTATTAATTAATGATGAAAAGATAGCATTAGATGAAGTAGAAGAGTGTTTAACTAAGGATTGCTTTCACTGTGAAAGAGTTAAAAATTTAGATCTAGCGCTTGAAACAATAGAAAGAAAGAAATTTTCACTTATTATAATTGACGTTCCATTAAATAAAAGTAATGGCTGGAGTTTTTGTGAAAAGTTAAGAAATTATACGGATGCTCCTCTAATTGTCGTCTCGACATGTGCAAATACAGATTGCATTGTGAGAGGTTTTGAGCTTGGTGCAGATGATTATATTGTGAGACCATTTGTAGAAGAGGTGCTTTTAGCAAGAATAAAAGCTGTGTTAAGAAGAACCAAGTCGAGTGGGGAGGTAGAGATAGACGGTTTATCGTGGAATAAAGATTATTTTAACTTGAATTACAAAAATATATCAATCAAACTTACTCCAATAGAATTTAACTTGCTGGGCCATTTTATCCAAAATATAAATCAAGTATTTTCGAGAGAACAACTTATTGATTTAATTTGGGGTTCAACTTCCGTTACGGATACAAGAACAGTAGATTCACATGTACAAAATATAAGACAAAAAGTAAAAAGAGCAGGTTTTCCTATCGATAATTATCTCAAGACAATATGGGGGATAGGCTATCAGTGGGTGAAAACGTTTTAATTAAAAAGCACCTAAAAAACTCCTGAAAGTTTAATTCGAGGAGTTTTTTAATGATATCTAGTTTATTTGATTTATAATACGATTAATATTGTGACCATATCTCCGTGACCTTCACCGCACATAATGTTACAGTAAATTAAATACTCACCAGGTTCATCAGGAACGAAAGTTGCTTCACCTTCTCCATTTATGTGCACATCAAATTCATCAATGGAAATTCCGTGGTGGCCTTCGTCGTTTACATAAGTCAAAGTAACTTCCTCACCAGATTGTACAACATACTCATCTTGATCAAAACCAAAATTATGTCCAACTACTGTAATTTCATTGCTTGCAGCTGCTGTATCTGTTTCGCTATTTTCCTTAGACTCCTCTGAAGTATCTTCTTCAACTACCTCTATATCCTTATCATCAACTTCCTCAGACGTTGACGTGTTGTCATCGCCCCCACAAGCTGCAAGTACTAAAATTAAACCTAGGAAAATTGTAAAAAGTAAATTCTTTTTCATTTTTATTTCCTCCTCGTATTCTTTGTTTCTATCTTTACAATAGTAATTATAGGGAAAAAGTATCCATTTTCTGTGGAGAAGTAATGGAGATTATATGAACGTTATTTTATCGTTTGATTTAGAGTGGTTAATTAATATCGCAAAAAATAATATTTTTTTAATCCCGAGGATCTTTTCATAAAATTTTTCGTCTATAAGGATGAGGGCAGGATAGGGGGTACATTCGTGGAAGATCGTGAACTTATACGTCAAATACTTAACGATGATTATCACGCCATAGAGGAATTACATCTTAGATATGTGGACCGTATTTTTAATTATATATATTCCCAGACGAACAATTATCATGACGCTGAGGAATTGTTGCAAGATGTATTTTATAAAACTGCAAAGAGGCTGCATCAATTTGAAGGAAATTCCTCGTTTAAGACGTGGATATTCAAAATTTCCAGGAATGTTGTAATTGATTATTATCGAAAAAATAAAAATAAACGCAAGAATACCACCATAGAAGAAAACAGTATAGAAACTCTTGGTAAAGAGGCTTCCGCGGAACAGACAGTACTCCAAAATTTGCATTTGAATGAAGTCATGCACGCGATCAACAAATTGCCAGAGCACTACCGAATGGTTCTTCATTTGCGGTTTATTGAGGATTTTACCTTACAAGAAACAGCAGATATTATGGGGAAAACAGTTTTATCAGTAAAAGCGATGCAGCGTCGAGCAAGAAGAGCATTGTCGGAACACATAAACATGGAGGCGGTAGTTGATGACTAAACGTGAACATGAGAAAGATATATTATCTGAAGTCCTTGATAAAAAACAACAAACACAAGCTTCACAAGAGGCAAAAGAAAAAAGTTTACGTGCTTTTCAGGACGGATTAAAAGATAGTGCTCGCACACCTATAAAAAGGAAGAAATTCGGACTGAGAAAACATGTGGTTGGTGTTTTTTCTTCTGTTGCTGCTGTAGGGATTATCACAGTGTTGGCTTTTGGAGTGTTCGACGTACCATCGCCAGAAGATACAGGGGGACAAGGTAACGAAGACATTCAAGAAGAAGTCGCACCAAAGGTTATGGATCAACAAGAAATCAGCAATATATTAAATGAAATCTTAAAGCGGCAGCCGTTAGATCTCGGAGAATCAGCGGATTTCCAACGGGTCGGTTTTTCTAATCTTGATTTAATGACCTATGTACCAGCAGACTGGATAGTTGAAGAAATGGAAGATGGAGATAAGCTTACTATGCAATTATCTGGTCCAACTGGCGAGGAAATGACTCTACAATTATTCAAACAAGATGCGCCAGACGTATTTTCTGAACATCTTGAAGAGGTCGAAGCAAGTTATGCCCATGCTGAAGAAATACCGATAGAACTTGGAACCTTTATTGAAACATTAAAGTCCAATCCTATGGTCTCTTCTAATTATGACGATATATTTCCATTTGAGTTAACAAATGCAGATATGGTCGCATTTATCGATAAGGAAAATGGTACATTTCATGATTTTATCACTTCCGAACTGTTTGGTTATCAAATGATATTTACTTCTAAATTATCATTGGAAGATACTGAAAGTTGGGATTTACCTATTCACTTATTCACAGAATTACATGCTGTTGGAGCATTGGATATACATGATTCAATAGGAAGAGATCATCTTGAATACAATCGACCAATTGAAAAAACTGTCTTATTACCAATTGGAGCAAGCTTTACACCAGATGTCGTGCAAATGGAGCTATATGAAAATGAAGAGTTACAGTTAACCAGTTATCTTCCTATCGATACGGAAGTCGGGCGAATAGAACATGATCAATTCACTGAATGGCGATTTACCAATTCTAGTATTTCCGATGACAGTTTTTATTCGATTGGTAAACTTAAAGAAGAATTTCCTCTTAAAGATGGTGAAGAAATTATGTTTGACGCATTTGATATTGACCTGGCTTTTGCTCCACCTGAAATCGCGGGAGCCGCTATACCTAACCATTATTCTTACGCATCGGCTAATTCCGGGGAGGATGGTGAAATCAATATCAGTGGATTCTTTGAATTCTTTGAATCGAACAACGAGTGGTATTACATGCATAAGCATGCAAATTATGACGATTATAATGGCGGATATTTAATTACTAGGTTAGATTACTTTATTAAATCGATTGAATGGCATTAGAAACCAGCACAAAATTTAAGTTAGTTCGTGTGATGGAAAAAAGGGGGATAAATAAATTGAAATGTCATCAATGTCAAAATGAAATGACAGTAGATTGTGATATTAATGTTGATGGTGGGTTATATGGAATTACAATAAGCAAAAAGAAGAAGGGGCTTTTCAAAAGAGTATCTGCAAAACCTAAAGCAGCAGTTTGCTCAAACTGTGGGTATGTGTCCTTCTATGTTAATGAATATAGAGAGTTTGATGAGTAGCCTAGTTTTTATTAGACTCTCAGTTGTTTTAGTAAAATATCTACTTAAGAAAAAAACGCTCAATCAAATGAGCGTTTTTTCTAAATTATAATATCATTAATTCCTTCGGGAAAGAGGTTAATACTTCAGCTTCCCCGTCTTCATTGATATAAACGTTGTCTTCTATTCTTACGCCACCTTGTCCTTGAATATAAATTCCAGGTTCAATGGTAAACAATAAGCCAGGCTCGGCAATTTCTTCATTGTTTTCATGGATGGACGGTTCTTCGTGAACTTCTAAACCTAGTCCATGTCCAACACGATTATTGAAATACTCTCCATAGCCATTGTCTTGAATAACCTTACGAGATGCAATATCAAATGTCTTCAAAGGTACTCCAGCCTTTACAGCTGCAATTCCTGAGTTTGTCGATTCTAAAACGATATTATAGATTTCTTTCTGTTTCTCTGAAGCTTCGCCAATTACGAATGTTCTTGTGATATCCGAACAATAGCCATCTTTGATTACACCAAAGTCAATTAATAAGAAGTCGCCATGGGATATTTTTCTATCTCCAGGTGAGCCATGTGGTAGTGCTGATTTTTCTCCAGAAAGAACAATGGTAGAGAAGGAGGGACCATCTGCACCAAACTCTCTCATAAGAAATTCTAATTCAGCTACAAGTTCAGACTCTGTCATTCCAACTTTAACTTTTTTGATACCTTCTTCAAGAACACGTTCAATAATACGAATGGATTCTTTCATTTTTACAATTTCTTCAGGAGACTTTTTCTTTCTTTCGGAATTGATGAAGGGTTGAATGTCTGTATATACCGCTTCGGTAAAGTATTTTTGCAACTCTTCATAGCGGAAGACGTTTACAGATTTCTTTTCAAATGCAAATAGCTTCACTTGATCGCTTGTATGATTATTAAACACCTCAAAAGGGTCTTGTTCGTCTGAAATGGGAATAATATTATCAATCACAGATTGTTCAGCTGCCATATCCTTGTCCAAAGCTGGAACAAATAAAATCCATACTTTTTTCTTTTGATCTCTAACAAGTGATAAAAATCTCTCGTGAGGCTCTGATAAAAAACCAGTATAATAAAACACATTTGTAGGCTCGGTAATCATCGTTAATTCAATGTTTTCTTTCTCTAAGTGAGCCTCAAGCTTTTGTAATCTCTCTTTATACACGTTGCTCATTCTCTTCCTCCTTAAAATCTGATTTATTTCTTTTATTATAACAGACTAAATAGCAATTTGTTTTATAACTAACTTTATGTTCTTGATTAAGAACGTAAAGTTAGTTATAATGAACAGTATAAATATTCTAATAAAGAAGCCAGGAGAAACTTTTATAATAAGGGGTGGAAGGGGCATGTGTATCATTCAGGTTTTTAATGGATATATGGAAGAACATCATCCACATTTACTAAGAAAAGATTGGAAGACAGAAGTAAGAACAATTACAGCAACTGAAACGAATCAAGGGGATATCAAATCGCTTATACCAGCTCAGAAAAAGGAAGATATTAAATGTTGGTACTTTTTTTATGACGAATCATTTAATGACATGGTATTTTTACTGCAGGATAAGCGTGGAGTAAACAATATTGCGATTAGTCTCATGCAAAATGGTATACCTGTAAACCCAATAACCTTTCATTAAAAGATCGCCTCCGAAATTTTCACGATTGATTAGTATAGATATCGGGAAGAGTAAGAAGGAATATCTAGACTTCAGGAGGCGATTAACAAATGAAAACGGAAGAAAACAATGGAAAGATTACACCGCCAGCACAGAAGCAAAATAAACAACCAGGTATTGAAACAAAAATGAAGCCAGAACCAGATTATGTTGATCCAAATTATGAAGGAAGCAATAAATTGAAAGACAAAGTTGCCATCGTAACTGGTGGCGACAGTGGAATTGGACGAGCTGTCAGTCTGTATTTTGCTAAAGAAGGTGCAGACGTTGCGATTATTTATTTAGATGAGCATGAAGATGCAAAAGATACGAAGAGGTTAATCGAGCAAGAAGGTCAGAAATGTTTGCTCATTAATGGTGATATCGGTAGTCAATCGTTTTGCGAATCTGCGGCTGCACAAGTATTAGATTACTACAAAAAAATCGATATTCTTGTGAATAATGCAGGAGAACAACATCCACAAGAAAGTTTTATGGATATAACCAAGGACCAATTAGAGAGAACATTTGCGACAAACGTTTTTAGTATGTTTTATTTAACAAAAGCCGTACTACCTAATTTAAAAGAAGGAAGTAGTATTATCAATACTTCTTCTGTGACAGCTTATAATGGAAATGTTGATTTAATCGATTACTCTGCGACAAAAGGTGCTATTACTTCATTTACGAGATCCTTATCAGGTGCTTTAGCAGATGATGGAATTCGTGTGAATGCTGTTGCTCCAGGACCAATCTGGACACCATTAATTCCAGCGTCGTTCAGTAAGGAAAAGGTTGGTTCATTTGGTGGCGACACCCCAATGAAACGTCCAGGCCAACCAAAAGAATTAGCACCAGCTTATGTGTATTTGGCGAGCGATGACTCCAGTTATGTATCGGGTCAAACCATTCATGTGAATGGCGGTACGATTGTAAGTGGATAAGAAACGTTTTAAGTTTATGAACGGGCAATCCCCATAATCCTTCGTGGATAAATTGCTTATTTTTGGGAATAAATAATCGTACTAGGGGGATTGCGGAATGGGCCTAATTGCAAAAATTAAAAAAGGAAATACATCTTCAGGGGTCGCCGCCCTTGGAAATACATTTTTAGCTGGGATAAAAGCTGTCGCAGCGACGATAAGTGGTAGTGGAACGATGTTTGCCTCTGCTATGCACTCTTTAGCTGATGCGATAAATCAAGGGTTTGTATTTTTTGGGAGTATACTTGCGGAATTACCGCCATCTAAACGCTTTCCGACAGGTTTTGGTCGCGTCATTAATATATTTTGTATGATTGCAGTCGTTGTTGTGACGATTATGGCTTATGAAACGGTGAAGGAAGGTTGGCATTTATTCCATCACCCGACTGAAGCTAGTAATTTTATTTTGAATTTAATTGTACTAATCATCGCTTTTTTCGTTGATGGGTTCATTCTTTATAAAGCAATGAAGGAAATTGCAGTTGAATCTGGTACTGTGCAAGAGAGCGGAATAATTTGCAAAGCTTTTCGTAATGTAAGAAAAGCATCTCCTGCAACAAGGCTAGTTTTCTATGAGGATCTCGTCGCGACATTTAGTGCTGTGCTTGCTATTGTAGGGATTTCTCTTGCACAATTTTTCAATATAGCTCAAGCAGATGGTATTGCATCCATGATCATTGGTCTATTAATGTTTTACGTTGCATATCGTGTTGGTTACGACAATATGGTTGGTTTGATAGGAGTAGCCGCACCAGCGGAAGTTGAAGATAAGTTAACGGCAATCCTTCTAAAAGATGAAGCTGTTGTAGATATCCAGCGGATTAGAATTATTCAAGAGGGTAGACTTTATCATGTAGAAGGTACAATCGAATTGCAAAAAGGCTTAACATTAAATGAAGCAGATGATATTAAATTTAGATTAAAAAATGAATTACTGCGTCAAGCAGAAGTTGCAGACGTAATACTTGGAATTATTGAAGATGATGATAAAAAGAATTGGAAATAAAAAATGTCAGTCCACTAGTGTTTGGTGGGCTGACATTTTATTTTAATAAAGCTTTCCTTGGCGATACATGATTGTGGAAAGTCTTGTAACTGATTGCATATAACAGACGTCACGTAATGTATATTTTCCATGAAAATATGGAGGGAATACTCTTTCACATGTTGTTGCCATTTTCTCATATAGTCTTTGAAATACTTCGTCTTCCGTATAGTACTGCGTATCACGACCCTGAACCCATTCAAGGTAAGAAACGATAACACCACCAGCATTGGAAAAGATATCAGGTAGGATAATCACTTGTTTATCACTTAAATAACGATCAGCTTCTGCCGTAACCGGGGCATTTGCTGCTTCGATAATAAGTTTTGCTTTAATGTCTTTCATGTTACTTTCGGTAATTTGATTTTCTAAGGCTGCAAGGAATAATGAATCAACGTCCAATGTTAAAATTGCATCTCTCGCTTCGATACTTGCCTCCACTGCAACTTCTTTTAATTCTTCTGGAGTCTGAGGTAAATCTCCCTCATGAGTATTTGCAAATTGAATAAGTGCTGGAATATCCAATCCATTCTCATGAATAAGTGTTACATTTCGGTCACTTACTGCAACAACTTTATTCGTTAAAGTATCACAATGATAGGCATCATTTGCGATAACAGATCCTACATTACCAAATCCTTGGATCGCTATTTTACTTGTTTTATCTTTAAAGTTTAATAATGTTTTTGCAAATTTACTTTCGCTATTCTCTAGTGCCTTTTCCTGGGAATGAAGGTAGTCGGATAGTAAATTTTTATAAACGAAATACACACCTTTTCCAGTTGCTTCTCTTCTGCCAAGCGAGCCTCCATTTAAAACACTCTTACCTGTAAAACTACCTAGATAATGTTGGCCGGGATGAATACTTTTATATTCCCCAACCATCCAATCCATTTCTCTTTCGCTTGTTCCCATATCTGGAGCAGGGATGTCACGATCTGGTCCAATAATCGAACTGAAATATTGTACATATTTCTTACTAATGACATGTAAGTCACGGTCCTCATATTCTCGGGGGTTAATGATGACGCCACCTTTTGCGCCTCCGAATGGTACTTCGTGTAAAGCGTTCTTCAGCGTCATTAATGTTGCAAGGTTAATGACTTCCTCTTCTGTAACAGATTCATGATAACGAATACCACCTTTATATGGGCCAACTGTATTATTATGTTGGACACGAAAAGCTGGTATTCTCACAACTTCATTATTTTCAAGTGTAACTCTTAGGAAAGATTTGCTGACATGGTTAGGTGTAGTAAGGATTGATTTTAACGCGCGAAAAGCTTTATCCCTTTTCGAATCCTTAATTTTCGGTAAAAAGCTTTCATCTTCAAAAAGAGCGTCTAAAGAATTACTAATAATCATTTCTGTATTAATAGCCATCATCTCAACTCCTGATCGATTTTTTATCTACTGTGATATTTCCCTACATTTTGTTAGGTAAACGACTTATATTTTTATATGTATAGGTAGTCTAAAAAGATGTTTAAATTATCAAATAAATATGATTACAAAAAGGATAATCTTATGTTCATATTATGTTCACAATTGAGTTATATTGTTGTGATTCTTATCACTATAATGGAAGGAGGTAAGGTTTACCATGAGAATATAGTTGCTAACAAGCTGTAACAACGTGGTTTAATCGTGGGGGTGGGATATTTAGTTCTTAATTTCCGTAAAAGAAAACTGTTTTCAGAAAAAGTTCACATTATATTCACATGACTTTACTTGCCCTATTTTGTAATGCTTGATACATTTAAAAGGCTGAGAATTATTTTCAATTAGAAGAGGAAATGAAGAGTAGATTGGTTGAATAGAAGATACTTCATTTTACCACATTACATGAGTTCCTGTTAATAAAAAGGAGGAAGAAAGCTTGAAAAGTAAATTTTCATTCTTCATAGGTGCAGCTCTGATACTTTCTGTGTTTTTCACAGCTTCCCCAGTATTTGCTAAGATTGCTGATGGTACATATGATATTTCCTATGAAATGAAAGAAGCAAGCAGTAATAATACATCAATCGCTGATGGGTATTTCACTAAGCCTGCGAAGTTGATTGTTGAGAATGGAGTTCAAACCATTCAAATTCATTTAACTGGTAGTAACTATATTAAGTCATTATCAGCACCATCTGGTCCAGTGACAATTATTAGTGAAAACGCGGCAAATAAAACACGTGATGTAAGATTTAAAGTCGACGGTGATCTATCAAAACCACTAAGTATGCAAATGCATATTGTTGTTCCTGCAGATGAATTACCACCAAATGGTTATGACCATGTATTTACAGCGCGTGCAGTTTTTAATGTGAGTGGATTACCACAAGCAGAAACGAAAGCCGAAGCAGAGGCAAAAGCGAAGTCAGCAGCAGAAGCTAAAGCTAAAGCTAAAGCTAAAGCGGAAGCGGAGGCAAAAGCAAAGGCAGAAGCTGAAGCAAAATCAAAAGCTAAAGCGGAAGCAGAGGCAAAAGCAAAGGCAGAAGCTAATGCGGAAGCAAAAGCAAAGGCCGAAGCAGAAGAAAAAGCAAAAGAAGAAGCCAAAGCAGAAGAACAAGATGAAGCAGAAGAGACAGAACCTGAAGAGGAAGAACTCGAAGAAGCTAGTCCTGAAGAGGATGAAATTGCCTCCGAAGAAGTGGAAGAAGAAATAGAAGAGACAGATGTAGAAGAAGAAGAACAGGAAGAAGAAAGTTCATCGGCTGCTATCTGGGTAGTATTAGGAATAATTTTAGTTTCAACAGCAGGTTTCTTAGTATGGAAATTCAAATTTTAAAAATAAATATTTATGTTGAAAGGGAGACAATAAAATGAGTAATAAGCTTAAAAAACTTTTATTTACTTTAGTAATTACTTTATTAGCTTTACCTTCTTTTGGAGGTAGTGTGTTAGCAGCAGATAGTGAAGAAATCAACTTTATTATTTTAAAAGATAAAGAAAATGATACTTCATCAATGAGTACCTATCTTTCTGCACCAGCTACTATATCAACAATAGATGGGATTACAAAAGTAGAATTTAACTTTACTGGTGCCAGTATGATTAAAGAACTTAGTGTTCAGGATTATGATTCTAAGATTTCAAGAAATGAAGATGGAAAAACTGGAACTCTTGAACTAACTGTAGATGGTGAATTACCAGAGTATAGTTATATGGATATGGTAATTGATACAGGTAGTTTTGGACCAGGTGTAATGGAACACACTGTAAGAGTATTCTTTGGCGTTGAAGATATTTCAGAAGTTTCTCCAGAACTACTTGAGTCTACACTCGTACTGAATAATGAAACCGAAACTCCAAAAGAAGAACCAAAAGAAGAAGAAAATGAAGACAAAGATCCAGTAGAAGAATCTACTGTAGTTAGCCTGCCAGACAACGCTACTTTTATCAAACTAGTTTCAAAATCACCAGCAGTTAGTCGTCAGTTTGACAACCCTGCGATTGTCTTTGAACATGATGGAAAAACAATGATTCAAATGAGTGGTACAGGTGGACAATTTATTGAGTCACTTACTATTAATGGAGAGGAAGTAACATGGGGAGATAAGAATAAAGATGGTTCTTTCTTTTTCCAATTCGAACATCCTGGTAACCTTTCTAAAGCATTAGATTTTGGAATGGTAATTGTGCCTCCATTTGGAGACAAAATGGAACATGAAGTCGATTTAGCATTTGATGAAAATATAAAAAGAGATTTTCGTAAACCAGAAGTAATCGAAGTATCACTGGGAGTTAAAGCACCTGTAAAATACTTAGACACTGTTAATATTAATAATGGAGATGCTGTGTTATCCCTTCCATATGAATTACCTGAAGGTGTTGAATTAAAAGTAACTTCTCAAGATCCAACTAATATCGGTAATTTAGAAGTTGCTGGTGGAGTATATGAATTTGATTTTACTAATCTTGGAAATTTCAAAGGTCAATTTTCACTAGTAATGGATTATGATGCAGAGAAATTTAAAGATAGAGATATTGATATTTATTACTATGATGAATCAGATAAGACTTGGAAAAAACAAAATGCTACTGCTAGAAATGGAAAAATTTCATTTAACCCAACTCATTTCTCAACTTACGGTGTGTTTGCTCCCCCAGTTGAAGAAGAGTCTGAGTCAGATAATGATTTAGTCCCAGATAAAGCGACTCAGATTGAATACACTATCTTACAAAGCAACAGTGATGAAGTATCTGCTTCAATGAACTTTATGGATAGTACTGCTGTTCTTTTAGAAAAGAACGGAGTTAAATATCTTCAAATCAGTACAGAAGCACAAAGTGGACAGTATATTAAATCACTTAGAGTTAAATTAGGAGATAGCTACCAAGAGATGGTAGTTGTTGAAAGAACAGATGATGGCCGAACTATTTTCCAATTGAAAGTAGAAGGGGAATTATCAGATGTTATTTTGCTAGACATGATTATTGATGTTAAAGGTGTATATGAAAACCAACATCACTATGCTCGTTTAATATTAGATCCTGAAACTTCAGTTGAGCTAGATGCAAGTAACTATCTATTAGTTGCTTCAACAAACGATAATGGACCAGACGGTGAAAACGCAGTTGATCCAGAAGCAGCTGTGAAAGATTTAAATGGAACTGAAGAAGGGGGCGACCAAAATACAGATGTACCAGAAGTTGATGAAACTCCAGTACCAACTGTAATTGATGGTAACCCAACGAATAACCCACAAACGGGTGAAAATTCAAATCTATTATTATTAACTTTATTATTAATAGGTTCAGGTTCTGTAATAGCATATACAGTTAGAAAACGCTTGGTAGCATAATTAAATAAACAATGTGAGTCTTACTGTTCCTTAGAACAGTAAGGCTCCACATTTTATTTCAAAATCTCACCTCTTAAAAACAAATTCTTCAATCTAACCCTTCAAGCCTAACCGCAATTTTAGTATTTTATTGGCGCCTTGAGAAGGAAATATAATATACTTCTATATAAATTAAATACTTACATATTTGAAAGGGGGATTATCATGAAAAAGAACTTATTTTTATTACTCTTAGCATGTATGCTTATTATCTTAACTGCTTGTGGTTCTGATGATAATTCAGGAGACACTGAAACGAAAGTAGAGTCAACGGACAGTGAAGTTGTTGAATTAGAGGCTGAAACAGACGCAGACATCATCGCAACAACAGTAGCGCTTGTGGAAATCATGGATGCTTTAGAATTAGATTTAGTTGGAATTCCAACATCTTATAAAGACATGCCAGAGCGCTATGAAGGACTTCCGGAAGTCGGACTAGCGATGGAGCCAGATTTAGAACTAATCATGTCACTTAAACCAGACGAAGTTTTAACAGTAACAACACTAACAGAATTCGTTGAGGAAAAATATGCACGTACAGATTTACCAGTCACATATCATGATTTTGAAAGTGTGGAAGGTATGTATGAAGGAATCAATATCTTAGGTGAAAAATACAATCGAGTAGAACAGGCTGAAAAATTAACAACAGCTTTTGATGAAAAGATGACAGAAATTGAAGCAAAAATTGAGGGGCTAGATTCACCAAAAGTACTTATTTTACTAGGAGTACCAGGTAGTTACCTTGTTGGTACAGAGAACTCATATGTTGGTGATCTTGTAAAAAGAGCTGGTGGTGTGAATGCAATAGAGGATTCTGATGTCGAATTCGTTGCAGCAAATACAGAGAACCTCCAACAGGCAGAAGCAGACGTAATCTTACGTATGGCTCATGGTATGCCTGAAGCAGTTGTAGAAATGTTTGACCGTGAATTCCAAGAGAATGATATTTGGAAACATTTTAAAGCTGTCCAAAATGACAGAGTTTATGATTTAGAAGAAACACGATTTGGAACAACGGCAAACTTAGCTGTGGTCGAAGCAATGCAAGAATTAGTGGAAATTCTCTATCCTGAACTAACAGAGTAAACGATGACGAAAGAGGTTTTTAATGATGTATAAAAAGTTAATAAGTTTTATCGTCGTCATTGCTTTACTATTTATCGTAACGATTTATTCGATGATTACAGGGAGTATTGATGTCACTGCCTGGGAACTTATCAAAGGACTATTCACTGGGACAAATGATAATGTAGAAATAATAAAAGATTTACGCTTACCACGAATCGTAATTGCACTATTTGCTGGTGCGGCACTTTCCGTTTCTGGTGTGCTTTTACAAGCAGTTATGCGTAATCCACTTGCAGAACCAGGGATCATCGGTGTATCTTCAGGTGCAGGGTTCATGTCGATTATCGTTGTCACATTTTTCCCGACACTGTATTTCTATACGCCATTATTTTCATTTATTGGTGGGGCATTTGCCTTCTTGCTCGTTTATATGTTCTCATGGAAATCCGGCCTCAATCCGCTACGAATGATCTTAATAGGTGTGGCAATCAACGCGCTATTTACTGGATTAAGTGAATTAGTTAGCTCAATGAATGCAAGTAGCATGATGTCAGGTGTTTCTGTGACTACATCAACATTAACGATGAAGACATGGAATGACGTACAAATTATTGTAATCTATGGATCGATTGGTTTAATCCTTAGCATGCTTATCTATGCTTGGTGTAACCATCTTGGCTTACGTGATAAAACTTTACGAAATTTAGGGTTTAACGTAAACCGCGCACGCTTCATTATTTCGATTGTAGCAGTACTACTTGCATCAGTCGCAACAGCAATTGTTGGTATGTTTACGTTTGTTGGATTACTTGTCCCACATATTGGTCGCTCACTTGTGGGGAATGATCATAAATTACTTATCCCATTTTCAGCTCTTGCCGGTGCATTACTAATTATTACGGCAGATACGTTAGGTCGTACAATTCTTTCTCCAATTGAAATTCCAGCATCGATTATTGTTGCTGTGATCGGTGGACCATTCCTAATCTTCCTACTTAGAAAGAGTGATCGCATTTATGGAAATTAAAGATATATCGTTTTCCTATCAGGATAAAGTACAACGCCTACATGATATTGCAGCTGATATTCGTGAAGGCGAAATTACGACGATAATTGGTCCGAATGGTTGTGGAAAATCAACACTGCTCGGAGTTCTTACAAATAATTTAAGACCTCAAGCTGGTAGTGTTATTTTGGATGGGAAAGCGATTCACCAATATAAACCAAAAGAGCTTGCTAAGCGACTTGGTGTGGTACATCAGCAGAACTCGGCGCCAGCAGATATGACAGTAGAAAAACTTGTTCATTATGGAAGACTGCCACATAAATCAACTTTTGCTGCAGATACAGAGGAAGATGAGAAAAAAGTTAAATGGGCGATGGAACGTACAGGCGTTTATGAAAAACGTCATGAACCGATTGATACGTTATCAGGTGGGCAACAACAACGTGTGTGGATTGCAATGGCACTTGCGCAAGATACGCCTTATCTATTTTTAGATGAGCCTACTTCCAATTTAGATATTTATTTTCAATATGAAATTCTAGAATTAGTGAAACAGTTATGTGAAGAGCATGGACTTACGATTGTTATGGTCCTTCATGATATAAATCAAGCGATACAATATAGTCATCAAGTAATTGCAATGAAAGCAGGAAAAGTCGTTGCGAATGGTAATCCAAAAGAAATTGTTACAAATGAGTTAATCCAAGAAGTTTACGGTGTCAATGTTGTCGTGAAAAACGATGCAGATGTTGGCACATATATTGTTCCAATCGGGATATAATCGAATCAGAAGGAACGGGGTGAATTTTCATGAGTAATAAAGCAAAAAGAATTTTATCTACCGTCATTACAGTGATTTGTTTAGGGGTATTTATTTATGCAGGGTATGGACTTGTAACAACAATACTCGATTACTCAAAAAACGATCGCCTAGTATCTGATCTTCAAGATACATTCTATAACAGTGTGGCCGATGAGCCGACAACAGATGCAAATGGTAAAAAGAATATTCGCTCTGGATTTGATGCTTTATTAAATGAAAATGATGAGCTTGTTGGTTGGTTAACTATCGAGGGTACCGCAATTGATTATCCAATTGTTCAAACTGATAATAATCATGATTATTTACAACGAGACTTTTATAAAAATGATAATATTTTAGGTAGTATCTTTATGGACTTTCGTAATGATATTGAAGATACAGATGATAGAAACACAATTATTTACGGGCACCGGACAAAAAACGGTACGATGTTTGAAGGATTAACTAAATATCTAGACCAAGCATTTCTTGACGAACATCCGACATTTACTTTTGATACGTTATATGACAGTTATGAGGCTGAAGTCTTTGCTGTTTATAATACACTGACTGATTTTAATTATATACAAACGGATTTTGCAAATACGGAAGACTATGATTCCTTACTAAGTAATATTAAAAGTCACTCACTAGTAGAAACAGATGTAGAAGTTGGTCCAGACGATCGAATTATTACTTTATCAACTTGTGATTATGCACTAGATGATAATGATGGAAGACTAGTAGTTCAAGCAAAACTAGTGAAGAAAGGTCAATCAAAACAAAATGATTTGGCTAATGCTGAAAATTAATACTCCAAACGCGCATGATTTTGTGCGCTTTGGGGTATTTTATTTATAATCTATTTGAAGTTAGTTAGCAAATGACAGAATATTCAACGGAATAACTTGTATTATGTCGCCAAAAATGATATAATCGATTAGTTGTTATTTTGTGAAGTTAAACACAAATAACTCGATTATAATATGGAATAGGGGTTGGTATTTATGGGATCTGTGAAAGAGGCAGATCGTAGTGTAGAAGATATGGGTGATGATTATTCATTAGGTAGTGTACCTCGTCACAAAAGAAATATGGGTTGGTTGAGTATAACAAACATCACGTTTGGTATTGCAACTGCCATCTTCTATTTTCAAATGGGAAGTGTAATGGCACTTCAATTTGGTGCAATTAATGCAATTATTTCTGCTGTCTATGCAACAGTAGTTGCTGGAATCTTAGGAACATTTATTGCTTACTTATCAGCTAAGTCAGGAATGAATGTGAACTTACTTTCCAGAGGCGGAGGTTTTGGTTACATTGGTGCATCCTTAACTTCATTTATTTATGCCACGAATTTTATTATGTACTGTGCACTAGAAGGTATGATTCTAGTGGCAGCTGTCCACGCATTTTTTCCGTCTATCCCTTTATGGGTATTAATTATTTTCTTCGGAACGCTTGTTATTCCACTTAACTGGTTTGGAATTAAACAACTAGACAAGCTACAAAAGTGGTCTTTACCACTATTTTTCATTTTCTTAGTAGCTGCAATCGTAATGGCTGCACTTACACCATCAGAATATGATGGCGCATTCTGGACATATATGCCTGAAGGGGTCCAATTTGGTGGAACAGCATTACTATTATGTATTGGTATGCAACATGGAATTATGGGCTTAACTCCACTATTAGCATCAGACTATGCACGTTTTTTAAAGCCTAGACATATGAAGTATGGTATCTTTGCTATCGGATTTATCCCACAAATATTCTGTTTTGGTGTTATGGGTGGTTTAGGTATTTGGTTTGGTGTTCGTTTAGGTGAGCCAAATCCAGGTGTTTATATTGTACTATTGCTTGGTGTTTGGGGCGTCTTGTTCACAATGCTTACTCAAGTTCGTATCAATATTACAAATATCTATAGTGGATCATTATCGTTAGCGAATTTCTTTGAGAATGTCTTCAAATTTAAACCTGGTCGTCGTTTCTGGGTAGTTGTTACAGGTGTTGCGGCAATTATCTTAATGCTTATCAATATCGTTGAACACTTAGATACAGTTATGACATTCCAAGGGGTCTTCCTGATGACTTGGGCTTCTATTCTAGTAACAGATGCTCTCGTTGTTAAACGTTGGCTGAAAATTGGTCCAGGCTATTATGAATCGAGCCAGCGCAATCTTTATAAATGGAATCCAGTTGGAGTTGTCTCTCTAATTGTAGCAAGTGGACTCGGAACTATAGCAGCTCTAGGTGCCTTTGGTGAATTCCTACAAAGCACAGCAGCATTCTTTGCATTAATCCTAGCAGCGATTCTAACAGTAGTACTCGCAATCGCAACAAAAGGAAAATACTACGTAAGAAGAGAAAACAAAGACATAGACAAACGAGATTATATCGTTTAAAACTTTGCAACATGGGGACGGTTCTCGTGTTGCAGTGTAAAAATTAAGAAAACCCCTGCTTCCAATAAGGAAGCAGGGGTTTTTAAGTTATAATTATTGTAATAAAGCACCACTTGGTTGTGGTAACTCATCGATATCAATCAGGTTCATCTTGCAGAAATGTACAAAGAATTCTTCAGCAAGCTTTGCTTCTTCTGGATCTTTTTTCAAACCAGCAATATCTCGCAACATTTGTGCAGTCCAGATATTATCGAAGTAACGATATTTACCAGTGTTCCAAGTCATACGGTGTGGATATTTTTCGTTAATATAATAGTTCCAGAAAAGAATTTGTTCAGATTCTTCTTCTGTTAATTTTAATTTGAATTTAGCGTGAGACGGAACAATTCCATCTTCGGAAAGTTTCCCAATAAATGTTTCACTCACCATGTAAAGACCGAGTACGCGTCTCTCACCTTCGTCTTGATCAGCATCACGCTCTGTAAGTACAACAGCACTGTTTTGATGTAGTCGAACTGGCTTATTAGGCTGTCCTTCGTTCTTACCACTCTTAATTTCACCAGTGTATACTTCCCAGTCAGTAAAGACATTCTGATCCTCTTCATCAAGCCAGAAAACAAACTGCGAGCTCGGATGGAGTTTATGATTTTTCATTAATTTCTTATGTTCATCGCGACGTTTCTGTTCAAGGATTTGAATTTCTCTTTCCTTTTCAGCTTCTTCTTCAAGACGGGCTTTTTCATCTTCAATTTCAGTAATAACTACTTTTAAAGTTTCTGCAGCTTCTCTGTCTTTTAACGTCAAAAATTTACCAAATGCATCTGGATAAACAAATTTCTTGCTCTCTGTTTCAAAGTTAATCGTTATAAAAGAGTCGTCTTGATCGACAATACTACCCTTACCAAAGCTTTTATGCTCGACTTCTTTATCAATTAAATTCACCATAACACTCTCCTTGTTATACTAACAATGATAGGTTCGAATCCGATTTTATCGCATAAGTTCCAGATGTTTTTCCAAAGTCTGATATGATGACTGGATACATTTTGTAGAGAACGATAAATTAAAAAGCTTTAATCATGAATAAAAAAACCGCCCCATATTCTAAGTGCAAAGAAAATGCGCCGGAAACCATATATTGTCGTAAAATTATTAGTAATGCTATTATATCATTAAAGTTGAGAAAAGACAAGTTTGCTATTGACATTGCTAAATTTGCTGTTGTATAATTAGGCGTTTGTTTTAATATGTTAAGCTACGGACGAAAGAATTCACGTATCTCTTACTTCAACTCGCGCATGTCCAGCAACAATCCGAGCGCTCCCAACGTCAATTAACGCGTCCTCAACCCTAACCCGAGCACCACTAGCCCCAATTCACGCACCTATTTCCCAATCCCGTAAACACCTTGATTAATTAACCCTGTAATGAACTCCGCCATTTGTCTAGGCGATTTTTCCGTTTCTCCATTTAACCATTGTTTAATAACTTGCACACTGCCACTGATAATAAACGTACTCAAGTAATTTGATAGTTCTTCATCTAATTGACCATAAACATTCCATTCTTTCGTAATGAATCCTTTGGCAACTTCCATTACCTTCAATTGAAAAGAAGAGTCTCCACTCACATTTAATAGAACCTGAACTTCATCTTTTTTCGTCGAAAGATACTCAATAAGTTTTTCCGTCATGAGCAACACTTCATCTTTTTCATTAAAATCATAGGCACTCAAATAATTATTCAAATCACTAATCATTTCTTCCTCTATTTCTTCAAGTAGATGATATTGATCTGTATAGTGCGCATAAAATGTAGAGCGATTTATATCTGCATGCTCACAGATTTCCTTCACCGTCACATTTGAGAACTGCTTTTCTTTCAATAATTGTAAGAGACTCGCTTTTAACGCCATTTGAGAATATCTAATTCTCCGGTCAATTTTCTTAGAAGTCATTTTTAATCCTCCTCTTTCTATGATTTCCAACGTTTTTATGAATAATGTATAAAATGCTACTTTTTTTAAAGAACTGTCTGTTGATAAACCAACACCGTGTCTTATATAATGATATAGTGATATTTTAGATTTGTCGAGACTTCTAATAAGAGTTTTTAAAACGAGCTAATACATTCATAGTTTACGAAATGAAAGGATGAACGAAGATAGATATTGCAGCAAGAATTATTAAACATAGAAAAAAAGTAGTCATCGGTTTCTTTGCGATTGCTTTCATTAGTGTGATTGCGCAGTTCTTCGTATCTGTTAATTATAATATGGTCGATTACTTACCTGAAAGTGCACAATCTACGGAGGCACTGGAAGTAATGGAGGATGAATTTACAGGTACAGTTCCAAATACAAATGCGTTAATTTATGACGTGACGATTCAAGAAGCATTGGATTATAAAGAACAGATTGCTAGTATCGATGGAATTGAGGAGATTCTTTGGCTTGATGATGTGATCGACTTAACCATTCCAATTGAAATGGCTGATCCCGATACAGTAGAAACCTATTATAAAAATAACCATGCACTTTTTTCTTTTACTGTAGCAGATGAAAAAGAGGGGCCAGTGACAGATGAAATCTATGAATTAATTGGGGAAGAGAATGCAATGGCTGGAGCGGCTGTTGATACGGCTACTCAGCAAAATATGGCATTTACAGAAACAATGTATGCAGCCGCATTGCTTATACCAATTATTATCATAATACTAGTTTTATCTACCTCATCATGGATAGAGCCAGTCTTTTTCCTAACGGCAATCGGAGTATCTGTACTCATTAACTTAGGAACGAATATTTTTATCGGGGAAATTTCTTTTGTAACCCAATCTGTAGCGCCGATTTTACAATTGGCTGTTTCACTAGATTATGCGATTTTCTTACTTCATAGTTTCTCAGATTACAGAGAGAAGGTTGCAGATCCAAAAGAAGCCATGCGCTTAGCAATGAAGCGTTCCTTCCCAGCAATTATGGTTAGTGCATCGACGACATTCTTCGGTTTTATTGCACTAAGTTTCATGGAGTTTGAAATTGGATCTGATTTAGGATTTAACTTAGTAAAAGGTATTGTCTTTAGTTTTATTAGTGTCATGGTATTCTTACCAGCACTAACGATTATGTTCTATAAATGGATGGATAAAACAAAGCATCGTCCATTCATTCCGAAGTTTAATAGAATTGGTAAAGGTATCATGAAGATTAGAATTCCAATTACTTTACTAGTCTTTATTATTATTGTTCCAGCATTTCTTGCCCAAAGTGAGACGGATTTTATTTATGGTATCGGAGAACAGCCTGAGAACACTAGAACTGGCAGTGACATTGTAAAAATTTCGAATGAATTTGGAGAGAATACGCAGCTGGTTCTGCTCCTGCCAAAAGGTGATGTTGGGAAGGAAGAACAACTTGTTCAAGAATTAGAAAGGAAGCCAGAAGTGAAAAGCATTATGGCTTATGTGAACACAGTTGGTGCTGCTATCCCACCTGAATATCTTGATCCATCGATTGTGGAACAATTCTATTCAGAAAACTACAGTCGCCTTATTTTAAACACATCGACAGCTCCCGAGGGAGAAGAGGCATTTGGGTTTATTGAAGAGGTTTATGACACAGTAGAAAATTATTATCCAGATTTTTATGCTTTAGGTGAAAGTATTACATTATATGATATGCGAAATGTGATACAGGAAGATAATACGAGAGTAAATATAATAACAATTGTTACAATTGCGCTTGCATTACTTATCGCTTTTAAGTCGCTCTCATTCCCGATTGTACTATTACTAACTATTCAAGCAGCTGTATGGATAAACCTGTCCATACCATATTTCACAGATTCGCCACTCGTGTTTGTCGGTTATTTAATCGTCAGCACGGTGCAGCTTGCAGCAACAATTGACTACGGAATATTACTAACAGAAGATTACACACATAACCGGAAGCAAATGCCA
Source organism: Oceanobacillus sp. CAU 1775 (assembly GCF_054482815.1). NCBI lineage: Bacteria > Bacillati > Bacillota > Bacilli > Caryophanales > Bacillaceae > Oceanobacillus > Oceanobacillus sp. CAU 1775. Next base: position 219,132 of record NZ_JBTLRO010000005.1, on the reverse strand, counting down.
GCATTACAAGCTGTCAAAAAATCATTAAATGATAAGTTTTTCTCAATTCTTATTTCGGCTTCCATCTTATCGAGTGTCGGATTTATTTTATGGTTAACATCAACAAATCCAATCGTATCTTCCATTGGATTATTGCTTGGTCGAGGTGCATTATTAGCGTTTATTCTAGTTATCGTGTTTCTTCCAGCATTACTCGTGATTTTTGATAAAGTAATAGAAAAAACAACTTGGAAACCAAATTACTATAAGGAGAAATGATAGGAGTATGAAAAAAATAACGATTATTAGTCTTTGTCTATTGTTAATCCTGCCGTCATTTCTAACATTTGCGGCTACTGGTTCAGATGATGAGGCAGTAGTAGCAAATACAAAGGAAGGGTCAGTTGCTTCAAAGGATGAAGTTGTTTATGCAACATTAAATCCAGATGGCAGCAGGGAAGAACTCTATATTGTGAATGCTTTAGAAGTTACAGAAGCAGGAATAGTAGAAGATTTTGGAGACTACACAAGTCTGAAAAATTTAACTGATTTATCACCCATCAACAAGACAGGGGAAAAGATAGAAGTAATTGCAGAAGAAGGTAGATTTTATTACCAAGGAAATATGGATACCGAGCTTTTGCCGTGGGATTTTAATATTGAGTATTTACTTGATGGAAAAGTAGTTGCGCTTGAAGAGTTAGCAGGAGTCGATGGAAACGTCGAAATTAAAATTAATTCTTCAGCAAATGAAGCAGTTGACGCCCGTTTCTTTGAAAACTATCTTTTACAAATATCGCTTTTACTAGATGCAGAAAAAACGATGAATATTCAAACTGAGGATGGAATGTTAGCGAACGCAGGTAAGGATTTTCAAATTACTTTTACAGTAATGCCTGAAGAAGAGGGAAATGTCTCTGTCTCTGCTGATGTCCAGGACTTTGAATTTAATGGTATTGATATTGCAGCTATACCTTCTAGCATGAGTATCGATCCGCCAGATACAGATGAATTAACAACAGAAATGCGTACACTAAGTGATGCAATTTCAGAAATTAATAATGGTGTAAGTGAAATGAAGGATGGAGCAGCCGAACTTCATCAAGGTACAAGTGAGCTTCGTGAGGGTTCAAAAGAATATCATAATGGAATTCTTGCCTTAGATAGCGGTTCAGATGAACTTGTTAGTGGTTCAGCAGCTATCAATGATGCACTAGAATTGATGAGTGATTCTCTTTCAACTGTGGATGACATTGATCTAAGTCAGTTAGGTTTAGTTATCGATGGTCTAAATGAAATCTCTGATGGCTTGAGAGAAGTAAGTGGTGGGCTAACTCAATTATTAACGGGTTATAATGAAGCTTACAGTGCACTGAATGGCGCGATGAATGCTATTCCGAACCATCAAATTACTGAGGAAGAAATTGGTGCTTTATACCTTAGTGGTGCAGATAAACAGACAATAGATCGATTGGTTGAAGTTTATTCAGCAGCATTAGTTGCAAAAGGTACTTATGATCAGGTGAAAGAAGCTTTCCAAGCAATAGACAGCACATTAGCAACAATCATCCCTAATCTAAATCAAATGGCAGATGGAATGGACCAAATCACTAGAGAATTTTCTACTGCCACTGAAGGATTGGATATTTCAGGTGGCATGCAAGAACTTACAGAGGGAATTGCCACACTCTCAACCGAGTATAAAACATTTAACCAAGGCATCATGGCGTATACGAATGGTGTAAGCCAATTAGCAACTAATTATCAACAGCTAGATGGTGGGATTGCTGAACTCAACAATGGAACTGGAGAGTTTGCTAATGGATTAAGTGAACTACATGATGGAACATCTGAGCTCGATGAAGCAACAAATAATATTCCGGAACAAATGACTGAGGAAATCGATAAAATAATTTCTGAATTTGATAAATCAGACTTTGAGGCCGTTTCCTTTGTTTCTGAGCAAAACGAAAACGTAAATTCTGTTCAGTTTGTTTTAACAACAAAAGGGATAGAGAATGGTGAAACGGAAGAAGTAGTGGATGTTAAGGAAGAAAAAAGCTTTTGGCAAAAGTTTTTAGATTTGTTTAGGTAAGTAATTTTGAAGTTTACTCGAAAATAAAAAGATGCGGTTCAATGAAAAAATTGGATCGTATCTTTTTTATACAAAATGGTAATTAAATTGTGTTCTACGTATAGATAAATGCGTTCTATGGAATAATAATGGAGATATCGTAAATGATAAAAGAAATAGAAAGTTTAAGGTCAAAGCTAATTCATTGACAGGTTACTATTAATAACTTAATATTAGTTTGTAACATAAAATTAACGAAAAGGATGTTGACTAATGACAAAAGTAGGTATCGTAGTAGGAAGTATTAGAAAGAACTCATTTTCAGAAAGTCTAGCAAAAAATATCGTTGAATTATTACCGGAAGGATTTGAAGCAGAATTCATCGAAATTGCTAATTTACCTTTATACAATCAGGATTCAGATGAAAATATTCCAGAAGTTTATACATCATTCCGTAACACAGTAAAAGCTCTTGATGCTGTTATCTTTGTAACACCTGAACATAACCGTTCAATTCCAGCAGCACTTAAAAACGCGCTTGATGTAGGTTCACGTCCGTATGGTTCTAACGTTTGGGATGGCAAGCCAACATTAATTGCGAGTCAATCACCAAGTAACTTGAGTGGATTCGGTGCTAACCACCACTTACGTCAAGTACTAGCATTCTTGAATATGCCAGTTGTACAGCAACCAGAAGTATATATTGCAAACATTCATGAGCTACTAGATGACAATGGAAAAATCTCGAATGAAGATACTGTTGGATTCCTTCAATCTGCAGTAGACACATTTGTTGACCTTGTAAAAAAATATTAAATCATAGCCAGTAGGGAGATTATTCTTCCTGCTGGTTTTTTAACTTTTAATATTGTCTAAGATTAGACACAAAAGATGAAATTTTAAGCGACAACGGAGTAATAATTTCTTACTTTTTTTTGTGAATGTGATAAAATGATCATTAGACTTTGAATTAAAGTAGGTGATTGTTATGAGTAAAGTGAAACGTTCGTTATATATAGTCCTAGGCTTGATTTCATTTGGAATCGGAGTTGCTGGAACAATCTTACCTGTGTTGCCTGGAGGTCCATTTTTCTTATTTGCATCCTATTGTTTTACAAAGAGTTCTGAGCGTCTAGATCGTTGGTTCAAGGGAACTTCATTTTATAAACAATACGTAGATAGATACTTTATTAAGAAGTATATGACAAAATGGGAAAAGATCCGCATCAACATTATTGCAGACTTCTTTATTATCTTATCTATATTTATGGTTGATATTCTTTTTGTACGAATTATGATGATAACTTTAATGCTAATTAAACATTACTACTTTATCTATAAAATCAAGACGATTAAGCCTGAGGAAATTGATTTGGTTTTAGCAGGTAAAAGTGTAAGTAATGTTGCAAAATAAAAACCATGGACAGCCGATTATTTTCGGTGTTACCATGGTTCTTTTATTTTAGTTTTTCGTCTAGCTCCAATGCCCAGCAACTATCAAACTTCACACTCCTCCATTACGATAAGTCAACATCGATTCAAGTTGAGGGCGCCCGACTAAGAACGGGCAAGTCCAACGTCGGATACCCATTCCATGGGCATGTTTCCTTTATCTCATTGCGAGAAGGAAGCTCAACTAAGAACGCCACATCACGTGGCAACGTTGAACCACCCCACGTCCTGTGGGGCGCAGTTTGGACGTTGCTAAACGGGCATTTTCGCTTTTGGGTTTAAAAAGCTGCTGTCCAACCACCATCAACAGTTAGGACTGTTCCGTTTACAAAGCTTGAATCCTCAGATGCTAAGAAAAGTGCAGCGTTTGCGATTTCTTCAGCTTCGCCTACGCGTGGGATTACTCCTTGTACAACTTTTGTACGTCCCATTCCGAATTCATTAATATTCTTCATAGAAGCAGAAATATTTGTTTTCACTGCTCCTGGTGCGATTGCGTTACAACGTATGCCACTTTGCGCATACATATAACCTGTGTTTTTAGTTAAACCTACAACTGCATGTTTTGAAGCGCCATATGTTGCTCCTGCATGGGCACCGTTTAAACCACCAGTAGATGCGATGTTTACGATATTTCCATGCCCTTGTTCTAAGAATAAAGGAATCGCTTTACGCATTGCACGCATAACACCCTTCGTATTTACATCAAAAATTAAATCCCAACGCTCGTCTGTTATATCTGCGACTGGTTCAAATCCATCCATAATACCAGCATTATTAACTAAAACATCTAATTTACCATATGTCTCTACAGCGGTATTAATCATCGCATCTACATCTTCTTGTTTTGCAACGTTTGCAGCAACAGCTTTAGCCACTCCACCGTTCTCTGTAATTTCTTTCACTACCGCTTCTGCACCTTCAAGGTTTAAATCAGCTACAACAACTTTTGCCCCTTCAGTTGCATAAAGTTTAGCAATTGCTCTTCCCATACCCGAAGCAGCACCTGTTACAACCGCAACTTTGTCTTGTAATTTCATAAAAATCTCCTCCTATTATTGATAAAGATAATGAACACATGTACAATAAAATTATACTAATAATAAATGTAGAACACAATCAACAGAAAATCTCTAGATGCCGAGTAATCATCATTTATCTTAAAAACGTCAAATAAAGGATGTAAAAAATGAAAAAAGATTTACGAATTATTAAAACAGAAGAGAGTTTGCGTAAAGCTTTACTAGAATTGTTGAAAACAAAGACACTTGAAACCATTTCCATTTCGGAGCTATGTAGATTAGCGCAAATTAATCGCGGAACATTCTATTTACATTACAAGGATATACATGGTGTATTTAGACATTATTTTGAAGTAATTGTAGATGATTTACGTAAGGCATACGAAGAACCATATTTGCGAACAAATTTTCAACTTAATCGAATGTCACCAGATATGATTAAGATATTTTCTCATGTGAAAAAGTATCAAGCCTTTTATCAAATTGTTTTCGAGGAAAGAATACCGATGACGTATTATTATTTGATATTTGATACCCTGCGTAAATTTATGGGGGAATCACTAGAAAAGAATGGGGAAATAGATAAAAATAAAGATGAACTTAAATTTCACATTAGCTACCATACAAACGCAATTATCGGGATTCTTGTGGAGTGGAACCGGGAAAGTTATCAAACAGAGATAGAAGACTTAAATGCATTATTAATCGAGCTTGTCACTACAACAGTGACTTTTAAAGAGGAAAAGGAGTAATATATGAATACAACGAGAACCGAAAAGCCAAAAATATTGATCTTAGGAACTTTTCATATGGGAGAAACAACAGATTTAATTAAAAGCGAAGTAGATAATCTTCTTTCTGATCACCGACAAAAAGAAATAATAAGTTTTACCGAGCAAATAGCGAAATTTAAACCAACAAAACTCGCAGTAGAAATGGAAAAGAAACATGATGAGGAATTAAATAAACAGTATAGGGATTACTTACTCGGAAGTATTCAATTACCATTAAACGAAGTATACCAACTAGGGTTTCGTATCGCTAAAATGCAGAATCACAAAGAGATATATTGCGTAGACTGGATGGAGGAAGGAGTTTCTACAAAATCAATAGGTGAGGTGTATAACTGGGCGAGAGATAATCAACCAGCTTTATTCAATGAAATATTTAAACGTTTAGAAGACGATGTCGCATCTTCTAAAAAAGGAAAACAAAGTATTTTAGAAATGTTTCGGGAACAAAATGAGTCAACTTTTATCAGAAAAATCCACCAAAGTCATCTAAATATCGCAAGGATACAAGGCGTCACAGAATACATTGGAATAGACTGGCTAATTTGGTGGTACCAACGAAATTTAATTTTGTTTTCAAACCTCTCTAATCTTGCATCTTCAAATAATGAGCGTATCTTATTTATTGTCGGTAGTGGACATGTTGAAATTCTAACAAATTTCTTTACTGAGAGTGAAGTTTTTCAAGTGGAATCGGTTGATAAATATCTATATGAATAGAATGAGGGAAGTCTATGGTAAGAAAGCTAATTTTAAAAATCACTTCAACCCTATTTTTACTAGGATTGGTAAGAGTGCTTATAGATACAAATTCATTTAGGGTAAATAACGTTCGTATGGAAACGAAGAAATTATCAACTGGAGAAAGCCTCAAAATTCTTCAGATAAGTGATGTTCACCATAAAAGAAAAAAAGTAATGTATAAACAAGTTATAAAAAAGGTGGATGAGTTAAAACCCGACATTCTCGTGCTCACAGGGGATCTTATCGATAGAAAAACAAGGAGTTTTTCCTCACTATTTTCATTTGTCGATCGTTTGATATCAACAGAAGTACCAATATACTATGTTGCAGGTAATCATGAATGGGATAATCCAGCAAAAGATTTATTTTTTACTGAATTACGTAAAAGAAATATTACGATATTAAATAACGATTCGATTACAGTAAAAATTAAAGGTGATATCGTAAATTTGGTAGGTATAGATGATGCATCAACTGAACGTGAGGATATTGGAAAAGCATTCTCGATAGTGAATGAGAAAAACTATACGGTGTTACTTTCGCACTCTCCTTATGTTCTAATAAAATATCCCGATTTGCCAGTAGATCTTGTTATAAGTGGTCATACACATGGAGGACAAATTCGCTTGCCTATAATAGGTGCAGTTGCGTCACCTGGAGAAGGGTATTTTCCTGTTTATGATAAGGGTGTATTCGAATGGAATACAGGGCAAACGTTATACATTGACAGTGGTTTAGGAACGACTTTCCTTCCGATTCGTTTTCTAAACCAAAGCCAGATAAGCTTAATAACGATTAATGGGACAAACCAGAAGTAAATCTAGTTTGTCCCATTTTTATTTTTAAATTATTCTTCTACTCTCTCGGCAAGCTTACTCGCAATCCAGCGTTCTGCAATTTCCTTCTCAATAGAATATATTTTTCCTGCTCGCAAAAGTTCACCATGATAAGACGTTTGCACATTCATTTTTACCTTAATCAACTCTCGTCACCTCTATCGTTAGTCTATCATTTGTATTGCAGCTTCTGCGAAAGCCTCACAGCGGTCAATGTCCTCATTAGAAGGTGTTAAATCAACCATTAAGCGTTCCGGAACAAGCTTTGCTCCTTGGAATTTTAATTTGTCTCCCATTAAATCGACCGACAAACAAAATTCGTCATAAGCAGTGTCACCAGAACCAAAGACACCAAACAACCTATCATTTAAATCAACGTCATCTAGTTCTTCGTAGAAATCTTCAGCTTCAAAAGGTATTTCTCCATCATCATTAGAATGTGTACCAATTAAAACGAGATCATAATCAAATAATTCCTCGACATCAATTGGGTCGAAGTCAAAAGTTTTAATAACAACATCATGTTGATTATATTCCAGATAACCAGCAATCGCTTCTGCCATTATCTCGGTGTTTCCAGTTGTAGATATATAAAGCATGAGCACTTTAGCCATGCAATTCCTCCTTTATTTAAATCATAAATAATTACCTGTACTGTTTTTCCTTTATTTAAAAAAATTGAGGAAAACTATCTATGAAAGTATAGTATAATGTGGATATTAGTTTTTCTATTACATAATAGTAGTTCTCAAGATTTAGGTCTAAACTCTTGTTTGAATTTAATAAATGACTTAAAATTATTGAGAATGTGCCGATATATATATAGTACATAAAAATGTCGTGTATTGCTATTGATGTACATAAGAATTCAGGGGTAAGCAAATTAGTTTATTAAATTACATATAGAAGAGAGAGAGAAGCAATGAAGAAAAAACCAATCAAACAGAAACAGGTGAGACAGAAAAAACAAAAGAAGGAAAAGAGTAAAAAGAAATTATTTAACAATGGCTTGCGTATGCAAATCACGCTTCCTTTTATTATTTTAATTATTTTTGCGATTGGAATTGTCGCCTTTGTAAGTTATACATTTAGTGTTCGCACAACAACTGAGGAACTATCAAATAGTGTTGAAAACCAAATAGTGAGTGTAAATGATACATTTAATCTTTACTTTACGAATATGGAAAATCATCTAACTCGGATGGGGAATTCTTCTACTTTGAGGCATTATACTGGGGAAACTTTCAATGATGTATACTCTGCTTTACAAGAGACAATTGATACAGACCCATATATTAAGACTGCCTACGCAGGATATGAGCAAGATGGAGAAGTTATTATGTATCCATATAACAGTGGGGCGGATGGATTGTATGCAATCGAAGAAGAATGGTATCAGAAAGCAGTAGCGGCAGAAGGTCAAATTATTTGGGATGAACCATTCATCGATGAACAAACAGGAAGATACTTTGTAACTGCGGCAAAAGCATTCTATGTTTCAGATGGGCTTGTTGGTGTTGCAGCAATAGACATTGAGACACATGCTCTTTTGCAAATTATGAATAACATTGCGATTGGTGACGAAGGGTATACAGTTACCGTTGACCAAGCTGGAAATTATATTACAAACCCAGTGGAATCCTTAATAGGTACGAATATTAGCGAAGAAAATTATTACCAAGAAATACAAACAGCTGGTGAACGGGGTGTCATCGAAACTTCTGTAGATGGGGAAGAAATCATTATTGGATTTATCCAAAATGACACAACGGATTGGATGCTTGGCGGAATTATACATAAATCAGAGTTTACGAGTAAGGCTAATGTAATTCTAATTCCAATCGCGATTGCATTAATTGGAGTAATTATTATTGCGCTTATTGCTGCAATGCTAATTTCTAAACGAATTATTAAACCAATTCACAAGCTACAAACGACAATGAAGCAAGTGGAAGATGGCGATTTAACAGCAAAAGTAGAGCATCAGCGTAATGACGAGGTCGGCGAGCTTGGTCGAAGTTTTGAAAATATGCTCATGCAAATGCGTCACATGATGAAACAAATCTCTGGTGTCTCCTATAAAGTATCTGATGCTGCACAAAATCTAGTAGCAAGCTCAGAACAAAATACTGCATCAGCAAATGAAGTTGCCAAAACCATGGAAGGAATTGCAACAGATGCTAGTAACCAATTTGATATCACGGAACAAAATCGTACAGCTTTTGAAGAATTAAATGAAATGATGACAGATATAAGTGATAAGAATAAACAAATGCAAGATAAAGCAATCGAAATGGACCGCTTATCAACCGATGGTGTGAGAAAAGTTCAAGATTTAGCTGTATCTTCTGCAGGAACATCAGAAATGGCATCTAAAGTTATGAATGCGATCCAACAACTAAATGAAAAATCAGCAAATATCCATTCAATCGTGGATAAAATAGCTAATATTGCGAGCCAGACAAACCTACTTGCACTGAATGCTTCTATTGAAGCGGCAAGAGCTGGTGAACACGGACAAGGTTTTTCAGTAGTTGCCAATGAAGTTGGTAAACTAGCAGAACAAACAACAGATGCATTGAAGGATGTAGCAAGCATTATCACTGAAATGCAGGATGAAACAGAGAACTCTGTGACATTAGTAAAAGGTACCATGGATCAATTTGAGCAACAGTCAGAAAGTGTTGGAGAAACAGGTGAAGCATTCCTGGCGATCTCAAGCTCAGTTAATGAAAATAATAAAATGATTGAGCAAATTATGTCATTAACTGATAAAATAGTAGCTAGTGAAAAGAAACTAATGGAGAATACGCTAAGGTTTGCTAGAATCAGTGAAGATACTGCAGCTGGAACAGAAGAAATCTCTGCTTCGATTGAAGAACAAACGGCTTCTATGGAACAGCTTACTCATCTAGCAACAGACTTAGAGTCATTTGCTATACGCATGCAAGAAGAGATAGATAAATTTAGAATTGAATAGATTAAAAAGAATACGAGTAGCTGTGAAAGGACGTGTCAAATGGAAACAAATCAATATTTGGATGTATTCCTTGATGAGAGTAGAGAGCATCTTCAAAGTGTAAACGATAATATTTTAGTCTTAGAAAAAAATCCAGAAGACCTTGCCCTCGTGAATGAAATATTTCGTTCTGCCCACACTTTAAAAGGAATGGCAGCAACGATGGGATACGTAGATATCGCTTCATTAACGCATAAAATGGAAAATGTTTTAGACTTAATTCGCAATAAAAACCTTAAAGTTACTACTGATGTCATTGATATTATTTTTGTTTGTATTGAATATTTAGAAGAAATGGTTGAAGATATTGGCGCTGGGAATGATGGAAAAAAAGATGTGAGTGCAGTTGTAGAAAGACTTGACCGCATTGAAAAAGGTGAAATCAGTCAGCCCAATAATGCGCAGGCAGAATCAGCAGCTACTGTAATAGATTCAGAGAAAAACGCTATTTCTATCGATCTTGATGAATTTCAAATGACGATCGTTGAACAAGCAGAAGAACAAGGTTTTCATGCTTATCAAATGATTGTACGTCTATCTGAAGATAGTATCTTAAAAGGTGCAAGAGCGTTTATGGTATTCGAAGCACTTGATGGGAAAGGCGATATTATCAAAACAAACCCAGCTACTGAGGAAATCGAAGAAGGTAATTTTGAAAAGGAATTCGAACTTATATTTTTAACAAAAGAACCAACAGAACAACTGAAGAAAAAAATCCTATCCATCTCTGAAATTACAGATGTCGTGATGGAGAATGTAAGTTTCCGTTCCAAAAATGGAGAGCGCTTAGAGGAAAAACCTTCAGATACAGAAAATACAAACGTTCCTAATCAAGATACTACACCAGCTACATCTACAAGCACTGAGAGTAAATCGAATGGTCATCAAGCCGCAAAAACAATTCGAGTGAATCTAGAGAGAATTGACGATTTACTAAATCTATTTGAAGAAGTGGTTATTGACCAAAGTAGATTAGATGTAATTTCAAATGATCTAAAACATGCTGAGCTTAGAGAAACAGTTGAACATATGAACCGTGTATCTAGTGATATGCAAAGTTTAATTCTTGCGATGCGCATGGTACCAGTTGAACAAGTGTTTAACAGATTCCCACGTATGATTCGTGGACTCGCACGTGATTTAAACAAGCAAATCAATCTTGAAATTCTCGGTGCAGATACCGAGCTAGATCGAACGGTAATCGATGAAATTGGTGATCCACTAGTGCATCTAATCCGTAACTCAGTGGACCATGGTATTGAAAGCCCTGAAAAACGTTTGGAAGCAGGAAAGCCTGCAGAAGGAAATATCATCTTACGTGCCTTCCACAGTGGAAACCATGTATTTATTGAGATTGAAGATGATGGTGCTGGAATTAATATCGATAAAGTCCGATCAAAAGCGATTGAAAATGGCGTGGTAACTCCAGAAGTTGCAGCTAACTTAACGGAAGCTGAGGTTGCAGAATTAATTTTAGCTTCAGGTTTTAGTACGGCTGACACCATCTCCAGTGTTTCTGGACGCGGAGTAGGACTAGACGTTGTTAAAAGTACAATAGAGTCATTAGGTGGCTCGATCTCTATAGAATCAAAACAAGGTATTGGTAGTATTTTCTCTATTCAATTGCCACTAACGCTTTCCATCATTTCGACACTGCTTATCGAATGTCGTGAGGAAACGTATGCTGTTCCGCTTTCTTCTATCATTGAAACAGTCTTACTTGATGATCATGAAGTAATGTATACACATGGTCAAAAGGTAATGGACTTCCGAGGACAAATTGTACCTCTACTTGAATTACAGAAGGTGCTCAATATTCCTGAGGACGAAAACGATGAAAACAGACAGAATGCTGTTGTCGTAATGAAAAAAGGCGAGAAGCTTACAGGACTTGTAGTTGATAAGTTCCTTGGCCAACAAGAACTCGTTCTTAAATCTTTAGGTGATTACTTAGGTGATGTCTTTGCAATTTCTGGAGCAACCATTCTAGGTGACGGACAAGTTGCTTTAATTATTGATCCGAATGCACTGATTAAATAAGTATAGGAGTTGTAAAAATGACAAATCCAATTAAATATATTTTATTTGAACTAGCGGAGCAGACATTTGCAGTAGAAGTACAACAAATTATTTCTATTGAAAAAATGCAACATATTACGTCTGTGCCCCGCACTTCAGATTTTATCAAGGGTGTCACGGAAATTCGAAATCAAACAACAGGAATTATTGATCTAAAAGAACGCTTGCATATGACGCCTACAGAGCAGACCGATCATACAAGAATCTTAGTGATTTCACTTGAAGATGTCCAAGTCGGTTTGATTGTAGACGCTGCAACAGAAGTGAAAGACATTGAATCTGAATTTATTGAAGCTGCACCACCACTCATTTCAGGAGTTCGTGATACATTCCTAAAAGGTGTCGCAAAAGTCGATGATAGATTAATTCTCATCCTTGATATTGAAAGAATCTTAGACTTAGAAGAAACTAATGAAATAAAAGAAGTACTAATTAATTAATATAAAAATACTCGAACCTGCTCAAAGCATAGGGTTCGAGTATTTTATTTTACCGCAGATTTTACTTTTACTCATAAAAATTAATATGTATATGCTCGGAGCAGTTCACGCACAAGAAAACTCCATATGCATTATTTCTTCAAACAGCTAAACATAGCGGAAGGAAAAACGTACGAAGACTCCAACGGGAATAGCATGAGGTGAAGACCCCGCAGCGAAGCGAGGCAGACTAAGTACGCCACGTCCTGTGGCAACGTCTGCATTAGCACGTCCTGTGCGTCGAGGCTGAGGTCATGCCCGTGGAAAGCGTAGTATGTTTTTCCCCGAGCGATGGTTTTGCACAAAACATATTACTGCGAAACTATCTAATCAACAATATACATAAATTATGAATTTAAGATATGCTGTAGATTAGTAATCAAGGTATTTAAGTATTGAACTTTTTCAAGTAATTAAATCTTAACTCTACAATTGCATCAGCACACAATCTGGCATATAATAGGTAGGGTGAACAATGTTATAAAATACTAAAGTAGGTTGATGGAATGCCAAAAGCAATTTGGTTGTTAGTAATTGCAACAGCAATAAACGTTACTGGTGGTTCTTTTTTATGGCCGCTAAATACAATATATATGCACCACGAGCTCGGACAAACATTAGCCTTTGCTGGGTTCGTTTTAATGTTGAATCAAGGAGCAGCAGTAGTCGGTAACTTGATTGGAGGCGCTCTTTATGATAGATTCAGCGCCTATAAATCTATTCTATCTTCAACTTTTATTGCGTTAACCGCAGCTATGATTCTTACATTCAATCATAGCTTGGTTCCTTATATCATTCTTTTAATCATCATAGGGTTTGCCAATGGGATGACTTGGCCCATCATGTTTGCGATGGCTGGTTCCGTTTGGCCGGATGGTGGAAGGAAAGCTTTTAATGCTGTATATGTCGCATAAAATCTTGGTGTAGCAATTGGTGCTACAACTAGTGGATTTGTGGCAAGTATTTCATTTGATTATATATTTGCAGCGAATGCTTTTTTTATCGCTACATTCTTTTTACTCGTTTTATTAACCTTTAAAAAAATGGATAGCTATAAAAATCCGCAAATGAATACATCCGTTATTGAACAAAAAGGGAAATTCAAATTATCACCAACATTGATCGCTTTACTAATTTTATGTAGTGGATTTCTCTTTGTCCATGTTTCGTATTCACAATGGATGACAACGATCGCGTCTTATACACAAGATATTGGAATTCCACTAGAGCACTATAGTACACTTTGGGCAGTTAATGGTTTCCTTATTCTTTTGTTTCAACCTTTGGTACAATGGTTTACGAACAGAGTTACCAATGCGAAACATCATATTTATATAGGAACGGCAATTCTTATGATTTCCTTCCTCGTTGTTTTAAAAGCAGAAGCATTTACGATGTTTGTTGTGGCGATGGTTATTTTAACAATAGGGGAAGTTATTATGTGGCCGGCATTTCCAACATTGGCAAATGAACTTGCACCAGCTGCACGAAAAGGCTTTTATCAAGGCTTGGTCAATAGTATCGCAACGATAGGAAGAATGTTAGGGCCAATCTTTGGTGGATTTATCGTTGATTACTATAATATTCAAATTCTATTCTTTGTTATACTGGGATTGTTGTTCATTCCATTTATAACAACAACACTTTTTGATAAAAATTTAAAAAAAGAATCAGATGTTGAAGGAGGATTATAATGGCTGAAATTAAGCTAATTGCACTTGATATGGATGGAACTTTACTTAATGACGAACACGAGGTTACCGAAGAAAATAAGTTAGCGATTGAGAAGGCTTTAGAGAAAGATGTTCATGTCGTTCTTAGTACGGGGAGAAGTTTAGAGCTTTGTTACTCTTATGCACAAGATTTAAAATTAACATCTTATATTATCCCTGCAAACGGTGCGGAAATTTACACAATGGATAAAGAATTACTACAACGCACAACAATAGATTCTGAAATAATGGAAAAGCTTTATAATATCGCGACTCAAGTAGATGTAGGTATGTGGATGATTTCAACGGAGGGGCTATATGGTGCATTCCGCGATGAGGCACCTGAGGATTTCTATGCACATGAATGGTTGAAATTTGGTTGCTACACGACAGACCAAAAAAAATTAGATCTTCTAGTAGAAGAATTCTCAAAATTTGATGCACTTGAATTATCGAACTCATTACCAACAAACATTGAAGTAAACGCTAAAGATGTAAGTAAAGCTCGTGCACTTCGCTATGTTTGTGAAAAACTTGGAATCACAATGGAAAACGTAATGGCATGTGGAGATAGTTTAAACGATATTAAGATGATTCAAGAAGCTGGTGTTGGTGTTGCGATGGCTAATGCCCAGCAAGCGATTAAAAATGTTGCGGATTATGAAACGACAGACAACAATAATAGTGGAGTAGCGAAAGCAATTGAGAAATTTGTGTTATAATACTTTCCTATTCTATAAGTAATGATAGATAAAAATTTGAAATTCTATTGGGGGGTTTATCATGGTTTCAACGAAAAAAGCCAGAGCTACTACAATGCTTGGAAGCAAGATAACGACAAAACAACTTACAATTACAGCTGGACTAATTGCAATAAATTTAGTGTTGAACCAATTTACCCTTTCGTTTGGGCCTCTATTAGAAGTTGGATTCGCATTTTTACCGATTGCCGTCCTAGCTTATTTATATGGACCACTTAACGCTGGTATTGCTTCCGTTGTGGCAGACACACTTGGATTTGTTCTAAGACCAGCAGGGTTTTTCTTTCCAGGTTTCACTTTAAGTGCTTTACTAATGGGGATCATTTATGGTCTATTTTTCTATAAAAAGGAAATTACACTTTTAAGGGTTGCCTTAGCTCTCCTAGTAACATCGATTGTATTTAGTCTAATACTTACACCGATTTGGTTAAATATTATGTTCGGAAGTGCATTAGTTGCTGTACCAAGAATTATTAAAACACTTTTATTATATCCAATAGAAGTAGGTTTATTGTTTGCGTTATTGAAGGGCATGCGTCCTCTAAAAGATAGATTAAATTAAGCGCCAACCGTATATTTTTATCACTTGTCATGCATGCTAGACATATTCTAAAGAAGAAGTTTTTTTGAGGGATGTGTTGATTTACAAATGAAAAAATATTATATGACGGGTCATACTGCGCAAGGGCAAGTCCAGCTACATGAGTCAAATATTCAAGGATTAAAAATAATAAATTTACCTTATGAGTCCTTAACTTTTAATACGTTGCTTCTTGAGCGCTTCATTGAAGAATATAAAGAAGAGACCAGCATTGAAGTGTTAAAGAGCTCTCTAAGTAATAAATTTCTTGAAGGAATAATCTTAAGAGACAAAGGCGTAGCACTTATATCAAAAGAGCAGCCCAAAATCTTAGAAGCATATCATGCGTTTGCGAAAGGATTAAAAGTGCATGATGATTTAGAAGCAATTTATATTAAAGAAATGCACTTTCACCTTGCAGATCAACGAGCAGAAAATCTTATCCATGAATTATTAAAAGATACGCCAAAAAAGAAACGCGATGCTTACACTTTTCGTAGATTCTTTGGTACGAATACAATGGAAGGTGTCGTAAATGAGGTTCCGAATCTGATTGCACCTCTAACTACTGTTTATCATATTAAAGGTCGAGCAGGCACTGGTAAATCAACTTTTATGAAAAAAATCGCAAAAGCGTGTTTGGTTCACGGTCTAGATGTTGAGCTTTATCACTGTAGTTTTGACTTTAATAGTATAGATATGGTTCTTGTACCAGAATTAAAGGTTTGCTTATTTGATAGTACTGATCCACATGAGTTTCATCCTGTAGATTTAGAACGTGAAAAAGTAATCGACCTTTATGAAATTGCAGTTACACCTGGAACAGATGAAAAATATGCGCAAAAAATTGATGAACTAACGAAAAGTTATAAGAGCTTTATGAAAAAAGGGATAGAAGAAATCAAAAATTATGGAGCAGCAATTGTTAGTAAGGAAGAAAAATTAAATTTTTCCGACGAAGAAATCGAGCAAGCTTTTCAAAAGCTCTTAAAGCAAATTATATAGTACACAAATGCTATAAACTTGTGATTCTTAATTAGAATCTGGTTTATAGCTTTTTTTATGTAAAAATATAACAATTACCTAATTTCTTTTCTTTTGTAAGTGTATAAACGATTTGAATTGGGAAAAGTAATGAAAACAAGAAAGTTGGAGGTTAAGATGACTGATAAAATAAATAGTTTTCCAAAGTCCTATTGGTTGGAAGCATTGCAACTTGAAGAATTCCCACAGCTTACTGAAGATATTGAAGTAGATGTCGCGATAGTTGGCGGAGGAATCACCGGAATTGCCGCAGCTTATTTCCTAAAAGAAGCTGGATTAAAACTTGCGTTATTAGATGCGAGCAGACTAATGAACGGAGCAACAGGTCATACAACTGCAAAAATCACAACACAGCACGATCTCATTTACGACGAGTTAATTTCAAACATTGGTGAAGAGGAAGCAAAATTATACTACGAGGCAAATAATGAAGCGTTAGAAAAAATGAAGAGGATTATAGAGGAAGAGAACATTTCATGTGATTTTCAAGAGGAACCGGCAATCATCTATTCCACCTCAGCAGAATACGAAAAGAAAATTAAAGATGAAGCAGCAGCATACAAAAAGTTAGGAATTCCAGGTAAGTTGTCAGACCGTATATTATTAGACATTGAGATTAAAAATGCCTTATATTTGGAAAAGCAAGCACAGTTTCACCCGGTAAAATATCTGCAACATTTAGTAGAACAGCTTCAGAAAACAGATATTCAAATTTATGAAAATACAACAGCACTAAAAATTGAAACGGGCGATGAGCCTATTGTAGTTACTCGAGGTGGAGTAAAAGTAAAAAGTAAATTTGTATTAATCTGTTCTCATTTTCCTTTTTATGAAGGAGTGGGACTCTATTCAAATAGAATGCATCCAGAGCGTTCCTATGCTTTAACTGCCAAGACGAAAAAGAAATATCCTGGTGGTATGTATTTAAGTGCAGATAAACCTACACATTCGTTAAGAAGTATTGCAATCGATAACGAAGAACAAGTTCTTTTCGGTGGTTATTCTCATAAAACAGGGAAAAAGGAAAATACAAAAGAAAAGTATCATGCAGTAGAATTATTTGCGGATGAAAAATTTGGAATAGAGGAATTAACATATCATTGGTCTACGCAAGATTTAACAACCTTGGATAAAGTCCCATACATCGGACCACTAACTTCTGGCAATCAAAATATACTAGTTGCTACTGGGTTTAGAAAATGGGGCATGACGACGAGCCATGTAGCTGCGCAAATCTTCCATGATATTATTTTTGGTAAAGAGAATAAGTATCTGGACTTATTTACGCCAAGTCGCTTTAATGTGAAAGCAAGTATTCCTACGCTTGCCAAAGTAACTGCAGGTGTTGTTACTGATTTAACAAAAGGAAAATTAGAGAAACCTGATGTAAGTAAGACTGATTTAGGAATTGATGAAGGCGCTGTGATTACAGTTGAAGGAAAGAGAAAGGGTGCATATCGCGATGTAGATGGCACTGTTCATGTTGTCGATACGACTTGTACACATGCAGGCTGTGAAGTAAATTGGAATAATGCAGAGCGTTCATGGGATTGTCCTTGTCACGGTTCAAGATTCTCATATGACGGGGAAGTTTTAGAAGGCCCAGCAGAAAAACCATTGAAAAAACATGATTATAAAATGATTGAAAACTTTATAAGCGATGAATCGGGTTATTAATTACACCTAAAAATGTTTTACATTTTACGATTATGGGTAGATAATACTATTCTCTCTTTGTCTGTTATCTAATTATAAATGACTAAATTTTAAAATATTTTGCAATAACACTTGTATTTTAAGTTAAAATCGGTTAAAATTAATTAACTGAAAATTAAGATATGTAAACTAACAAAAAGGGTGGTGAAGATATGGTGACATTAAAGATGCTAAAACCTTATTACATCAAGACAGAGAAGGATTACGTAAGAATTATTTTAGCATATCAATATTTTTCGGTGGTAATTAAGAACAAGGTGTTTCAGTTCATCCCAGTCGAAGCAAATGAGATTCGTTTAAATCGTCAGACGGAAAAAATTGAGAATATCGATGCAATTTTTGCCTTTCAAAACGGGAAAGATATTGTAAATGTACCAATGGTGAAACTAATTACGCTGCCTGAATTTCTAGAGCAGATCCATGAAATTGGTAAGCCATATTACTTCAAAGCCACTCCAGAACTGCCAGTAACTACAGATGATAGTACTGATGAGGTTATGAATGAATTAGAGCATGCAAATCTTATGCGATTAATAGATCAATCGCTAGATGATAAAGATGAAAAATCATTTATGGAACTAACTGCTTTACTTCATAAAAATGATAATTAAATAAAAACTCCTCCAATTCGGAGGAGTTTTTTGTGAGATGATATTTTCTATTCCGAATCTGTTTCTTCATCTTCGGAAGGATGCAAGTAATTAACGATTTCTACAAATTTTCCAACAGCAATGCCGCTCTCCTTATTCTCTGTATCTTCAACTAATATAGCAATTAGAATATCTTGGCTGTCATAAGGGTAACCAACAAAGGTGCTGTTTACAGAACCATCAACATCAGCGCTTAACTTTAGTTCAACTGTCCCCGTTTTTCCTGCAACTGGAACATTTGCCTCACGTTCTGCGCGTCCAGCAGTTCCATCAGTAACAACCGCTCGTAACATTTCATGAATTAAACGTGCTTCCTCACTAGAAATGAGGTTTTCTTTCCATATTTGTCCAGTTTCTTCGTTAGCTAATAATGTGGGTTTTATCATATTCCCGTCATTCAAGAAAGTTGTATACGCACTAGCTAAATGAATGCCACTCATTTCAAGTTGACCTTGTCCATAACTTGAATTCACTAGAAGAACCTCGTCATTTAATTCGCCATCATTGGAAATCGTGGAAGTCGTGATCGGATATTCATATGGAAGCTCTTCAGCAAATCCGAACTCCTCAAATCCATCAACAAATGCGTCACTTTGCATTTCAACTGCTTGCATTGCAAAGTAAATATTATCAGATCGAACAATTGCATCTTCTAAATCCACAGGTCCATCTGAAAGAGAAACTCTAGACACTTCATAATTCCCCCAACTTTCACCTTTTCCCCACTGATAGCCTTCAATTGTGAAGCCTTCATTAGGGTCCAATGTTCCATGACGCATTCCAACAGCAGCAGTAATTGGTTTAATGACAGATCCTGGTGCAAACTTGGCAGCAAAGCGATTAATCAATGGTGTTTGTTCGTTATTTTCATACTTTGCCCAGACATTTCCTGAAGTACCGTAAAGGATTTCATTTGGGTCAAAAGCAGGTGCACTTACAAGCGCTAGGGTTTCACCAGTTTTGGGATCAATCGCAGCTGCATTTCCAGCATCCTCACCAAAGCTGTTAAAAATTCTTTCTTGGATATTTATATCTATCGTAAGAACAATGTTTTCTCCATTTTCTACAGGCTTTTCAGCAATCAAGACTTCTTCATCATTATCTTTTTTAACTGAAATTTTCATGCCTTTTTTTCCTTTTAACCTTTCTTCAAATTGTTGCTCAAGTCCTCTAATACCAACTTTATCATTTGGACCGTATTCATCGCTCTCCGTTTTTTCTAGAAACTCTGCAGTAATATTTCCAATATAGCCGATTAAATGTGCAGTAGCTTCGCCGCCAGGATATACTCTACCACTAATTTCTTTACGTTGTACTCCTGGAATACTCATGAGTTCACGATAAACTTCTTCATTTTCAGGAAGAATTGTTGTGATTGGTACGAATAGATTATCAGCTACCCATCCAGCACTAAGTGCGTTATTTATACTATCTACACTTATATTTAAAATGTTCGCAATTTGCGATTTAGCTTGCTCAGCGTTTTCTCCTAATTCACCTGGAACAATTCCTATTTCATAAATAATATCATTTAAGGCTAATGGCATTTGATTACGATCTAGAATTTCACCACGAGTTGGAGTAGTGCTTGTAATACTTATTTGTCCGCCATCTGCTAACTCCGGATGAATAAACCCAGGATTCCATTCTACATACCAATTAAGTTCTGCGTCTTCTTCGCTACTTTCAGGTTCTTCCGTTAATGTAGCTTCATATTCATATACAATCGGTCCGCCGATTGACTCCATTTCAACAGTAAATGGATAAGTAATAGATAAACGTGCCTCATCATCTTCTCGGTTTTTGAATAACTCTTCAATTTCTTCATCCGAAAATTCTTCGAAAGATACATTCAAATTTTCAATAGATAAATCTCCATATATTTTTTTATAACGTTCAACGGAATCTTCTACTGTAATATTTTCTTTCATAGGTGTAGCAAACATTTCATACATTTCTTCAAATTCCTCGTTATTCCAGTGAGAAACGAATTCATTAAATCTTTCGTTAGGGGAGACATGATCGTCATTTGAACATGCGGCTAGAAAAAGTAGTAGAAATAGAAGTATAATCAATCGTTTCATCTAATCGCCTCCAACGTAATCTCTATTAATATTAACACTTTTATTTCTTCGATTATAGTAATATTGTTTATATCTAGTAAAATGCCATGTTCTTGGAGAACATGGCAATGAGTTATTTTTGCATATGTGTCGTAATCTCTGAAGTAATTCTGTTAAATTCAGAATCTGGTACAACGTAATACCAAATACCATTAATAGTTGACCCTGAACCGCTTATTTCCATAGTTTGAATATTACTTCTCGTGCCTAGGTAACCAGTGAATAACGTCTGTGCACGTTTCATATCAACATCTGTTTGTACATTTCCACCAAGAATATCGAGGACCTCACCAAATTTTGTAATACTGGAGAAGCTCGCTGCTTTGTTCATTGCAGCAGTAATTACTGCACGTTGACGTTCGTTACGTCCCATATCACTGCGTGGATCTTGTTTACGCATTCGGATGTAGTCTAAAGCTTGTGTCCCATTTAACTGAATTGGTCCCTCGGAAAAAGTTGAACCACCTTGTGAAAAGCTTTGAGTGTTATTTACAGTCACCCCACCAATTGCATCAATACCCTGTTTGAAACCTTCCATATTTACTCTTGCATATAAATGGACAGGTACGTTAAATGCTTCTTCAACTGTTTGTACAGCTAATTCTACTCCCCCAAATGCATATGCGTGGTTTATTTTATCAATTCCACGACCAGGAATATTAACATAAGTATCACGTGGGATACTAAGCATAACCATCGAATCAGTACGAGGATTAAGTGACATTAGTATCATCGTATCAGAACGTCCACGATCCCCAGGCCGTTCGTCTACTCCAAGTAAAAGCATATTTAAAGATTCTTTTTCATCAAAAATTTCTTTAATTTGCTTTTGACGCTCCGGATCTTGATCTCTTGCAAGCGGTGTATGCATTGTATCAAGTGTGTTGCCAAGCTGACTGTATACATAAAATACGAGTCCGCCACCAATTAATATAAAAAATAAGATAATTCCCCCAACCCAAAATGGCCATCTTCTCTTTTTGTTTTTTGATTGTCTTCTAGATACCAAATCAAATTTCTCCTCTTATGTATAATAATCCCTTGAAAAAGGGTGTAGCTACTACATTTTTTCTATGAACCTGGATAAATTATAGCCGAAATAGTCATTTACGTCCATTATAATTTGTACTATTTAATTGGAACTTGTTGAAAATTATCGAAAAAAATCAATGGAATATTATTGATCCCATTGATTATTATTAATTTATTCATTTTTGCTTACAGGGTAGGCATATATAATATAGCGGTCAGGTGCATTACCTACAAGTGAAAAAGGATAACAGGTTGTTAATGTCAGCACTTCTTCATCATGTGGAACAATTATTGTTAGGTCGTCCGCGCTTACAATCTTTGTCTCCGTGATTTCATAAGTAAAATCTCCGTATTTGAGCTGCAATGTAAGTTGATCCCCAATCTCAAGCTCTCCAGTCCTACGAAAAACAGTATCTCGATGCCCGGAAAGGACAATCTGATCTTCTTGTAAAGGATATGCCGTTCCATAGTAGTGACCAACACCGCGAGAAAGCTCATCTGGATCTGTTCCTTCTATAATAGGAAGTTCAGCATCGATTTTGGGAATAAGAAGATTTCCTACTGTCTCTCCATGTACAGGGTTAAAATTTTTTGCTAAATCTTTAGCATCTGGTGCTTGCAAAGCTTTCTCTCTGTCCTTTATCAAGGTTTTAGCTTCAGCGGCAGCTTGATTTTGGGCGCCCGTTGAAGAAAGCCATTGATAGCCCCCGAAAGCTAATAATACAATCCCTATTGTAATAAAAATATAAGATAGTACTTTCATTTTAAACACCCCACAATTACTCTCTTCCCATAGTATAACCTCTCTAAGGAGTTAGGAAAAGTCATATGTAAATGGCTCTCACGAGTAACTTTAAAAATACCCACACCTATAGTATATAGCAGATTTTCATTATTGAGAACTAAATATTATATTAATTTGAAATTCTTAGTAAAGTAAAGATAATAAAAGGAAAACAAAGATAAGCATGCGTTATATAGAATATTTGAGTGTTTTTAAGGTTTTACAACCGTTAGAAATCAAGTATACTACAAGTAAGTTGTTCGTTATAAAGAACGTAAATATTCAAACAAGAACGGCGAACAAACTTACATAGAGAGGAGTGGCTTATGAGATAAGGGGATCATAATACACATGCACATGTCAACTTTGTCGGGGGATTTAACAAAAAACAATTAAAATTGGGAGGAATTACAATGAATTTAAAAAAGAAATTAACTTCAGGTATTGCAACAGCACTTCTAGGGATGGCATTAATTGGTGGAGGAACGTTTGCTTACTTTAGTGACACTGCAGAGCAGAATAATACATTTGCATCTGGGACACTTTCATTAAAGTCAGTTCCTGATGTAGTTGTAAATTTAGATGACCTAAAACCTGGAGATACAATATATAGAGAGTTTGGCTTGCTGAATGATGGCTCTTTAGATATTGGAAGTATTACATTAAAGACAGACTATACCGTAAGAAATGCTTCAAACAACATGCCAGTAGATGGTGATATTGCAGAGGCATATGGTGACGCAATGATGGTTCAATTCTTAAGAAATACTGGTGGAGATGAACCGTTTGAAGTTGTTTTCGAACTTACAGTTAATCAACTTGCAAACATGACTGAAGATGATATTGATGAATTATTGACACAAGTAGATATTGAGACTATATCTCAGTGGATTCCATTATTTCCTTGGCCTTTCGATTGGATCGGATACTTTGAGGAAAATGATATAGCTACAGAAGATATTAAAGTACTAGAGTCAGGTGACACTGCACCATTTGATGTTAAGTTTGAATTTGTTGAATCAGGTGAACCTCAAAATGAGCTTCAAAATCTTAAACTGGATCTAAAATGGACTTTCGAAGGTTTCCAAACTGATGGAGAAGAAAGATAATAAGATACACCTATAAATAAAAGGCGAGTATATCTCGCCTTTTATATACATACTCAAGTTTAGGAGGTGGTATCTACATGAATTTAAAAAAGAATATTGTAGTTGGGATGGTTGCAGGGTTATTAGGGGTCGCACTGATAAGCGGAGGAACGTTTGCTTATTTTAGTGACAGTGTAACTACAGAACATCAAATAAAATCTGGAATAATAGATTTAGATGTTCGAAGTCAGCAGGGTAATTATGTAGATGATGGAGGCTTACTATTAGAATTTGAAAATATAAAGCCCGGGGATCCTCCGTTTGGTTATAGTTTTCATATAAGAAATACTGGCACATTAAACATAGGAAGTGTGCACTTAACTTCCGAACATACAATTTTAGATAGTAATAACACAGTGGTTAATAACGGTTTTGATGGGCAGATATTTATAACAGAACTAATGGTTAACGGAGAAAACAAACTAGCACAGCCAATAACTTTGGAAGAATTGAATAGCCGAACTAGGGTTGAACCAATTTTATTAGTTGAAGATATAAAAGCAGATACGGAGGATGAAATGTTCGGTTTAATCCCAGTCTCCGTTGAATTTGTATTTATGGGCGGAGAAGAACAAAATATCTTTCAAGGAAACACGATTGAATTAGAATGGAGCTTTGAAGCCATGCAGGAGAATGAGTGATGGTCTTATTTTAAAAAGAGGTGGAGAATAGAATGAATAAAAACCCTAAAAAGAATAGACCCTCATACAGATTGTTTTTCTTTATAAGTAAGTTAATGCTCATTTGGTATCTTGTCTTTTTTACAGGTGTTTATCTCTTTTCACCGACAGATGCAGTTTTTACTAAAACATATACAGTTGAAAGTAGAGTTCATGTGGATTGGGTAATAGAAGAACCTGAAGAGTCGGAAGAGGAATCAGATGAAGAAACTACTGGTGAAGATGCCGATGAAGAAGAGCAAACAAATGAGGAAACTAATGATAACGAGACAGAGGAAAATACAAATTCGAATGAAGCGTCTGAAGCTGATGAGAACGAAGAAGAGGTAAACGAAGAAGATAAATCAGTTGAAGATGAGAATATAGATGAAGCAACAGATAATGTAGAAGAAGAAAATGATAAAGAACCAGAAACTCAAGTAGAGGAGGAGCAATCTGATGAAGTTGAAGAAGGTATTTAAATGGGTTAACCATTTAGTATCTACCCTTTTAATCATAGTTTTAGTAGGTGTTGCAGGAATTGTTTTAATGACTAAGTTCTCTGGAGGAGAGCCAGAAGTTTTTGGCTATCAAATCAAAACGGTTCTATCAGGATCAATGGAGCCAGAAATACAAACTGGATCTATCATTGCAGTGAGGCCACTTGAGTCAGAGGAAAAACAAAATTTACAGGTCGATGATGTCATTACTTTCATGGAAACGAAGGATAAGCTTGTAACACACCGGATTATTGATGTAAAAGAAACTGGTGAAGGAGCAATTTATACAACAAAAGGAGATAATAATAACGGACCAGATCGTCAGCCTGTACTTGCTGATAATGTAGTTGCAAGTTATGAAGGGTTCACTGTCCCATACGCAGGGTATGTGGCTAGTTTTGCTCAATCAAAAAATGGTGTATTAGTTCTGTTAATTATTCCAGGAATTCTAATGATAGGTTATTCTGTTGTTACAATATTGCTTGCAATTCGGAAGATAGATGTAAAACAAGAGGATAAGGCTGCTGATCCACAGTAAATTCAGTTAGACAAGGGGAAGGTGCTTATGAAAAAGGAGAAGAATATTCTATATATCATTGCACTGTTCTCGTTTTTATTCGTTGGCTTTCTAATTTTACCAAATCACGTGGAAGCTGACGATGCAACGGAGGAGATTGTGATTGATCGTTTTCCGAGTGAAGAATTATTTTATGTGGAGAACGCCAAACCGGGGGACTATGCCTATCGTCCGCTTTTAATTCAGAACAACCACGATATTGATATTTTGTATTCGATGCATATAAGAAATGATGGAGAAACAAAATTATTTGATGAATTGCTACTCCAAGTTACATTTTTTGATGAAATTGTTTTCGATGGAAAATTAAAAGACTACGAAGGATATACGGATTATCCAATTGGAGCGAACAAAGAAGTAGAAACGGGTTTTAAACTAATGTTTCCAGCAGAACTTGGAAATGAGTTTCAAAATAAAAAAGCGGAATTTACACTTGTTTTTCAAGCGGTAGCTAAAGAAGCACCAAGTTTCGTGGGAGGTATTTCAACCGAAGTTGGAAGCGGGGATTCTTCGACTGTTAAAGGAATTTCTACTAATGAAGGCAGCACCTTACCAAAGACAGCAACCAACATCTTTACCTACATTTTAATTGGGGGATTATTAATTGCACTTGGTGCTTCCGTAAGTTATTTAAGCAAGAGAGAGAATGCGTTCCCTTTAGCCTTCAGCAAGATAAAGTCATTTATTAAATTTAAGTATTAACTTCCGAGTTTTTTTGATACACACTAGCATGATATGACACTGGATCTGACAAAGGAAGTCAATTTATTCAGCCAATAATCAGGTATAATAGATGAGGGAGGAGTAAGCGATTGTAGGGGTCGTTTATTTATCTATAGATACCAATAATAGTAGATTCAAATTGATTGGTTGAATGTAATGGGGGGCGGCAGTGTGGAAAATACAAGTAGTATGGTAACACTAGATCTCGAATGGCTCGTATTAATCTTGCAAGCTAAAGGGATAGGCTTGAATCCAGAAGAAGTACGCTATTTCCTACGGGAGGAAGAGAAAAAAAGTTAGCGGATTTTACATCTAATAATAGAAGCCTCACCTATATTATGATATAATTTCTAATGAAAGTAGGTGAGTGGGTTTGCTCGGCGAACGTATTAAAGAACTCAGACAAGAACAAGATATGACAATATCAGATTTAGCAGAAAAAGCTGGGGTAGCAAAATCCTATTTAAGTTCCATTGAAAGAAACAAACAAACAAACCCATCCATTCAATTTATTGAAAAAGTTAGCGAGGCGTTGGGTATTTCAATGAATGATATTCTTTATCATCAAGATGATATTGAAATTGCCGATCTCGATAAAGAATGGCTTGAAATTGTTATGGAAGCAATGGAATCTGGTGTATCAAAAAAAGACTTTAAAGAATACCTAGAATTTAATAAATGGAAAAAAGAAAAAGATGATTAATCTCCTTAAACCGTAGTGAATGATACTATGGTTTTTTTATTTTGCTTTAATGTAACTTTTTCGATTCTCAATCGTTTTAATAAATGAGGGGGTGGGAGTTTCACTTGAAAAAATACATATTTCAATCATTATTCGAGGGGTATCAGCTCCCGCTCTATCGTTATTTACTACAGATGACACGAAACAAGGAGCAAGCGGAGGAATTACTTCAGGAAACATTTTATCGAGCACTCATTTCTTTAAAAGTGAAAGATGTTACCTCAGCACGTGCTTGGCTTTTTAAAGTCGCTAGGAATTTATATATTGATTCGGTTAGAAAATCTAGTACAGAGGCAAAATTGCTTGAGCAAATGAAGATTCAATACAGAGAATCAAAATTCAGGTTACCTGAAGATGAAGTAATTCTTAAATCAAGGCAAGAAGAGTTAGAAGAACGGTTGAATCAATTACCTGAAAGAATGCGTTCGGTTTTATATCTACGAGAAGTTCAAGGATTGTCTTATAAAGAACTTGAAGTAACTTTAAGTCTTACAAATGCCCAAGTGAAATCAACATTGTTCCGTGCGAGAGCAAAATTCCGTGAGCTAGAAATAGAAAAAAGAAAGGGTGAACCGTCAGATGGATAAAGAAGAAAACGTACTAGAAGGATGGCAGGATGAGGATGAAAAGTTAGATGATAAAGCTGCAAAAAAGATTGTTAGAAAGACAAGACTGTCTTTAATCTTTACAGTATTAAGAACGTTGATAGGTGTCTTTCTAATCTTTACTTTTTATATGATTGCTATAGGCACTTACTTTCAATTTTCGGGTGGTAAAGATAAGTTTGAAAGATTTGTAACTACCGTTGTCGAAACAAGATATCATGGGATGTCAGTAGAAAAACATGCACATCATGAAACCGAAATCACCCCACTCTTTACAAAGAAAACGAGTCTTCCACTCTATCGCCAAGTTGGTAGCTGGAATGTTATTGTCGGTAACGTTGAAGCGAAGAAAAGCCTATTTGGGAATTTACGCTTAAAATTTAACTATAATAATAAATATTTGGATGAACCAATGACTCATACTTATGCAATATCACCAGATTTATTAGGAGACGAAGTTAGAGAAACGGGAGAAGAAAAGTATTTACTGGATCAACTAAATAAAATATCCGATGGCTTTGTTACTCAGATGCATTTTTCACTAAAAGAAAGTATGTCGCCACAAGATTTACTAGAAATCCTTGATGCATATGATGTGTCGGTTTTAGAAATGCCATTATATACTGGAGAATTATCGGAAGGTATGGATATGTTTCATTATTATACTGGTGATAATTATTATTTTGCATCAACATTAAAATTAAGACCGATTGTATATTATGACGGTGATCGCTTATCAGGCAGTGTATCTGCTTTAAGTGGAGAAGGGGTTTTAGAGGATTCTCTTGAAAAAATAGAAGAAGATTTAGAGTGGTTGGTTGACCATGGAGGTTACCATGACGAGGATCTAGATAAAAAACGTCTAAAATATTTTAGAGATAACGAAACGAGGGTCATTGGTGCTGTTGTAACTGGACCGATCCGAGAAATCGAAAGACTTGTAGAAGAGAATGACTTCCATCAGCATGAACTAGGTGGGATAGAAGTTTGGAATTGGTACTAAATATATGATTATTTGCTTTGAATGAGTGATAAGCGAAATTAAAAATCTGATTTCATAGTGAAAATAATAGCGTACATCTTTGAAATTAATACCGGTGCTATTATATAAAGCGTATAATAGTTTGAGATTGTATAAAAGTGGGGATTAAATGAGTAAGAAATATTTCTATTGGTTACTTCCAATTGGTTGGATGGGAATTATCTTCCGTTCGTCATCAACACCTTACGAGCAACAGGATATTAAGCCATTACTTGGACAATATATTGATTTGACTTTTCTTGAGCCATATTTGGACTGGATATATTTCACGTATAATGGTTCTCCAGTCAGTATTGCGACACATGGAGCGGATGGATTTATTGAATTCTTGATCCGCAAAGGTGCACATGTATTTGTGTTCTTTATCCTGTGCTGTCTCTTTAAGTTTGCATTAGAGAAAACTGCAACTTTAACGCTGAAAAAGCAGCTCGCATATTCCTTTTTCTTCACAGTTGCATATGCTGTAATGGATGAAATTAATCAGGGATTCACACCAAACCGTACGGCGTATTTTGGTGATGTTATTCTAGATAGTATCGGAGCATTGTTGGCAATTATCTTTATCTATTTGAAATCAATTTACTACAAAACATGATAGTTATTTCCTAAATAGTTGCAGATAATCTGATAATCTACTTTCTTTTTTATAAAAAAGCGTGTATTTTAATAGATAGAGTTATATAATGTATCAATGATTATAAAACCTTGTCGAAATACGTAAATTATAAATGGAGTAAGTAAAGGCGGGAAATGCAATGGTTGAGCAAGAACAGTATAAGAAATTACTAAGAGAAGTAATCGACGCAACAGAAAACAATAAAATTCAAACATCTGAAGAGTTAATTAAAACTTTAGTAAATAAAATATCAACAAATTATATATTTAAAGCAAAGCATTTATAAACAAGCAAAGCTACTACCTATTAAAAGGATAGTAGCTTTTTAATTTTATTCCGACGTCGATTCCACATCAATTTCTAAATATTTTTCATCTGTAGATTTAATTTTTGCTTGATCACTTGTTAAATTTACCATCCACTCTTGAAAGGCTGCTTCTTCACTAGATTGAACGTAAACAATAAATTCTACGTGTTCAAGATAATTAATCGTCTCAATAATATATTCCGAGTTACGTAAGGCGTTTTCTATCTTACCTAGTAGTCCGTAGTCGACGGTTACGGAAAAACCTTGCATTAATTGACGCTTTACGATTCCAGTTGCTTTTATTGCTTGACTTGTTGCGCTACCATAAGCACGTATGAGTCCGCCTGCACCAAGCTTCATCCCACCAAAGTACCGTGTAACAACTACTGCAGTATCTTTTAAATCTTGTTTTTTTAGAACTTCTAGCATTGGAACACCAGCAGTCCCACTTGGTTCTCCATCATCATTTGCTTTTTGAATCTGGTTAGTTTCCCCTATCATATAGCAGGAGCAGTTATGAGTCGCATCATGATGCTTTTTTTTAATTTCTTGAATGAAATCTAGGGCTTCTGCTTCAGACTCTACTCTGCGCACATATCCGATAAATCTTGATTTCTGTATGATAAGCTCTTCCTGCCCTTGATGTTTTACTGTATAATATTGAGTAAGCATAAATTCACTCCTAAAATAAATCATTGGGGCAATTTATCCACATAACTTCATTAAAAAGTATTATATAATCATTTAAATAGGATAAATTAAGTATGAATTAGAATGTTGACCCCATGAAATTCGAAATACTGTACGTATATTATAGCATAGGTTGGTGTTGTGTATGTTGTTACAAAACGGTGAGAAGGCAATGGACCGTGTGATAGAAGACATGTTAAGTGCCGTTCAACATAGTAAAGATGAGATATTTAATATTAGTGAGGACTCAAAGCGAGAGTATGAACTCCTACAAAATGAGCTTCAGGACACAAAACAACTCGTGCTAGATTATATAGAGCAAGGAGATCTGTTGGAGAAAAAAGTTAGAGATTCCAGGAAGCGCTTAGCTGAAGTTAGTAGGAACTTTGATAAATACTCTGAAAAAGATATCCATGATGTGTATGAAAATACCCATAATTTACAATCAGAACTTATTCGACTAAGAGATAAAGAACATTACCTAAGAAGAAAACGTGATGAAATTGAACGAAGACTACTACGAATATCGAAAACAATCGATAGAGCAGAAGGCCTAGTTAGTAAAATCTCTGTCATTGAAAATTATTTACAGGTTGATTTCTATCAAGTGAATGAAATGATTGAATCAGCAAAAGAAAAACAAGAGTTTGGATTAAAAATTATCGAAGCCCAAGAAGAAGAAAGACGCAGACTCTCAAGAGAAATTCATGATGGACCAGCACAAATGCTTGCAAATATCCTCCTGCGTTCAGAAATTATTGAACGTACCCTTAAGGAAAAATCAACAGAAATTGCAATTGAAGAACTTAGAAAGACGCGCGAAATGGTTCGTTCTTCCCTATATGAAGTGAGAAGAATTATTTACGATCTGAGACCAATGGCACTTGACGATTTAGGACTAATTCCTACAATTAAAAAGTACATAGATAATTTATCGGATTTCCATAAAATATCTATTGATTTTGTTGTTTTAGGTGAAGACAAGCGCTTGCAATCTAAATATGAGGTTGCGCTATTTCGTCTTTTGCAAGAGTCGGTACAAAATGCTGTCAAACATGCAGACCCATCAGAAATCCAAATTAAAATACAAGTGGAAAGTAACTTTATTGTCTTAGTAGTCAAAGATAATGGAAAGGGATTTGACGTAACTATAAAAAAGGAAAATTCATTTGGTTTAATTGGTATGAGAGAGAGAGTACAGATGCTTAACGGGGAATTAGATATCCATTCTCAACCTAATGCAGGGACAACAGTTATTATTAAGTTACCGTATTTATATGACGAAGATTAATTATAGCAACTAAAGCAATTAACTTACCTTAATTTTAAAATTTTAGTCAAAGCTGTTTACTGGGAGGAAGCAAAGATGGATAAAGAGAAAGAAATAAAAGTAGTATTAATTGACGATCATAAATTATTTCGCGAGGGTGTAAAACGCATTTTAGAGTTTGAACCTCAGTTTAAAGTTGTTGCTGAAGGGGACGATGGTACGGAAGCTTCTAAACTGGTGAAGGAAAATAATCCTGACGTCGTATTAATGGATATTAATATGCCGAATATCAATGGAATTGAAGCGACCGCTGATCTTGTACGTTATTTTCCAGACACAAAAATTATTATCTTATCAATTCATGATGATGAAAGTTATGTAACACATGCGCTTAAGACAGGTGCTCAAGGATATCTTTTGAAAGAGATGGATTCCGATTCTCTTATCGAAGCAATTCGTGTAGTAAGTGAAGGTGGTTCTTATTTACATCCTAAAGTTACACATAACTTAGTGAAAGAATATCGTCGTTTAGCTTCAGAAAGTGGTTCAGGAAAAAATGAACGTACAGTAGAATATCGTAAACCACTTCACCTCCTAACAAAACGTGAGTGCCAAGTGTTACAACTATTAGCTGACGGTAAAAGTAACCGTGCCGTTGCCGAAACATTATATATTAGTGAAAAAACAGTTAAAAACCATGTAAGTAATATTTTACAGAAAATGAATGTGAACGACCGCACACAAGCAGTAGTAACTGCGATTCGTAATGGTTGGGTAGAAGTAATGTAACGGTTTAAGTATATGAAATAAACAACTGCTTTGGATATTCATGATGCCAAAGCAGTTCTTTATATAATTTTATAGTAAATGATGAATTTTCTATAGACTTCATGTAAAATATAAATGGAAGTCTATTTTTTTTTGCTATTATCTTATATATTTTTTTTGAACAAAAATAAATGCTTGGAAATGATTTAAGAATGAAGGAGAAGAAAATATGAAAATTGCTGTAATGACAGACAGTACGGCTTACATTCCTAAAAACGTCCGTGACGAACATAATATTCATATGGTTCCATTGAGTGTTGTGTTTGGTGAGGAAACATATCAAGAAGAAATTGATATTACCTCGGAGGAATTTTATAAAAAGCTCAAGGAAATTAAAATGCTTCCTACCACCTCACAGCCTTCTATTGGCTATGTAACGAAAAAGTTAGAACAACTAGCAGAAGATTATGATGCGGTTATTTCAATTCATCTTTCGAGTGGAGTTAGTGGCACGTATGAAACAGTTACTAGTGCTGGAACAATGGTTGATGGAATTGATTTGTATACGTTTGATTCCGAAGTTAGTTGTTATGTACAAGCATTTTACGCACTTGAAGCGGTACAAATGGTGAAAGACAACAAAACCCCTGAAGAAATTATGGAACGATTAAATACTATTAAAAAAGACATGAAAGCATATTTCATGGTTGATGATTTAACGAATCTGGTACGTGGAGGCAGACTATCAAACGCACAAGCACTGGTAGGCAGTTTACTTCAAGTAAAACCAATTCTACACTTTGTAGACAAAAAAATCGTACCTTTTGAAAAAATTCGTACACGTAAAAAAGCGATTAACCGAATCATAGGAATGCTAGAAGAAGATGCGGCAGCAGGCAAGGATCTAAAAGTTACCTTTATCCATGCAAATAATGAAGCATCAGCAAAAGAGGTAGAAGCCGCATTTAAAGAGAAATACCCACATATTGAAACGGTTGTTTCATACTTCGGGCCAGTAATCGGCACACATCTTGGTGAAGATGCTGTAGGAGTCGGCTGGTATGAAAAATAAAGCTACATATCATCATTACAGAATGCTAATTCAAAAGATTTGCATTCTGTAATTTTTATATAAATATAGAAGGGAGCAATTCATATTGGAAGATTTAATACCCCATGAAATCTCAAAAACGCTAAGCAGAAAGCTTTTAAGAAAAGAAGAAATCCCTCTCGAGTCTCATACCATCAACAAACTCCTAGAAATGAAATACCTCCGAGAAACACCAGCTATAAAAAAACACCTATTCTTTCCACATTGTGTACGCTGCAATAATGTAAACCCCCAACTGTTTGGAAAAATCCCTTGTGGAATTTGTAATAAGACACATTTTTACTGTAGAAAATGCATTGAAATGGGTAGAATCATGGAATGTGAATATTTATATGCTTGGTCTGGACCAGAATTTGAGTGGCCAAAACGTGCAAACTCTTGCACTTGGCAAGGGGAATTAACAGCTGGACAAGAGGATGCTAGTGAAAAAATAAAAATGGCTATATTTCAGCAACAAGAAGAGCTTCTCATCTGGGCGGTTACTGGCGCGGGGAAAACAGAGATGCTTTTTCATGGAGTAGCTTTAGCCTTAGAACAAGGTAAGCGTGTTTGCCTAGCAACACCAAGAGCTGATGTTGTTCGCGAATTGAAACCAAGATTTGAACAAGCT
The DNA here is from genome assembly GCF_054482815.1 of Oceanobacillus sp. CAU 1775. Lineage (NCBI taxonomy): Bacteria > Bacillati > Bacillota > Bacilli > Caryophanales > Bacillaceae > Oceanobacillus > Oceanobacillus sp. CAU 1775. Next base: position 184,887 of record NZ_JBTLRO010000005.1, on the reverse strand, counting down.
TTTGCAGGGACACCGATTGCTGCACTTTACGGAGGAAGCAAGGATAAACATACAGACGCTCAATTGATATTATCTACCACACATCAACTTCTTCGTTTCCAACATGCCTTTGATGTGATGATTATTGATGAGATCGATGCGTTCCCGTATCACAAAGATCCCATGCTCGTATTTGCAGCCAATAGAGCTTGTAAACCGACCAATTCCAAAATTTACCTCACAGCTACCCCTCGAAAAGAACAAAAAATAAAGATGAAAAACAAGAAATTACCCTTTCATTTTGTCCCAACACGCTACCACGGACATGCCTTACCTGTTCCTAAAATGAGACTGAGTTTAGCTTTAATAAAGGATTTAAAAGCAAAAAAGGTTCCCCGGAGTTTTATTACTTGGTTTATGAATCGAAAAGTCCCAAAACGACAACTTCTCATATTTACCCCAACGATTACAATGGCTAAAGAGTTGAATGCTGTTTTCAAAGAGTATTTCCTAGAAAATGGATTTATCTCAAATAAGACAGAAATAACATCTGTTCATTCTGAAGATTCCAAACGAGAAGAAAAAGTTCAAGCTTTTAGAGAAAAGAAACTCAAAATCATGCTTACTACTACAATCCTTGAAAGAGGGGTTACATTCCCATCCGTAGATGTTGCGATATTAGATGCGGGACACCAAGTATTTGATGAAGCAGCGCTTGTCCAAATTGCGGGTCGTGCTGGCAGAAGTGCAACAGATCCAGATGGAGAAGTGATCTTTTTTCATGAAGGTAAAACAGAAGCAATGGTTTCAGCAATTTATATGATTAAAGATATGAATAAACGAGGTGGATTTTAATAGATGAATTGCTTGTGGTGTAATGAAGCTAATCAAACCGAAATTGACTGGAGTAATTTTATATATCCGAGAACAACAACAACAACTTTATGTGATAGTTGTAGTGACAACCTTCAATTTCTAAAAGGTAATAGGTGCAGAAAATGTAGCAGAGAAACGAAGTTATATATATGTTACGATTGTAAGTGGTGGGAGCAGGGGTCTGCAGGAGATCCATTAGATAGTAACTTTTCTGTTTTTCATTATAATGACTTCATGCAAGAAATGATTGCGCGGTGGAAATATCGGGGAGATTATATCCTGGTAGATGCTTTTAAACCATACGTAGAAAAGGAATTCATGAAGATTTATAAAAGAGTATTACGTGAAGCGTTGATTACACCAATTCCTTTGAGTAATGAAAGATTGAAAGAAAGAGCATTCAATCAAGCGGAAGCACTTGCTAATATTATGCCTGGAAAGAAAATCCAACTCCTTAATCGAAAACATGCAGAAAAACAGTCTAAACTGACACGAGAAGAAAGAATTCAGGCCGAAAATCCATTTACTTTGCATCAAACTATTAACAAACCAGTGATTTTAGTCGATGATATATATACAACAGGTACAACATTAAGACGCGCAGCCCAAGTTTTAAAAGAAAGTGGCTGTCCCGCTGTCTATTCATTTACATTAATCCGTGGATAAAAAATATGATAATCGATAAAAGAGGGGAAGACCTATGGCAGAACTAGCAAATTGCGCTCGATGTGAGGCTGTGTTTGTTAAGACAATTCGAGATATTTGTCAAAATTGCTACCGCGAAGAAGAAGATGCTTTTCAGAAGGTATATGAATTCTTGAGAATTAGAAAAAATAGAGAAGCGACGATAACTGAAATTGTAGAAGCGACAGAAGTAGAGGAAGAACTAATTATTAAATTTGTAAAAGAAAAAAGATTAACACCGAAAGACTTTCCAATGTTAGCTTACCCTTGTGAAAGATGTGGCGCTGATATAAATAAAGGAAAGCTTTGCAGCAATTGCTCAGACGAACTAAAAAAAGATCTGTCACAGTTTGAAGAAGATGAAAAGAAAATGAAAGAGCGTGCAGAGCAGGAAAGAAAAAATGTTTATTTTACAATGAGTAAACGCGATAAATAAATTTTCCTTTATAATTATGAAAAATAGCCGATAATATAATATATAACAGATAAAGAATTGAATATGAAAATATATAAAACAATCTATAGTCCGTAAAAAAGGGCATGTATAAAAAGGTGAGAGGAGAAAGTTATATGAAGATTAATGGACCAAATCAAACAAATTTTAATCCTTATAAACAGCAAATTCAAAAACAAGTAGATCTTAAAAAGTCTAGCCATAAGTCAGATGAACTACAAATCTCCAAAGAGGCGTTGAAACTTCAAGAGAATAAGCCACCACTTGCAAAGCGAGCGGCATATGTGGAAGAGATAAAACAGCAAGTAGACTCTGGTCAATACAAAGTTGATTACGAACAAACGGCTCAAAAGATGATCGACTTTTGGAGGAAATAAAGGAGGATTATTCCATCCATGAATGAAATTATTAATTCGCTTGAGAAATTAGTAGCTTTACATGAAGAATTACTCCTATTTTCTGAGCAAAAAACAGAGATTATAAAAGAAGGCTCGATTGAAAAAATTCAAAAACTGATTGTTAAAGAAAGAAAACTAATTCGCCAAGTAGAACAAGCGGAAAACGAACGAAGAGAAGTTGTGAAAGCTTGGTATATAGCTAATAACGATTCAGTTGAAGATGCTAGTGTAACAGACATATTAGAAAAATTAACAGATAAACAAGAAAAGGAAGCATTGGAACAAGTAACGATTAAGCTGACAAAAGCAATCACGAATTTGAAAGCAAATGAACAGCTTAATATGGCATTGATAAACCAATCGATGCAATTTGTCCAGGTTTCATTAGATTTACTAAGCCCAAGTCTAAAGAATCTCAATTATGGAGATCAATCTGATTTAGAGGAACCAGGAAGATCGGTTTTTGATTCCAAGGCTTAAGTAGAATTTAGTTTAGAAATAAAGTTAAAATGCATAAGTACTTTTGACTTTGAAAAAGGAGTAAAACGATATGAGTAGTTTTCACGGTTTAGAATTAGCTAAGCGAGCACTGTTCACGCAACAGTCTGCTTTATATACAACAGGACATAATATTGCAAACGCAAATACAGAAGGATATTCACGCCAACGTGTGAACTTTGAAGCTGACATTGCTTATCCAGCAGCAGCTAGAAATAGACCTGGGATTCCTGGACAGATTGGAACTGGTGTTGAGGCCGGTTCTATTCAACGTATTCGAGATGAATTTCTAGATTTACAATTCCGCGGAGAAAACAGTCTTGCGGGCTATTGGGAAAAACGTGCAGATGCTTTAGGACGTATGGAAAACTTAATGAACGAACTAAATGATACAGGTCTTTCAGCAACAATGGATCAATTCTGGAATTCACTACAGGATCTAGCTGTAAACCCAACGAATGCAGGTGCTAGATCTGTTGTTGTTCAAAGAGGGATTGCTCTAGCAGATACATTTAACTATTATAATGAATCACTTACTCAAATAAGAACAGACTTGAAGAAAGAACTAGATACAACTGTAGACCGTGCAAACACTATCTTAGAAAACGTTCACGAATTGAACGACCAAATTAAAAAATTAGAAATTAACGGTTATTTACCTAATGACTTATACGATCGCCGTGATTCACTAATCAACCAGTTATCACAAATGATTGATATTGAAGTTGAAGTGTCAGCATCGAGTCCGACTACTCAGGCAATGGCAGAGGGATTGGTAACGATCAGGACAGGAGGAGAGGTTCTTGTTGAAGGAAGAATGGACCAAACTCATGGATATAATCAGTTGTCTTTAGAGTATGGAACCGGTATTAATCCACCACCTTTATCTACGCTACAAATATATGCAGAGTTAACAGAGAATGGAGATCCAGTTGGTACACCCTTAGGTGGAGTTAACATAACGGAAGGTTTACAAAGAGGCACCATACATTCTTTAATTCAAACATATGGATATGAGGTAGACCAAGGTGGAACTACAGTTGTTAATGGCGACTATATAGAAATGTTGGGTACTTTAAAAAATATAGCAGATGTTTTAACAGTCAGATTTAATGAGGTTCAAACCAATTATGGTAACCCTATTAATTCTGTTACTTACCCTCCATTTTTTGAAATTGATGAAGATACCGGAGAAATTTCTGTGAATACTGTGATACAAGGTAATCCAAGTTTAATTAGAGCTACTGAAGATGGTACTGGTGGAGATGGGTCGAGCGCATTAGAGCTTGCAAAAGTCTTTGAGGAAATTCTTGACTTTGCAAACGGAAGTACTTCAGTTAAAGATTATTATGGATCAGTCATCGGAAATCTTGCTGTTAAAATGGAGGATTCTTTAAGAATGAGCGAGAACACAGGCGTTTTGCTCTCACAGATCAGTAGACAAAGAGATTCAATCTCTTCCGTTTCTTTAGATGAAGAAATGACTAACATGATTAAGTTTCAACATGCATACAATGCTGCGGCAAGAAGTATGACTGCGACAGATGAATTATTAGATCGTATTATAAATAATATGGGTCTTGTAGGAAGGTAGGTTTAAATAATGCGTGTAACACAAAGTATGATTTCCACTAATTTATTAAAGAATTTAAACAAAAGTTACGGTGAACTTGATAAATATATGGATCAATTGAATACAGGTAAGAAGATAAATCGACCTTCAGATGACCCAGTTGCTGCAATGAACGGAATGAATTATCGTACTGAACTTGCAAAGGTTGAACAATATCAAAGAAATACAAACGAAGTTCATAACTGGTTCGATAATTCTGATGCTGCAATGGAACAGATGACAAGAGGTCTAGATAGAATCCGTTATTTAGCGGTACAGGCTAGTAACGGAACTTATTCTGGAACGGAACTTAAAAATATTGCTGAAGAAGTAAAGCAAATAAAATTAGACTTAGTTGATTTAGCTAATACAAATGTAAATGGTAAGTATATTTTTAACGGAACTGATACAGATGTTGCACCAATTAAGTTAGATGACGATGGGAACATAATTTATGCAACTGTTGATGAAGATGGAACTGTAACTTCAACCAACCATTCGTCATTTAATCAAAATAATGTTTCAATTGAAGTTTCAAGTGGAACTCATTTCGATGTAAATGTGCGTGGGAGTGAACTCTTTGGTGGGATGGAAACAATTTTAGAAAATGGCGAAGTAGTACCAGTAGATGATATGTTTTCAACAATTCAAAACTTTATTGATAATTTAGAGAGTGAGACACCAGAAAACATAGACCAGGGTATTACAAACATAGATAAATATATTGATAAGGTCATTAACACTAGAGCAGACCTCGGCGCAAGAATGAATCGCTTAGAACTAGTTGAAAACCGTTTGAGTCATCAAAAAGTGATCGCAACGGCTACATTATCTAAGAACGAAGATGTAAACTACGCTGAAGCAATTACAAATCTAATCACACAACAAAGTATTCACCGTGCGGCACTATCAAGTGGTTCACAAATTATTCAACCAACATTATTAGATTTTCTGAGATAATGGCAGGAACGACCCTTGTCCCCGAAATGGATCAAGGGTTTTCTGCATAATAACGATAAGTAATAGGGGTGAAGGGCATGCGTGTTCCACAAATACGGATGGAGTCGCAGTTTGCAAAAATCCAAATTAACCAGACAGATGCAAAAGTACATATAAAACAAGAATTACCAAAAATGCAGATTCAACAACCACATGCCGAGGTTTCAATAAGGACAACACCTTCAAAGCTATCCATCGATCAAACAAGAGCTTGGGAAGATATGGATCTCATGTCCATTCTCAGAAGAAATGATAAGTTTGCTGCTGAGGGAATGCAGGCTGTTAAAGAAGGAACTGCAAGAGTTGCAAGAGAAGGTAGAGAAATGATGTCTATTGAAAACGGTGGAAATCCATTTGCTGCGCAAGCAAAGAGGATTAATTTAGAGCCGATGAAAGAACTAGGGATTAAATTTATCCCATCTCATTTTTCAGTCAAAACAGATTACCAACCTTCAGAGGTTCACATAAATGTAGAAACAAAGAAACCGATTATCCAAGCACAAACGTTTAAACCGCAATTTAATTATGAAGCTGGTGGAGTGGAAACGAGCTTATTGCAAAAGAACTATTTGAACATTTCATTTGAAAATATATAAAAAACTGCAATTAGAGAGGAAGAAACCGATTGAATCTTGAAACAAAATACCTTGGCGAAGTACAAATAGATGAGGACAAAATTATCCGTTTTTCTAAAGGACTTCCAGGTTTTCCTGATGAATCTTCTTTTATCATTTTAGATTTACCAGACAATAACGCCTTTCAAATTCTACAATCCGTAAATACAAGCTCTCTAGCGTTTGTTATCACAAATCCTTATCTTTTTTATACGGACTATTCATTAAAATTAGATGATGAGCTACTTCAACAGTTAGAAATTGAAAAACAAGAAGAGGTAGCAGTTTATACCATTGTTACTTTAAAGCAGCCTTTTTCTGAGAGTACTATTAATCTTCGGGCGCCGATTGTACTCAATACTAGAACTTTAAAGGGAAAGCAATATATCTTGAATGACAATGACTATTCGTCTAAAGCAAGCCTCACAACTCAAGGAACGGAGGCCAAATAATGCTAGTACTTACACGAAAAAATAATGAATCTATTCAAATTGGTGACGACATTGAAATTAAGGTACTCGCAATTGAAGGGGAGCAAATTAAAATTGGCATCTCAGCTCCTAAATCTGTCGATATTTATCGAAAAGAATTATATGTAGATATCCAAGAACAGAATAGCGCCGCTGCAAACGTTACACTTGATTTATTAAAACTAATGAACCAAAAGACCGAGGATAAATAAATTCAAATAACCCTTTACATTATGGTTTATTTGCCGATATAAAGAACAGAACAAGTGAAACTTCATTCACGTAGGGGCGAGTTTTCCATTGAATGTTAGTTGAACGAATCGGGCGATTATCGGCTGTTGGGCCTTACAAGTATTTTTTTACCATTAGTTATAAAAGTAGGGTTAGCACAGCTAGTTAATCTACGATAATAGGTGGAAGGGAATGGGGAAGATGGCAATAGATAAATTGGGAGGATCGCAAGTCTTTTTTAGGAATGATGTGAAATCTACACCTAAAGTAGAAGCGGATCAATCTATTCAAACATCAAGCGAGAAAGTTACAGTAGAAAGTAAATTATATGAGAAATATCCAGATGTTAAAATTCGTAAAGAAGACCTTTTTGATGCAATTGAAAAAATGAATGACTTTTTGGAGCCGACTCGTCGGAATCTAAAATTTGAACTCCACGATAAACTTAATAAATATTATGTATCTGTCGTTGATTCAGAAACTGATGAAATAATTAAAGAAATACCACCAAAGAAATTCCTTGATATGTATGCAGCAATGGCAGAATTCATGGGACTTCTTGTAGATCAAAAAATCTAAGGACGTGAATGGAATGCGTATAGGAGGATTAGCTAGTGGAATTGATACAGAAAATATTATCCGTGAATTAATGGCTGCGGAACGAATTCCACTAGATAAACTAGAGCAAAACAGAACGAAAATGGAATGGCAACGTGATGCTTTCCGTGACGTTAACAAGCAAATATCAGAACTTGAACGTATGATTACAGACATGCGACTAAATAGTAATGTTATCAATCCAAAAACAGTGACATCAACAATGCCTGGGGCAATTACTGCCACTGGATCATCTTCAGCGAATGAAGGGTCTTATAAGATTGCTGTGACACAGCTAGCGTCGACTGCGATTAATGTCGGTAATACAGGCAATAATAAATTAAGTACCGATGAACTTAACCAAGAAATCAAAGCATTAGCTAATCAAAAAATTAGTTTTTATACTTACGGTGAAGCAAACCAAGAGAAAGGTTTAGAAGCTGGAATGCAACAGCGCTCCTTTACAATTACTGCTGACGATACAATAGATTCAGTTATTAAGAAAATTAACGAATCAGATAAAAATATTCGAGCATTCTACGATGAAGTATCTGGTCAATTTGTAATGGAAACCAAAAGGTCTGGTGATTATAATCCAAAAGAAGGTCCATTCGAAGGTGCAGAAATTGGTTTTAAGACCGGAGAAAGTTCCTTATTCACTAACGTACTCGGCATGAGACATTCTGTTGAAAGTGGTGGAGATGATGCTGTCTTTAAATATAATGACTCAGTCGAACTCACATCCAAAAACAACCGCTACACACTAAACGGAATGACCTTTACATTCAATGACGTTACTGGACCAGAAGGCGCAACACTTTCAGTAGCAAATGATATTGATAAATCAGTTGAAAACATCACAAAATTCGTCGACAAATACAACGAACTAATCGAAACGCTAAACGGTTCACAAAACGAACCTGTCTACCGTGATTTTCCTCCATTAACAGAAGCTCAAATGGAAGAGATGAGTGAAAAGCAAATCGAGTTATGGGAAGAGAAAGCGAAAAGTGGTTTGTTAAAAGGTGAATCACTAATTCCGAGTGCGTTAACAAGTATGCGATCAATTTGGTCTACAAGTGTTGATAATAGCAGTAGTTTTAACATTCTAAGTCAAATTGGAATTTCAACTACGAGAGATTATATGGATGGCGGAAAGCTTGAAATAAATGAAGCTGACCTCAGAAAAGCACTTGAAGATGATTCAGAAGGTGTTCGTAATCTCTTATTGAATAGTGCTGAAGGTTCCGAGCGTGGACTATTAAATCGTGTAGAAGATTCCCTTGAAAACACAATAAAACGTATCGAAGACCGTGCTGGTAAAGGTTCATTCACAAATGAAATGTACACAATGGGTCGCGAGCTTAAAACGATGGAAAATCGTATTAGTGCATTTGAAGATCGTATGAAGCAAGTGGAAGATCGTTACTGGAGACAATTTACAGCTATGGAACGTGCAATTTCCATGATGAATAATCAATCAGCAATGTTAATGGGCTTCGGCGGCAACCAGATGTAATGAAGGAGTGAAAAGAATAAATGTCAGTGAATAATGCTTACAAAACTTATCAGAACAACTCAGTAAATACTGCCTCAGGTGGGGAACTTACATTAATGCTTTATAATGGATGTATTAAGTTCATTAAACAAGCAATTAAAAATGTAGATGCTAAGGATTTTGAAAGTAAAAATACAAATATCCAAAAAGCACAAAATATTATTCGCGAGCTGTTAATCACTCTGGATCCAAAAGTTGAAATTTCAAAGCAATTTCAACCGCTCTATGAGTTTATGTTGACGCAGCTTATGCAAGCGAATATAGACAATGATAAACAGAAGCTTGAAGAAGTATTAGGACTAGTTACTGAATTCCGTGATACTTGGAAGCAGGTATTAATTACGCATCGCAAACAGCAATTCGCTCAAGGCGCAGGCGTATGAATGAACGAATAAAAAAGGTATATGAGATAACGGTGGATATTAGTAAGCTATTAGAGCAAGATATCTCATCGAAAAACCGTGAAGAGGTTATCGAGGATTTAAACGAAAAGATAACCGAACGTGGAAAATGGATGGAATTATTGAAACCGCCATATACGAAAGAAGAACAAACTTTAGGTGAGGAAATTTATCGTCTAAATATATCGATAGAAGAAGAGATGCAGAAACTTTTTTCTGATTTGAAGCAAGAGATGCAACATGTTCAAAAACAGAAAAAATCTCAAGCTTCCTATACAAATCCATATAAATCTGTCCAAGTTTCTGATGGAACATATTTAGACAGTAAAAACTAATTAAAAAAGCATTGTGTTTAAATCACATTGCTTTTTCTTATTTTCGACACTTTTCGATGATTTTTACAGAAAAATATTAATAATTGTAAAGTTTATTTTCTTAATGTAAATCTCTAACCATTGATTCCATAAGGTTTAACATATGAAACTCTTTTTCCTGTAAAGAAAACCAAAGTTTATAGAGGTAAAGGAAGGGAAATAGTAGTATAATATAATTATAAAGAAAAAAGGAGGACACTTTTATGAAATTTAACATTCGAGGCGAAAATATTGAGGTGACCGGGGCTATTAAAGAGTACGTGGAAAAGAAAATTAGCAAACTTGAGCGCTATTTCGATTCTACCCCTACATCTGATGTTCATGTAAATTTAAGTGTCTATAATGAAGAACAGCGTATTGAGGTTACAATTCCAATGACAAACCTGCTTTTAAGAGGGGAAGTTCAGCACGTTGATCTTTACGCAGCTGTTGACCTAGTTGTGGATAAGCTTGAGCGCCAAATTCGTAAGTATAAAACAAAAGTAAATCGTAAATCACGTCAAGGTGGAGCTGCAAAGCACGCATTTGCAGAAATGGAAAAAGAAGCAGCTGACAAACAGCTTGCTGAGGATTCAGATGAACTGGAAATTGTACGTACAAAACGTTTTAATTTGAAACCAATGGATTCTGAAGAAGCAATCCTACAGATGGACATGCTAGGACACTCATTCTTTGTATTTACAAATGATGTTTCTGGTGAAACAAACGTTGTTTACCGTCGTAACGATGGCAAATACGGACTAATTGAACCAACATTATAATATTTAAAATGTACGATAAGACGATTCTCATTAGAATCGTCTTTTTTTATGTACTAAACCTGACGATTTCCTAGATAAAAGTCTGCTATAGGGTGTAAATCATTTACCGATTAAATAATCAAAATCATTTTACAGAGAGCCGAACAAGTTGCAGTGTTTTTCTGACATAATTGCACGATAGTTTATTTTCTATAAATATTTTTACGTTTTCATCAAACATTCACAAAGAACGCGTAAAATAAGAAATTAGAAATTATAGAAGGAGTAAATAATATAATGAAACTTAAAATGACAGATCGCGGGAATATGATGGAAACGGAATATGGTGAATTAAGCAATCTCTTCTAATTCTTCTCATGGCTTTCGACCTTATCAGTTGATGATTGCTTCTATTGCAGGTTGTAGCTCTTCTGCATTCAAGGTTGTGATGAATAAAATGCGGATTGAATTTACGGATATAGATATATCTGTTCAAATAGTGCGGAATGTAGCAGAAGCAAACCGAATCGAAAAGATGCATCTTCATTTTACTGTGACAGGAGAAAATCTTAACAAAGAAAAAATTGAAAAGGCTGGAGTAATTGCCCGTAAAAATTGTTCGATGGTTCAATCTGTAGAGAAGAGTATAGATATTACAGGAACCTATGAAATTAAAACAAGGCGAATGAAACAGAAAGCCTTGTTTTTTTATTGAACTCATTATATTCATGAAAGTTTCATACTCGAGATTTATGATGGCTTGAGTAGAGAAATAGTTTATCAATATAAAAGGAGGTAAGAAAGTGAAAAAGTGGATCGTTATCGTTGTATTATTTGTTGCAGTTGGCTGGGTAATAACTGACTATATTATAAGTGGAAATTCGAAAGATGAAATGACCGAAAAGATGGAAAGTACTGGGTTAGATAATGACTCAAACCTTGAAACGGGATTAAAATCTGGTATGTTGGCGCCAGACTTTGAGCTAAAGATGATGGATGGTGAGATATTAAGATTATCGGATCTTCGTGGGGAAAAAGTTTTGTTGAACTTCTGGGCTACTTGGTGTCCTCCATGCCGTGCAGAAATGCCGGATATGCAACGTTATTATGACGAAGTAGGCGATGGTGTTATTGTGGCTGTCAATCTACTTGAGACAGAAACAAATATGGCAGATGTGGAAGACTTTCTTAATGAATTCAATGTTTCATTTCCCATACCACTTGATGAATCGACGAATATAACGGCAAACTATGAAGCATTTGCTCTGCCAACTTCATATTTTATCAATACAGATGGAACAATTGATGCAATGGCAATAGGTGCACTCAATTATGACATGTTAGTTGAACAATTTGATTCAATGGATTAGTTATTTTGAAGAGGTGTATCTTTTCTGGGTTTGAACATTAGAAATAAAAATAAACAAGAGAAGATGAAACGAAGTTTTATTTTCCGTCTGAGTACGCTAATTGTTATTTTATCAGCCATCATCTATGTGCTGTTTATGAATATAACAAGTGACAGCAGTAAGTTGAAGACTGGGAGTAAAACATCTGATTTTGAGTTAACTCAGTTAAATGAGAATCATGAAGAAACGCTTATGCGGCTTAGTGAATTAGAAGGCACAGGTGTCGTGATTAATTTCTGGGCAAGTTATTGCGAGCCCTGTGAATCACAATTGGCTTATATGGAAGCATTATATAGAGAATACCAAGATGATATTGAGCTCAACTTGTTTGCAGCAACAGGTTTTGTTATTGTCTCTACCACATTTAATGCTTTGGATTATAATGTTTCGTTTTTAGTCCCAGAAGAAGGGGATGTGAAAATAGAAAAGTATAATATGCCAGCAATCGTCAGTCCAACTAATGGTGAGATGGCACAAGACAAAATGGAACCACTATTTGAAACACCTAGCCGGTTTAAAGGAGAAAACGCAGCCAGAAAACTAAATACAATTATATGGTCATTTTCAATAGGTTTTATTATGTACATCATCACCCGACTTATTTTACGAAAAAGAGTGGCGGCAGGTATACAACCACTTCTTAAAGGATTAGTCCAAATTTAATGGATGAGATTGTTTATCGTTCCGTCGCGATTGGTTTCCCACTATTCACATTGGGAGGATTAATCTTCGCCTCCATTTGGGCAGAAGCTGCTTGGGTGCGTTTTTGGGGATGGGGTCCGAAAGAAGTATGGGCGCTTATCACCTTTTTCTTCTATGCTGCATTCTTTCATCTAAGATTATCCAGAGGATGGCATGGGAAAAATCAGCTTGGTTAGCGGTTATTATGTTTAATATTATTGTTGTTAACTTGGTGCTGGCTGGTATACATTCATACGCTTAATTTAAATTTTATCGAAACTAAGTGATGTGGCTTTGCTAGAGAAGAAACGACAAAAATTAAAAAGTAGTACACCAAAAAGGGTCGTACTACTTTTATATTCTCTTTTTCTAAAAAGAATAGAATAAATCAGTTGACAACTTACCCGTGGGGGTATATTCTAGGTATTGTATTAATAATACCGAGGGGGGTAATTTTATGATTAAGGTGAATCATCATCTAGATACAAAAGGGCTTGCTTGTCCAATGCCAGTTGTAAAAACTAAAAAAATAATCACAGATATTGAAAATGGTGAAGTTTTGGAAGTTCAGGCAACTGACAAAGGTTCAAAAGCAGACTTAGCTGCCTGGGCTCGTTCGGTTGGCCATCAATATCTTGGAACAGTGGAAGAAGGCGAAACTCTTCTTCACTACATTCGCAAGGGCTCGGATGAGCTAGAAATTGAAGAACCATTTGATTCTACTATCTCACCTAGTGAATTAGATTCTCGTACTGGATTAATTTTAGATGTACGCGAAGCAGCCGAATATGCATTTGGTCATATTGAAGGTGCACATTCCATTCCTTTAGGAGAACTAGAATCTCGCATCGTAGATCTGGATAAAGAGCAAGAGATTTATGTGATTTGCCGAACAGGAAGTCGCTCTGACTTAGCGTCAAAACTTTTAGCAAATAATGGATTTACAAAAGTGTATAACGTTCTACCAGGCATGAATGAGTGGAACGGTAAAATAAAAAAAGAAATCTAGGAGGAATTTATTATGTCAGAAAAAGTAGCGATCATCGCATCAAATGGTGGATTGTTTGATGCATATAAAGTATTCAATATTGCAACAGCGGCGGCAGCGTCAGAAAAAGAGGTACAAATCTTTTTCACGTTTGAAGGGCTGAACTTAATACACAAAGAGGGTATGAACCATTTAGAAATGCCAGAAGGAAAGGAACACTTTGCTGAAGGTTTTAAAAAATCTAATACACCTACCATTCTAGAACTAGTTGGTATGGCGCAGGATCTCGGAGTTACATTTGTTGCATGTCAAATGACAATGGACGTAATGGGGCTAACAAAAGAAGACTTCGTTGAAGGAATTAAAGTTGGTGGAGCAGTAACATTTATTGAATTTGCCAAAGACGCTGCACCATCATTAACATTCTAATTAGATAAATAATTTTATGCAGTGGGAATATACCCACTGCAACTTATAATTTATATACTTGAGGGGGTATCGGTAAAGATGGTACTACAAAAGTGGAATGCTTCACAAATTGCTAGAAAAGTTATTAATAATGAAGCGCTTTTTATTTTAGATGTACGCAATCAAGACGCTTTCCATGATTGGAAAATTGAAGGGGCTAACTTCGAATATTTAAATATTCCATACTTTGAACTATTAGATGGTGTAGAAGATATCATCACACAACTTCCAACTGACAAAGAAATTCTAGTTGTTTGTGCAAAAGAAGGATCTTCCGTCATGGTAGCCGAAATGATAGCTGAAAAAGATTTTGAAGTGGCTTATCTCGAGGGTGGAATGAAGTCTTGGAGCAGTTATCTTGAGCCAGTAAAAGTAGCTGATTTAAAAAGTGGCGGTGAACTGTATCAATTTGTTCGTTTAGGAAAAGGGTGCTTATCTTACATGGTTATCTCTGAAGGGGAAGCGTCGATTATCGATGCGGTCCGCTTTACAGACGTATTCATTGATTTTGCACAAGCAAAAGGTGTGAAAATTAAACATGTATTTGATACACACTTACACGCAGATCATATCTCAGGTGGCCGTCATATCGCGGCTGCTACAGGAGCAACTTATTACCTGCCACCAGAAGATGCAACGGAAGTAACATTTGAATATAGCGAACTAACAGATGGTTTGAATGTAAAAATTGGTGCATCAGAAATGAATGTAACCGCAATATACTCACCAGGGCATACAATCGGTTCCACATCGTTTATGGTTGATGATACTTTCTTGTTAACAGGTGATATTTTATTTATTGACTCGATAGGTCGTCCAGATTTAGCAGGGGCTGCTGATGACTGGGTAGGCGACTTGCGTGAAACATTATATTCTCGTTACCGAAAATTATCTGAAGACCTAATTGTTTTACCTGCACACTTTATGATAATTGATGAATTAAATGAAGATGGTTCAGTAGCAAAGCGTTTAGGAGATTTGTTTAAAGAAAATCATGGATTAAATATTGAAAATGAACAACAATTCCGTCGTGCTGTAACAGATAACTTGCCACCACAACCAAATTCACACGAGCAAATTCGCCAAGTGAATATGGGTAAAATGATCCCTGAAAATGATGAACAGACTGAAATGGAAATCGGCCCAAATCGATGTGCGGTCCGATAAAGATTACAAATAGTTGTATTCCAAGATTTTTATAGAAGGAGAAATGCAAAATGGATATTAAAAAAACAGTAGATGCAAAAGGGCTTGCATGTCCAATGCCTATCGTACAAACAAAGAAAGCGATTGACACAATTGACTCTGGAGAAATACTTGAAGTACTTGCAACGGATAAAGGTTCGCAAAATGATATTGCAGCATGGGTGAAATCTGGTGGACATAATTTATTAGAGCAACGGGCAGATGAAGATATTTTCTATTTCTACATTAAAAAAGCGTAAACAGAATTTAATATCAAGTAGAACCCCAATTCGCTTTTAGAATAGAAGATTTTAGAAATTGTAGCATTGTGGCTAACGTATACCGTCAGTGGTTTCTATCCCCATGACCTATGGGGGTAGAATGTACGCTACTGAACGGGCGAATATGCCTTTGTTCATTTTAGAGAGAAGGTTGTTCCATGGATATAACGTTTATCATCGTTGTATTTGCAATTGGATTTTTTGGATCATTTTTATCTGGAATGTTAGGTGTTGGTGGTTCTATTATTAAATACCCGATGCTTTTATATATTCCACCATTATTTAGTTTAACTGCTTTTACCGCACACGAAGTTTCAGGCATTAGTGCTGTCCAAGTATTATTTGCTTAGCTTGCTGGGGTTTGGGCGTATCGAAAAGGCGGATATCTTAACAAGCAATTAATTATGTATATGGGTGCAGCAATCTTAGTTGGCAGCCTAATCGGTAGTTATGGTTCTGTTTATCTCGCAGAACAATCCGTAAATGTCGTGTATGGTACGCTTGCAATAATTGCCGCTATAATGATGGTTCTACCTAAAAAGCAATTAGACGATATAGAGCTAAATAAAGTGACTTTTAATAAGCCACTTGCAGCAATATTAGCATTGCTAGTTGGAATCGCATCCGGGATTGTAGGGGCTGCAGGCGGATTCTTGCTCGTACCTATCATGTTGACAGTACTACACATACCAACAAGAATGACAATCGCAACGAGTTTGGCAGTAACCTTCATATCTTCAATTGGTGGAAGTGTAGGAAAACTCGCTACCGGTCAAGTAGATTATTGGCCAGCAATTATTATGATTGTGGCAAGTATACTAGCAGCACCACTCGGAGCTAAAATGGGTAAAAAAATGAATACAAAAGTTTTACAAGTAATTTTAGCATTTATGATTGCAGGTACAGCAGTAAAAATCTGGTTTGATATTCTATTGTAAAATAAAACAGCATATGGTCTCATTTATATAATGATAGAAACAGTTGATTAGGAGGTATTTAAAATTGAACGAAATTACAGCAGAAGAATTAGAGGGAAAATTAGCATCAGGTGAAAAACTACTTATTATTGATGTTAGAGAAG
Organism: Oceanobacillus sp. CAU 1775; assembly: GCF_054482815.1. Classification (NCBI taxonomy): domain Bacteria; kingdom Bacillati; phylum Bacillota; class Bacilli; order Caryophanales; family Bacillaceae; genus Oceanobacillus; species Oceanobacillus sp. CAU 1775. The sequence continues at coordinate 168,309 of NZ_JBTLRO010000005.1, read as the reverse complement.
ATGAAGAAGTTGCCTCTGGAATAATTCCGGGTGCAATGCATATTCCTCTAGGGGAAGTTCTAGATCGCTTACATGAATTAGATGAAAGTAAACATTACTATATGGTATGTCGTTCAGGTGGAAGAAGCGGTAAGGCATGTCAGCTTCTTAGTCAAAATGGCTATAATGTAACAAATCTAGCAGGTGGTATGCTCGATTGGAACGGGGAAGTAGAATAATAAAATGACTACCATTCAATGGATTTTACTCATTCTAATTATTGCATTTTTCATCTACCGGTTAATGCCAGCTAAAGGAATTATGAATATAAGTGTTCAAGACGCAAAAAATAAGTTCAAGGATAAAAACGTAGAGTTTATTGACGTGCGTACGCCTGGAGAGTATAAAGCAAACCATAAAAAACCATTTAAAAATATTCCGTTGTTTGAACTGGCAAGTAAAATAGATAAATTCGATAAAGAAAAAGAGTTTGTTTTAGTTTGCCAAAGTGGAATGAGAAGCTCTAAAGCAGCAAGAATTCTTAAGAAAAATGGTTTTGAAAAAATTTATAATGTTAAAGGCGGCATGGGTGCATGGTTCTAAGAGAAGAATAACATCCAATTTCAAACCAGTTTAATTTTCGAGAAGATGGCATACTACATTTTTTGCCCTGTTGCTAACTAACATATTTTTGTGGATGAAAAAGGTGTGGCTATTTCCTGATTAGTAATCAATTGGGTACCATGCCTTTTTTAGCCTTACAGATTGATTTAACTATTACCCAACCTAATGTTCTGATACTATTTTCAGGTCCTCGACTATAACATCCATTTCCTCAGACTTCACAGCGCTATACCTTTTTATGACTTCCCCTTCTGGATTAACAAGAAAGAAGCTTGTTCCGTGGGTTACTTGGTCACTGCCAGGTGGTGCATCCTCAACAGCAGATCGGAACGAATTCCTTGATGGATCTCTAATTGTATTGAAATCATATCTTGTAAGGAAAAACCAATTACTAAGGTCTGTACTATAATCTACAGCGTAACTTTTAAGTACTTCTGGTGTATCATAATCAAGATCCACGCTAAACGTTACGAGTTTAACATTTAAATCTGCTTCATTAATCTTAGGTTGCAGGCTTGCCATATTTGTTTCGATTTCTTTTCCGCCACATGAGGCAAGGAAAATAATAGCAAAAAATATAAAAGTAAAAAGTATTTTCTTCATAGCAATATTTCTCCTAATCAAATTGCTTTTCTTTCTAATAGGTGAATATATCCAAATCATTCCCTAACATTAAATTAGTTTCACTTTATTACGTAGTGTAGGTGAGACTGTCTTTTTCTTTTCTATATACTGTTTTAATGCATCCATTGTGTGTATCTCAAGATGACGATGATTTTCGCCGTATTTCTTAGGGACAGCTTGTGCAGTACCGAACGCCGCCAAATAGGTTCTGTTCTTTTCAATCCGTTCGTTGCCAATAAACAAGTCTTGAATCCGCATATTTTTTGGGTTTTCTAATTTGATAAACAAGTTCATTCTAAGGCAACGTTTAAGATATCCTACTATTTGATTGTAGGGGTTACTAGAAAATGTATTTTCAATATTTTCTTCTAAAATCAGAAGCATCTCTTCACCAGTAATCTCCACAATCATTCATAATGGGAATGATGGACTCTCCTTCTGTAGCTACTGCAGGATACGTTCCATGGAATGTGTTTCCATTATCTTAAGCTAAGACTTTATTGGGGTAGGCTTGTCTTAATTCGTTAAAAATAGTTGCAATTCGTGCATAGCCACCAGCTTTTCGATATTTTTCAATACCGTTTTCAATGAACATTTCGGAATGTTGTTCTAAATAAGCGTGGCTATCATTAATTTGTAGAATTGTTAATTGTTTTGTCTTATCCATAAAATTCACCTCTATTATAGTATAAAAAACATTTATGAAAGTTGTACGAAAGAAGTGGGATAAAGAATTTTATTAGAACCCCTAGGTATTGCATACCAAAGAAAAACGAAGCGTTAGTAGTTACCTAACGCTTCGGTATGAAAAAAATCTGATTTTAGATCTATTACTATTTAAACCAGATGAATCTAGAAATCCAATTATCATTTAATTAAAATTATATGCAGTTACGATCTTTTCTCTACCAGTAACTTGGTCATTATAATATTCGTATAAATTGATGCCTAGATAGGAACCAGAGATATTATAAACATTTTCATATCCTAAATTATTTAGGGCGGCAACCATGTTATAGCTACGCTGACCAGAGCGACAATGAATAAATACAGGCTCTTCTCTAGGAATTTCATCTAATCTTTCTCTAAACGCGCTTAATGGAATGTTGATAGCATTTCGTAAATGACCTGCTTCGAACTCTTTTTTCTCTCGAGCGTCTATGATAAAAGCATTCTTCTCAACTAAGCTGCGTACCTTAGAAACTTTCACTTCTTTAAAACGTCCGTCTAACTTGTTAATAGCAACGAGAGCAGCATGATTCACAACATCTTTAGCTGTTCCTAGCATTGGTGAATATGATAATTCAAGTTCTTTTAAATCTTCGACCGTACCATTCATTGTAATCATCGCCGCTATGACATCAATCCGTTTATCTACATTTCCTTTACCTATCGCTTGAGCACCAAGGATACTCCCAGTCGGGTATTCATATACTAATTTAAAATGTAGTGGATGACTATCAGGCATGAGTCCAACTTTGTCTCCAGGCATTACGTAAACAGAATCAAAGGGAATTCCTGCCTGTTGTGCAGTTTTTGCATTTAACCCAGTTGAAGCTGCATTCAAATCAAACAACTTGATAGAAGAAGAACCGATAACACCTTGGTTTCTATTTGGAATGCCATATATATGATCGGCAGCTGCTCGAGCTTGTTTTTGTGCTGGTCCAGCAAGTGCAAGTTTTGTTGGCTTATGCAGAATTTTGTGGAATACTTCAATTGCATCTCCTACTGCATAAATATTTTTATCACTTGTTAAATAATTGTGGTCTACTTTGATTGCACCAGTTTCACCTATTTCAAGTCCTGCTTTTTCTGCCAAATTCGTATTAGGTTTAACACCAATTGCAAGGATAACTGCATCTGCTTTTATTTTTTTGTTTGCATTTGTTTCAATATAATCTTCTTTTATTCTTTTCAGTCCATCATCCAAAATCAGATTAATCCCCTGATCTGTCATTTCTTTATGAAGAATTTGTACCATATCGTAATCATAAGGAGCCATGATCTGATCTGCAAATTCAACAATTGATACATTATATCCAGCTAACTTCAGATTTTCAGCAACCTCTACACCAATGAAACCACCTCCGATTACAACAAGGTCTTTCATATTTTCTTGAGTAATAAAGTTACTCAAATTTTCAATATCAGTTACATTGCGAACGGTAAAGACATTGGTGTTGTTTATCCCCTCCAGATTTGGCTTGATCGGTGCTGCTCCTGGTGAAAGTATTAATTTATCATAGGATTCTTCGTAAGTTTCTTCAGTGTTCAAATCTTCTATCGTGATTGTTTGTTTTTCTCTATTTACTTGAAGGACTTCTTGATTAGTTCGAGCATCAATATTATAGCGTGTCTTAAAAGTATCTGGACTTACCATGATGAGTGATTCACTATCTGCTACAATTCCACTTAGATGATAAGGCAAGGAGCAATTTGAATAGGAAACATGAGGTCCTTTTTCGAACATAATTATTTCTGCATTTTCATCTAATCTTCTAACTCTGGCAGCAACAGATGCACCACCTGCAACACCGCCAACAATAACAATCTTTTTATGCATAAAACAACACTCCTTTTATATTCATTTATAAAAAGTACCTTAGTTGCAAATACTTCATAATATGTGTTAATCTACATGCTTACTTCTAGTGAAATAATATACCCTACGGGGTAATAAGTCAAACATGGTTATTTAAGAGAAATCCAAATAAGCGGTTATATTGACAATATACCTCGGGCGGTATATTCTTTTAGTAGTTATCATTAATTATAGAGGAGAATTATCATGGAATATACTAATCAAATGAAAAATAGAATAAAGCGCATGGAAGGTCAACTTCGAGGGATTTTAAAGATGATGGAAGAAAATAAGGATTGTAGAGATGTAGTTACACAACTATCTGCTGTTCGATCAGCAACTGATCGAACGTTAGGCGTAATTGTGAGCTCAAATTTAATTGAGTGTGTTCAAACTGCAGAAGCTGACGGGAAAAATGAAGAAGATCTAATTGCTGAAGCAGTCAACTTGCTTGTAAAAAGCAGGTAATACTTTTAATTTAATATTTTATGATAATCCTAGACACATGTCATCCAATCTGTAATCAAAAGGATGTTAATTTATAATTTCTGCATCTCTTCATATGATCTCCATATTAGAAAACTACTGTAGTTGCCAAGGGACAAACACAAAAATTCAGAGTTGGGATGCTTGATTACTCAGAAATGGAATACGTGGCCCAAAATGAATAGGGACATGAAAAAATACACAAAAATTAGCTCTCTATGTCGTTTTGTCTAGAGAGCTTTTGTAACGTAAATGTTTCTCTATACTCTGTGATTGTCTGCTCGCCAATTTTAAATTTCTTGTTTTATTTCATCTTTTGATAAATCTTCTTTTAGAGTCTTTTCAACGATGGAAATAAATTCTTCGTCTAATGCAAAGCGTAAACTAATTAATTGATCTGTAGCAATTTTTGCATCGATTCTTTTCTGTGTCATCATATAATATCTCAACTTTTCTTGGATAAGCCAATACGGTCAGTGGATCCTCAATAATCAACTGTAGGAATTCATAGAAGAATAAAGAGAGTAGAAATATATAAGTGAATCCGGAACAAATCCCTCATTAACCAGGTGTATTTCTATTTTAATATCGCAATAAACATTTTTTTTAAAAAATTGAATTAAAATAGAAGCATCTAAAAGCTAACCGTCAAATTTTAATAAATTTCTGTTCAATTCCTGTATGATAAATTTACTCTTAAAAGGGTTATCCTTTTTTTATGTCACAGGTTACGATTAGTCGAAGTTATACACGATTGATGAAAATGACCAACGAAAAAAAGAATGCTTCTATTTAAGTCACGTTCATCTAGTTGTCATTGCTCAACGTATAGTGTTATTATTAAAGAGACTAATTGTATTGATTTTACTCGAGGAGCGTATAATATATGGCAAGTATTTTGACGAAAATTTTTGGTGATGGTAACCAAAAACAAGTAAAAAGATTGCAAAAGCAAGTTGATGAAATAGAAGCATTAGAACCTGTAATCGAAAAGCTTTCCGATGAAGAACTTGGTGGAAAGACAATTGAATTTAAAGAACGAATTGAAAATGGAGAAACAATTGATGATTTATTAAATGAAGCATATGCTGTCGTTCGTGAAGCATCACGACGTGTTTTAGGCATGCGTCCATTTCAGTCACAAATAATGGGAGCTATCGCGCTTCATGAAGGTAATATTGCAGAGATGAAAACGGGTGAGGGGAAAACTTTAGCTTCAACGATGCCCGCTTATTTGAATGCATTAGAAGGTAAAGGCGTTCACATTATCACGGTTAACGAATACCTAGCAGATCGTGATGCTCGTGAAATGGGTAAACTTTATGATTTCTTAGGAATGACGGTTGGTTTAAATACAAATAGTATGACCAAAGAACAGAAGCGCGAAGCTTACTATTCTGATATTACCTATGGTACAAATAATGAATTTGGATTCGATTATTTAAGAGATAATATGGTTTTATATAAAAACCAAATGGTACAGCGTCCACTTAACTTTGCTGTAATTGATGAGGTTGACTCGATTTTAATTGATGAAGCAAGAACACCATTAATTATTTCGGGATCTGCAAAAAAATCAGCTTCTCTTTATACACAAGCAAATAGTTTTGTAAGAACTTTAAGTCAAGAAGCAGATTACACTTATGATGTAAAAACAAAAGGCGTACAGTTAACAGAAGAGGGAATCAACAAAGCAGAGAATTACTTTAGTGTTGAGAACTTATTTGACTTGAATAACGTATCGCTAACACATCATATTAACCAAGCACTTAAAGCTCATGCCTCTATGGCTCGCGATACGGACTATATGGTTGAAGAGGGCGAAGTTGTTATTATTGACCCATTTACGGGTAGAAAAATGAAAGGACGTCGCTATAGCGATGGACTTCATCAAGCAATTGAAGCAAAAGAAGGCTTACAAATCCAAAATGAAAGTATGACACTAGCTTCAATTACCTTCCAAAACTATTTCCGTATGTACAATAAACTATCGGGGATGACAGGTACAGCGAAGACAGAGGAAGAAGAATTCCGTAACATTTATAATATGGATGTTATCGCAATTCCAACAAACAAGCCGATCGTTCGTGATGACCGTGCAGACTTGGTTTATAAAACAACAGAAGCTAAATTTAATGCAGTAGTTGAAGAAATTAAAGAACGTAACAAGCTTGGCCAACCTGTACTTGTAGGTACGGTTGCAGTTGAAACTTCAGAGTTAATTTCAAAAATGTTGAAAAAAGCTGGCGTTCGTCATGAAGTTTTAAACGCGAAGAATCACTTCCGTGAAGCAGAGATTATTGAGAGTGCTGGTCAAAAAGGATCTGTAACGATCGCAACGAATATGGCTGGTCGTGGAACGGATATTAAACTTGGGGAAGGCGTTTTAGATTTAGGTGGACTTGCGGTTGTTGGTACAGAAAGACATGAATCCCGCCGAATTGATAACCAGCTTCGTGGTCGTGCTGGGCGTCAAGGGGATCCAGGGGTGACTCAATTCTACCTATCGATGGAAGATGAATTAATGCGCCGCTTCGGTTCAGATAACCTTAAAAATATGATGGACCGTCTGGGTATGGATGATACACAGCCAATCGAGAGTAAGATGGTATCTCGTGCTGTTGAATCTGCACAAAAACGAGTAGAAGGTAATAACTTTGATGCTCGTAAAACAGTTCTATCATATGATGACGTATTACGTGAACAACGTGAAATCATTTACAAGCAGCGCTTCGAAGTTATTGATTCAGAAGATGGCTTATCGGAAATTATTGAAAATATGATTAGCTCGTCACTTGATAGAGTTGTCTTTACACATACACAAGATGAAGATGAGGATAAATGGAATCTAGATGCAATTGTCGAGCATGTACATGGAAACTTACTTGACCAAGGCACCATAACGACAAATGATTTAAAGAACAAAGAACCTGAAGAGATTTCTGCATTTATTATGGAAAAGGTTCTTGAAGTATACAATAACAAACGTGAAGAACTTGAGCCGGAGCAATTCAAAGAGTTTGAAAAGGTTATTTTATTACGTACAGTAGACCAAAAATGGATGGATCATATTGATCAGATGGAGCAGCTAAGACAAGGTATTCATTTACGTGCATACGGACAAAATGATCCGTTACGTGAATATCAAATGGAAGGTTTCCAAATGTTTGAGGAAATGGTTCAGAGTATTGAAGATGAAGTTGCTAAGTATGTAATGAAAGCTCAGATTCGAGATAACTTACAAAGACAAGAAGTAGTTAAAAATACTACTGCTGGTCTTGGTGGGCAAGATGGCAAGAAAAAAGTTAACAAACCAATTGTAAAGAAAGATAATGTAGGCCGTAATGATCCATGTCCATGTGGTAGCGGGAAGAAATATAAAAATTGTCACGGAAAGAATTAATTAAGAGGTGAAGAGTATGGATTTAGTTGAAATTAAAAATGAATTAGATGCAATATCTACAAGAGTTGAAACTTTTAGGGGGTCTCTTTGACCTCGATTCAAAGCGTTCCCGAATAAAAGAGCTAGAGCTATTGATGTCAGAACCAAGCTTTTGGGATGATCAAACATCAGCGCAAAAAGTAATAAGTGAATCGAATGTACTTAAAAGAAATGTAGAGCTTTTTGAGGAATTAGAAGAAACATTAGATAACCTTGAAGTTTCTTATGAACTAGTTAAAGAAGAAGACGACCAGGAATTATTTGAAGAATTGAATGAACAGCTTGAGGCATTCATGAAAACAATCAATGACTTCGAGTTAGAAATGTTACTAAGTGAACCGTATGATGCGAATAATGCTATCTTAGAACTTCATCCAGGTGCTGGTGGAACAGAGTCACAGGACTTTGCGAGTATGCTTTTACGTCTTTACCAACGTTGGGGTGAAGATAAAGGATTTAGTGTCGAAACTTTGGATTATCAACCAGGTGATGAAGCGGGTGTGAAAAGTGTTACCTTGCTTATTAAAGGACATAACGCTTATGGCTATCTGAAGACCGAAAAAGGTGTCCATCGTCTTGTACGTATTTCACCATTTGATTCATCAGGACGACGTCATACATCTTTTGTTTCTTGTGATGTTACGCCAGAAATGACCGATGATGTTGATATTGAAGTCTTACCAGAAGATATTAAAATCGATACGTACCGTGCGAGTGGTGCTGGTGGTCAGCATGTTAACAAGACGGATTCAGCAGTTAGGCTTACACATTTGCCAACAAATATTATTGTTACATGTCAGACAGAACGTTCTCAGATTAAGAACCGTGAAACAGCAATGAAAATGTTGAAATCAAAGCTCTATCAATTAGAGATTGAAAAGCAAGAACAGGAATTAGCAAGTATCCGTGGAGAACAAAAGGAAATCGGTTGGGGAAGCCAGATTCGTTCGTATGTTTTCCATCCATATTCGATGGTAAAAGATCATCGTACAAATGTGGATGTAGGAAATACACAAGCGGTAATGGATGGCGATATCGACATCTTTATTGATGCCTATTTACGTTCTCAAATTAATTAAGTTGAATGCAACCAATAATTCATTAAAATGACATAAATAGGTAACCCCTTGATACGAAAAGCTTTGCGTAATATTTTGTTATGGAAAAAGCTTCCTAATCAATGAAACCGCTGTTACAGAAGGTTTTAAAAATGTTGGAATAGGTTATAATAATATTGAGCTTTAAAAACATTTTAGATTGGGGGATTTAAACATGAAGAAATGGTTACTAGCAGTTCTTTTTATGGCAGTTCTAGTACTTGCAGCTTGTGGCGGGGATGACGGCGCAGCTGATGAGCCAGCTGATACTGGTGATACAGGTACAGAAGAAGCAACAGATAACGGAGATGGCGGATCTGTTGATGCTGCACATGCAGAAGAAGTTTATCAAGCAAACTGTGCAATGTGTCACGGTGCTGACTTAAGTGGTGGTGCAGGTCCTGGACTAACAGATGTTGGAAGCAAATATTCTGAGGAAGAAATTGCTGACATCATTGTTAATGGTATTGGTTCTATGCAACCTCAAAACGTTTCAGGTGACGATTTAGATGCAATCTCTGCATGGTTAGCTGAAAAACAATAATTTTAATTTTACATAACAGCTTGGCTTACATTATGTGAGTTAGGCTGTTTTTGTTTGTTTTTTTCTTTTCTATCTGTTGCGTTCTGTAAAAAATACTATTATTTATTTAGAATAAGAAAGTTTAATCCAATAAAACCTCCAAAAATATAGTACTAAACTCCCTATTTGTAAGTAAAAAACATATTATACCCTATATTTTCCTTAAAAATTACAAGATATCCCTTTTGAAATATAAATGTAATAATTTTATGTCTAAAAAAGTAGATAAATGATGTTATAATGACTAGAGAAAAGTCTATTACTTTCGTTTGCATAGAAAACAATAGATTTATTTAAAATAATTTAAAAGGTGATTCAAATATGATTCTTATGGAAGACGTACATAAAACATACCCCAATGGAGTTTCCGCTCTAAATGGTGTAAATGTTACGATAGATCAAGGTGAATTTGTTTACATAGTTGGGCATAGTGGCGCAGGTAAATCGACCTTCATTAAGTTGATGTATCGCGCAGAAAAACCGACATCAGGGAAAATAGTAGTTAATGAAACAGAACTAGACAAGATTAAGGAAAAAGAAGTCCCTTTTCTTAGGCGTGAGATAGGGGTAGTTTTCCAAGATTTTAAATTGCTACCAAAACTAACAGTCTATGAAAATATTGCTTATGCATTAGAAGTTATCGAAGAATCACCAAAGACAATTCGTAAGCGGGTGATGGAAGTATTAGAAGAGGTTGGATTGAAAAATAAATCACGCTTCTTACCTGAAGAACTTTCTGGAGGAGAGCAGCAGCGTGTTTCCATTGCGAGGGCAATTGTAAATCGCCCACGTATTGTTATTGCCGACGAGCCGACGGGGAACCTAGATCCAGATACGTCTTGGGAAATTATGAAAACTTTTGAAGATATTAATGATCGTGGAACAACAATTATCATGGCGACTCACAGTAAAGATATCGTAAACACTATGAAACAGCGTGTGATTGCTATCGAAGACGGTGTAATTGTTAGAGATGAGCAACGAGGTGAATACGGTTATGAAATATAGAACTTTTACAAGACACGTCAGAGAAGGAACAAAGAACATCTTTAGAAATGGCTGGATGACAATTGCTTCAATCGGAGCAGTTACCACAACATTAATTTTAGTCGGTGTATTTCTAGCTATCGTATTTAATTTAAATGAATTCGCAAAAAACATTGAAGATGATGTTGAGATAAAGATATTAGTAGATTTAACGACGAGTGATGAAGATGTAATTGCACTCGGAAATCAGGTAGAAGAAATAGAGGGCGTTGAGTCCGTTTACTTCTCTTCCAATGATGAGGAACTTGAAAATCTTATTGAGAGCATGGGTGAATATGGAGAAGCCTGGCAGCTAATGGACCAAGACAACCCATTAAACCATGCATTTATTGTCCGGGCAATTAATCCACAAGAAACGGAAGCAGTTGCTGCAGAGGCTGAGCAGTTAGATCATGTTTCAGCTGTACAGTTTGGTCAAGATATTGTTGATAGTCTTTTCCAATTTAATAATTACGCAAGAATAATAGGTATCGTGCTTATTTCAGCTCTAGTATTAACAGCAGTATTCTTAATTTCAAATACAATAAAAATCACAATCATTGCTAGACAGACAGAAATATCAATTCAAAAGCTAGTTGGGGCTACAAATGGCTTTATTAGATGGCCATTTTTCGTTGAAGGATTGTTACTAGGAATCCTAGGTTCAATTATCCCAATGGCTATCGTACTCTTTGGTTACCACTATTTATACAATAATTTAGCAAGCCAGATTACTATACCTTTCGTACAATTTTTACCGTTTAACCCATTTGCGTGGCAGCTTGCAGCCATCGTTCTACTAATTGGAGCGTCAATTGGTGTATGGGGAAGCGTAATGAGCGTCCGTAAATTCTTGAGAGTATAAATAGCAAGTTATAGCGTGAACAGTCACGGAGTTTTTGAAGGGAGAATACGAATTGAAGGCATCTATCCGAACTACAATTATTGTAATGATTATTGCACTAGTTACACTAACAGCTGGTCCAGCAGTTTCTGCAGAATCTATCCAAGATTTAAAGAAACAAATTAATCAATACGAAAACGAAAAGTCAAACGTATCTAAGGAGAAAAACATCCTAGATGGCGAGAAGAATAATACAGAGAAACAAATTGAGGAAAATATTAACGAACAAAAAACGGTGGAAAGTGAAATCAATGCGATCGAGTTAGAATTAAACAAGACGCAAGATGAAATTTCCAAAAAAGAAAATGAAATCACAACAACAAATGAAGAGATAGAGGAATTAAATAATAGAATTGAAATCTTGATTGAAGAGATTGCTATTTTAGAAGATAAAATTGAGAAACGTGATGCATTGTTAAGAGATCGACTACGTACGATTCAGCAGAGCGGTGGACAAATTAATTATCTAGAAGTTATTTTTGCCGCTAAAAGCTTTGGAGACTTCATTAGTCGTGCAACAGCAGTAAATACCATTATGGATCAAGATAAAACCATTATGGAAGAACAAGCAGCAGACCAAAAACTTCTAGAAGAAAATAAAGTAGAAGTTGAAGAAAGTAAAAATACAGTTGTTGCTAAAAAAGAAAACTTAGAATCACAAAAACAAGAATTAGTAGGTTTAAAAACACAACTTGATAGCCAAAAAGCGGAAAGAAATACGTTAATGGCTCAATTAGAAAAAGAAAAAGAAGAACTAGAAGAAATCAAAGTATCAATCGAAGACGAGCAAGCAATTCTAGCAGCAGAAGAGCAAGCACATGCAGCAGCGATTGCAATGGCTCAAAAGCAAATTGGAGAATTAGAGCAGTTAGCTAGAGAAGAAGCAGAAAGAAAACGTCAAGAAGAAGAAAGACAAAGACGCGAAGCTGAACAAGCAAGAGCGGCTGCAGCACAATCAAATAATAATAATAATAATAATGCAAATCAACCTGCAACAGAAAACAAGAAACCAGCAGTATCTGCCCCACCATCAAGTGGAGGAAGTGGTATCTTTATTCACCCAGCAAGCGGACGTCTTACATCTGGCTATGGAATGAGAGTACATCCAATTTATAACGTTCCACGTCTACACGCTGGTGTTGACTTTGGAGTAGGAACAGGAACACCTCTTGTAGCTCCAGCAGATGGAATTGTAAGTACAGCTAGATTCATGGGTGGATTCGGAAATGTAATTATGATTTCTCACTACATAAATGGTAAAAGCTATACAACGGTTTCAGCTCATTTAAGTAGTATAAACGTTTCACCTGGCCAGCAAGTTAGCCAAGGACAAGTTATCGGTGCAACTGGTAATACAGGAGATTCAACAGGACCACACTTACACTTTGAGGTGCATGCAGGTGGTTACGGAAATCCAGTTAACCCATTACCATATTTGAGATAATTTAAAATGTATAATCTATAAATCAGTGAAGTTTTTACAAGCTTCACTGATTTTTAATTTGTTTTTAAGATGCTGTTTGATGATACATATCAGGATAAATTGTGTCTATATCAGGAAAAGTTGTGACAGTATCAGGATATGATGTGTCCATATCAGCATTTATCGACATATATCAGTATCCACACACATTCACTCCAATATTTGACTGAGAACCTTTTTACAATTTTAAAGACATTTACATAGTCACGATAAAAAATTAATGGTATGCTTTTCTACAACGGAGTTAAAGATAATTGAGGTGGAAATATGAATAAAAGAATTCAGGTCGTTCTCTTAGGTTTAGGAGCATTGTTACTAGGTTTTATTGGCGCATATGGAGCTATGATGTTAACCGATTCAGAGAATGAGCCAACTGTTAATGAATCAACTGTGTCTAGTCCAGATACAGAAACTAACGAATCAAATGCTTTACCAAAAGAGTTACACAAAATTGCTCAAACATTTGGCTTAATAAAAGAAAATTATATAGAAGATGTTGAGGATATAGATTTAATCGAAGGTGCAATTGAAGGAATGCTAGCCACTTTAGAAGATCCACACACATCTTACCTAAATCTGGATTCAATGGCAGAATTCAATCAACAAATTGAATCTTCTTTCCAAGGAATCGGTGCAGAAGTGAGTATGATTAATGGTGTTGTCACGATTGTTTCTCCAATAAAAGACTCACCTGCAGAAAGAGCTGGATTACGTCCGAATGACCAAGTATTATCTGTAGATGATGAGAGCTTAGAAGGGCTGAATTTAAATGAAGCTGTAGCTAAGATACGCGGGGAAAAAGGAACGGAAGTAACATTAGAAATTATGCGAGCAACTTCTCCAGAACCATTTAAAATAGTAATTGTCAGAGATGAGATTCCAGTCGAAACGGTTTACAGTGAGACAGAGGAAGTAGATGGAAAACTTACTGGCGTTATCCAAGTAACGAATTTCTCAGAAAACACAGGTGACGAATTTGCAGAGCATCTAGAAGCACTTGAAGCTGAAGGTATGGAAGGGCTCGTTATTGATGTTAGAGGGAATCCAGGCGGCTTATTGAATGTTGTAGAGGAAATGGTTAGTCACTTTATTCCTAAAGAACTTCCATATTTACAAATTGAACATGCAAATGGAGAAAGAGATGTATTCCATTCTACTTTAAGTGAGAAAAAAGCCTATCCAATAAGTGTACTTATTAATGAAGGTAGTGCATCTGCTTCAGAAATTCTTGCAGTCGCATTAAAAGAAAATGGTTATGATATCGTCGGTCACACCAGTTATGGAAAAGGTACGGTGCAAACAGCACTTCCTTTAGGTGATGGTAGTTCAATTAAAATGACTACCTATAAGTGGTTATCTCCTAACGGCGAATGGATTGACGACGTTGGGGTAGAGCCAACGATTGAGGTTGACCAGCCTGAGTATTATTATGCTAACCCAATTACGAGTGAAGAACCGATGGGCTTAGACGATACAAGTCAGATGATCGCAAATGTTCAATTGATGTTAGATGGATTAGGTTATGATCCAGGTAGACAAGATGGTTATTTCGATGTACAGACAGAGCGTGCTGTAGAAAGCTTCCAAGCTGATAATGATTTAGATGTAACAGGTATTGTCGATAATCAAACAGCAGGAATGATTGATACAAAAGTAATCGAAAGAATCCGAAGCGGTGAAGACGATTTACAATTAGAAGAAGCGTTAAAAGCACTATACAATTAATTGGAATACAATTAAAACAGGATGGATTTTACGAATCATCCTGTTTTTTCATTTAGATTTAAATAATATCCTTGAAAATGTATGAAAAATTATTTTTTCTATCGACTTATAATTGAAGCATGTAAACAAACTTTATGAAGCTATGAATTTCATTTCCGATAGTAAAATAACTTAGAATTCATGGTATACTGTCTAATACATAGTTTTATATTACATAGGAACGGAATTTTAATAGACTATACATAGAAGGTGATGCACATGGTCGAAGATTGGTTACTTGAAGTCGGAAAAGGGGTTGGTAGATTATTCCTTAATCCTTTATTTTATTGGGGGATATTTATTCTATTCCTTGTTGGATATCGCCGAATTAAACAGGAGAGATATCACTTTGGCAGGAAAATTTTTGGACTTTTTAGTGAAATAAGACATACCTTGCTGCCCTCACTCATATTTGGTCTCCTTTTTTCAGTTATTATTTTGGGAGCGGGTGTTATATTCTCTGTAGATAGTCTCATCATGTTAGTTATTGCAATAATAATACTTAGTCTTAGTATGCGTTTTTCTTTGCTTTCAGCTAGTTACACTATAGGGCTCGCTTATATTTTATTGCTATTTGCACCAATTATAGTAGAAAATATCGATACCATCGATAATAATATGTTCTCAGAAACGAACTATCTAGCACTTAGTCTTTTACTTGGTTTTATGCTACTAGTAGAATCATATTTTTTGAAACAAACAAAGAGAAAGTCAACCTATCCAAATCTTGTATTAAGTGATCGGGGCTATTGGATTGGAAATCATTATATTAAAAAACTTGGTATCATCCCAATTTTTCTTTTAGTTCCGGGAGGATTAATAGAGTCGTTTGCTCCTTACTGGCCACTATTTTCCATTGGCGAGGGATCATACGGAATTGTTTTATTTCCATTTGTACTAGGAATCTCTCAAAAAGTAACAGGCAGCCTAGCACCGATTGCTGGTAAAATGTTGAGTAAGAAGTTAATGATGGTTGGGATTTTAGTTATCCTAGTGTCTGTTCTTGGACTGTATGTGAATGGCATGTCCCTTGTGGCGTTATTAATCGGACTACTCGGTCGGGAATTTATTATCTACCGTTTTCGACTTCAAGATAAACAAAAACGTCCGTACTTCCAGCCACACGCAAGAGGAACACGTGTGTTAGCTATCATTAATGACTCCCCAGCAGAACGATTGGAAATTTTACCTGGTGAGATTATTTCAAAAGTAAATGATAGAAAAATAAGTAATGCAGATGAATTCTACGAAGCATTGCAAGGAAATGGTGCTTACTTTAAACTAGAAGTACTAGATGACAACGAAGAAGTTCGATTTGTCCAAGGAGCCTTTTACGAAGGCGATCATCACAAACTAGGACTCATCTTTGTAAAAGAACCATTTAAATTAATAGCAAAGAATTAAAGGGAGAGGAGATCGTTTCCTCTCTTTTTCTAGATATAGAGTAGAAAGGGGAAGATTAGAATGAAGATTTTCCATACAGCAGATTGGCATTTAGGAAAACTTGTGCATGGAGTTTCAATGACAGAAGACCAAGAACATGTATTAAATAATTTTATAAACATCATAGAGGAAGAAAATCCAGACGCAGTTATTATCGCAGGAGATTTATATGACCGCGCTGTGCCCCCAACAGACGCAGTAAAATTACTAGATAATACACTCGAAACGATCGTCCTCGACTTTCAAATTCCAGTTCTTGCAATTGCAGGAAACCATGACAGCCCAAGTAGATTACATTTTGGAAGTAGTCTGATGAAAAAAAATGGTTTTCATGTTGCAGGTCATATAGAAGAAAAGATAGAACCAATTATTCTCCACGATCAACACGGTGAAGTTCATTTTTATTTAATTCCATTTTGTGATCCAAGTGTGGTTAGAAATATTTATAAAGATGATTCGGTTCGTAACCATAACGATGCCCAAGCAAGAATTATAAAAAGTATAAATGAAACAATGGATAAAAATGTGAGAAATATTGCTGTGGCACATGCATTTGTGACGCCATCTGGTGTGGAGAAAGAAAATACAAGTGAATCTGAACGCCCGCTTTCAATTGGCGGCTCTGAATATGTAGAAGCACAACATTATTTGCCTTTTGATTATGTAGCACTCGGACATCTCCATCAAGCACATTATGTCTTCGATGAAAAGATTCGCTATGCTGGTTCTCCTTTGAAATATTCTATCTCAGAAGAATTCCATAAGAAAGGTTTCTTTAGTGTGGAATTGGATGGCACTGGTAAAGTAGAGATAGAAAAACGTTTGCTTGAGGCAAAGCGTGATATGAGAACAGTTGAAGGATATATTGATGACCTTTTGAAAGAAGAAGTGAGCGATGACTATGTGTATGTTCAGCTTTTGGACAAAACACCAGTTATTTCTCCAATGGAAAAAATTCGTTCGGTGTTTCCAAATGCGATGCATGTTGAGAGGAAGTTTTACAATCCACTGCCATTGGCAAATCAAACCAATGAACAACAAGACCGCAAAAAAATGTCAGACGTTGAACTATTTCGTGCATTTTACCAAGAAGTAAAAGGAGCTTCACCTACAGAAGAAATGGAAAGCCTTTTTGCTGAGGTACTAGATACATTAGAGAACGCAGAGAAATAACCATTCATTTTCTAATAGAAAGGAGAAGCTTTTTTGAAACCAATTAAACTAACAATGACGGCCTTTGGTCCATATAAAAATACAGAAGTAATTGATTTTACTGAGCTTGATGATCATCATTTATTCGTGATTTCTGGGAACACTGGTGCGGGAAAAACGACCATATTCGATGGAATTAGTTTTGCTTTATACGGTTCTGCAAGTGGGCAAGACCGCGGGGAAACAAAACTATTGCGCAGTGATTTTGCTGATGACGATGTACATACAGCTGTAGAGCTTGAATTTTTACTTAAAGGAAAGCATTACCGAATCCTCAGACAGCCTGGACATATAAAAACAGGAAATAAATCAAAGACTGGCGAGAAATATGAATTTTATCAAATCAATGGAACGGAAGAAATTTCATGTGTGGACCGTCAAATAGTGTCAGAAATAAATGAAAAAGTAGAAGAAATTATCGGCTTAACGCAAGATCAATTTAAGCAAATTGTTATGCTCCCACAAGGAGAGTTTAGAAAGCTTTTAACTTCGGATACGGAAAATAAGGAAGCTATTTTAAGAAGACTTTTTAAAACGGAAAGCTATAAAGCAATTAACGAAACACTTAAGAATAAGCGAAGTGAAGCAGACATAACTTATAAACAAGACGTCCATCAAAGAGATGAGCTGATAAATAATATTCCAGCCATTTTACCAATTCGTGAAGATGCTATCCTTAAGGAAGTTCTTTCAGCTGATTTTTATAATTCATCACAGGTATTAGAAGCTTTAGCAGAAGAAGCAGTGTATTTTGAGAATAAAATAACAATTGATGATGCGAATTATAAACAGGCTGTTGAGAAAAGCTCAAAAAAACAAAAAGAGCTTCATGAAGCATCACGTCTAAATGAACAATTCCTAGAACTAGAAGCAAAGGAAAAACAACTGACAGAGTTAGAGTCTAAGCGTGAAGAAATCGAAGAAAAAGAGAAAAAACTTATCGCCGCTGAAAAAGCGAATGCTATTTATATGTACGAACATGCTCGCAATCAAGTTGTTGAAGATGAGAAAGAAAAAACGAAAGAGTTAGAATCAGGGAAAGATAACTTTCAGAAAGCTGAAATTGCACTTGATAAAGCAAAAGATACTTATACTTCTGAAGAAAATAAGAAAGACGAAAGAGAAGAAATCGCTAAAACGCTAAGCAATCTGGAGAGTTATCTTCCAATTGTGAAAGGGTTAGAAGAGAACAAACAAGAAGTTGCTCGACTGCAAAAAAATGAAACAGATTTAAAAGAAAAGCTTAAAATTCTACAGGAAAAACTTACGGAATCAGAAAAATTAACGGATGAAAATAAAAATGAAATCAAACAATTAACGCTGGAGATTGATAAATTAGCAGATAAAAAACTTGAATTAAGAAATCTGCTGGATCAGGCAAAAGTTTTTGAGAAATATCGTAAACTATTACAAGAAATCACTGAAGCTGAAAAAGAATACCGACAGCAATTAAATACCTATGAAGCGTTAAAATTTAACTATAATAACAAGGAAAGTATGTGGCTAGATAACCAAGCTTTTGTACTTGCTGAACATTTAGAGGATGGAAAGTCTTGTCCTGTTTGCGGGAGCACACATCATCCACATAAAGCACCGAGTCACACAGAGTCTATTTCAAGAAATGAACTAGCCAAGTTGAAAAAAGAGCTAGAACTTGTTGAAGCGTCCTATCAGAAAGTTAGTATTCATTTGCAATCAAGAAAAACTCAATTTTTAGAAGTGAAGGAAGAATTGACAGTATATACAACGGATTTCGAGACAATCGACAAGCAGTTTGATGATTTAGTTCTTACTGGAAAAGAAGTTAGAGCTGCGGTTGAAAAGTGGGAACAACTTAAAGAGACTTTGGTTAAAAAGAAAGAAAAAGAAGAAGAGCTTTTCAAACAAAGAACGGGATTTGAGCAAAATTATAAAGCAATGCAAGAGCAATATCAGCAAGAAAGTATCGCACTCTCTTCAGCACAAGCAGTTTTAAATGAAAGAAGGAGTAAAATACCTGAAGAATTACAAACGCTGAAAATTCTTGAACAGAGAATAGAAGCTACAAAGCTCATTAAAAATAAATTAGAAAATGCTTGGGAAACTGCCCAAAAAGAATTACAGGCGAAGAAAGAAGCATTTACAAAACGAGAAGCGGACTTTATTCATTTAAGCAAGCAGCTTGGTGAGCTAGAGACGAAACGCATACAAGCAACCAAAGAATTTGAGATAAAATTGGTTGAGCAAGACTTCAAAGATGAAGCAGCATATTTAACAGCAAAAATGTCTGAGCAAGAAAGAGCAAATCTGAGACAAGAAATTGAAACATATAAACAAACACGTCTACTAATCACTCAATCAGTAAAAGATCTACAAAAAGAATTAGAGGGCAAAAAACAGATAAATCTTGAGGAATTACAACTAGAGGTCACACAGTTACAGGAAAACTATGAAAAAGCCCTTCAGGAGCTTAATCAAACCAAGAATAATTACAAGGAAGCGACAGATTTACAAAGCAAGATTATTCTCGCTGAAGAAAAACTTATGGAAAGTGAAGCTTATCTATCACTTCTAACAGACCTATACGATACATTACGTGGGCAAAACAGTAGAAAGATTTCATTTGAGCGTTTCTTGCAGATGGAATATTTGGAGCAGATTATTCATTCAGCTAATTTGAGGCTGCAAAAGCTTTCTAATAATCAATACTATCTCACAAGAAGTGATCGCCAAGAATCTCATGGAAAACAAAGTGGACTGGCTCTTGATGTGTATGATAGTCACACAGGACAAACAAGGGATGTGAAGTCGTTATCAGGTGGGGAGAAATTCCATGCTGCACTATCGCTTGCGCTTGGAATGTCAGATGTTATCCAAAGCTTCCAAGGGAATATTTCTATCGATACAATGTTTATTGATGAAGGTTTTGGCTCGCTTGATGAAGAGGCGCTAACGAAAGCAATTGATGCATTAATTGAATTGATGGAGTCAGGAAGAATGATTGGCGTTATTTCTCACGTCAAAGAGCTCAAAGATATCTTCCCAGCCATTCTAGAAGTAAAAAAATCCAAAGAAGGACATAGCCAGACAGCGTTTATTTTGAAATAAAATGGGAAGCTATTTATGTAGTAGCAGCACTTCCTTACTCTGGAATAAATATAGTTGTGTTAAATCGCTTATGAATCTATACTTAATAAGTAATGTTAATTAGATTATAGAGGTGTATACATGGAGATTAGTATCGGTCCACGGATGCTTAAGACTGGGATTGCTGTTACTTTAACACTTGTGATCGCAAATTTACTAGAACTTGAAATGGAGATTGTTGCGGCAATCGCAACTGTTCTTGCAATGCAGCCATCAATTATGCGCTCATTCAAATATATGAAAGAAGTTGTTTTCGCAAATGCGATTGCAGTTGCCTTTTCACTTCTGGGTATCTTTCTATTAGGCACACATCCACTTTCTGTTGGACTAGTCGTTATTGTCTCGATTGGAATCAACGTTCGTTTAGGTTTAAATAAAACGGTCAGCCTAACAGTATTAACAATCATGGCAATGATGCTTGCAAGTACAGATGGAATTAATTTTGTCTATATTGTTGAAAGAGTTTCACTTGTGGTAATTGGTGTCTTATCAGCTTTTATTGTAAATATCCTTATCTTTCCACCAAACCACCAAAAAATGTTATTTAGTATGATTGAAAAAGCAATTAAACAAACACAATTTTTATTGAGAGTTATCCCTAATAAAACAATGAGTCTTCCGACGATTAAAGGGGAAGACCGTGAAATCGAAAAACAAATCACGAAAATTAAAGATTACTTTGATATTATATCTGGTGAGAGAACGCGCTTTTTCATGCGGAGTAAACTAAGTTTCCTCAGGAGTATTGTTATTTATAAACGAATGATTGCGGTTCTTGAAAAGCAATATACTTTAATTGGTCAGTTAGAAAAAAACATTGAAGTAATTGAACAGCTAGGTGGCGGCAAAAGTGACGTCATTAAAAACTTAATTAACGAAATTACGAATTATAGTGAGAACGTGTTCCTACTCTATCAGGATAAAATTATTCTTGACCTAGATTTACAAAGGGAAACGAAGAAAGCAATGCAAGTAACAATCAATAACTTAATTGATGAACTACAAGGATCAGGATTCGAAAAATGGGCTTACGTTTTCCCGATTGCGAATAGTTTAATTGAATTGTATGCAGAGCTGGATAAATTAGAGAAGTATGTAAGAAAAAAAGAAAACAAGCCAAAATATATGGAGTAATCTACTATAAAAAGCACGTGAAGTTTGTTGGTAACAGACTTCCCGTGCTTTTTTCATACCAATTTTCGAAAGGGATGACGATAAAGGCGAATAAATAAGATGAAAAATATTCCTGATGAAATGGCGAACAGTATTGGGATTGGTAACCATTCTGCCCATAGTCCTGAAATGAACAAGCCAAATGGAAGTGTTAATTTCATGAGCATGGAAGATGTACCAGCTACACGTCCCAATAGATGATTCGGAGTAAATTCCTGTCTAATTGTAAAATAAACGATGTTTGAAAGAGTCGTAGAAAAGGCTCTGATAGCAAGCGCAATTCCAATTGCCCACCAAGTAGGAGCAATTACAAGATAGCCAATTCCAATAACGTCGATTAAGAGACAGAAAGTGAAAATATTTCCACGTCCATATTTTTTTCGAATTCTACTTATCAACGTTGCACCTATAAGCCCACCAATCGCAGAGATACTAAACATTAAACCAATTTGTGCTTCAGTTGCCCCTAACTTATCGATTGTATAAAAAGTGAGTACACCAATGACAAGGCTAGAAGCAAAATTGATAAATAGCACCGTAATGGTAGGTGTAAGCAAGGTTTTATTTACTAGTAGTGCTTGAATTCCTTCTTTCATATCTTGCCAAATACTAGTTTTCCCCTGTCTTTTTTCGATGTGGATCGGGACTTGTACTTGATGAACACAAAGAAATAAAATAAATAGGCAAACTAAGTAAATAGACAGAGTCGAAGTAAAAGAAAAGAGGACGAGAAACGTTCCTGCTAAGCCTGGACCAACTGTTTGAATTAGCGTGCCTACGAATGATAATTTTGCATTCGCAGATGTGAGTTGCTCTTTGGTTACTACTTGTGGAATGACTGAATGATGTGCATTTCCAAAAGTATACCCAGCACTTGATAGAATGAACCCAAGAATATATAAATGCCATATTTCTATTTGGTCCGTCCATAAAAGAGTGACCATTCCAAACACGGAAGCAAATTGGATAAAGCTCATCCATTGCATCATTTTCTTTCGGCTAAACCTGTCAACAAGCACGCCGGCTAGCATGCCAATTAGAATGTTTGGGAAGAATTCAATCGCACGCATCGTACTCATTGCTAATGCTGATTGGCTAATTTGGTAGATTAATAAAGGAATTGCTATCGTATACATTTGCGATCCAAAGCTAGAAATAATACTGCCAAACCAAATAAGTAAAAAGTTTTTATTGCTCCAGAGGGAAGTGACTACCTCTTCGTCATTCGGTACATGCATCTTTATTCTCCATTCTTTTGTTGTTCCTGATATGGATAAAGTCTATAATATAAAAAGAGGAACATAAAGTGAATAATTTTAAAATTAGCTGTTCACCTATTGGAGGATACGATGAGATATAGCAAGTACATGAAATTATTAACGAATCACTTTGTTAAAAGCGAAGCGAGAGAAACAACCATTGAATATTTAGCAAATCTTTTTGACTGTTCGGAGCGACACGCAAAAACAATTATCAATTATTTGGATAAAGAAAAATTTGTTGATTGGAAGGTAAAAAGAGGCCGTGGCAAGAAGCCAAAACTTAAACTCCATTATACTTTCGATGGCATTCTTTTAGAGGAAGCAAAGCATTATATCAAGCAGGAGAAATATCAAGAAGGATTTACTATTATGGAGCAACTTGAAAAATCTTCACAAACGGAATTTCAGGAATGGTTAAATACATATCTTGGATTAATGAAAAAGACGGAAACGAATCAGGACTTAGATGTTTTACGATATCCCTTTTACGAAACAAAGCTACAAATGGATCCTTTGCAAATTAGATCACGACATGATGGACATATGGTTCAGCAAATCTTTGACCGCTTAGTAGAATTTGATCCTAAGTCTGGGAAGCTAACACCACGTATTGCGCATCATTTTGAAAGTAAAGATGGAATGCGTTGGATTTTTTATTTGCGTAAAGGAGTATTCTTTCATCATGGTAGAGAATTAAATAGTGCTGATGTTAAAGCTACGTTTGAACGTTTTCCAAGCACAAATCCTTTCATGAAAAATGTAAAGGAAATTACTTGTGCATCTGATTATGTTGTAGTTTTTCAATTGAAAGAAGTAGATTTTATGTTTCCACGCTATTTATCAAGTATTGCTACATCGATTATTCCTGTAGAAATGTTAGAGAAGAAAAAGAAGTTCAGTGATAATCCGATTGGAAGCGGACCTTTTCAGTTAACAGAGCAAGATAAAGAGACCATTCGATTAGAGGTTTTTCCAAGATATTATGGATTGCGACCATGGTTAGATCGAATAGAAATAATTAAAACACCTGCATCATTTCAACATGAAGAGACACATCCATTATTACTTTCTGCACCGAATACTTCTTGGAAAGAAGTGAAAGTAGTGGAAGAGGGAGCAGACTTTATAGTTTTTAACTGTGCGAAAAATGGACCTCTACAAGATTCAAAAGTTAGAGCAAAAATTACTGAGTGGATAAATCCTCAAGCATTTTGTTTGGAGGGTGAAGTCGTTGCTCATAGTTTCCATACAAAAGCTTCTGCTGAGCAAAAAACTCCAGTAATAGATTATTCAGTACAGCCAGTCCATTTAGATATGGAACTTCTAATTGGTGCTCAACAAATTCGTGAAGGCGTAAATCATGAAAGGGAAGCACTTATTTTAAAGGAGCAGCTAGAGAACGCAGGAATTTCTACTAAGGTAGAAATAGTTAACGCTACAGACTTTAAAAATCCTGTAGTCATTCATAAATATGACATCCTCGTTTCAGGAGTCGCTTTATCAGAAGATCATTTATTATCTTCCATTATTACACTGACATCATCTCAATTAGCACTTTATTATTGTTTAAGTGATGAAATGCGTGGATATATAATGGAGCAGGAAAGACGATTAAAAGAAACAAAGGATGAAAGAGCGCGTTGGGAGATATATTTTGAAATGGAAATATTTTTAAAAGAGCAGCACCTACTTTTCTTTTTGAACCATCGTTCGCATAATATTTTTAAACCTAGTAATAGCACTTACATGAATATCGAACTGGATAGCAATGGTAGGATTGACTATCGTAATGTTTGGCAGCGAATAAAATAGCGCAGGTGATTTTTACCAAAAAGATATAAATAATTGAAACATTTTTCATTTTCATCCGTAATACACGGTATACATGTTTAATAGAGGTGTTTCACCTCGAATTCTGTTATGATTAAAATAGAAAAATATTTAAGGGAGGGTCACTTTGAGTACACAACAGCCAGAACTAACCCCAGAACAGTTAGCAAAATTTAAGAGACTGGGTAAAATATTCGGTATTATTTTTGGTATTTTACTTGCTATTGGAATTATCTTTCTTATTAGCTTTAATTGGATTACAGACTATATTTGGATGGATAATTTAGACTTTGGCAATATCTTTACAACGATACTTGGAACAAAAGCAATTTTAATTGGTGCAGGGTTTCTATTGTTTTTCGTCGTATCATTTGTCACTTTACAATGGATTCGAAGCTCTTATGTAAGTCAATTACATAGTAGTCAACTGCCACCGATTATTAAGGAAAAGAAGTATAGCAGACTTATTATTGTTGGTATTTCTTTCTTTATCGGTATTTTAGGAAGTACGATTGTTCAAGGTATTGGTTGGGAACCAATGCTGAAGTTCATTCAGCATGAACAATTTGGTCTGACAGATCCACATTTTAATATGGATATTTCATTCTATATGTTTGTCTTACCATTTATTGAGTTCATTATTTACTTGGTATTAACTTTGGCAGTACTTGCTTTATTTGTAGAAATTGCAGCATATTCACTATTTAACATGTACCGTCTGAATAGAAGAGCACAACTGCATATTGGTTTTACGATTTTAGTGATCGGTTTAATGGTTGCGGGCATCCATTACTTAGCACCGTATCATACACTGCTTTCTAATAGTGTAAACCTATTCCAAAATAGTGTTGTGCACGGTTTGAGTTATACAGATGAACTTATTAATATTCCAAAAGCGTATATACTTGCTGTAGTTGCGTTACTTGGAGCAATCTGGACGATTGTTTCTTTATACCGTGGGAAAATTAATTCAGCAATTATTCCTATTGCTGTTTATCTCGGACTTCTCGTTCTCGGACAAGGTGCTTCTATTGTTGTACAGAACTTCATTGTTTCACCAAATGAGTTCTCTAGAGAATCACCATACCTTGAAAAGAATTTAGAGTTTACCCGTGCAGCATATGATTTAGATGGAATAGTGGAAGAAGAACATCCAGGAAATTATTCTTTAGATGAAGCAATGGTAGAGAGAAACGCACTAACAATCGATAATATTCGAATCAATGATTCTCGTCCACTATTGGATATTTATAATCAGATCCAAACATTTAGAACGTATTACCGATTTAATGATATTGATATTGACCGTTATGAAATTGATGGGGAATATCAACAAGTATTTATCGGTGCAAGGGAATTAATCACTGAAGATTTACCTGAACAAGCACAAACATGGGTAAACCGTAACCTTCGTTATACGCATGGTTATGGCGTAGCAATGAGTCATGTAAATGAAATTACATCTCAAGGGCAACCAGAATATTTAATGCGTAATATTCCTGCAGAGGGAGCAATTGAATTGTCTCGACCACAAATTTACTTTGGGGAAGAGGATTACAATGATGTTATTGTAAATACTGAAGTGGATGAGTTTGATTACCCTTCAGGTGATGAAAATATTTCTACTCGTTATGAAGAAGAATCAGGTATCCAATTAAATGGTTTAAATAGAATTCTATTTGCCATTGACCAGGGTTCTTTCCGATTCTTAGTTTCGGACCAATTGGACGGAGATAGTAGATTATTAAAAACGCGTAACATCGTTGAACGTGTGAATAAGATCGCACCGTTTTTCGATTATGATAATGATCCATATATTATCATTCGTGACGATGGCAGCTTAGCATGGATTATGGATGTTTACTTAACTGGAGAAAATTATCCATACTCTGAACAATTTAGTGAGAATCACAATTATATCCGTAACTCGGTAAAAGTAATGGTTGATGCTTATACAGGAGAAGTTGATTTCTATATCGTTGAACCTGATGAGCCACTTGTACAGACATACCAGGCGATTTTCCCTGATTTATTTACAGAGGAAATTCCAGAGGATGTACAAAATCATTTCCGTTATCCAGAACAATTATTTGAAATTCAAGCAAAAATGTATGGGACATATCATATGTCAAACTTAGAAGTCTTCTACAACCGTGAAGACTACTGGGAATTTGCGACTGAACGTTTGCAAGATAATGATGTAGAAATGGATCCATATTACATTACTATGAAATTACCTGAGTATGAAGAGGAAGAATTCATTCTCATGGTTCCATACACGCCACGTAACAGGCAGAATATGATTGCTTGGATGGGAGTAAGGAATGATGGCGAGCATTACGGTGAAATGTTTGTTTATACCTTCCCGAAACAGCGAAACGTATATGGGCCTCAACAAATTGAGAACCGAATTAACCAGGATAGTACGATTTCTCAGCAGTTGAATCTTTGGTCACAAGGTGGATCAGAAGTCATCCGTGGAAATCTAATCGCAATTCCAATCGAAGATACGATTATGTATGTTGAACCGATATACATTGAGTCTTCAAACGAAACTTCATTACCTGAAGTGAAGCAGATTGTTATTGCATATGAAGACCATATCGTGATGGAGAGTAATTTCGACAAAGCTTTAGAAGCGATGTTTGACTTGATTGATCCTAACAGGGAAACACCAACTGTTGATCCGGGTGCTGATACAGAAACAGACCCTGGAGCGGATCCTGAAGAAGATATTGATGAGGAAACAACGGATTCAGGTGAGCCAACAATTCCGATTGAAGCAGCAGAAGCTCTTCAGCAATTCTCAGACCT
Organism: Oceanobacillus sp. CAU 1775; assembly: GCF_054482815.1. Lineage (NCBI taxonomy): Bacteria > Bacillati > Bacillota > Bacilli > Caryophanales > Bacillaceae > Oceanobacillus > Oceanobacillus sp. CAU 1775. The sequence goes on along the minus strand of NZ_JBTLRO010000005.1, from coordinate 140,853 downwards.
ATTTGATGCTTACCAAGATGCATTATCGAATGGTGACTGGGGAGAAGCAGGAAGTATAATGGAAGAGATCGAAGAAATTTTAGCTAATATGCAAGATTAACTTTATAAAAAAGACTGTGTAACCTATTATGGGTGCACAGTCTTTTTTCTATTATTAAGCATAATTTTGCTCATTGGCTTTCGTACTCTGAAATTAGAACATCCACTTACACCTCAACTAATATGTATATTTCATTGAAAAGTGGGCATCCTTATCAGGTGTGGCAGAAATATTGCCAAAACGTATGTCCAAAGAGGTGTAAAAATGTATAAAATTTATGAAAGACTAGGAATTATTAGCTTAGCTTTTGCCATTTTCCTAGCAGCAGTAACGCTCATGACTAATGATACACAGGTTAGCGTTCTTGCAGAAAAACATATACAACTAGACAATCCCTCAATAGCTATAGAAGGGCAAAGCGAACGTGAAGTCGCGCTTCAAAAGAAAAAACTTAACCATCATGGAAAGCCAACAACATATATTTCAAGTGATAGTATTGAAGCTCCAGAAACATTAGAAGAAGCAATTGATTTTGAACAATATCCTAAAGTGAATGTAGTTGCAACAGGCTATACTGCAGGATACGAATCGACAGGGAAGACTGCTGCTCACCCGCAATATGGAATAACTTTCTCCGGGATTAAAGTAAAACGTGATTTATACTCGACAATCGCAGCAGATTTAAATCGTTACCCGATAGGTACAATCTTTTATATTCCATCTTACGGGTATGGCGTTGTTGCGGATAAAGGAAGTGCCATTCAAGGAAATAAGATTGATCTCTACTATGAGACGGTAGAAGATGTTTATAATGAATGGGGTAAACGTCAGCTTGATGTTTATTTGATTGAAATGGGTAAGGGGCATCTTACAGAAGAAGTACTTGTAGAATTAAATGAAAATGAAGCATTACAAGTGTTTCGAGCAGATTATCAGTAAGAACAAAGGCGCAAGCGCCCGTTCAGCGACTATTCTTCACACAAAAAGTTATCCATAAAGTTCAAATTCTATAGTTTCATATGTAAACAAAAAATCAGAATGCTTATTTAGGCATTCTGATTTTTACTTTATGGCTGATATTGAACTTAAATGTTGTATTAAGAACTAAGCTCTTTAAGATATTTACTGTTTTATTTAGTAGAACCATGCGTGAATCGCAAAGGCTACTAAGATACCTGTGATTGCACCGAAAAACACTTCGATTGGTTCGTGTCCGAGTAGTTCTTTTAAATCTTCACGTCGTTCTTTTTCTTCTTTTTTATTCCAATCCTTTGCTTCCTCGAAGAAGGTCTGGAAATCCTTCATTAGTTGGTTAAGAATAGCAGCGTGCTCACCAGCTTGTCTTCTAACACCAGAAGCATCATACATTGTAATTACACTAAAAATACAAGCAAGTGCAAAAATACTTGAAGTAACTCCCTCTACAATCCCAATTGCAGTTGTAAGTGCTGTAACGGCTGCAGAATGACTACTAGGCATACCACCAGTACTAAATGCAATTTTAAAAGAGAATTCTCTAGCAAAGATAAGTTTTATTGGGACTTTAATAAATTGGGCAAAGATAATCGCAGAAAAAGCAGCCCATAACGGAAAGTTCGATAGTATTTCCATGAAAGTAGTCTTCCTTCCTATACTTTATGCCAAAGCTGCTATTAGTTTAACATAAGGAGCAACCCGCGTAAATATAGAAGAAATCTACAAATATCATGGTAAAATGCTACGCTCTCGCCTTAATCCAAGAAGTTGGAACACGTTTCGCTAATTGAACCATAAAGAATGCCGCTACAAATGTAAGTACAGTGTCTTTTATGAGGAAAGGAATCATTCCTGCCCATGCTACGACAAAGTTAATTTTAAGCTCTAACCATGTGTTCATTGCAAGATACATATAAGATACTCCGATTGTATAGTTTATTCCCAGTCCAATCATTGCGGCAGTTGTATAAACGCTGATAGATTGTTTTTCGAATTTCTCTACAAACCAGCCACAGAAATATGCAACGAAAATAAATGAAAGTAAAAATCCACCAGTCGGGCTAATCAATGTGAATGGTCCGCCTTGTAACCCTGCGAAAATTGGTAGTCCAGCTGTACCAACAAGAATATATGTAATGATTGCAAAAGATCCTAGACGTTTACCAAGCATGAAGCCAGCAATAATTGCAAAAAACGTTTGTAATGATACAGGTACACTTGTGCCACCAATTGGTACTGCTAGCATTGGGAACCATACGGTAATATTTGCTCCTACTGCCATTAAACAAACAAAAACAGCGCCAAATGTTAAATCAATTGGTTTATAACGACTCATTTTTCTCACCCCTATATTTCGATAATATAATTAAAAGTATTTAATGTCAACTTAATATTATTTAGGGTGACAAAGAAAAAGATGCAGTAATTTTAAAATTACTACATCCTTGTTTGCTACTTTTATTTAATTAAAGAGCGGTTTGTAATGCAATTTCAATCATTTCATTAAATGTTGTTTGGCGTTCTTCTGCAGTTGTTTCTTCACCTGTAATAATGTGATCGGAAACAGTTAAAACGGATAGTGCTTGGCGGTCGTACTTGGCAGCTAATGTATAAAGCGCTGTTGTTTCCATTTCAACTGCAAGTACTTTATATCTTGCAAGCAGGCTATTCACTTCCTGTGCATTGTCACGGTAGAAAGTATCACTTGTAAATACATTACCGACACGAAGGTTCAAGCCTTTTGCAATACCAGCATCATAAGCTTTCTTTAGAAGTTCGAAATCCGCGATTGGCGCATAATCAATACCATCGAAGATTAGACGATTCATTTGTGAATCTGTTGTTGCAGCTTGTGCAAGAATAACATCACGAACTTTTACGTCTTTTTGAATGGCACCACAAGTACCAACACGTATTAATTTTTGGACATCATACTCATTAATTAACTCATTTGCATAAATCGAAATTGATGGTACACCCATCCCAGTTCCCATCACAGAAACTTCTTTTCCTTGATATTTTCCAGTAAAACCATACATTCCGCGTACTTCGTTAAATAGTTTTATATCTTCTAGAAATGTTTCAGCAATAAATTTCGCACGTAACGGATCTCCAGGTAATAAAATCGTCTCAGCAATATCGCCTTTTTTCGCTCCAATGTGTACACTCATTTTAAATATCCTCCTTCAAATACCAATGTAAAACGCTCTCATGATAAACCTATCATAATCAAAAATGATTGACAAATTTAGAGATAATTCATGTTTTTAGTTAGAAAAGACGGTTTTCAGGGGAATTGGTTTAAATAATGTAGTATATTGTTTATAATGAACAAGTAGAGAATGAAGTGTATGCTTTTCTTTTTAAATTGTTTGAAGGGATGCGAATGAATGAAATCACAGACGTTTACAATTACTGTTGAAACTGGTGTTCACGCAAGACCAGCTACATTATTAGTAAACAAAGCGGGGCAATATGAATCGGAAATTGATATTGCTTATCGTGATAAAAGAGTAAATTTAAAATCAATCATGGGCGTGATGTCCTTAGGAATTCCAAATGGTGCAGAAGTTGAAATAACGGTAAATGGAATCGATGAAGACAAAGCATTAGAGGGAATTACTAGAGTAATAAAAGAAAATTTAGGGAACTAATAGATAAGAAAGCTGATTAATAACTGGTTAAACCTTGTTAATAATCAGCTTTTATTTAATATAATTTACGGTAGACTTCATCTTCTAGTTTATTAAGCGTTCGTAGCGCTTGCACATTATATGCGGAAGTTTCTTTTTCTAACTTTTCGCGATAAATTCGAACCGATTCTTTTAAAGATGGAATATATTCAGGCACCTTTTCATCATAAGGATGAACGGCAGCCTTTTTAATATTCGTTTTTTCATGATGAGCAAGTGCTTTTCGTTCATGAAAGAAGACGTCTTCTAATTTATTTAAATTATGCAAGTCTCCTTGAAGTGGATGCTTTAATACAGCTAAAATCTCAATCAAATATCTATCGCCACGGTCTTCTATTACTTTACCTACATATGTACCAGATCTTGCATGTGCTTTCACTATTTCTCCAACATTTCCTTCTGCCATGTTATCAACCTCCTGTCTTTATATTGCCAAATAAATATAAAAGATGCTAATAAACGTCCTTATTTAATTTAAATTAGAATTTTGATATACTTACTTTTAGAAGGATGTGAATCAAAATGTTATATATGCCTTTTTTATATTTCCCAGAAGATAAATCAGAATATCTAATTCCTGGTATTATGTTAATTATTTTTATGATATTTGCTGGAATTGCCTTATATTTTGTGTACAAGCGTTCAAAGAAAGATGAAGAAAAATTCACTGAACAATACAAAGAACAATTACAAGAAATCGAAAAAGATTCCGATTCTAATAAATAAAAATTACCCTTTTTCATGTTTAGAAATGCTCGAGTGAGACATACTATTGGCATGAATAATAAAGGGGTAAGGCAAATGAATAAGTTGTTTTTTGTGTTAATGTTTGTATTATCTGCATGCTTACAAAGTGATAGCGATGCTGTCATGGAAGTAGAGGTACGCGATACTGCCGGTGACTCTTTAGGAACAGCAACCTTTACAGAACATCCTGAAGGCGTCCAAATAAAACTTGAGTTAGAAGGAATTCCGCCTGGACCGCATGGTATTCATGTCCATGAGAATCCTAAATGTGACCCACCTGATTTTACAAGTGCAGGTGAACACTTCGATCCGGGAGACATGGAACATGGCTTGATGAACCCTAAGGGCCCTCATTTAGGTGATCTGCCTAATATTGAAGCAGACGATTCTGGAAAGGTTGATGTTGAATTAATTCTTGCTGAAGCGACATTGCTTGATGGGAAAAACTCCATTACAAAGGGTGAAGGCACTTCGCTAATCATTCATGAATCGGCAGACGACGGTTTTAGTCAGCCAAGTGGTAATTCCGGCCCGAGAATTGCATGTGGAGTTATTTCAAACAGTGCTGAATAAATAGTAAAAAAACAAGCGTTCAGCTGACGCTTGTTTTTTTAGTGTTTATAAACTTATTTTCTAATATAATAGACAGCTCTTACAATCCTATTTACAGCCTCTTCAAGCGTTTCTCTTGGACAACCAATATTCATACGCATAAACTGTCCGGCCTCTTCACCATAGTCAAGACCAGCGTTAAGTCCTACTTGAGCTTCTTTCACAAAGAAATCATTAAGTTCTTTGGGATCTAGACCAAGTGCGCTACAGTCTAACCACAATAAATAAGTCGCTTCTGGCTTAATGACTTTAATTTCGGGAGCATGCTTTTCAAATGTCTCTTTCACAAACTCATAATGACTTTGTAAGAGCTCTTTTAATTCATCCAACCATTCTGCTCCATGCGTATACGCCGCTTCTGTAGCGATATTTCCCATTGTATTCAACATATTATGAAATCCTTGCTTTTCAAAAGCAGTTTCCAGAGCTTTTCGTTTCTCTTCATCAGAAGTCACGACATAAGAAGCATCAAGACCAGCTAAGTTGAATGTTTTTGAAGCTGCCGTACATGTAACTGTCTGGTTAGCAATTTTTTCTGAAAGTGATGCAATCGGAATATAGTTCTGTCCAGGTAGAGCGAGGTCTCCATGAATTTCATCAGAAATAATTACAACATCATATTTAATACAGAGTCTAGCGATTTCTTCTAACTCTTCTTTTTTCCACAAACGTCCAACGGGATTATGTGGAGAGCAAAGAATAAATGCTTTTACTCCGGATTTTAACTTCGCTTCAAAATCCTCAAAATTAATTTTATACGAATCATCTTCATATTGAAGTTCATTTTTAACTAATTCTCTATCATGTGCCTCGATAACATTATAGAATGGAGGATAAACAGGTGTTTGAATGAGCACCTTGTCCTTTGGTTTTGTAAAAGCCTGCACAGCCATATGTAAGCTAGTCACAACTCCATTACTAAACGTGATCCATTCTGGTTTAATAGTCCAGTTATTTCTTGATTGGTTCCAGTTAATGATTGCATTCTTAAGCTTTGTATCGGCAATGGTGTATCCATATATCCCGTGATCCGCTTTTTCTTTCAGAGCATCATTTACCTCTTTCGGCGCTTTAAAATCCATATCAGCAACCCACATCGGCAGACAATCTTTTGATTGATAAAGCTCATCAAGCATGTCCCATTTCACCGATTTTGTATTAAAGCGATTTACTACTGTATCAAAGTTTCCCATATAATAGCCTCCTATCCAATCTACCTTCATTATAGCAAACAATGATTGATTAAGAAATTCGTTAGTGGTTTGGTGATTAGTTGTGATTGTGTAAAAGATTGAGTTTCTTACGTTAAATATCTCCTCAAATATTCAGTATTTTTCTAAAACACTTGATTTAAGTAAGAACAGTTAGATAGAATTGGTAAAAGACACAAAAAAAAGAAGCAAAGCGTCTAAACGCTCTGCCTACAGGGGGAATACGAGAAAGTCTTACAGTTTTAGTATTACCCATTTAGGAAAGTAATAAACATTTTATTAATATTATTGTAACTTTTATAATAAAACCTTCGTTATATAGATAGTTGAGAAGGGGAGAGAGGGCAGATTGGATGGATGAGAGAGAGATAATTAATCTTGCAAAAAACGAGGATAAAGCTTCCTTTGAAAAACTTGTAATGAAGTATAAGCCTTACGTCGAAAAGCTTTCCTATCAATTTGGAATAGCACCAGAATATATCTCTGATACAGTACAAGAAACATTCATAAAAGTTTATCAGAATTTAGATCAATTTCAAGACGGGAAGTTTTCCACCTGGCTATACAAAATAACCTTGAATGTCACGCGTGACTTCTTTCGTAAAAAACAGAGAGAAAAAAAGATCATGAACAAAGCAGTAAATACGCATGAAAAGCATGTGTCAGGTGCTTATTATTTTGAAAGTGATGCCACGCTACTATTACATTTAGCCATTCAAGAATTAGAAGAAAAATATCGCTTACCACTTATTCTTTTTTATTTTCATGACCAGACATATGAGGATATCGCGAGCATCCTGAAAAGTAGCCTTTCATCAATAAAGACGAGAATGCACAGGGGCCGCGAAAAATTAAAAGAACACTACATAAAGTTAGAGGAGGAAGGAGATTCAAATGGACGACAAACATTTGGATGAGTTGCTCGGCGAATTAAAGGATAACTACAACAGACTTCCTGAATATGCCGATACAAATAATATAATGAGTGAACTACCAACAAAAAAACAGAAGAAACGTCGTTTACATATCATTCCTCTTGTTGCTATCATCGCGGGATTCTTTCTCTTTTTCGTTCTGGCACTACCACAAATGGACGAAAATCAGCAAGCAGATGAAACTGCTGCTGAAGCAACCGTAGAGGAATCGGGAGATGAAGATGCAAAAGACGAAGCAGATGATGAAATGCTAGAGTATGCAGACATGAAAAAAGAAGAATTTCGAAAAGCGTTGGGCGTAGATTCAGTTGAAAATTTTGCACAAGTGGAACATGTGGAACACCTAATCAGAGAAAGAGGAATGTACCATTTTGATGATGAAGAACTCATAGCAATGATTGATGAGATTTATATAATCCCAGAACAGATGATTGAAGCGTTGGATCAGATGGAAGGGGAAGAAAGAATCCAGCAGTGGGAACTTGTTATTCAGAGTTATATGTATTTAGGGATGTCCCTGACCCAATACGTTGAAACAACTATACGGGAATTATCATTAAACGTTCAAGAACAGAGGGACTTAGTTGAAAATCAGTTTGACTATACAGGGCCGATTGAATTAGTAGAGCTTTTACAGTTGATTCATGGCAATGGGTACTTTTTGGAACGGATGGCAGATATGGCAGATTATATAGAAGTTAGTACTGATTATAGTTATTTAGTTGAAGAAGTGGAGCATAAAGAAGAAGACGAAGGGATTCTGAGGTTTTTGACGTTTATATCGGAGGATATGGATTTACGACACTATGGTTATCCATCGCCTACAATGGAAACACCTTGGTATGAGTATGATGATATTATATTAGAAATGGAAGATATCTATAAAAGCTACCCAGAATATCGAGGGTTATTTAGTCATTATACGGGAGCGTTACATGCTACTTCTGAATACTTAACTATATATTTACAAGGTGGTTTTCGTGCACCAGTTGATGAAGTACGCGAACAATTAATTGAAGAATTACGTCATTTTACTGAAAACCATCAAGACTCTACTTTTTGGCCTATTGTCTCTAAAGAATTAGAAAAATATGAATCAGGTGACTATCGATCAAATATGGAAGATTATTATAATACGCAATTCTATAATGCCTATTTTCTCTTTAACAATATCGATTCAAAATTAAGCTATGACTCACTTCACGAAGTATACAGTTGGCCGATGGACCATACGACAGAAATGGACTATAGAAACTATGAAAATTTTGAGAATCCTAAGGTATTAGTAGATATGTCTCCTCTAGAATTACTTTCGATGTATACTTTTGCGGAAGAAAGAGATCAAGATTTATATGAATTATTATATATTGGAGAAGGTGAGCAGGAACGTATGGATTGGCCTTCAATAATCTCGCAGTCTGAAACTTTACTCGAGAATGTAATTGAAGAAAACACGATTGAATTTTCATTTGTAAATTCGCATATTGAGCAATTTACAAATACAATTATTGCAACTGTTACACTCCATAATGATGGTGAGGGATGGAATGTAATTTCACAGGAAAAGATGGATATAAACAATAATTCTCTCAACATTAATTAATTTTAAAGAGTGCTGCCGGTTTGCAGCACTCTTTTCTTTATAAATAATATACTTGGCATATAAGTAATCTGAATATTTATGTTAAAATGAATATAGTTTTTAGTAAGCTTGAGCGTACATTTGTGTGAAGGAGAATGGGAGAGAATATAAAATAGATGGATGAGAGAGAGATAATTAATCTAGTAAAACAAGAAAATAAGGCTGCTTTTGAAAATCTAGTTATTACATATAAACCTTCTGTTGAAAAGTTTTCCTATCAATTTGGTATTGATTCTGAGTCTATACCTGAAGTGGTACAGGAAACTTTTAATAAGGTATACCAAAATATCGACCAATTTCAAGAAGGTAAATTTAGCACATGGCTTTATAAAATTACGTTAAATGTAAATCGGAATTTTTATCGTAAAAAACAAAAAGAAAATAAAAGTATGAAAAGATCAAGCACAGCTAAAGAGAGAAATTATTCGGGAGCTTATTATTTTGAAACCGATGAAAATTTTATATTGCATCTAGCAATTCAAGAATTAGAAGAAAAATACCGTTTGCCACTAATCTTATACTTCTTTCATGACCAACGATTCGAGGAGATTGCGAGCATCCTGAAAAGTAATCTTTCATCTGTAAAATTGAAAATAGATTCGGGTCTTGAAAAATTGAAAGGAATCTTTGAAAGAATTGAGAAGGAAGAGGGAAGTTTAAATGGACGGCAAACGGAATCTCTAGATGTGCTATTAATCGAATTAAAAGAGAATTATAAGCTGCTCCCGGGGTACGTTAGTGTTAATAAGATTATGAGCGAATTACCATTAAAGAAACAGAAGAAACGCCGTTGGAACTTTATCCCTGTTATCGGAATCGTTATAGGATTCTTTATCATTTTCGTGATCGCGTTACCTGAAGCTGAGAAAAGTGAACAGGCCAGTTTACCTGTTAGTGACGAAGAAGAAGAACCGTTAGACGAAATAGAAGAGTATGCGAATGACAAGAAGGAAGAATTTCGAAAGGAATTGGGGGTTCAATCGTTAGAGGGTTTTTACGAAGTGGACTATGTTCAACAATTAATCTGGGATAGGGAAAGTCATTATTTTACCGATGATGAGCTTATTGAAATGATTGATGAAATTTTTGTAACTCCAGAACAGTTAATGAAAGAACTTGAACAAACCAAGGGTGAAGAAAGATATCAAAAGTGGATGATGCTTCTACAAAAATATACGAATCTAGCATGGTCGTTCTCGGAAAACCTGCAAAGGATTTTAAATGATTCTTCAATTAGTCTGAGTGAACAAGCAGAGTTATTAGAAAATCAATATAACTATAATGGTCCTCTAGAGATTGTAGAGTTTCTGAACATGCTACACAGACATGGATACAAACTCGAAAAAAATGGTGACTTCTTAGAGGTAGGTAATAACTATATGTATTTGGTTGATAATATAGAGCATGTTGAAGATGACGAGGGTATTATAAGATTTTTAACCTTTATATCTGAAAAGATGTATGTACATCAATATGTTTATATACATGATTCAAATGATATTCCTTGGCAAGAATATGACGATATATTATTAGAAATGGAAGATATTTACCGAAGTTACCCAGAATACCGTGAATTATTTAGTTATTATACAGGAGCCATTCATGCAACTTCTAATTATTTAAATGAATATATTCATGGTGGGTTTAGATCTAGGAATAATGATGTAAAAGAAGAAGTGATAGAGGAATTAAGGCATTTTACGGAGAATCATGAAGACTCAATTTTTTGGCAAGTTATTAATAATGCACTAAAGAAATATGAGACAGAGGCATCGGAAGAACCAGAAGTTTATCGCTCGATGATGCTGCATAATGCCCAATTTTTCTTTAACAATATCGAGTCAGAATTAGGTTACGACGAGATCCATGAATTATATAACTGGCCGTTTATTAGATCTACACAGGTGACCTATAGAAATATAGAGAAAGAGAATAACGGAACTGAAGAAATCTTAGCAGAAATGTCTCCTGTTGAATTACTTTCTTTGTATACTTATTCCCAAGCTTCAGTTGAGGATCCTGCTCTATACGAATCGTTATATTTTGGCGAAGAGGAGCAAGAAAGTATCGATTGGTTTTCAATTTTTGAGCAAGCTGAATTATTACTTGAAAATGTAATTGATGAAGATACGGTTGAGTTTTCCTTTGTGAATACATACTACGGTGATTTTGAAAATACAATCATAGCTACAGCAACTCTGCATCATGATGGGGAAAGCTGGAAAGTAATATCACAAGAAATGATTGATATGTATTAATGAACTAATTTAGCTGGTAGCAAAACCTCGGGTGGATTGAAGTTACCTTATAAAGGGAAAGAAGAGTTTGTAACATCCCTGTGAGGGGATCCTCTAAAAGCTAGATAAACAAGGAGGTATAAAAATGTTGGGAGTTATTTTTTCGTTTTTTATGATCCTTATTGTTAGTATCATCGTTTATCGAATGATTTCCGGAAAAAAACCGCCTGATAATAGTTATACACCGTTTGATCATATTACAGGCCATAGTAGTTCGGAGTTTAAAGAAGAAGTTGAAGAAGAAAATAGAAAAGATTAAAGACAAGAGGGTGCATTTCTTGAAGAAGGAGATGTGCCTTTCTTGTTGAATATATACAGTAAAGGTGAAACATGGGAAAATTAAGAGAGGAAGATAACTAGTGATGAAATTACAAATCACAACTTTTGTGATAGTGGGTGCATTTCTTGGTTTTCTAACAGATGGCATTATGATTGGAGCTGGAGTGGCAGCTATTATTTTCATTGGGTATCGATTAGAGAAGTATTTAGATAACAAAAATATATAAAAAAGGAAAATCAGAAATCAAAATGAAAATGATAGCAAAAGCAATTATTTTTTTAAGTTTTATCATTTATGTAACGGTCTTAATGTATATCTTGTTTTTTGACAGTAGAAGTTTATACATAGCAAAGGGTGTACCATTTGCACAATATCTGAAGTTCAATTCCAACTTTATTCCGTTTAAAACAATAGCCATTTACGTAAATGCTTTATTTGATGGAAGCTTAAATATTAATATACCAATTAGAAATCTTGTAGGAAATTTATTGATGTTTTTACCAATGGGTGTTTACCTTCCGTACTATGTTAAAAGAGTAAATAAGGTGAGTGTATTTATAATTGCCATGCTTATATTGTTACTCCTTGTGGAGAGTTTTCAAATGATTACAGGATTAGGTAGTTTTGATATCGATGATATTACTTTAAATTTGAGCGGAGCTTTGATTGGATATGGAATATGGAAATTAAAACTTGTGCAAAAAGTATTGATATAGAGTGTTATTATCCCGCCTAATTAAAATAATGAAACTTATTAACAAGCTTTAACGTAAATAGAAATAGTGCTTATTAATTCTAGGGGGGATTATATGTACACAACTATAAATAATCAATTAATCAATATCAGAGGCGTAATTAAGAAGAAGCAGAAATGGGAAAACCAACTAACGGATTATAACAAGGAATTATTAGAGATGGAAGCAGAAATTAGAAGGGTAGAAAAGCAACTTATTGCTGAAGAGAAAGATGTTCGCAAACTAGAGCGCATTGGCATAACTAATCTTATTCAAACATTTTTTGGCTCAAAGCATGAAAAACTAAATAAGGAGAAGCAGGAAGTTATTGCAGTACAAATTCAGCTTGAAGAAGCGGAAAAGACGAAACATGAAATTAATGAATCAATAAATGAGTTGCATGATAAATTAGCAGAAGTTATGGATGTTGATCAGGACTACAAATTTCTTTTAACTGAAAAAGAAAGAATTATGAAAGAAAAAGATGCTATATTTGGAAATCGGTTGTTCGAATTAAATGAGAACGAAGGAGATTTGGCAGCATACATAACAGAACTCGAGGAAGCAATTGAAGCGGGGAATAAAGTAAAGGATGCCCTTATCAATGCTACAAAATCACTAGAAAGCGCTGAAGGCTGGGGCACCTTCGATATGTTTGGCGGTGGAATGATTTCAAGTCTTGTAAAACACGATCATATTGATAAAGCAACCAATCATATTCATCAAGCACAAACGGCCATGCGAAAGTTTCAAAAGGAATTATTGGATGTTGATGAGGTTTCGAATTTGGAAGTCGATATTTCAGGAATGCTTAAGTTCGCCGACTTTTTCTTCGACGGTATCATCGTGGATTGGATGGTACAAGGGAGAATTAAAGATTCGTTACAGCAAGCTAGGGATCAGCAGAGTAGTGTCTTAGATATTATTTGGAAGTTAGAAAAGAGTTTAAAAGCAAAAACTACGGAGTTATCTGTGATACAAGAACAGAAAATAGAATTGATAGAAGGAGTTTGAGGTTCAGTCAACTGTTTTGACTGCGGATACTGATATAAGTTGATAAATGCTGATATGGACACATAATATCCTGATACTATCACAACTTTTCCTGATATAGACACAGTTTATCCTGATATCTACCAAACAGAAACTTAAATACAAATAAAAAGAGTGTAAATCCGCAATTGAATTTACACTCTTTATTTTATTCATTTAGCGTTTTTCTGACTGGTCAATCCACTCTTGTAGCTTGTCTTTCAAAGTATTAAATCCAGCAGCATTATCATCTTCCATTTTGAATGCTTGCTGTACTTTTGGTTTACTGTTTGTTTTTTGTTCAGGTTCTGTTGCACGAATAGAAAGAGAAACTTTGTTTTTCTCTTCATTTACTTCTAGCACTTTTACCTTTACATCGTCACCAACTTGTAAATGATCGTTAATATCTTTTACAAAACCATTTGTAACTTCTGATATATGAACCAAACCTTGAACCTCTTCATTCAAAGCAATAAATGCTCCATAGGGTTGAATTCCAGTTACCTTACCTTCAATGATACTTCCACTTTCAATCTTGCTCACCATGCTGAACACTCCTATATGTTTAATCGATTCTTTATACACAATGAATGATTATAACATAGAAAATCGATCTAGCAAAGTTATTCGAAGATAGGGAAATTATATTTTAGCTAATTCCGCTCTCAAACTGATATAAACATCTTTCCAAAAATCATGGTTATCACGGAAGGATTTACTAATGAACATATACATTTCTTTTGCTTTTTCCTTGTGATCTTCAGCTTCAGCTGGTGGAAGATTTGCTCTTGATTCATCGACGAACTCTTGGATACTCGCCGCTCTAGGTCCCCATTTGCCAACTTCTTTTCCATTTTCATCAATGAAAATGATGATAGGAATCGCACGGGATTTTCCATTCGTTAAATATTGATCCATTAATTCTAAGTTCTCATCACGTAAAAGCATTCGAACATTTATGTTTCCTTTATCAGCGATTTTAAGAAGAATTGGGATGTTCAGCATTGCATCTCCACACCAATCCTCTGTCAAAACGATAGCTCTTAAATTTTTAGCTTGTAATTGATTGAAAAATTCCTCGTCTTCAGGTGTTTCAAATTGATCATAAATATGAAGCAGGTCTTCTTTATTTTGTGTCATAGCTTCGATATAATCATTTGCTGTCATTGCTTTTTCAAACCATTGATCTAACGACATGAAATCCTCTCCTTAAAGGGTTATATGAAAATCTTACCCGAAAATTTACACTTTAGTAAACTTATATGCCTATTATTTGGTACTATAGTAAATATGATAGTGGAAAGAAGGGAAAATACATGACTAACTTTGATAAAGATTTTTTATTAGAATTATTAGAAACGCCTTCACCATCAAGTATGGAAATGGAAATTCAAAAAAAGTGGATGAATTATGTAAAGGATTTTGCTGATGAAATTAGAACGGATAACGCAGGGAATGTTATTGGTGTTCTGAATCCTGAAGCACCTTTTAAGGTTTTACTAGCGGGTCATAGCGATGAAATTGCATTAGTTATCAACCGTATCGATGATCAAGGTTTTTTGCATTTCGATAAAATGGGTGGGATTAATCCAAAAGCGGCTGTAGGGATGCGTGTTCATGTACTCGGATATAACGGCAACGTGACAGGTGTGATTGGTGTAAACGCCCAGCATCACGGTGGTTTGAAAAATGACTTTACGCTTGAGGATTTATTCATTGATTGTGGCTATCAATCGAAAGAGGAAGCTGCCAAAGTTGTTCAAATTGGTGACCTTTGTGTATATAAAACAAATCCAGAAATTTTACAAGAGCGCTATATTGCAGGGAGAGGCTTAGATAATCGGACAGGCTCTTTTATTGTTGCAGAAGTTTTAAAGCGACTTGCAGGTAAAAATCTTCAAGTAGGAGTTTATGCGGTCAGTACAGTAAACGAAGAGACAAATATGGGTGGTGCTTACTTTGCGGCTGCAGGTATTGAGCCAACGATGGCAATAGCTTGTGATGTTACTTTTGCAACAGATTATCCAGGTGTGAATAAAAATAAATACGGTGATATAACGCTTGAAGGTGGTCCTGTTTTAGCAAAAGGCGCGCCGATTAATATTAAAATTAATAAACTTTTAGAAAAAGCTGCAAAAGATTTAGACATGAACGTACAGTACGAATTAACACCAAGGATGACTGGCACAGACGCAGATAGAATGCGTTTGACAGGGAAGGGTGTGCCTGTTTCACTTGTATCACTACCACTTCGTTACATGCACTCTCCAGTGGAGACCGCAAGTATGCAAGATATTGAAGAAGAAATTACTTTACTCGTGAAAATGATTGAAAACCTTACAGGAAATGAAAGTTTGAATCCATTAGAAGACTAATTTCTCTTCTGGAAAATAGACCTACTCCTAATAGGATCATAAGCCAACAGTCTTATTTTTCATTAATATGTATTGATTTTTCTTAGTTTTAAAGACCTTACTTTCTTTTAAGAAGAAAATAAGGTCTTTTTTTATTTTTAAAACTAGGTTATTCTAATCAAATTTTACTAAATAATTTCGAATTTAAATCATCCCGCTATTACCGCCTCTTTAGAAACCCTCTTCCTTTAAGCTTTCTTTAAAATAAAATAGCCCAGTAGTCGTACAAAGACTTAGATGAAAAACAGGAAAATATGAGACTAATCTATTAATTTAGAAAATTCAGTTTTAGTTCGACATTGTTCGACACAGTTTCGCTTTCTAATCTATTATACTTACCTCAACTACATGAATCAACACCACGGACTATCATCATTATAAACTTTTATAAAAGGAGGGCTGGTTTTATTAGAAGCGTTTTGCAGCAGGTTTAGACATAAAGCATTATAAAATAAGGGAGGAATTGCTTTGAAATTAAAGAGGAAACGAAGAGTGAAAGCATTTAGTATAGCTGCTTCGGTGTTAATGACATTTTCCTTATTTGCACCAACAGCAGCTTTAGCTCAGCCAAATGGGAATGTTAGTTATTCTTTAAATGATTCCAAGCAAATTGTTGAACAAAAGGTTAGTAATCGATTACTTTCTAACTTTAAGAACGATGACTTTGTTACGTTCTTAGTAAAGTTCAATGATAAAGCAGATGTTCAAAAAGCTGCAAACGAAGCGGTTGCCAAAGCAAATAGTCTCAACCAGTCGAATCAATCCATTGAGCATATTCGACGTTCTGCAGTAATAGCTGAACTAAAAGAAACTTCCTTCAATTCACAACAAAATGTAAAGGCATATATTGAAAAGGAAATAGCTAATGGTAACGCTAAAGATATTCGCTCTTACCATATTGTAAACGGGATGGCCGTAACAGCTACAAGGGAAGTGGCAGAAAAAATTGCTACTTTCACTGAAGTAGAAAAACTATTACCAAATGAAATGCGAGAATTATATACAACAGTAACAGAAGATGCCAAGCGTCCAGAAGCAGAAATTGCAAATGTGGAATGGAACGTTGAGCGTGTCGGTGCCCCTAGTGTTTGGGAGATGGGGATTGATGGTTCGGGCGTTGTTGTTGCAAGTATTGACACAGGTGTACAGTGGGATCATCCAGGTTTGAAAGAAAAATACCGTGGATATGATGCAGCAACTGGAGAAGTTGATCACACGTATAGCTGGTATGATGCTACAGGAAGCGCACAGGTACCATTTGATGATCAAGGCCATGGAACGCACGTAACTGGAACAATGGTCGGATCTGAACCAGATGGGTCAAACCAAGTTGGTGTTGCTCCCGGTGCAAAGTATCTATCTGTAAGAGCATTCACCGCAGCTGGTGGTTCTGACGCAGATTTACTTGATGCTGCAGAGTGGATTCTTGCGCCTGGTGGAGATGCAACAATGGCACCAGATGTAGTAAACAATTCATGGGGCGGTGGGCCAGGTCTGGATGAATGGTACCGCGATGTCGTTATTAACTGGCGAACTGCAGATATTTTTCCAGAGTTCTCTGCTGGTAACACGACATTATTTAACCCAGGTGGTCCAGGATCGATTGCTACTCCAGCGAATTATCCTGAATCATTCGCAACTGGTGCAACAGATATAAATGATGCTTTAGCAAGTTTCTCTCTACAAGGGCCTTCACCATATGAAGGAGATGTGAAGCCAGATATTTCTGCTCCAGGAGTAAATATACGTTCTACTGTACCTGGAAGTGGTTATGAAGGTGGTTGGAATGGAACTTCAATGGCAGGTCCAGCAGTTTCAGCTGTCGTTGCATTAATGCTGCAGGCTGATTCAAGTTTAACCATTGATGAAATTGAAGATATTATAATGATGACTGCTTCGCCATTAACAGATAGCACATTCCCGAATGCCCCAAATATGGGATATGGCTATGGTTTAGTGAATGCATATGATGCTGTATCTTCCCTGATTTCTGGATTAGGTTCCCTACAAGGAACAGTAACGGAGGATGGAGAGGATTTTGATGCTCCAACATACACGCATGAAGCAGTAGATACTACTTTTGAAGGAATGGATTTAGAACTAAGCATTCATGCTGAAGATAATGTTAGTGTTGTTTCAGTAGAAGTAGTTTATAGTGACAAAACAATCGAAGCAGATTTAGTAGATGGCGATTATCGTTCTGGAGAATATACTGTAACAATTCCAGGAGAAGACATTGAAGGAGATGCTTTCACGTACCATTTTGTTATCAATGATTTTGGTGGAAATGAAGTGACGACAGATAGTTATACGATTGATGTTCAACCAGGAATAACAGTTGGTTACTTCCAAGACTTTGAAGGAACACCAGCGGGTTGGACAATCTTTGGTACAAATAGCAGCTGGGAACGTGGGATTCCGACAAGTGGACCTGGTTCAGCTGTTTCAGGTGAAAATGTTTATGCTACAAATTTAAATGGTGATTACAATAGCTCGGAAAACTCGACGTTATTAATGCCACCAATTGATTTACCTGAAGGTGAGTCTTATTTACAATATAGCGAGTGGTTTAATCTTGAGAACAATTGGGATTTCGGCCATGTCTATCTATCAACAGATATGGAAAATTGGACACAGCTCGTTCAGATTACAAATCTTTCGAATGGTTGGTTAGATTCCGAAATAGATTTATCAGCCTATAGTGGCGAAAGAGTTTATATCGGATTCAATATCACATCAGATAGTATTATTAACCGCTCAGGTTGGTATATTGATGATGTGGGGTTATCTGATACGTCACTCGAAGCGACGTCTAACAGAATCTCTCCAGTTATCGGTGGCCCGTCAATCGGTCTTCATGGGACAGGCTTATCACTAGGAGTTATGAATAGCGATTCTCTTAGAGGTGATGCGAACCGAGAAAGAATAGATCCAACAAAATTAACGCCAGCACTACCAGTGAAGAAAACGCCTATTAAAACAGAAGATTTAGCGCCACAAGCATTACCGCTTGGTGCGACAGTTACTGTTTTAGAGAGTGGTCGTTCGGTAAATACAAATCCTGCTGACGGTAGTTATTCATTCTTGCATGCGGCTGGGGAATTCACTGTAGCTGCACATGCATATGGTTATCACCAGAGTGAACAGGCTGTAGAAATTACTGCAGATGAAAGTACTACTGCTAATTTCTTACTTGAAGAGTTAGAGGAGTATACCGTTTCTGGAACAATTACAAACGAAGTAACAGGAGAGCCTGTTTCAGAAGCAACTTTACTACTTGTAGAAGATGCTAACATTACACCAGTTTCTACAGATGAAAATGGAAATTACTCGATCACTGCATATGAAGGTGTGTATACAGTGAAAGTGATGGCAAGCGGTTATCACGGAAAAGAAATCGAAGCGGACTTTACGGTTGATGGAACGTTAGATATCGAGTTAGAACCATTTTACACAGTGCCTGGTGGAGAGATTGGATATGATGATGGTACTGCAGAAAATGCACGTGCTTTCTATGATCCAGGTAATGGTTGGGCAGTAAAAATGTCACTTGAGGAAGGAAGAGAAGCAGCAGTCGTCACAGATGGTGTCTTCCAATTCCATGATTCAGATTGGCCAGTTCCAGGAGGCACAGGGTTTGCCGTTGAAGTCTGGGATGCAAATGGTCCAAATGGAACTCCTGGTGAAAGAATTGCTGGTCCAGTACAAGCAGAAGCAACTCGAAGCCTAGCTGAATGGACAGTTGTAGATTTAAGCGAGTATGGAATCGTTGTAGAGGGTGACTTTTACATGGTTTACATCCAAACAAGCGCAAACACTTCAGCACCTGGTCTAGCAACAGATGAGGATGGACCAAATGCGGAACGAAGCTACCAATACGTTTCAGGCGCATGGACACCATCACCAGCAGCAGAAGGTAATTATATGATCCGCGCTCGCGTAAGCTATGAAGTAGATGAACCAATAATTACTTCTCCAGAAAGCGGGTTAATCACAAATGAAACAGAAATTACGGTTGAGGGGAAAGCATCTCCTGAGACAACTGTAAAATTAGTAAATAACGGTGAAAAAGTATCCACTGTGGAAGTTGCGGGAGATGGCAGCTTTGCAATCCCTACAGAACTAGAAGAAGGAAATAATGAGCTAGTAGCGATTACGATTTTAGATGGGGTAGAAGTGATGGAATCTGAGGTGGTATCTGTAATATTAGATACAGAAGCACCAGAGCTTTCCATTGATTCTCCAAGGAATGGAGATAAGTCGAATCGTGAAACAGTAACAGTAGAAGGTACTGTAGCTGATGCTCATCTTGATTTTGTCGAAGTAAATGGTCAGCGTGCACAAGTGACTGACGGATTTTACTCGAAGCGTATTCTGTTAGATGAAGGACAGAATTCAATCGAAGTAGTTGCTACAGACTTAGCTGGAAATATGGCTACAGAATCAGTAACGCTAAATGTAAAATTCACTGCACCAGAAATTGAAAACATAACTCCTGAAGAGGATGTTTATCTAAATGCTGGTCAAAGTGTGAAATTTGAATTTGATAGTGAGCCTGGATTAAAAGCAACATTCTTTATCCATATGCCACTAACAAATATGACAACAAATGCAACAGAACTTCCAATGATGGAAACAGAGGAAGGGCACTATGTCGGCTACTGGACTGCGATAAGTAATGTGTCTGCAAAAGGCGCAGTAATTGAAGTCAAGGTAGTTGATGCTTATGGAAACGAAGCAAGAAAACAAGCAGATGGTAAATTATTCATTAACATTGAATAATTAACATACCCTACATGATACGAGAAGCCCCCCTTCTCGTATCTTTTTTTGTGCTGGGATTGAGAAGTCACCAGCTAGTAATCCATGATTAGCGATAACTTTATTTTGTTGGTCCCAAAATCGATAACTTCGAAATAGTGACCGATAAACTTATTTTATTGGTCTCAAAATCGGTAGGATTGAAATTAGTGACCGGTAAACTTACTTTATTGGTCCCAAAACCGGTAGCATCGAAATAGTGACCGATAAACTTACTTTATTGGTCTCAAAATCGGTAGCATTGAAATAGTGACCGATAAACTCTATAAGTCAGCTGTTAATCCAACGTTAGCGCTCTTTATCTTACATTTAAAGAGGTGGAAGATTAAAGAAATTGACACTTACCTTTTCTTTCTTTAAAATTGATAGGATAGAAATTTTCAGGGGGAAGAGGAATGCAGACGGTGAAAGACGTGAATGTAAAGGAAGCATTGAATGAAAGATCAGGCTTTAATGTATGGTGGCGATTGATGCGTCCGCATACATTGACAGCTTCTTTTATTCCAGTTTTTGTTGGAACAATGCTGAGTATGATAGATGGACAAATCAATTGGTTTTTATTTGCGGCAATGCTTATTGCTTCAATGTTAATCCAAGCAGCAACAAATATGTTCAATGAATATTATGATTATAAATTAGGTTTAGATACAGAAGAATCCGTTGGCATTGGTGGAACAATTGTACGCGATGGAATAAAACCAAAAACAGTACGAGATTTAGCATTTATATTTTATGGTATTTCGATATTATTAGGAATCTATATTTGTATGGCATCTAGTTGGTGGATTGCGGTTATCGGGTTAGTTTGTATGGCAGTCGGCTATTTATATACTGGAGGGCCAATTCCTATTTCTTATACGCCATTTGGTGAATTATTTTCGGGAGTGCTAATGGGGACGGTAATTATTGCGATTACTTACTTCATTCAAACACTTACATTAACTACGGAAGTGATTTGGATTTCTATTCCAGTTAGTATTTTCATTGGAAGTATAAATTTATCGAACAATATACGTGATCGAGATGGGGATCAATTAGGTGGTAGGAAAACAATCGCCGTTCTTATCGGTAGAGAAAAAGCAATTACATTACTCGCAATCTCATTTGTTGTTGCATACGCGACAACGCTGGGCTTAATTATTGTTGGCATCTTGCCGATTTGGTCAGTAATAACTTTCCTGAGTGGGATTGTAGCGATTTCAGTAATTAAAAACTTCAGAGGAAAAACAGAACCATTAGAAATGATGCCTGCCATGAAAGCAACGGGTAAAACAAATACTTTCTATGGAATTTTATTAAGTATCTCACTGATTTTAAGTATGTTTTTCTGAAATAAATGGTAAAAATCAAACATTGTAATGCTATTGAGGGCAGATACTGATATATTTCGATAAATGCTGATATGGACACAAAATATCCTGATACTGTCACAACTTATCCTGATATAGACACAACTTATCCTGATATCTGCCAGTCAGCATCTTAAAAAATATAAAAGGGTTCATCTCCTCATCTGGAGACGAACCCTTATTTTTATATTGCATTTATTTGTTTTTGTTCGATCCAACTGCGCATTTTGATAAATAGCGGAACGAATAAAATCGCAACGACTATTCCTTTAATAACATTAAATGGTAACACCCCGATAAGGATTGCACCCCATGCTATTTCACTACTCATGTCCCAACCCATAAACCAAGAATATGCTGGTAGGAAAACATAATAGTTCATGACGCTCATTCCAATTGCCATAACAACCGTTCCAGTTATTAAACCAGATACGATACTTTTAACTCCTTTATGGAACTTGTGGTAAATCAATGAAACTGGAAGGACAAACATCACTCCAGCGGCAAAGTTAGCCATGATTCCAATAGGGTCACCGGCACCAGTTACAATTAGGTAGAGCAAGTTCTTAATTAAAACAACAAGCACTCCTGCTAAAGGTGAGAAAATCAGACCAGCCATTAATGCAGGTACATCACTAAAGTCGATTTTCAAATACGGTGGTAAAAATGGTAATGGGAAGTTTAAGAAAAATAATATGAGCGCGATCGTTCCCAGGAGCGCAATAATGATTAACTTAGATAATTGCTTACTTTTTTGCATTATCTATTCCTCCTTCATCTTTTTTAATCGATTCTAACTCGTGATGAAGGATAAGCCTCGCCTAAAATACATCCATAACGCTGTCCAATCTTAAAAGACAGAAAAACCCTAAAGCTAATAGAGGCTTTAGGGCAAAATAAATGCAATAGTAAATAAAGGTACAGAAATAAGCACCAGTATTTGGCTTTACATCTTCTCCCATCCAGACTTTAACTGTCGGTTCTGGAATCACACCAGATCAACCATCATGTATCGCAATGGCTCGTGGACTTAAGTTGTGAAACAACCTATCACCACCGGTCGGGAATTGCACCCTGCCCCGAAGATTAGAATCGATTATTTAGTTACTAAAAATAAGTATACTACAAATTTTATATTATGCAATAGGTTTGCTTGCACAAAAAATTAACGCAGAAATTTAGCATTAATTTTATCAAATAAAATTTTTTTAAGAATTATTGTCGAAAATACAGTCCTTTCCTTGAGAAGTTGGGGAAAAGAGCATAAAATATAATTGGACATTTTTTATTGTGTTTTTTTATCGGAGGGTACCTAAAATGATCGACATAAAAATGGAACAGCTAGAAGCGCGCTTGACTCATGCGATTAAACAGATCAAAGCAAATGAGCGTTATAAGCTTGCTAGCTTTACGAAAGAAATAGATAATAACAATCTGCTTCATGTATTTGAAGCAGCAAAAAGTTTAAATAAAGATAGATTTTTCTGGAGAAGTTCATCGCGTAAATTAACTTTTACAGGTGTAGGAAAAGCAGACACGCTGGAAACGAATGAAGATAGATACACGCAAACAGAAAACCAGTGGAAAGAGTTACTTGATCATGCTTTTGTAGACAATCCATTCGAAGGCATTCCTGGAACAGGGATAGTCGCTTTTGGTGGAATGTCTTTTGATCCATTAGAAGAGAGAACACCGCTTTGGGCAAAATTTAAACAAAGCCAATTTTATATACCAGAAATCATGTTAACGGAATATGAGAATAACTTTTATTTAACTTTAAATATTGTCCTAACGAAAATAGATGATGTAGATAAAGTAGCAGACAAACTTAGAAAAATGAGCCAAGACTTTTTACAAGGTGAACCTTTTGAAGAACAGGATCTAAAGATTGATAAGAAAATTGAAATCAATCCTGAAAAGTGGAAGGAATCTGTAAAGGTTGCGACCAAAGAAATTCAAGAGAAAAAGGCGGAAAAAATCGTGCTTGCTCGTGAAATTAGACTTCACTTCAATGAGGAAGTAAATATCGCATCTGTGTTGGAACAGCTTATTGAAACACAACAGACAAGCTATATCCATGCATTTGAAAGTGATGGCGATTGCTTTATTGGTGCAACACCTGAACGTCTTGTAAAGGTAGAAGATAAAGATTTACTATCGACATGTTTAGCTGGAACTGCGCCTCGAGGAAAGACTGAGGAAGAAGATGCGAAGATTGGTTACCAGCTACTTCATGATGAAAAAAATCTAAGAGAACATGATTTTGTTGTTCAAATGATAAAAAATGCACTGATTAATTCTTGTACGAATGTCGTTATGCCAGAAAAGCCAGTACTTTTCCCATTAAAAAATCTTCAACATT
Source organism: Oceanobacillus sp. CAU 1775 (assembly GCF_054482815.1). Classification (NCBI taxonomy): domain Bacteria; kingdom Bacillati; phylum Bacillota; class Bacilli; order Caryophanales; family Bacillaceae; genus Oceanobacillus; species Oceanobacillus sp. CAU 1775. The sequence continues at coordinate 116,709 of NZ_JBTLRO010000005.1, read as the reverse complement.
TATATACGCCTGTGACAGGTCAATTAAAAGATGGCTATACGATTTTTGACGTTGTAGCAGCATTGCATCCAACACCTGCACTTGGTGGAACGCCGACTGTAGAATCTCTCGCATTTATTAGAGAACATGAGCTTTTAGATCGTGGTTGGTATGGTGCGCCACTTGGCTGGGTTGACAGTAATAATAACGGAGAATTTGTTGTAGCTATCCGCTCAGGACTTATTCAAGGAAATGAAGCATCATTATTTGCTGGTTGTGGGGTTGTAGCGGATTCTGATCCTGAATTGGAATATGAAGAAACAAAAATTAAATTACTGCCGATGCTAAATGTATTAGGGGGCCAACCTGAATGAATCATACAGAAGTGATAACAAGATATACGACAAACTTTGTCGATGAACTGGTGAAAAGTGGTATTACCGACGTGGTCATATCACCCGGTTCTCGTTCCACACCTTTAGCATTGGCATTTGCTGAACATGAAGCTGCGAAAGAATGGGTCATTATTGATGAAAGATCCGCAGCTTTTTTTGCGCTTGGAATTGCTAAAAAAACGAAGCGAGCAGTTGCCCTTGTCTGTACTTCTGGTACGGCTGCAGCAAATTATTTTCCGGCAATTGTGGAAGCACATTATAGTCGTGTGCCCCTTGTTGTTCTTACGGCAGATCGACCACATGAATTAAGAGACGTCGGAGCCCCACAGGCAATTGAACAAATTGATTTATACGGAAAATATGTTAAATGGTTTCAAGAGATGGCAATTCACGAGGCATCAAGGGAAATGCTGGCATACGTGAGAAACAAGGCAGCTCGAGCCGTCTATATGGCAATGGAAGGAAATCCAGGCCCAGTTCATATGAATATTCCTTTCCGTGAACCATTGATGCTTGATTTTTCCCTAGAAGGACTATGGGAGCATCCAGATTTTAGTACGAAAAACTATGAGCCACCGTTTGACGGAAAAAAACAATTATCAGAAGTGGAAATCGAGAACTTCCTAAAACGCATTGAAAATAAGGAAAGAGGCTTAATTATTTGTGGCCCGCAAACAGATTTTATTGATTTTCCAAAAGCAATAACAACTTTTGCCGAAAAATTAAACTTACCGATATTAGCAGATCCACTTTCCCAATTACGTTCTGGAAAGCATAGCAAAGCAAATATCATTGAAACATTTGACGCTATTTTAAAAAATGAAGAAATCCGAGAAAAATACCAGCCAGACTTTATTATTCGCTTTGGTGCGATGCCAGTTTCAAAACCATACTTGTTCTTTATCAAAGAAAACCGCCATGTACCACAATTCATTGTGGAAAATTATAGTGGCTACAGGGAACCTACAGGGAATGTAACAGAATTTATCTTTTCAGACCCCGTACATTTCTGTGAAGCACTAGCAGAAAAACATACCACGGCTCTGCCAAGCGAATGGTTAAAGCAATGGCAAAACATGAATAAGATTGCGAGAAAACATTTGGAAGCGGATGTAGAGGAAAACATTACAGAGGGGGAGGCCATTCGTGGACTTTCCGCTGTAATTCCTAACGATAGTGTGATGTATGTCGGAAATAGTATGGCTATCCGTGATGTCGATACATTTTTCTTATCCAATGAAAAGAATATTGAAATCCTTGCAAATCGTGGGGCTAATGGAATCGATGGCATGGTATCAAGCGCAATTGGTGCGGCAACAGATAGAACACGTATTACCCTGGTTCTTGGTGACCTTTCGTTTTTCCATGATATGAATGGTCTCCATGCAGCAAAACATTATGAGTTGGATGTGACGATCTTACTTATTAATAATAATGGTGGGGGAATATTTTCATTTCTTTCGCAAGCAGGGGATAAAAAACATTTTGATGCTTTATTTGGCACACCGGTCAATTTGGATTTCGAGACGGTCGCAAAGCTCTATGAAGCTTCCTACTTTGAAGCAACAACAGAAGCTGAGTTAAAAGAAACCTTAAAACAAACCTATAATCAAAAAGGACTTTCTATCGTAGAAGTGAAAACAGATCGAGAAGAGAATGTTACTTGGCATCGTTCGAAATGGCAGGCAATTACGGAAGAATTACTAGAAGACGAGGGCTGATACTTTGTATTTTTCAACAAATGGAACCGATTATCGGTATCAAATCATTGGAGAAGGAACGCCAATAATTTTCTTGCACGGCTTTACTGGAACGAGTGCCACTTGGGAAAACTTTATAAATAACCCTACACCCGGCATGCAATTTATCGTAATCGATATGCCAGGTCATGGGAAAACTAGCGGGGACCGTCTGGTTACGATGGAGGATTTTTGCCATGATCTCCATCAATTTATAAAATATCTGAACCTGGAAAAAGTATATCTTGTTGGCTATTCCATGGGAGGAAGAGCGGCATTATCATACGCTACCAGTTATCCGGAATCACTGTATGGAGTAGTGTTAGAAAGTGCTTCGCCTGGTCTTTCGACGGAAGAAGAGCGAGCGCAAAGAGTAAAAGCAGACGAAAAGCTTATCGAAAAAATTAAGTCTCAAGGCATAGAAGCCTTTGTTGATTTTTGGGAGAACATTCCTTTATTCGATTCCCAGCTAAGTTTAGCCGAAACTGTTCAAGAAAAAATCCGCAAAGAGCGCCTTTCCCAAACCGAAGCAGGACTTATTCAGTCATTAAAAGGAATGGGCACAGGCGCACAAAACTCTAATTGGGATAAATTATTTTCTTTGCAGTTTCCAGTACTTCTAGTCGTAGGAAGTTTAGATGAAAAATTCGTTGCGATTAATGAACAAATGGCTGAGTGGATTCCGAATGTAACGACGGAGATATTTTTCGAAGCAGGCCATGCCGTTCATCTAGAGAAGCCGGAGCTTTTCAAGGAATGTATCCTTGGGTTTGCAAATTATCATACATCATGAGAAAATTAGCATATATCAAGAGATAAGCAAAAAAAATGTTGAATTTGATGAGGAGGAAATGATTTGGCAGTAAAATGGGTTGAAGCTAGAAAATATGAAGAAATCATTTATGAAAAATATAATGGAATAGCAAAAGTTACCATCAATCGTCCTGAAAAACGTAATGCGTTCACGCCACTTACGGTACAGGAAATGATTCATGCGTTCTCTGATGCACGTGATGATTCATCAATTGGTGTTATTATTTTAACTGGACAAGGTGAAAAAGCATTCTGTTCAGGTGGAGACCAATCAGTAAGAGGAAATGGTGGGTATGTAGGAGACGATAATATTCCACGTCTAAACGTACTTGATTTACAACGTTTAATCCGTACCATTCCGAAGCCAGTAATCGCAATGGTATCTGGTTACGCAATTGGTGGAGGCCATGTGCTACACGTCGTATGTGACTTAACAATTGCAGCTGATAACGCAAGATTCGGACAAACAGGTCCAAAAGTAGGAAGCTTTGATGCTGGTTATGGAGCAGGTTACTTAGCAAGAATGGTTGGACATAAACGTGCACGTGAAATTTGGTTCCTATGCCGTCAGTACACTGCAGCAGAAGCTTACGAAATGGGCATGGTAAACACAGTAGTACCATACGAAAGATTAGAAGAAGAAACGATTCAGTGGTGTAATGAAATTCTTGAAATGTCACCAACAGCACTTCGCTTTTTAAAAGCATCGTTCAACGCAGATACAGATGGGCTTGCAGGACTTCAGCAGTTAGGTGGAGACGCAACACTTCTTTATTACACAACACCTGAAGCACAAGAAGGTCGCGATGCATTTAAAGAGAAAAGAAAGCCTGATTTCAAGAAATTCCCACGCTTCCCGTAAAATAATTAAAAACCTTTGCTGAAAAGCAGAGGTTTTATTCAATTTTATAGAAAGGAGCATGATGTATGGCAGAGATTATTCCACACTGGCTAACAAAACAAGCAAATCTCTCCCCAAACCGATTAGCTTTTGAAAGTCACCATGAAAAAAATATAACTTTTAAAGAATTAGAAGAAAATAGTAAAAGTTATGCGAAGAAGCTTGCAACCTTAGGAGTAAAAAAAAGTACCCATATTGGAATATTATCTTCCAATCAACTAGAAATGATTTACGCGATTCATGCGTTAAGTTATCTCGGTGCAGTAGGTGTCCTTTTAAACACAAGGCTTACCGATGAAGAAATTAAATATCAACTGGAAGATGCGAATGTAACGCTTGTCATCACAGATGAACAAGAAGCAAGTCGTGAATTTCAGGATGTTGAGCAGTTTAGTTATGCTGATCTAAAACTAGTACCAGAAACTAGTGCTTCACTTTTAACAGAAATAAACTTAGATGATATTTTCACGATTATGTACACTTCAGGAACGACAGGATTTCCAAAAGGTGTTTTGCATACATATGGAAATCATTGGTGGAATGCTATCGGATCAGCGCTTAATTTAGGGATGCAACAAGAAGATAAATGGCTCATCACACTTCCTTTTTTTCATGTAAGTGGTCTAACTTCTTTAATAAAAAATGTAATCTATGGCATGCCGATTTATTTCATGAAAAAGTTTGACGTAACTGCGGTTCACGAAGCGATCATGACAAAGCAAATTACGATCGTTTCTGTTGTTACAGTAATGGTTCAGCGATTAATTGAGAAACTTGGTGAACAAAAATATCCGGAAACAATGCGCTGTTTTTTACTTGGCGGTGGACCAGCTCCAAAAACAATGCTTGAAACTGCAAAAGAAAAAAGTATTCCCGTTTTTCAAAGCTATGGCATGACGGAAACGACCTCCCAAATAGTTACATTAAGTCCAGAAGATGCTCTCAGGAAACTAGGTTCTGCTGGAAAACCATTACTGCCCGCACAGTTAAAAATTGAAAACCAAGCTGAAGATGGTGTTGGTGAAATTTTTGTAAAAGGTCCAACCGTTACAAAAGGCTATTACAACAACCAAGAAGCAAATCAAGCTACTTTTCATGAAGGTTGGTTAAAGACGGGAGATTTAGGTCGGGTAGATGCAGAAGGATTCTTATATGTGATGGATCGACGCACAGACCTTATTATTTCCGGAGGGGAAAATATTTATCCGTCAGAAATAGAAAACGTGCTAATGAAACTTCCAGAAGTTAAAGAAGCTGGAGTTGTCGGAGTTAAAGATGAAGCATGGGGACAAGTTCCTGTCGCTTATGTGGTTCTTGAAAAAGAAATTTCAGAAGAAGCTATCTTAACTTATGCAGAAACACAGCTTGCAAAATATAAATTACCAAAAAAAATTCATTTCATTGATGCTCTACCTCGCAATGCAGCGAATAAGGTAATGAGGAATCAATTATCCAGTAAGTAGAAATCAATCAGTTGTACTTTTTGTACATGCTTTCTCGTGAGATAGACAAAATATTTACGAGGAGGTTTTTGTATGAAAAAGAAATATTATATAGGGATTAACAATGGTGTGATTACGCAAGATAAAACAAATCAAAATGCCGGATATATTATTTATGCGGATGATCAAGAAATACAACAAGTAAGAAATGAACTGGAAAACATGCAAGACGCGAGTTTAAAGAGTTTTGTGCGTGCCCATATTCCAATCATGCCATATCACAATGATGCTTCAAACGATCAATATGATGCAGGCTTAAGTAACTTGTTTCAGTTGCTTTATGAATTGGGTGACACACAAACAAAAGAACACATCGAATCACTAAACATTTTTTCCTAATCAAGTTATAATTATTGGAAAGGGGACCCTATATGGAATTGATTTATATAGCGTCTTCTTTTCAATATAATTGATTTTTGGATGTTTAAATGAGAGAAGCAAAAGGAATAGAAGTGTTAGACAGTTTCCTTATAAATTGTTGAGAAAAATATAAAAGGTAGTGGATTTACTTGAAGATATTTAAAGATTTTTATAAAAATGAAGTCCAACTGTCTTTTGAAAATCATCCTTTTTCCAAAAGCCCTAAGCATGTTTGGGTGATTTGTCGGTATAAAGGCAGATGGCTCTTAACAAAACACAAGGAGCGGGGGTTAGAGTTCCCTGGAGGTAAAGTAGAGGAAGGGGAAACTGCAGAGCAAGCTGCGATTCGTGAAGTTCACGAGGAAACCGGTGGCATTGTTGAAGAAATTCATTATATTGGCCAATATTATGTAGATGGGAAAAGGGATTATGTTATCAAAAATATTTATTTTGCGAAGATCAATCGTCTGATTGAGCAAGAGACTTATTATGAAACAGATGGGCCTGAGCTTCTAGATAATATCCCGAAAGACGTCAAAGAGAATAAAGGTTATAGTTTTATTATGAAAGATGACATTTTAGGTCATGCTTTAGCATTTATAAAAGAAAATAATTTTCAAAACTAAGAAATCGCCTACTTATTGTATGGCGATTTCTTTTTAATAACTACCCCTTCGAACGATTCCCGATTAGCCAGCGTTCGATTCTTTCTACTGCTTTGTACATTATTGCTGCAAGGATAGCGATGATGACTAAACTTGCCATTACAAGTGTGAAATCGAAGACTTGGAAGCCATAGATGATTAAATAACCCAAACCTTGCTTTGACACTAGATATTCCCCAACGATAACCCCAACCCAAGATAAACCGACGTTCACTTTAAGTGTAGAAATCATCACAGGTAAGGAAGCAGGGAAAATGACTTCTTTATAGATTTGGAGTCTAGTCGCCCCGAAGCTCCTTAGCACATTTGTGTAATTCATATTTACTTCCTGAAAAGCACGATAGACAACCAATGTCGTTACAATGACAGAAATAATGAAACCCATTGTAATGATTGATAAATACCCTGGACCAAATGCAACAATCAAAATCGGCCCTAAAGCTACCTTAGGCATTGCGTTGAAGATTACAAGGTATGGATCCATAATGTTGGCAAACCTCGTTGAATACCATAGGGAAGTCGCAATAAGGACCCCTCCAACTGTACCTAGGATAAATCCTAATAATGTTTCAAATAACGTTACTGTAATATGTGGAAATAGTGTGCCATTCATTATTCGATTAAAAATTAATTCAACAATCCTTGATGGGGAGCTAAATAAGAGAGGGTCAATAAGATACAATCTACTAGCTATTTCCCAAGTTAAAAAGAAAACAACAGCGATAATAATTTGCCAAAAATACACAAGTTTCTTTTCGTTTTTTAATTTCTTTTGATGCGCCCGAAATAACTTATCGCCAGTTTGGTCATTCATTTCAAATCACCTAGTTCTACTGGTGATTTTACATTTTCTAAATCGCTCCATATTTCATCAAATAACCCTTGGAATTTCGGATGTTTTCTAGCGAGCATTGGCGAGTGATCTCTTAATTCGATTGGCACCTCGTAGATATGAGAAATTCTACCTGGATTTGCTTTCATCAAAATAATTCGATCACTCATTGCAATCGCTTCTCCGATATCATGGGTAACGAGAATCGTTGTTTTATGATAATTTTTAAGAATGTTTGCCACAAGCTCTTCAAGTTTCAATTTAGTTTGAAAATCAAGCGATGAAAAAGGTTCATCAAGCAAGAAGATTTCTGGGTCATTAATCAGCGTCCGCACAAGGGCAGCTCTTTGTCGCATCCCACCTGAAAGCGATTCAGGATATTGATCATGAACGTTTTCTAAATCTACTTCTTTCAGCATATCAATCGCTTTTTGGGTAATTTCCTTCGTCTCTCGATTTTGGATTTTCGGGCCTAAAAGTACATTTTCCAGGATTGTTTTCCAAGGATATAAATAATCTTGTTGGAGCATATAGCCGATTTCATCTTTTGTTTCTTTAAGGTTTTTTCCATTTAAATAAATATCGCCTGAAGTATTGGTGACAAGTTTTGCAATGATGGATAGAATGGTTGATTTCCCACAACCGCTTGGACCGAGTAAAGAAATAAATTCTCCAGGCTGTATAGAAAAAGAGATATTATCAAGTGCTTTCTTATAATTATCTGTTGAAAAGTAGTGATGGCTAACGTTCTCTAGTTTCAAAATACTCATCTGAAATCCTCCTTACTCGTTCATCACTTCTTTAGCGATTTCAGTATTTACCAAGTCTTCATATGGAGCATCAATTGGAAGTTCTCCAGCTTCATCCATAATACTTTTTAAATTATCCCAAGCACTTTCATGTAAAATTGGATCTAGTGAGAAAGAGCCTTGTTGTTTATAGCGGTCGACGGAAGCAGTGAGGACGTCAAGGTCCGTTTCTTCGAAGTAAGGAGAAATTAGTTCTGCGATTTCAGCTGCCGAACTTTCTTCCACCCATTGCTGTGCACGATAGATTGCTCGGGTAAACTTTTTCACATTGTCTTCGTTTTCCTCAAGATAACTTTGCTTCGTCATGAAAACGGTATAAGGTACTTCACCTGATTCTTCACCGTAGGAAGCAACAATATAGCCTTGACCTTCTTGTTCAAAAATACTTGCAGTTGGCTCAAAGAGTTGTACATACTTATAATCCCCAGATTGGAAAGCACCTGGAATGTTAGCAAAATCAATACTCTGGTTTAATTCTAGGTCTGTATGTGGGTCGATTCCGTGTTTTTTCAAAACGTATTCACCAACCATTTGTGGCATTCCTCCAACACGCTGACCAAGATATTTTTCACCTTTCATATTCTCAAAAGAAAAATCTGGATCGGGTTCTTTAGAAACAAGAAAAGTTCCATCTGTTCTAGTGAGCTGCGCAAAGTTTATTGCGTAATCTCTAGAGTCCTGTGCATAGACGTAGATCGATGTTTCAGATCCAACCAATGCAATATCTGCACCACCTGAGAGCAAGGCTGTCATTGTTGTGTCGCCACCCCAAGTTGTTTGCAGTTCAACTTCTAAACCTTCGTCTTCAAAGTAACCATTTTCAAGAGCAACATATTGAGGGGCATAAAACAGGGAGCGAGTAACTTCAGCGAGTTGTATTTTTACATTGCTTGTGTTACACGCTGAAAGGAATAAAACAATCATCCCAAGGAATAAAAAACACTTCATCATTTTCATATTGTCCGACCCTTTCGCATTAATCTTTATCGTCAAATACATTTTATGCCCAGACTTTATTTGTGTGCTATTTAATCTGGAGGATTGCAGCGCTGATACAAAAGGATGTGTCGCTTTCATCTGCCTCGATTTATTGCCCTCAAGGGTCTCGTCTAGAATCTAATCAAAGCTACTGAAGAACTATCTTTAAGAAAAAAGGGGTGACATTTTTCTGGAGAAATTAGTTAAATTTAACTGAAATGCTGAAGATGTCACACTTTCTGAAGTGGACACAGAAAATCCCGAAGTTCACAATTAACCTCAGTTATGATGTTGTTTAGATAGATAATTGTTAAAGCTAGCTTCCATTGTTGTGGGAGTTGGCTTTTTTTGATGGGTATTTGTGCGGTATTTTGCGGAATCCCGAAGTTGTCACAGAAAATCCCGAAGTGGACACAATTTTTCCCGAAGTGTTCACAAAATATCCCGAAGTGGACACAGAAAATCCTGAAGTTCACAATTACCCGCACGAAAATATATAGCTAGCTTCCATTTTGGTGTGAGTTGGCTTTTTTGATGGATTTTAGAGTGTATATTGGATGGATGCTGAAGTTGTCACAGAATATGTTGAAGTGGACACAATTTACGCTGAACTTGCAACACAATATGCTGAAGTCGTCACAGAATATGCTGAAGTTCACAATTCAGATTCGAGAACTTCCAAAAAGTCTTTTATTTTAGTCTTCAGCAGCCCGATTTAGCATTCGATGTACTGAGGCTAATCACAGCGAACATCACATTATCCTTTTGAGCACAAAAAAATCCCCATTCTCTAAAATCGAGAATGGGGTTCAGCAAGGTTCGCTGAGAATTTTCACTCATATATAAAATCCTTTTTGGGATGAGGAAACGAATTAATTTCCTTGGTAAACTGGTCCTGCTTGTTGAATAGACTCAGTTACATTATTGAATTTCTCAAAGTTCTTATGGAACTCACCAGCTAAAGCTTTTGCTGCTTCGTCATATGCTGTTTTGTCTTCCCAAGTATTCTTTGGAACTAAAACTTCATCGGGAACACCAGCAACATGTACTGGAATTTGTAAACCAAATACTTCATCAGTAATTGTTTCGATGTTGTTTAACTCACCTTCAAGTGCTGCATGAATCATTGCACGTGTGTAAGATAATTTCATACGGCTACCAACACCATATGAACCACCAGTCCAACCAGTATTTACTAAGAATACACTTGCATCATACTGATCAATTTTTTGACCAAGCATATCCGCATATTTCGCTGGTGCAAGTGGTAGGAATGGAGAACCGAAACATGCAGAGAATGTTGCTTGTGGTTCTGTAACACCACGCTCTGTACCTGCAAGTTTACTTGTGTAACCACTTAAGAAGTGATACATTGCTTGCTCTTTTGTTAACTTACTGATTGGCGGTAACGTACCAGATGCATCCGCCGTTAAGAAAATAATTGTGTTTGGATGACCAGCAACACTTGGTGAAACAATGTTATCAATGTTTTCTACTGGGTATGCTGCTCTTGTATTTTCAGTAAGTGATGTATCATCATAATCAGGTTCACTTGTTTTTTCATCAATAATTACGTTCTCTAATACAGATCCGAAACGAATCGCATTGAAAATTTGTGGTTCTTTTTCAGCAGATAAGTTTGAACATTTCGCATAGCAACCACCTTCAATGTTGAAGACGCCGTTTGGACTCCAACCATGCTCATCATCACCGATTAAACGACGGTAAGGATCTGCAGAAAGTGTTGTTTTACCTGTACCTGAAAGACCGAAGAATAATGCAACATCGCCTTCTTGGCCAACGTTTGCCGAACAGTGCATCGAAAGAACGTTTTGTTGTGGTAATAGATAGTTCATGATAGAGAAGATTGACTTTTTAATTTCTCCAGCATACTCCGTACCACCAATAAGTACAATTCGTTTTTTAAATGATATAATAATGAATGTTTCAGAGTTAGTTCCGTCAACTTCTGGATCTGCCTTGAAGTTTGGAGCAGAAACAACTGTAAATTCTGTCTGATGTGTTTCTAATTCTTCTTCAGTTGGTGCAATGAATAGCTGACGAGCAAAAAGATTATGCCAAGCAAATTCATTAAACACTTGGATTGGTAGCTGATAATTTTTATCTGCCCCAGCAAAACCTTTAAACTGATAAACTTCATCTTTATCCATTAAGTAGTCTGTGACTTTTTGATATAATTTATCGAATGTTGCTTCATCGATTGGTCGATTCACATTTCCCCAATCAACTGTATCTTCACTAATTTCATCTTTTACAATAAATTTATCTTCCGGGGAACGTCCAGTATATTTTCCTGTAGTTGCTGTAACTGCACCAGTTGAAGTTAATACGCCTTCTTTACGCTCTAATACGCGTTCTACTAGGTTTGCTACAGATAAATTCTCCTTCAGGTTTTTATGACTATTAAGTTTGTTTGCCAATGAATTGTCGACCATTTTCATTATCATTCTCCTGCCTTTAGAAGGTATTATTTAGTAAATATCACTTATTAATAAAAGTATTTTGTTAAATCTTTTATTAGTATAACACATTGGTGTGATTAATCCATACTAATACAAGCTTTTTTTTCAAAAAAACATACGAACCAATCACCATATAAAAGTGTAACAATAATAGTCTTTATTGACAATAAGCTTGCATTTGGTTACTCTTATCTAAGAGCGAACACTCTCTTATTCAGAGCAGGCGGAGGGACAGACCCGATGAAGCCCAGCAACCTCACGATTTCGTGAAAGGTGCTTACCTGGTGCAAGGAATAATCCTTGAACAATAAGAGCGAAAGGCCGGTTTTTCCTTTCCTCATGAATGTAGGAAGGGATTTTTTTGTTTTTTGCCTTGAATAGTCTTAAACTTTGAATATAAAAAAGGGTTTTCGTTACAAAATTTACAAAGGAGAGAACGAACCACATGACTGAAAATCGTCGTTTATTCACATCAGAGTCGGTAACCGAAGGACATCCAGATAAAATGTCCGATCAAATATCAGATGCCATCTTAGATGAAATTTTAAAGGAAGATCCTTATGCGCGAGTAGCTTGTGAAACAGTTGTAACGACAGGCATGGTTTTTGTTGCAGGAGAAATTTCAACAAAAACATATGTAGATATTCCTGCAATTGTCCGCAAAACAATTAAAGAAATTGGCTATGTACGAGCGAAATATGGCTTTGATTCAGAAACATGTGCAGTAATGACTGCAATTGATGAACAGTCCCCAGATATTGCTGGCGGGGTTGATCAAGCATTAGAAGCTAGACAAGGAAAAATGGAAGGTACAGACTTAGATGCAATTGGAGCAGGGGACCAAGGATTAATGTTTGGTTATGCTTGTGACGAAACGGAAGAATTAATGCCACTACCAATAAGTCTTGCACACAAACTTTCCAAACGTTTAGCGGATGTTCGAAAAGAAGAAATCATTGATTACTTACGACCAGATGGAAAAACACAAGTAACCATTGAATATGATGAGCAGGACCAGCCTGTCAGGATTGACACAATTGTTATATCTACACAGCATCATGAAGAAGTTTCCAACGAAACAATTGAAAAAGACATCATTGAGCATGTTATTAATAATGTCGTACCAACAGAACTTTTAGATGAGAGAACGAAATATTTTATTAATCCTTCTGGACGTTTTGTACTTGGAGGGCCTCAAGGTGATGTAGGACTTACAGGTCGAAAAATCATTGTCGACACTTATGGTGGTTATGCTCGCCATGGTGGGGGAGCTTTCAGTGGGAAAGACCCGACAAAAGTTGACCGATCAGCTTCTTATGCAGCACGCTACGTTGCAAAAAATATTGTCGCTGCAGGCTTAGCGAGAAAATGCGAAGTGCAATTAGCATATGCAATTGGTGTTGCTGAACCAGTTTCCATTGCAATCGATACATTTGGAACTGGAAAAGTTTCAGAGGATACACTTGTCCAAGCTGTCCGTGAACTTTTTGATTTACGTCCCGCAGGAATCATCCGCATGCTTGATTTAACAAAACCAATCTATAGAGACACAGCTGCTTATGGACATTTTGGCAGAACAGATGTTATCTTCCCTTGGGAGAAAGTAGATAAGGTTGAAGAGTTGAGAGCTTTGACGCAGGTAAATTAATATTTAATAAATAATACTCGAGTGATTAGTAGACGAATTCGTAAATGAGTTCGTCTATTTTTTATAGGAATGTTGAAGCTTTATTTGATGGTATTTGTGTATGCTGGAGTAGGTAACATCGGTCAAAGTTGGGTGTAAGAATCCAATAGATACTATTCAAAGGTAGGTAGCACTAACATATAAATAAAGTACAAAAAAACCTTACTAAGTACAGACAATATTTGTAGCATGTTATAATGTAATAAGAAATAATAATAAAGAGGGGGTATGTGCAATGATACATGATCTTCTTCAAGAAAAACGTGAGAATATTTTAAAAACAGCAGGTAATCACGGTATTAAAAATGTGCGGATTTTTGGCTCTGTTTCAAGACGTGAGGATGGACCTGAGAGTGATCTTGACTTACTAGTAGAATTTGAGGAGAATAGGAGTCTATTTGACTTAATTCGTTTCAAACAAGAAATGGAAGACTTACTTGAAATTAAAGTAGACGTTGTAACTGAAAACTCGATTCATTGGAGTATGAAAGAAGATGTTTTAAACGTGGCAATTCAGCTATGAAAAATGATAAACTCTATTTACTTATGTGAATAGTACAGTGATGTATACGATTGTGCACTAGCTTTATCTTGATCAACAGCCCTACGATGATGCTGATATGTAAGCTTCACTAATTTCAACTATTATTTATTATAATTCAACTTGATTACATAAAAACGGTTTGCAACTGCTAACCGTTTTTTGTTTAGATAAATTCAAAACTTTTTGTTAGGTTGTCTCGTCTAATATTTTGAGGGGGGAAGGCAGTGGGAGATTTTATATTAAATGCAGTCAATACAGAAGAAAAAGAAGAACTGTTTGATGAAATAATGAATGAGTATGGTCAACAGATATTACAGCTCGCCTATTCTTATGTAAATAATATTCAAATTGCAGAAGATCTTACGCAGGACATATTTGTTAAATGTTATAAGTCTCTTCATACATACAGGGGGAACTCTAAGTTAAAGACATGGTTATGGAGAATTGCAATCAATCATTGTAAAGATTACCTACGAAGCTGGTATAACAAAAATGTAATCATAACAGAGAATGAATTGAAACAGGCGGAGAATCAAAATGAAAGCGTGGAACAAACGGTCATTCAAATGGAAGAGGATCACAAACTTGTTGCTAGAATAATGAACTTACCAATAAAATATCGTGAAGTAATCTACTTGTTTTATTTTGAGGAGTTATCTATCAAAGAAGTTTCTGCCATGCTGGACGTGAAGGTAAATACGGTTAAGACACGACTAAAAAGGGCCAAAGAACTTCTTAAGAAAGGACTGGATGGTTAACATGGAGGAGCGTTTAAAAGGACTCAATAAATCAATCGGACAAAGTACATTTAAGCAATTAAAATTCACTGAAAAACATCGTGAAAAAATCTATGAAAAAATAAATAAATCGAATGAGAGTGAAGATCACATTGTGTTATCCATCCTACAACTTCTAAAAGATGCGAAAACCGGATACGAATTAATGAAGCTTTTACGTTCAAGAGGAATAAAAAAGTTTGAAGGAGAGGAAGGGCTGATCTATACCTTATTACATCGTTTAGAACAAAGTTATTTGATTCAAGCAGAGTGGGATGACCAACTAGGTGCGAAGTATTATCATTTAGATGCGAAAGGAAAGAAGCTCTTAAGTAAAGCAGAAAAATCTACAAATAAACATCTTCAAATTAAGGTATGGATTGAGGTGTAAAAAAATGGGAGAAAAGCAAGATTCATTCTTGGGAGAAGTCATTAAACACATTAAATCTAAGGAAGCTAAAAAGTATGTCAGAGCTGAGTTGGAATATCATTTAAAAGAAGCAAAAGAAATGTGGATAGCAAAAGGTCATAAAAATCTTGAATCGGAAAATAAAGCAGTAGAACAAATGGGGAGTCCAATTCATCTTGGTCAGAAACTAAATAAACTTCATCAACCAAGAGTTGATTGGTGGATGATGGTTTTAATTGTAATAACAATGGGTTTCAGTTTTATGCCGATTCTGTCTCTTTGGGGTATGGAGCATTACGACTTGTATTATAATCTTAGAAACAAAATAATGTTTGCTATTCTCGGTCTTGTAGTAGTTTTCGTAATGATGATGATTGATTATAAGAAAATGAAAAAGTTGGGATGGGTATTTTATGTCATTGGAATCCTTATACCTTTAATCTTGCTAGCAGGTATAGGTGGGCTGACTGTAAACGGAGAACCCATATTGCGAATTGGTCCATTATCATTAAGAAGCTTAATAGCCATTCCATTTCTTTTCTTGGCATGGGCTTCCTTTCTGAATGATAGTAAGTTGAAATTTTGGAAGCTTAATGTATTATTTTTAGTTCCTTTACTCCTATTCTTAGAAGTAGGTAATCTTCCTGTAGCTTTTATATATCTTTGTATGGGGTTCGCAATGCTTTGGTATAGTAATAAATTGAATATCAAGAAAGCATTGATAATGACAATTGTTCCAATCATCTTCGGAGGTTTATATTTTTGGTATACAGTAAAAGAATATCAGTTAAATGCATTTTCTGCGTTTTTAAAACCAGAAAATTTCGCTACTGATGGTGGTTATATGTACTTGAAACTGCGAGAGTTAATTTCTTCGGCTGGTTGGCTCGGTAGCTCTGGACAGGAAGAATTTATTCAATATGGATACGCTTCACAGACTGACTTTGTTCTTGTGAGTTTAATTCTTGAATATGGTTATTTATTTGCAATCTTACTAGTTCTCATACTATCTCTATTTGCTGCTAGAATGATAGTCATTGCGTATAGAATAAAGGATCAATTTGCTAAATTATTACTTGTTGGTGGAATAACGCTTTATGCCGTTCAGTTTGTATATAATGTCAGTATGATTTTAGGTTTTGTGCCAATTACATCAATGTCATTACCTTTCATCAGCTATGGCTTTATACCAACTTTATTCAACGCACTCATTATGGGAATAGTATTAAGTATATATCGTAGAAGAAGCTTTATAATGGATTATAGTAATATTTAAAGATAACTTTTTAATATACAGAGGCGATAAACTGAGAAGGTTTAACGCATCTGTATGTTAAAATAGTTAAGATTTTATTGAAGTTATTACAATTTGTAATAAGTCTAGATTTTCACTACTTTTTATCGCTTAAATCATCAAACCATAATATTACGATGATGATTGAACTCATTTAAACAATAATATAAACCCTACAATCGTTTCTCCTAATCATTCAATAAAGCGTCCTCCACAAATAAAAAGTCGCATAAGCTTCCCAACCACTCCAACGCTTAGCTAGCTCCATTAATTCTTCACTAGTCGGTTTTTCTTTAGTTCCTAAAATATTTCTAATCGCGTTAAGCAGTCCAACATCTGCAATTGGAAATGCGTCTGTGAATCGAACGGAGCGCATAAGTACATAGTTTGCTGTCCAAGGACCAATACCACGAATATTGGTTAGTATTTTTTCTGCAGTTTTTAAATCAGCAGCTTCGCTTAGCATTTCTTTTGTTAGCTTTTTTTCGGTAAGAAGTCTAGCAACTCCAATTATATATTCAGATTTTTTTATTGATAATTTTAGAGGTGTAAGATCTGTAACTTGAAGCTTGGCGATATCATTCGCACGAGGGAAAATCCAGTAATGACGCCCTTCAAAAATAATAGACTCTCCAAATGTTTCTACAAAGCGTTTTTTTAATGTATATGCAAAAGCTAGATTTATTTGTTGTCCGAGAATTGCCCAAACGATTGCTTCAAATAAATTCGGGACTCCAACTACACGTAGTCCGTAGTGTTCAATAATTGCATCTTGAAGTAATCTATCTTTTTCAGCCAGTTTATAAAAGGGTTTTAAATCACGGTCGAGATCAAATAGCTCTCTTATATAAAGGGAGACATCCTCGCCATTTAAAGAATGGTGAATATCTCCTAATAATTGAACGAATAGATTACCATCATAGTATTCGCTAATTTCTATTAAATAATGCTCATTAGAAATAGGAATGACCATTCGGACTCTGTCACTCTCAACCTCAAACATAGATTCATTAGTTGAACGTTTCATATAGTTTAAGTTTGCCTGAAAGCTAAATTCTTGTGGGACTGAGACTATCCATTCATTTTCTTGGTTCATAAAGAAACATACGACTCCTTCTACTTAAAGATAGTTTTTTATAATAATACCCCATCTATTAAAAAGCAGGCATCCAATCTCATTTTTTCTCGATTAACTCCAGATGATACTCACTTACCGAATTCGTCTCGTATAAATTCGTGAATGAGGTGTAATAGGTATGAATTGTTGCAGGAAACTCTAGCTGCCGCCCCAAAACCTGGACGATAAAATCATTTTCATAAAGCAATGTCGTGACATCGTGGTAAGTTTCATTTGTGACAGTGAAATCAAAGCTCAATTTCATTCGTTCTGCTGTCGTTTCTTCCTGGTAATTGTACACTTCGAAGCTTTGGCTGTTTATCAAGATTGTTTCTTTCATTATTATCATCCTCCTGCGTTCATGTTATCATAACCTGACATAAGCTTTGATGGGATTCGTGAATTTGTTAACTAGGTTCTTATAATCATACAAGAACGAGGCTAACTCCATAAAGAAACACCTTCGAACATTTTAAATCATTCCGAAAGTGTTTTTTACTAGTTTGAATTAAATTTAATCCCCTAAATTTGTCTCCGTTTTATAATAAAGTCCTTTTTCAATATAAGAGTTTCTCACACGTTCCATTTCAGCGTAATCTGCATCTGTTAAATCGCGAACATATTTTGCAGGATTACCCATATATAATGTATTTGGGGCAACTTTTTTCCCTGGTGGTACAAGGCTGCCTGCTGCAACAAAAGCATTTTCTCCGACTTCAGCTCCGTCCAAGATAATCGCACCCATTCCGATAAGGGCATTTTTACGAATCGTCGCAGAATGAAGCGTGACTTGGTGTCCAACTGTAACGCCATCCTCAATAATTAGCGGTGTATTTGGACTTTGGTGTAAAACAGATAAATCTTGAATGCTAACACCTTTACCAATGATGGTTGGCGCGACATCCCCACGAATTACTACATGAAACCAAATACTCGAATCCTTATCAATTTTCACATCTCCATTTATCACAGCATTTTTTGCAACAAAAACAGAATCATGTATTTCTGGATAAATCCCTTTATAATGGTCAATCATGTAAAATACCCCTTTTCGACTTATGTAGATAGTATATTAATTAATAGTATAGCAAAGCATTGTAAAATGAGAAAACGAAACAATGGAGGAAAAGCCGTGCCACAACTCCCAATTACAGCAAAAGCATTGGTTCACAATGTATTTCAAAATTTATTCCCTTTAATTGAAAAAGAATTAACAAACTGGCAAGAAAAAGCGGAACAAATACCGAATGACGAACTAAGAATCCAAGCCTTAGCAAGTATCCAAAATAAGAAATTCCATTGCCAAGGTGGAGGTGTGTTTGCGCTACTTGCTGGTGAAAATAAACAGTTAGCGATTCGCTTTATCGTCGCTTATCAAACGATTAGCGATTACCTAGACAACCTCTGTGACCGGAGCACATCCCTTGACCCAAAGGATTTTAGAATGCTTCATGTTTCAATGAAAGACGCCTTGCAACCTAAAAATGAAATCCAGAACTACTATGCTTTTCGTAAAGAACAAGACGATGGGGGATATTTAGAAGCGCTCGTTTTAACTTGTCAGGAATGTCTAAAACAAATGGAAGACTACGAAATAATTGCCGAGAAACTTCTTAAATTGAAGAAATTATATATAGATTTGCAGGTACATAAACATGTAGTGGAAACAGAGCGAGAAGCAAGGCTTAAAACATGGTATGAAGCGAATAAAGATATTGCTTTAGGGTTAACTTGGTATGAATTCGCAGCTGCCGCAGGATCAACTTTAGGGATATTTTGTCTTGTTTCCTATGGTTTTGCAGGAAAAATGAACGACAAGCTAGCAGATCAAATCATGGTGAGTTATTTTCCTTATGTACAAGGCTTGCATATTTTATTGGACTATTATATTGATCAAAAAGAAGATAAAGAAGAAGGAGATTTGAACTTTTGTAGTTATTATCGTGACGATGTTCAGATCTTTGAGCGATTCGAATACTTTTATATCCAAGCGGAAAAGCATGTGTCGCAAATGCCAGATAAAAGATTTCATCAATTTATCCCAAAAGGATTGGTGGGACTTTATTTAAGTGATGAAAAAACACGAGAGTTGGAGCAGAGCATAACGCTAAGAAAAAAACTAATCCAACATAGTGGTTTTACAGGAAGGTTTATTCATTATACTATTAAAATATATTATAAATATATCGAGGGGAAGTGATGGTTTGTACGAAGCAAAAATGAAAGAGAATGACAAAGATGTTCTAGCATTTATTGAGGACGTAGACCATCCGAAACGTCGGGAAGATGCCTATAAGTTCTTGGATATTTTCCAAAGAGTGACTGGAAAGCAGGCGAAAATGTGGGGACCGAGTATTATTGGATTTGGTTCCTATCATTATAAATATGCGTCAGGACATGAAGGGGACGCTCCTGTAGTTGGGTTTTCACCAAGAAAAGCGAGACATAGTTTATATTTGATGTATGACAGTGAAGCACGTGATGCTTTGCTAGAGAGGTTCGGGAAATATAAATCGGGTAAAAGTTGTATCTATGTAAATAAAATTGAAGACATAAACGAAGATGTTCTAGTAGAATTAATTGAGGGAACAATAGCGTACATTGATGATTTATATGGAGTAGATAAAGATTAAAAGCAGGAAGAAGGATCTCGAAAGACAATCATTTATTGGCTGTTGAGATCCTTCTTTTTTTATCTTTTTTCGATTGCTAGAATAAAAGGTGGGCTATTTTTTTGGTTAATAAAGCCGTAGTTTAAAACCTGGTAATCTTTTTGATCCAGTTTTGTTACATAATCGAGTAAAGCAGATTTTTCGTCTTCTCCTCCTGGATGACCATGATAAACGACTAAAATAACCAACCCATTTTTCCTCAAATGATTTAGTATTTGACTAATAGCAACGAGCGTTGTGTCTGCTTTTGTAATTATTTTCTTATCGCTCTTTGGCAAGTAACCAAGATTAAAAATAGCTGCAGTAACTTCTTGATTTTCCTGAATATAATCAGAGACAAATTCGTGACCTTGGTGAATGAGGTTAACATTTGTTATTTTATATTCTTCAAGCTTGTCCTTAGTTGAGAGAATTGCTTGTTCTTGCACATCGAATGCTAAGACTTCTCCTTCATCTCCAACTAATTTTGTCAAAAATAATGTGTCGTTCCCATTTCCACACGTGGCATCAATTACTAAATCTCCAGGTTGTACGGTATCTTTAAGTAACTGATGAGCAAATGGGATGATGTTCTTTAACATGTGAATTCTCCTTTTTTTAGGGTAACTCTATCATATCTATAGATAAGTTCATTATAAACCAAGAAGCAATAAAACATGACTTTTAGATGTTGTGTGGCTTTCAGAGAAAATAGTAGATTATGGGAGGTAGAACATGGAAAAAAGAATCAAAGCAGTTATATTCGATTGGGCAGGAACCGTTGTTGATTATGGATGTTTTGCGCCTGTGCAAGCTTTTATAGACGCATTTCAAGCATTCGGGATTGAAATTACCACCGATGAAGCAAGGAAGCCAATGGGATTACTGAAAAAAGATCATATAAAATCAATAGTAGAGATGGAACGTGTGCAAAAATTGTTTCAGGAAAGATTTAACCGATCGCCGAATACTGCGGATGTTGAAGAGCTTTACACATTATTTGAAAAGAGCTTACTCTCAAGTTTACATCAATTTACCGATCCAATCCCAGGTGTACTGGATGTCATTCGTGCATTAAGAGAGAAGGATATTAAAATAGGTTCCACAACAGGCTACACAAGGAAAATGATGAATACTGTAGAGAAGCACGCGAAAGAAAAAGGGTATCAAACTGATTGTATTGTATGTGCAGATGAAGTGAAAAAAGGAAGACCTTCCCCATTTATGATTTTTGAAAATATGATTCAGTTAGATGTTTTTCCTCCAAGAAATATTATCAAAGTCGGGGATACGCCCTCAGATATCAAAGAAGGTAAAAATGCCGGAGTATGGAGTATTGGAATTATTAAGGGAAGCAGTGAACTTGGTTTAACGGAAGCTGAGGTAAACGAATTAAGTGATGATGCATATAAACTACGAGCAGACCAAGTGAAAGAGAAATTTACCGAAGCAGGAGTAGATTTCGTAATTGATTCGATTAGTGAATTGCCAAGGCTAATAGTAGATATAGAAGAAAAACTTTAATAATAAGTTCCTATCTTAAACGTATAGTAAAATATCACCGTCCTATGTTTAAAGCATCGTACGTTTTTTTATATGATTTGAACGCCAACTAACCCATCTCTCTGTGGAAAAGTAAAAGAAGGAGAAGCACAATTTTTGTTGAATATAGTAAAAGAGAAGCAGTTAAAAGTTAGAGGTGAGGGATATAAAAAAAGGACGCAAACGCTCCGTCTTTATTCTATTTACAAGCATAATTGCAATTATTATTTTGATTTTAGCTATCAGCTATATGAATCATAAAATACAATTATCAAAGGAAAGAGAGCTATTTGTCCCACTAGGAGAACTTGTGGAAGTTACCGGTCACAAACTGCATGTATACACGGAAGGGCAAGGGGAAGAAACTTTAGTTTTTATGTCAGGGGGCGGAACAAGTTCACCTGTATTAGATTTTAAGTCAATTTATTCTTTGCTAAGTGATACATATAAAATTGTTGTTATTGAGAAAGCTGGTTATGGATTTAGTGAAGTTACAAATGCCGAACGAGACATCGATACCATTCTAAGTGAAACAAGGGAGGCTCTTTCTCAAGCGGAAATTGAAGGTCCTTATTTTTTACTCCCCCATTCAATGTCTGGGATTGAAGCATTGAGGTGGGCACAGGTTTATCCTAATGAAGTGAAAGCAATTATCGGATTAGATATGGCAGTACCAGAAGCATATGAAAGTCAAGATATAAATATGTCGTTTGTGCGGTTAGGAGCTTTCGCAGCGAATGCTGGCCTCTTCCGGTGGATCCCGAATATATCTGAAAGTGATGCAATAAAATATGGCACACTAACAGAGGAAGAAAAAGAATTATATCGAGCTGTTTTTTATAGAAGAACATCAACTAAAAATATGATCAATGAAATTAAAATGATAAAAGAAAACGCACAAGCAGTTAAAGAAGCTGGAAAAGTGAATGCACCAATGCTTTTGTTTTCATCAAATGGTGAAAAGACCGGATTTGATGAGGAAAAATGGATTGAAATTCAAAGAAATTTCACTACTACTAATAATGCATCATTTATTGAATTAAATGCTTCCCACTATATTCATAATATTGACCAAGAGAAAATAGCAGAAGAATCAAAAGGGTTCATTGAAAATTTAGATTGATTTTTAATATGAAAAGTCAAAAACCGTCTAATTTTTCATCACAATAATCTTATTATTACATCTTTTTTAAAACACTTCATTTCACGTTTTTTATGCCGATAAAGACCTAGTGCAAAAGAACTGGTTTTTTATCGATTGAATGGAGTGAATATGAAAATTGGATGGAACTTATAATTTTTATGTAGTTGGACTTTCTGTATTAATCGCTATTTTGGCATCCTATTCAGCGATTAACATAGCAGCGAAAATTTCATATACCAATAATAAATACAGGTTATTCTGGTTACTTGCTGGAGCAATTGTAATGGGCAGTGGAGTTTGGTCCATGCACTTTATTGGTATGCTTGCTTTTCATGTTGATATGGAAATGAGCTATGATATTGGACTTACCGCGCTCTCCATGCTTGCGAGTGTCGGAGGAGCATTTATTGCTTTTTATGTAACGATGCCTGCGGAAATTAAATGGTACAGAATCGCGATTGGCGGAATGATACTTGCTAGTGGAATTATTACGATGCATTATGTTGGTATGGAAGCGATGATTATGGACGGGAGTATTCATTATGACCTCTTTTGGCTTGTGCTCTCGATTGTTATCGCTTATGTTGCATCTTATGCAGCCTTATTTCTATTTATTAGGTTTCGTAATGACCAAACAGCCAGCTGGTTAAAAGGTGTGTCTGCCATTATGATGGGAATTGCGATTTGTGGGATGCATTATACTGGAATGGAAGCAGCTGTCTTTACTCATACAGGCCTGGTGCACGTTGAATCATCTCCAGATAATTTTCTATTATATGGCGTGACGATCACAATTGCTGTGATTCTGTTTGTCTCCTGGTTGATTATGTTTTTAGAACGACATGTACTTGAAAATATGGCCTATGAAGATATGATTACAAAATTGCCGAATCGTAATGCAATGGTTCGTTTTTTTGATAAGTTTAATGGCTCAAATGAGATTGGTCTACTATTTATTGATTTGGATCAATTCAAATACGTCAATGATTCGCTCGGACATGATAGTGGTGATCTTTTAATTAAAGCAGTTGGTGAGCGACTTGCTACATTCGAGTCTAAGAAGCAACAAGCTTACCGAATTGGTGGGGATGAGTTTCTGATTATCACAGAATATAGTGACGAACAGCAGACAAGGGATTTAGCCACAGCAGTTTTGAATAAAATTAAAGAAGTTTATTTTATTGAAGGTAATGAACTCTATACGACTGCGAGCATTGGGATTAGCATTGGACCGCTTGTGGATAAAGGCAAAGAATTACTAAAATCAGCTGATGCAGCAATGTATCATGCGAAGCATCTGGGGAAAAATCGTTACGCTATTTATAATGAAACGATGGGAATTAAAGAAGGGCGAAGAATGGAGCTTGAAAAAGGTCTGCAATTTGCTGTGGAAAATGGAGAAATGTATCTCGAATATCAGACAAAATGGAATACGAAGCAAAACGATGTGCATGGTTTTGAAGCATTACTACGCTGGCAACATCCACGTTTAGGTTTAATTTCTCCAGGCGAATTCATTTCGATAGCAGAAGAGACAGGCGCGATTGTTCCAATTACGAGATGGGTGATCGAAGAAGCGAGTAGCCAGTGTGCGCGTTGGCAGGAAAAAGGAATTAATCAACCGATTTCTGTTAACTTGTCGATTCGCTTATTCAAAACGGATAACCTTGTAGAAGAAGTTGAGGCAATTTTAAAGAAAGTAAATCTCGACCCGAGTTTACTTGAACTTGAGATTACTGAGTCACTTGTTTTATCAGACGTAAATAATGTTTTTCATCAGCTGGAAAGTTTACGAGAGCTCGGTGTTAGAATTTCTCTAGATGACTTTGGTACAGGTTATTCATCGATTGGTTTATTAGATAGGATTCCCCTTGATACAATTAAGCTTGATCGATTGTTTACGAATGATTTGGAAACAGAAAGTAAACGCGCGATTATTAATGCAATTATTTTAATGGCGAAACAATTGAATCTTGATGTAATTGCAGAAGGAATCGAAAATAAAGATCAAGTTGACTATCTGACAGGCTTAGGCTGCCAGGTAATTCAAGGATTTTATTACGGGAAACCAATGAAAGTTGCCGATGCAGAAATGTGGATGACAAGTAGAGCGTAATGAGGCTCGCCCCTCACAATATTGCAAATTATTCATACAAATGATAATATCAAATTAATCAAGTTGAATCGGAGGTGGGATAAGATGATGAATCAAACTGTTTTAGCACACGGATACTGGATGGACTTCCTGTATTTTTGTCGTGCAAAATTTGCTCTTTTAGTTGTTAACGGGAGAAGTATGTCCTTTTTTAACAACTAAATAGCAAGTAAAACAGTGAAAACATCGCTTAACCCACATTAAATATGTTTGTTAAAAGGAGTGCATTTTCATGTACTCTTTTTTTATACAAAATTAACGAAATAGCCATGGGAAGTGTGTCTTCTTATGGCTTTTTTCTGATGAATTTTAGGAGGAATTACAATGATTATTTGTAGTGTAAATAATATAGCAAAAATGTATGGTGGCAATGCCATTTTTGAAAATATAACATTTGAAATAAAAGAAAAAGAGCGAGTTGGTTTAGTCGGTCGAAACGGGAGCGGAAAGACGACGCTAATTCGTTTACTAGCTGGTGAAGAAACTCCAGATACAGGGAAAATCCATTGGAAAAAAGATGCTGTAATTGGTTATTTGTCGCAAATACCTGATTACAATGACACAACAACAGTGAAGGAAGTCTTGAAAACAGCGTTCGTAAATCTACTTACAATTGAGATAAGAATGACAGAAATAGAAAAGGAAATGACGGACGAAAAAAGCCCTGATGCCTTGCAAAAGCTCATCATAGAATACGGGTCTCTCCAAGATGAATTTGCAAGAACTGGCGGTTACGAAATCGAATCGAATATCGAAAAGATTGTTCATGGATTAAGAATCAAACACCTAGTCGAGCAACCTTTTTCTAATTTAAGTGGGGGAGAGAAGACAAAGATTGGCTTAGGGTTAATGCTTTTAAAGGAACCAGATCTTTTATTACTTGATGAGCCGACAAACCATCTGGATCTTATGGCTGTAGAATGGCTAGGAAACTTTTTGAAAAGTTATAGCGGTACAGTGCTCCTCATCTCACATGATCGCTATTTTCTAGATGAAGTCGTAAATAAAGTTATTGACATGGAAGACGGAGAAGTTACGACATACCACACGAATTTTACAGGGTTTGTGAAAGAAAAAGAAGAACGATTGCTCAAGGCATTTCATGACTATGAGGAGCAGCAAAAGAAAATTAAGAAGATGAGAGAAGCGATTAAACGTCTTCGCGAATGGGCAAACCGTGCTAATCCACCAAACGCAGATCTACACAGAAGAGCGAGAAATATGGAAAGAGCGCTCGAAAGAATCGAAAAATTAGATAGACCTATTTTGAATAGGAAAAAAATGAACTTAGAAATCGAGACAACAGATCGCAGTGGAAAGGACGTTATTCAGTTAGAAGATGTGTCAAAAGCCTTTTCAGGTAAAGTGCTGCTTCAACATGTAAATATGCATATTGCTTTTCAAGACCGAGTAGCAATCATCGGTGAAAATGGAACAGGTAAATCAACGTTATTAAAAATGATTTTAGAAGAAATACCTGCAGATGAAGGAAAAATTCGTGTTGGGAGCAATGTGAAAATCGGATATTTATCACAACATGTTTTTTCTGAAATTGAAAACGAAACAGTAATTGAAGCATTGCGAGATAAAGTAAGTGTAACAGAAGGTACAGCAAGGGGAATCTTAGCGAAGTTTATGTTTTATGGCTTTGCCGTTTTCGGGAAGGTTAAAGATCTTAGTGGTGGCGAGAGAATGCGCTTGAGATTAGCACAACTCATGTATCAGGATGTGAATTTGCTCATTCTAGATGAACCAACAAATCATTTAGATATCGATTCGAGAGAAGTATTAGAAGAGGCATTAGAAGATTTTGAAGGAACAATTGTCGCTGTTTCGCATGACAGATATTTTCTCAATAAACTGTTCAGAAAAATTTACTGGATAGAAAATAGACAGATCCACGCTTTTGACGGAAATTATAATTGGGCAAAGGAAAAGATGCTGGAACTGAGAGAACGAGAAGTTCAAGTTAGTGAAGAAAAGAAGAAAAAAACACCTCAAAGGAAGGTTGAATCAAAAACACAGAATAGCGAGACCCACTTGGAGAAAGATATACTTGCTTTAGAGGAAAGAATTATAGCATTGGATCAAGAATTATTAGAAGTGGAAGATTTAGAAGTAATGCAGCAATTATATAATGAAAAAGAAAATCTAGAAGAGAAGTGGGAAGCTTTGTGTGAACAGTTGGAACGAGTGGAAAAGTAGAATAAAATTGATACAAGAATTACGCGTTCCATTTAAATAACTTCGTTTTAGAATTGTAGCCGTACCATTTAATCATGGTACGGCTTTTAATAATTTTAACGCGTGGATGATTACCTTAAGATTAATAATGTGTATTTTAGGGAAAAAAAAATAAACATTGCTGAGTATTTTTTTCAGCTAAAAGGAAAAAGTAAAACCAGGAGGGATTTCATGGGCTATCAAACATTAACAATTGAAGAATTTAATGAGAAATTGCAACAGTGGAGTGGTAAAAAGATAAAAATAGTTAAGCATGAGGCAGGGGATTTAGATGAAATTATAATTGATCTACAAGCTGTTAATTACTCCAAAGAAGAGCCAACCATCGATGACTATGAACCAACACATTCCCTACATTTAAACGGAGCAGGCTTAATCGAAACAACAACAAATAACTATGAATCCCTGCCATCAGACCTATACGAAATACCCCTAGAAACAGACACACTATACGAACAAGACAAAAACCGCCTCATGATCAGCACATCACGAGCAGCCTACACCATAGAACCCCAAGAATAACACAACATGAGTGCAACATGGGGACGGTTCTCTTGTTTCATTAAAAGTTAAATAAAGGTAGATCTTCAATATGTATTTTACAGCACGAGGATTTTTCAGAGGAGGTTGAATGATGTCAGAAGAAAATAAGAATAGAAACAAGGATAAAGGAAAACAAAGAAATGTAATAAAATATGATACAACTCCGAAACGATATAAAAGGGAGACAGAAATAGCAAAAGACACGGAGTTTCTAAATTTGGATCAAAAGAAAAATAAGCGATATCGAGATGATTCTTAATAGATGGTCTAGGAGGTAGCACATGACGGAAAAGAAAAGACAATTTAAAGAAAACACGCAAAGCGGAGAACACCGAAACGGTCGAAAAAGCCAGTATAAAAATTACAATGCTCAAAAAGGTGAAGAGCCAAATGAGTTTTTGAGTAAAAAGAATTAAGTTCTTAATATAATAAAAGTGGGCCAATCAAGATAGTATTGATTGGCCGATTTTTATATTATATATCTTATAAAATGGTTAAAAACAAACGTTCTGTTATGATATAATCTAAAATACAATAGACCGGCTTCACATGAGGGGTTAGGCACAGTTTCCTTTTTGAGATTTTTCTCAAGAAGGGAGGTGATGTCTATGGATACGAATCAAGTGTTAACATTACTGATTTCGTTTGGCATGCTAATAGCTTTAATCATGTCAAATTCCAATAAAAAATAATCCCTCATGTGCTTGCACAGGCGCTTTGAGGGATTATTCCTGAAAAGGTGCCTTCCCCTCTTGTCGGGGTTGGTCTATTGGAACCGTTCCATGTTACTAGCATGGAACGGTTTTTAATATTGTATGAACTTCTACTGGTATTATACCACGAATTGCATTTAGATACACATATACAATTATAATAACAATTATAAAAATCTGATACGATAAAAAATAATCCCTCCTGTGCTTTTCTTGTGCTTTCGCCGGCGCTTTGAGGGATTATTCCTGAACTGTGCCAGCCCATCTTGCTGGGGTTGGTCTATTAAAACCGTTCCATGTTATGAGCATCGAACGATTTTTAATAGTGTATGAACTTCTACCCACATAATACCACTATTTACCGAAAAATAAACATTTACATCCCAACATTAATACCTCTTAGTACATTACAAGACTTTCTTGCCATCCACCACCCACACTCACTGAAATAACCCAATAAACCGTTTTGCACTTCTCGAAATATACCGATCTTTTAACCAAATAATTGCAGACTCGGAAACGATAGGGCTATCTTCCAGATGAAGAATTTTTACATCATTATTATAAGGTTTTAATAAAGTTGATTTAGGAATAATTGTTGCTCCCAACCCAGCTTCAACAAGACCTAATAAAATATCTACATTCGGTGACTCACAAACAATCCTAGGGATTAACTGCTTGGCTCTAAATTTATCCAAAATGATTTCATATTGTCCGATCCCTTTGAGACGATGCAATAATAACAAAGGAATGTCGGCTAACTCTGCAATAGAAATAATGTCCTTAGCTTCATCTTTCATCCATTTCGTTGGACAAACGACGACATAGTCTTCCGATGGCAATGGATGATATGAGAATCCAGTCATATCAATTGGAAGACGAATGATAGCCAATTCAATTTCTCTTTCTGTTAATTGTTTTGTTAAATAATAAGAATCTCCCTCAAGTATTCTAAATTTTGTTTGAGGGTATTCTGCTTGAAAATGAGAAATTTTATCTGGAAGTTGGG
Organism: Oceanobacillus sp. CAU 1775; assembly: GCF_054482815.1. Taxonomy (NCBI): domain Bacteria; kingdom Bacillati; phylum Bacillota; class Bacilli; order Caryophanales; family Bacillaceae; genus Oceanobacillus; species Oceanobacillus sp. CAU 1775. Next base: position 87,425 of record NZ_JBTLRO010000005.1, on the reverse strand, counting down.
CGTAGCATGATTTATTACAACCAATGGAAAGTGTTCCACGAAGACCCTGACCTGTTTCTTGGACTTCTACAATTGTTTCATCAATTTTATAAAAAATCTCCTGTGCTTTCTCATATAAAACGGCTCCTGCTTCAGTCAATTCCATTTTCCGTCCATTTCTTTCAAAAAGAATAACCCCAAGGCTATCTTCTAATGCCTTAAGCGATTGGCTCAATGGCGGTTGGGAAATGTGCAGCTTTTTTGCTGCAAGCGTTATTTGACCTTCATTTGCAATTTCAAAAAAGTAACGAAGCTGCTTCATATTCATATGTACCCATCCTTTATAAGTATATATTTTTTATATGCAAAGCCAATGAAAATGATATTTTACATATATCATATTGTATATGATAATAATATTCAACTAAGTCTATAGATTCTGATAATGAGTACATTTCCAAATACTTATTAAAAAAATATTGTTAGAGGGGATATGTAATTATGGGAGCGAAAACAGGCGCAGAATATAAGGAAAGACTAAAAAAGGCAAAAAATAATGTGTATGCGAATGGGGAGAAAGTAGAGGATGTAACAGAACATCCAGCGTTTAAAAATGTAGTGGACTCACAAGCAAAGCTTTACGATGTCCAACACGAAAAAGCAGATAAGATGTTATATACATCCCCAACTACTGGTGACAAAGTGGGCATGACTTTCAAACATCCTACAACAATCGAGGATATCATCGCAAGAAGAGAAGCAATCCAAGAGTGGGCCAGAACAACGCAAGGGATGATGGGACGTTCGCCAGATTATTTAAACGCAGAAGTTATGGCAATGGGGATGAATAACGATATTTTTGCGGAAGCTGACCCAGCATTTGCTAAAAATGCACGTGATTATTATGAATATGCAAGAGAAAACGATGTTAGCCTTACACACACACTGATTCATCCACAAGTAAACCGGGCAAAAGCTGCGCATGAGCAGAAAGATGCGAATGTTGCACTTCACCTGGTTAAAGAACAATCGGATGGAATTATAGTCGATGGAATTCGTTTATTAGCAACACAAGGGGCAATCACAGATGAGACCTTGGTATTCCCGTCAACCGTAAAAAAAGCAGGAGAATTAGACGATCCATATTCATTAGCATTTGTCGTTCCTAATAATGCTCCAGGGATAAAACATATTAGCCGTGAGCCATGGGATTATAAAGATAATAAATGGGATTATCCTTTATCCTCTCGCTATGAGGAAGGCGATACCATTATTTCTTTTGAAAACGTTTTCGTTCCTTGGGAGAAGGTATTTGTTTGTGGTAACTCTTCTATTTGTAACCGAACATTTGCTGAAACAAATGCAGTTGCGCATATGTCACACCAAGTTGTTTCAAAAGCAATTGTAAAAACAGAATTTATTTTAGGTGTAGCACTTAGCATTATGGATGCTATTGGAATCGATCAATTCCAGCATGTAAAGGATAAAGGCAGAGATATTATGATTACGCTCGAAACGATGCGTTCTCATCTTTATCGTGCAGAGCATAACGCGAAACTTGATAAGTACGGTACGATGACGCCTGACTTCGTTGCGCTTGATGCTGCTCGAAACTGGTACCCACGTATTTACCCGTCCCTGACAGAGATTATTCGTGTTCTAGCTGCATCTGGCTTAACAGGTATTCCAACAGAGGCTGACTTTGCCCACGAGGAAATCGGCCCAATTCTTGAACGTGGATTACAAGGAAAAAACTTAAATGGGTATGATCGCGTGCAATTATTCCGCTTAGCTTGGGATTTAACAGCGAGTGCATTTGGTTCTAGACAATCGCATTACGAATACTACTTCTTCGGAGATCCAGTTCGTATGGGGATGGCATACTTCGATAATTTTGAAAAAGATACGTATAAGAATCGCGTTTCTGAGTTTTTAAAAGAAGCAACGAAACAACCAATGAAGTAATATAACTGCCTTTTATAAATGTAGGAAAGCTAAGGGGGAATTCTATGGGATTTAATATAACTAGAACTGGAAGAGTTGTCTTGCATGTTACCGATTTAGAAGCATCCAGAAAATTTTATGTCGATGCACTTGGTTTATTTGAAACAGCGTCCGATGAAAATCATATTTATCTGAGAGGATACGAGGAGCAGCATCACCATAGTTTGTTGTTGAAGAAATCAGACAAACCAGCAGTCGAGGTGATGAGCTATCGAGTATATGAAGATGCAGATTTAGATGGCATTGCAGAAGTAGCAAAACGTAATAATCTTCCTTTCAAATGGGTTGAAAAAGGGGAGCAAGAAGCAATCGGCCGTGCTTTACGCATGCAGGATGTATCAGGTTTATCTCTGGAGTTCTATGCGGATATGGAACATGTTGATAGCTTAATGCAACGTTATGATTTGCATAAAGGTGCTCGAATCCAACGAATTGACCATACAAATTGCCTTGTACCAGACGTACAAAAAGCGTATGACTTTTATAATTCTGAACTTGGATTTAGACCTTCTGAGTATACAGAGGATGACGATGAAAATTTATGGGCAATTTGGACGCATCGCAAGGGCAATGTGCATGATCAAGCATTCATGAATGGAGACGGGCCAAGGTTCCACCATGTTGGTTTTTGGTTACCTGACCCACTTGCATTGATTCATACATGTGATGTGTTGGCATCGATCGGAATGGCTGACAGCATTGAACGTGGGCCTGGGCGTCACGGGTTATCGAATGCATTTTTCCTTTACTTGCGTGATCCTGATGGGCATCGCATTGAGTTGTATTTTGGAGATTACTTCACTGGAGACGGAGATTTTAAGCCAAAACGTTGGAGTGTTCATGATAAAACGCGTCAAACATTTTGGGGACATGAAGCGCCAGACAGATGGTTTGCTGAAGCCTCATCATTTTTACATGTAATTACTGGCGAGGAAATAGAACAGGAAAAAGCGAAGCTTCATTTATATAAACCAGAGTTCACCATTTAAATTTGAACAGCGGTGGGGAGTTGGAAAAACTTTTAAGGGAGGTGAATGGTGATGGATGATAAGGCTTTTCGACATGCAATGGGTAAATTTGCTACAGGTGTAACCGTGATCACTTCAAAAGTTGGATCGGATAGCTATGGAATGACTGCAAATGCATTTATGTCAGTATCTTTAAATCCCAGACTGATTACGGTCTCCATCGACAATCGAGCGACAATGCTAAAACGGATACAAGAATCTCAGCAGTTTGCTGTGAATATACTAAAATGTGATCAGCAGGATATTTCCAGGCATTTTGCCGGACAGACAAGTGATAAGAGAGAAATCCACTTTGGTTCCGTTCAAGGTATTCCTGTCATAGAAGAGTCGTTGGCCTCTGTTGTTTGCGATGTAGATAACTCATACGTTGTCGGAGATCACACACTTTTTATCGGTAGAGTAAAAGACATTGTAATCAGAGACGGCAATCCACTCACTTTTTACAGTGGTAAATATGGAGTGAACTCAGAAGTTAGTTAAAGCTTGATATAAGAGACCAGTAAGTTGCTGGTCTTTTTTCCTACCTAAGAACGATGAAAAAATGAACACATACCCAGCTCCAATAATATTTACTAGTTTTCAAGGAAAAAGGAGTTGATCACTAATGCAAAATATAAACCTAAAACTAAAGGGAGTCAGACAATATCTAACTGGAGTTGCGAATCAGGGAATCGTTGAAATCAATGGAATGGAATACAACAGTGATGATTTACCAGTTGATATACCGATAGACGGGACAATATATGGAACACTCCTAAACTATCAAGGAGAATACAAAACACTAGAACCTGTGATGGAAAAAAAACCATATAACAAGCCACCAAATGCACCAGTTCTTTATATAAAACCAAAAAATACATTTACAAGCCATAGAAATCCAATCCTATTACCAGAAAAAACGGACGCGTTACAAATAGGTGCAGCCTTAGGAATTGTCATCGGAAAAAACGCGACAAAAGTAATGGAAAAAGATGCGAGAGAATTTATTGCGGGATATACAATTATAAATGATGTCAGCATCCCACATAAAAGTGTTCACAGGCCGGCAGTCAAGGAAAAATCACGGGATAGTTTTTGCCCGATAGGCCCATGGATTGTATCTAGTGAGTCTGTTAAAAATCCAAATGATTTATCTATTAAAGTCTCTATAAATGGCGAAGTGAAACAAGAAAATTCCACGAAAAACTTGATTCGTCCGATTGAAAAATTAATTGCTGATGTAACGGAATTTATGACGCTTTATAAAGGGGATGTTCTATTAGTTGGAGTCCCAGAAAATGCTCCGCTCGCAAAAGAAAATGACCTTGTAAAAATTGAAATTGAGGATATTGGAATTCTAGAGAATCGAGTCATTAACGAGAGGGATGTCATAGGAGGATATATGCAATGAAACATGCCCGCGTAAGTTTTGGAGGCACCATTCAAGATGCAATTGAAGAAGAAGGAAAAGTGAAGTTGAGTGATGGAAGAAGGCTAGAGGAAACAGATGTTGTCTGGTTGCCACCAATACAAGCCCAGACCGTGTTTACATTAGGTTTAAACTATGCTGACCATGCCGCAGAATTATCTTTTAACGCACCAACTGAACCATTAGTTTTTCTAAAGGGACCGAATACATTTATTGGACATAGAGCTCACACTGTTCGCCCGGATGATGTGACATTTATGCATTATGAATGTGAATTAGCAGTTGTTATAGGAAAAAAAGGAAAAAATATAAAAAAAGAAGATGCCTATGATTATGTTTCTGGCTATACGATTGCAAATGACTATGCCATCCGAGATTACTTGGAAAACTATTACAGACCAAACTTACGCGTGAAAAATCGTGATACGACCACACCGATTGGTCCCTGGTTTGTAAAAAAAGAAGCAATTAAGGATCCAATGAATCTAAAGCTACGAACCTATATTAATGGAGAAATAAAACAGGAAGGTACTACAGCTGATATGATTTTTGGGATTCCTGCTTTAATAGAATATTTAAGTTCATTTATGACTTTAAATGAAAATGACCTCATTTTAACAGGGACACCCAAAGGTTCGGTTGATACAAAAGTTGGTGATGAAGTAATAACCGAGATTGAAGGTATTGGGCGCCTTATAAATACAGTTGTGAATGAGAATTATGAATCAACGAGACATCTCTCATAAAGGAGAATGATCATGCCACATGTAACAATCGAATATACGGATAACATAGAAGAGGCTTCCAACATTCCACTTTTACTTCAAAAAGTGAATCAATCACTTATCAAGCATCATGATGTTATTCCGATTGGAGGATTGCGTACAAGAGCTATTGGGCTAAAACATTATCTGGTTGCAGATGGTACAGAAGATGATGCATTTGTTCACCTCACACTTAAGTTAGGAAGCGGGCGTTCTGATGAGGAGATTGAAAAGGTAAGTACTGCTCTTTTTCAGGCTGTAAAGAAACATTACGCAGCTCTTTTTAATGAACGATACTTAGCCTTATCAATGGAAGTTTATGAATTTACGCGTCCAACATATAAATTAAATAATATCCATCAGAGATATAAAGCCGAAGAAAAGACGTGACATCAAAATAAAAGAGGGTGGGGTAGATAATGATGAATTATGAAGAAGCAAAAAGGAAGTTAAGGGGATCAATTTGTCCCGTTATTACACCATTTCTTGAAGATGGTGCAATTGATGAAAAGACATTTAGAGATCTAATAAACTGGCAAATAGAAAGTGGGACACATGGCATTTCTGTAACAGGTACAAGTGGGGAGCCAAGCTCACTAACAATCGCTGAGCGAAAAAGAGTCATGGAACTCGCAAAAGAAGCGATTAATAATCGTGTGTTTTTTGCACCAGGAACAGGGTCAACAAATCATGATGAAACAATGGAATTAACAAAGTATGCGGAAGAACTCGGAGCAGACGCTGCAATGGTAATTGTTCCTTATTACAATAAACCAAACCAAGAAGCGCTATACCAGCATTTTAAAACAGTTGCAGATTCTGTAAGTATACCGATTATTATTTATAATATTCCAGGAAGAACTGCAATAAATATGGAAGTAAGCACAATGAAGCTTCTAGTGGAAGATTGCCCGAATATTATCGGTGTAAAAGAATCAAATAAAGACTTTGAGCATGTGAATCGTGTGCTGCTACATTGTGGTAGAGACTTTTTATTATACTCGGGAATCGAATTACTCTGCTACCCAATGCTTGCTATTGGAGGCGCAGGATTTATCAGTGCAACAGCGAACGTTGAACCTAAAAAAGTAGCTGAACTTTATAATGCATGGGAAATGAGAGATGTAGCAAAAGCACAAGATCTTCACTTTGAATTAATGCCTTTAAATGACGTGTTATTTAGAGATACAAATCCAACCGTTGCTAAAGCAGCACTAGGAATGATGGGTAAAATAATACCAAAAGTTCGGATGCCACTAGGTTTACCATCAGAAGAAATACAAAAAGAAGTTCGTGCTACCCTTGTTGATATGGAAATCCTTACAGAGAAGGGTGAGCATATTGCATACTAATACCCAAGAAACAACCGCAAGGCTAGAACATAGCAAACAAGAAGATATACTTCTTTATATTAATGGTGAGTTTGTTGCAAGTGAAGCAGAAGAAACATTTGAAAATTTTAATCCATATACGAATGAGTTGGTAAATCAAGTAGCAGAAGGCCAGAAAGCTGATATTGATAAAGCAGTTGCTGCGGCAAGAGAGGCATTCGATAACGGAACCTGGCGAACTATGAAATTATCTAAAAGAATGTCCTATATTTACCGGATTGCCGATTTAATCGACGAAGAAGTTGAGAATATCGCGTATCTAGAATCACTAGATACTGGTTTACCTATCAAACAAACGAGAGCAATGGTAAGCCGAGCATCAGAGAATTTTAGATTCTATGCAAGAATGGTAGAAAGCAGATTAATTGGTGAAGCATATCAAGTGGATGAAGACTTTATCAACTACACAATGAGTGTACCTGCCGGGGTTGCTGGCTTAATCACCCCATGGAATGCTCCCTTTATGTTGGAAACGTGGAAGGTAGCCCCAGCGCTTGCCACAGGAAATACCGTGGTTCTAAAGCCAGCCGAATTATCACCACTATCTGCAGATTTATTAGCAAAAATAATCGATAAAGCAGGCCTTCCAAATGGTGTTTTTAATGTGGTTCATGGCTTTGGTGAAACAGCAGGAGAGAGTTTAGTAAGACACCCCGACGTACAGCTCATATCTTTTACAGGCGAAACGGTAACTGGGAAAACAATCATTAAAAATAGTGCGGATACATTAAAAGCATGTTCCATGGAACTGGGTGGAAAATCGCCAATTATCGTATTTGATGATGCAGATTTTGATCGTGCGCTCGATGCATGTGTGTGGGGAATATTTTCATTCAATGGAGAAAGATGTACAGCTAATTCGAGATTATTTATACAAGAAGGAATTAAAGATAAATTTATTGACGCATTGAAACAACGTGTTGCAAATATAAAAATTGGCGATCCTCTAGATGACACGACAGAGGTTGGTCCACTCATTCATAAAGAACATTTTAATAAAGTTAAGAATTACTTGGAGATTGCAGAGTCTGAAGGTGCGGAAGTACTAACCCGTGAAATTCCAGAGGCATTCAAAAAAGGTAATTTTGTAGCGCCAACACTAATTTTAAACGCAACTAATCAAATGCGAGTCGCACAGGAAGAGATTTTTGGACCTGTCTTAGCTGTAATGACTTTTACAGATGAACAAGAAGCTATCAAACTAGCAAATGATATTGATTATGGCCTCGCTGGTTATGTATGGACGAACGATATCAAACGTGGTCACCGAGTAGCGCATCAAATAGATGCTGGCATGCTATGGGTGAATGCACAAAACGTTCGTGATTTACGCACACCATTTGGAGGATCAAAGGCATCTGGTATAGGACGTGAAGGTGGACATTATGGCTTCGACTTCTACACAGAAAAGAAAATCATCCATGTTGCAATAAACGATCATCCAATTCAGCAGTTTGGTGTTATAAAGTAAGCACACATCAAATAAAAGTTAACCTCAATTGAACTTAAAAAGAACCTCTCATTCGTGTAAGTGAGAGGTTTTTATTTAGAACGTATCTAACTTTCCACTAATAAAAAATTATTTAGAAAAGTCTTGCATTTGATATATCGCTAATATATAATAACGTTTAAATAGCGTTATATAAAAATGTCCTAGGAGGCAAAAAAATGAGTATATTATCATTTCAGGAACTAACTGAGGATGAGAAATATGAAAATTTCATGCAAAGAATTAACGCAGGAGAAAAAATAGAGGCGGACGACTGGATGCCAGATGATTATCGGCAGCAGCTCATTCGATTGATCTCCATGCATGGTATTAGCGAAATAATGGGAGCGCTTCCAGAAAAAGAATGGGTTCCAAAAGCACCTACTCTAAGAAGAAAATTAGCGATCATGTCCAAAGTACAAGACGAAATGGGTCACGGACAATTACTACTGCGGGTTACAGAAGATTTAATAAGACCTACAGGTAAAAAGCGTGAAGATATCATGGAAGACTTACTAACTGGACGTTTAAAATTCCACAATGTCTTTCATATGGAAGCCCCAACTTGGGCGGATGCCGGAGTGGTAGCTTGGCTAGTTGACGGAGCTGCTATTATTTCCCAGACCATGATGTTAAATACTTCATATGCACCATATGGCAGAGCGTTAAAACGAATTTGTGCCGAAGAGGTTTTTCACGCACAACATGGTGAAGCGATAATTATGGAACTTGCTGAAGGGACACCAGAACAAAGAGATATGCTCCAACAAGCAATTAACCGCTGGTGGGAAGCAATGTTAATGTTCTTCGGCCCAGATACGGCAGAGCGTACAGGTAATACAAATCAAAATAAAAATATTAATTATAAATTGCGAACGAAATCAAATGAAGAGTTGCGTCAAGACTTCTTAACAAAATATATCCCACGAATTTTTTCTTTAGGTTTAACGGTTCCAGATGAAACACTTCGCTTTGATGAAGAACAGCAAAAATGGGTTTACAAGCAACCAGATTGGAACTATTTCAAACAAATTATTTCGAATAATGGTCCGAAATCCAAAGATAGATTACGTTTACGAAAAATAGCACATGAAAATAATGCATGGGTCCGTGAAGCGCTTGGACAAAGTCAAGTTTCACAAGCAAGTACAGTGTGAAGGGAGATCATTATGGAGGATAAAAAGAATATAGAAGCCTTTTATCAAGAATTTGAAGTGTTCAGCAGAAAAAATAGCGCGAGCCCCATGCAGCATCAATTCAGTCTAGTTGCTCCAAACCATGAAATGGCACTTATGATAGCAAAAGAAAACTTTTTACGCCGGCAACCAGTTGTGGACTTATGGGTTGTAAAACGTGAAGATATTACAAAGATTTCCGAAGAAGATAAAATGATGCTAAATAGAATGGACAATAAGCATTATCGTGAAACAAAGGGCTATGGCTATTTAAAGAAAAAGTGGCGTAAATACGAGCAGGAAATTTTGGATGAAAAAGAAATTATGTCGTGGTCAGGAGAGATAAAACGTGGTTGAATTTCAAACGGCAGAAGAAACAATGAAGAGTGCGTTGTATAAGCAAACATTGGTTGAATTATTGTATCAACTTGCAGATGATGATTTTATTGTTGCTTACAGGGGATCAGAATGGCTTGGTGTCGCTCCACATATTGAAGAAGACGTAGCATTCTCTTCCATTAGTCAAGATAAAATGGGTCATGCAGTGATTTACTATGAAATGCTTGAAGAACTCGGAGAAGGAAAAGCAGACGATCTTGCTCATTTACGTGAAGCAAAGGACCGCCGAAATGCAATCATCTTAGAAGAAGTGAATGGAACTGGGAGTTATTTAAAAGAACCGCGCTATGACTGGGCATTTGCAGTTGTACGTAATTATTTTTATGATCTTGCAAAAGCAATCCGACTACAATCTTTAAAGAACTCTTCCTATAAACCACTAGCCCATACAGCACAAAAAATGATGGCAGAACAGTATTATCATTTGGTGCATTGGCGAACATGGTTCACGCAACTTGTTAGCGCGACTGATGACTCCAAGCGACGAATGAAGGAAGCAATCGAAAAAGTATGGCAAGATTTTGGTGGAGTATTAACACTTGGACCAAAAGCCGACGAAATGGAGCAATTAGGTTTAATAGAAGGGGAAGAAGCTTTAAAAGAAAAATGGATGGATGAAATCAGTGAAGTTTTTACCAAGCACGCAGTTGAAATTCCGAATAAAGCCGCACCGACAATGTTAAAAGGGGACGGTCGAAACAAGGAGTTTACAGCTGATTTAACCGAGGCAATCAAAATACTTTCCGAAGTGTATAGTCTAGATCCTACAGCAAGTTGGTAAATGTAGGAAACACATGGGGGAAGAGGTGATACACATGATTAAGACCAATTTACGGGCAGATATTATGAAAGTGCTTACAACTGTAAAAGATCCAGAGATTGACTCTGTAAGTATCATTGACCTCGGGATGGTAGAGCGCGTCATTTGTGAATCGGAAAATGATGTAACTGTCCAAATGATACCTACCTTTTTAGGCTGTCCAGCACTTGATATTATACGTAATAACGTTCAGAAGGCATTAGAAGAATCCCTTCAGTTAGAAGGAGTTACAGTAGAATTCATAAAAGATCCATATTGGACCTCCGAGCGGATTACAGAACAGGGTCGTGAGCGACTAAAAGAATTCGGTATTGCACCACCACCGAGAAAACTAAGCATGATTGGACCTTGGGAAGTAGATTGCCCTTATTGTGAATCACCATATACAACAATGGAGAATATTTTCGGGCCAACTGCATGCCGCAGCATTTTATATTGTAACACTTGTAAAAATCCATTCGAAGCGATGAAACCAATATCAACTTTATAATTTAGCTAACCTAAAATAGAAGGGAAGATTGTTAATGATTAAAATGATAGCGCTTTATAAACAACCGGAGGATAAGGAAAAATTTGATGAACACTATTTCAATGTGCATAGCCCACTAACAGAAAAAATCCCTGGACTTAAAAAAATGGAAGTCACAAAAATCACTGGAACTCCTATGGGGAAAGAAAGCGAATATTATTTACTATGTGAAATGTATTATGAAAGTCACGAAGCTTTTAAAGAAGCAATGAAAACAGATGAAGCTAGAGCATCTGGGAAAGACGTAATGAAATTCGCCGGTGATTTAGTAACGATGATGATTGGTGAAGAAGTAAATGAAAAAGTACATTAAAACAGAGATTAAAGAGAGTATAGGAATTCTCATACTAAATCGCCCTGAGGTCTTAAATGCGTTGAATCGTGAAATGGTACAAGAAATTGTAGCAAGCTTAGAAGCTTTCGACCAGGATGAGAATGTTCGTGTAATAGTCATTACAGGTAGCGGTAAAACCTTCGCAGCTGGAGCAGACATTGAAGAAATGGTTCAAGATGATGCCATTCGGATGGAATTATTGAATCAATTTGCTCTTTGGGATCGGATAAATCTCATTAAGAAGCCACTCCTCGCAGCTGTTCATGGCATGGCCCTTGGTGGTGGTTTTGAACTGGCTCTTAGTTGTGACATCATTTTTGTTTCTGAAAAAGTACAGCTCGGTTTTCCGGAAATAAAACTAGGTGTCATGCCAGGAGCTGGCGGTACTCAACGATTAACAAAGGCGATGGGCAAGGCAAAAGCACTTGAATGGCTATGGAGCGGGGATTCCATGGGTGCAAAAGAAGCCTTGCATTATGGTGTAGTTAATCGAATTATTCCTGAAGAAGTGCTGTTGGAAGAAACGCTCATCTATGCAAAGAAGTTAGCGAATCAAGCGCCATTGTCCGTACGCTTAATCAAGGAAGCTGTAAATAAGGCAGTCTATGCCTCTATTTATGAGGGGATGCAGTTTGAAAGGAAGAATTTCTATTTATTATTTTCTTCCCTAGATCAAAAAGAAGGAATGCAGGCATTTTTGGAGAAGCGTCTTCCGAAATTTGAAGGCAAATAGGGGGAATGCATTCATGTTTGAAACGATTCTTTACGAAGTGAAAAACAACACTGCTTACATTACACTTAATCGTCCAGAAAAACTAAATGCTTTTACAGAGCAAATGAATAAAGAAATTACAAAAGCGATCAAGGATGTAAAGCGCGACGATGCAGTCCGTTGCCTCGTAATTACTGGAAGTGGCCGAGCATTTTCAGCCGGTGAAGATTTAGGTGGATTAGAAGAAGATATAAACTATGCCAATATTTTACGAGATCGCTACCATCCAATGCTAAAGGAACTAATTAATCTAGAAAAGCCTGTCGTCGCAGCTGTGAATGGAACTGCAGCAGGAGCAGGAATGAGTTTAGCACTAGCATGTGATTTTCGTCTTATGTCTGAAAAAGCTAGTTTCATAGAAGCTTTTATTCATATTGGACTTATTCCAGACTGTGGAAATCTGTATTTTCTCCCAAGACTTGTCGGTCATGCAAAGGCATTGGAACTTGCCGTGCTAGGTGAGAAAGTATCAGCACATGAAGCGAAAGAACTTGGACTGGCTACAAAGGTTTTTGCAGAAGATGAGTTTCTTGATGGGGTAAATGAATTTACGAACAAACTGGCTGTCATGCCAACAAAAGCGATTGGCCTTATCAAACGGTATATGCAAGAAAGCTGGGAGCTAAATCTAGACGAGCTACTGGAAAAAGAAGCATATGCACAACAGGCAGCAGGTAATACAGAAGACCATAAAGAAGGTATAAATGCGTTCTTGAATAAACGGAAAGCGGTATATAACGGAAGATAATTTTAAAGGAGTGTTAACGTATGGCAACACCAACAAAAGATACAGTAATGGAAAAACTAGAAATGAAGCGTGAGAGCTATCAAATGATTATTAATGGTGAACGGGTATCTAGTCGTTCAGGAAAAACAGTGCCTGTATATAATCCTGCAACAGGAGAAGTGCTTGCGGAAGTTGCTGATGCAGATGTTAGTGATGCGGACCTTGCAGTTGCTGCCGCTCGAGAATCTTTTGATAAAGGGAAATGGAAACGAACACCAGTTGGAAAGCGCTCGCGTGTTTTAAATAAAATTGCTGCCATCATGAGAGAGCGTTTTAATGAATTAGTTGAACTAGAAGTATTGAATAGTGGGAAGTCATTAGGTGCTGCGCAAGTTCAGGTCATGCAGTCAATTGAGGATTTTGAATTCTATGCAGGTGCAATTGTCAGCCACCGCGGAAGCGTGAACAGTATGCCAGGTCAATTTATGAATTATACCCAACACGAGCCTGTTGGTGTATGCGCGCAAATTATTCCATGGAACTATCCAATGATGATGGCAGCTTGGAAAATCGCTCCAGCAATAGCTACTGGTTGTTCAGTCGTTCTAAAACCCGCAAGTCTCACACCAATTACTGCAATTGTATTAGCAGAAATTTGTCATGAAGCTGGCGTACCTGCTGGTGTCGTTAACGTTGTCACTGGTTCCGGAAAGCTTGTTGGTGATCACTTGGTAGAACATGAAAATGTAGATAAAGTTGCATTTACAGGATCGACCCCAGTTGGTAAAGATATTATGAGTAAAGCTTCAAAAACATTAAAACGTGTAACATTAGAGCTGGGAGGAAAATCTCCTAATATCGTATTTGATGATGCTGATATTGAAGCTGCAGTAGATGGATCATTATTCGGTATTTTCTTCAATACTGGACAAAGTTGTGAAGCACGAAGCCGCATGTATGTTCATGAAGAAATTTACGATAAGTTTATGGATCGTTTTGTTGAGAAAACGAAGATGCTGAAATCTGGTGACCCTTTAAGTAAAGAAACGCATATGGGCTCTATTATTTCGCAGAATCAACTTGATGTCATTGATTCATATGTTCAGTCTGCGATAGAGGATGGCGCCACAATTTTAACAGGTGGTAAAGTCGCAACAATTGAAGGATTTGAAGGCGGGTACTGGTATGAACCAACCGTGATTGCGGATGTAACCTCAGATATGAAGGTAGTAAAGGAAGAAATTTTTGGTCCAGTTGTTGTTGTTCAGAAATTTAGTGATGAAAAAGAAGTAATCAAAGAGGCAAATGATTCCATTTATGGCCTTGGTTCTGCAATCTGGACAAAAGATCATGCAAAAGCCACGAGAGTCGCGAACCAAATTCAAGCAGGTATTGTCATGATCAACTCTCCTTTCTCAGCATTTCCAGGAACACCATTCGGAGGGTATAAACAATCTGGTTTCGGCCGTGAATTAAGCATTGAGACACTTGATTTATATACAGAGCAAAAAAGCGTCCTGTCCTATTTTGGCGCACGTCCGCTCAATCCGTTCGGTATTTAATAAGCGCGGGTACCCCTTCAAAGGTGTGCCCGCATTCTTCAATTAAGGAGGAAGTAAATGGCTAAAGCACTTAAACCATCGGACTTTTTAAACATTGTAAACAATGGAGCCAAGCCTCCAAATTGTGATTTAACAATGCAAGTTAAACCGACCTTTGCTGAAAATGGGCTTGCGAAAGGAATATGGACGGTAGATGAAAAATATTTAAATGGAAATGGCGTCTCAATGGGAGGCTTCCTTGCTTCGGCCACAGATATCATGATGGCCTATGCAATAACCTCACAATTAAAAGAAGAGCAAACCTTTGCATCTATTAATCTACAAACAACATTCCACCGCCCCGTTTCCATAGGCACGGTTGAAATTACTGCCAAAGTCGAGCGACTCGGAAAAAAAGTCGCCTACCTAGAAGCCGAACTAACCCAAAACAAAAAACTAGTCGGAAACGCAGTATCATCGATTATGATTCTAGATAATTAGAATTAAGTTATATTTTGTTTCGTTAAATTTTGTGTATTAATAGTAAAAGTGCTTTAGCAAAATATGATTTTAAGATGGAAGATAAACCAAAATAGTATTCCAAATACTATTTTTCCTCAAAGCATTTCGCAGGCTGCGAGACTCCTGCAGGATGAAAGGCATAGGTGAGATCCCGAAGTACACGAAGCGTGCGAGGCAGCTCACCAGCCGCCTGCGGAAAGCGAGTAGCCTGCGAAATGCGGGCTTCCAGATAATAGATTTTTTTTATAAAAAACGACTTTGAGGTAATTCTTTAATAACCAAGCAAAAGTACAAGGGAGGGAAAATCACATGGAAAACATTACAGTTGTTGGTGCAGGTGTCATGGGACGTGAAATCGCATACGTCTGTGCAACGGCAGGATACAAAGTGCAACTAGTCGACGTAAATGCTACCCAATTAGAAAATGCAAAAGACGAAATCAATATACTCTTTGAAAAAAGTCTCGCCTACGGAAAATTAACGAAAGATACAATGGAAAATGCAAAAAGTTCATTAAAATTTGGAACAGACTTCCAGACAGCAATGGAGCCCGCAGATTTAATCATTGAAGCAGTACCTGAACAAATCGATATAAAAAGAACAGTCTTTGAAGCAGCAGACCGCTATACAAAAGAACATGCAATACTTGCAACAAATACATCCACGATGAGCCCCACGGAGATAGGTTCATTTACCTCACGTCCCGAAAAGGTAATTGCCATGCACTTTTTCAATCCCGTACATAAAATGAAGCTAATAGAGATTATCCGTGGATTAGAAACAAGCGATGAAACAGTAGAAAAAATAAAAGAAATAGGGATGAGAATCGGCAAGGAAACTGTTGTCGTTAATGAATTCCCTGGTTTTGTTACGAGCAGGATTAGTGCACTCGTTGGGAATGAAGCTTTCTTTATGTTACAAGAAGGTGTTGGTACACCTGAAGAAATTGATAAGGCTATTAAACTCGGATTGAATTATCCAATGGGGCCATTTGAATTGGTAGATCTTGTTGGCTTAGATGCTAGATTGAATAACTTAAAGTATTTACATGAAAAACTAGGCGAAAAATACCGTCCTGCACCACTATTAGAAAAATACGTAAAGGCAGGTAGATTAGGAAGAAAAACTGGTAAAGGTGTCTATGATTATACGAAAAAGAATACCGAGCCAGTGACGGAAAAAATATAACAATACATCCGCGAGACATAGGGGGAATCTAAAATGAGAGATGCGGTAATCGTCGATGCAGTTCGTACGCCAATAGGAAGGTTCGGTGGTGCTTTAAAAAATATCCGACCAGATGATTTAGGGGCAATCGTTATCAAAGCATTATTGGAACGTAATCCATCTGTTAAGCCAAGTGAGATAGAAGAAGTTGTTCTTGGAAATGCGAATCAGGCTGGAGAAGATAATCGTAACGTTGCGAGAATGGCGGGACTATTAGCAGGTCTGCCAGTGGAGACTGGGGGCATAACCGTTAACAGGCTTTGTGCATCGGGGTTAGATGCGGTTAATTATGCTGCCCGTGCAATTAAGCTTGGCGAGGGAGATATATTTATTGCTGGTGGCACAGAAAGTATGACAAGAGCTCCATTTGTCATGGCAAAATCTGAAAAAGCTTTTCAACGGACACAGGAAATTTATGATACCACAATTGGTTGGCGATTTATTAATGAAAAACTAGATAAGATGTATGGAACAGATTCTATGCCAAAAACGGCAGAAAATGTTGCCGAGAGATTTCAGATAAGCCGAGAAGAACAGGATGAATTTGCCTATAATAGCCAAATAAAGGCAAAAAAAGCCATGGATGCAGGTCGTTTTCAAGAAGAAATTGTTCCAGTAGTTTACCAAGATCATAAAGGCAATGAATTTGTTGTGGATGCGGATGAACATCCGCGTGCTGATACTTCACTCGAAAAGCTTGGTAAACTTCGGTCTATTTTTCCAGAAGGAACAATAACAGCGGGAAATGCCTCAGGTGTAAATGATGGTGCAGCTGCATTACTATTAATGAGCGCCGAAAAAGCCGATCAGTTAGGATTAAAACCAATGGCAAGATATGTAGCATCAGGAACGGCTGGTCTAGAACCTGCGATTATGGGGCTGGGTCCAATAGAAGCGACACGTAAAGCTTTAAAACGTAGTTCTCTTCATACTAGTGATCTCGGATTAGTAGAATTAAACGAAGCGTTCGCATCTCAAGCAATTGAATGTATCAAACAATTGGAACTTGATCCTGCCATCGTGAATGTAAACGGTGGTGCCATCGCATTTGGGCATCCCCTTGGAGCAAGTGGTGCTCGGATATTGACAACTCTAGTACATGAAATGAAAAAGGAAAATGTGAAATACGGACTAGCAAGCCTCTGTGTTGGTGTCGGTCAAGGAGTGGCCACCATAGTAGAAAATCTATCTTAATTGATGAGATTATTTCAAGAAAAAAGTGTACGTGAAGCCAAGGGGGGTGAAAATGTGGGAAACATTTTATATGAAGAAAAGAATCAAATCGCCTATGTCACACTTAATAGACCAAGTGCGTTAAATACATTTGATTATCAAACATTACTTGAACTGGATAAGGTTATTGAAAGTATTCGTCTTAACAAAAATGTTAGAGGAGTTATTTTTACTGGAGTGGGTGAAAAGGCTTTTAGTGCCGGTGCAGATTTAAAAGAAAGAAAAACACTTGGTGAACAAGAAGTAAGAAGAAATGTAAAATTAATCCGCGATTGTTTCCACGCAATTTATCAATTGAACCAACCGACGATTGCAGCAATAAATGGTTATGCTTTTGGTGGTGGATTCGAGTTGTCACTTGCATGTGATTTTCGAATTGCTGTAAGCTCTGCTGAAATGGGGCTAACTGAATTAAATTGGGCGATTATTCCAGGTGCGGGAGGGACGCAACGTTTGCCAAGACTAATTGGAGAAGCAAAAGCTAAAGAGTTAATTCTGACAGGAAGAAAAATAACTGCCATAGAGGCAGAAAACTACGGTATTTTAAATAAAGTTTCAAAACCAGGACAATTAATAGAAGACAGCGAGCAACTCTTAGCTGCAATTTTAGCAAATGGACAGATTGCTATTGAACAGGCGAAACATGCAATTAATGAAGGAATGAATGTTGATTTAGAGACAGGCTTGGAAATTGAAGCAAAAGCATATGAACGAACGATACCAACTAAAGATAGACTAGAAGCACTGCAAGCATTCAATGAAAAGCGTAAACCGGTATTTACAGGTGAATAATTGCAATACTCAATAAAAAGTGGTAATGTATATTTATAAAAAGCCATCCGTTATTTTTACGTTATTCTTTATAGAGACAATAAAGTGAAATAACAGGGGATCAGTTGGAATTTATTCATCTGAATGTCTTTTGTTATGGTGCCTTTTTAAATTGATTAAACTAGCGTAGAGGATGTGGCCGATATGGCAATCGACAACGATGTTATCAACACGAGATCCATGATATTTACCTTATATGGTGATTATATTTCTCATTATGGGAATGAAATATGGATAGGAAGCCTTATTCGTTTATTTGAAGAATTTGGTCACAATGGGCAATCTGTTAGAGCAGCTATATCAAGAATGAGCAAGCAAGGTTGGATCCAGTCCCGCAAAGAAGGGAATAAAAGTTATTACTCCCTAACAGAGCGCGGAGAAGCGAGAATTGAAGAGGCAGCCAATCGAATTTTCAAACTGCAGCCTTTAATCTGGGATGGTAGATGGCGCATGCTTATGTACAGTATTCCAGAAGTTAAAAGGAATGTACGTGACGAACTTAGAAAAGAGCTTGTCTGGAGTGGATTCGGTTCGATGGCGAATAGCTGTTGGATTTCCCCAAATAATTTAGAAAAAGAGTTAGATGCAATTATTGAAAAATATGATATTAAAGAGCATGTTCATTTATTCCTTGCTGACTATACTGGTCCAGATGAAGATAAGAAGCTCATTGAGGAATGTTGGGACATTGACGAAATTAATTCGAAATATGAAGCCTTTATCATGACAAACGAAGCAAATTTTGAGCAAGCAAAGAAGAAAATTGCTACGGAGGAAATGACGGAAGCGGAATGCTTTGTCGAACGGGCAAAGCTTGTACATGAGTACCGAAAGTTTCTGTTCATTGATCCAGGTCTCCCTGATGAATTGCTTCCAGAAAAATGGCTTGGTAATAAAGCATCGAATTTATTCAGCGAATATTATAAGGTGCTCGCGGAACCAGCTAGCCGATTTTTTGAGTCGGTATTTAAAGAAGGCAACAGCTTAAAGAGAAAAAATAAGTCATACAATGCATTAGAACATGAATTGATTCCTCAGACGGAGTCTTAAAAATAGTGTGGAGCTTTCAATCCGACTTATAGATAATTCATTTATAATAAATATAATCCAAATAGGCTGTTTACATGGTAAACAGCCTATTATTCGTGTCTAAGCTTTATATGTACATTCAATCGTTCTTTAGAACTTTTAGTTGAGCTTTATAATCCTTTGCTTTCTGTACATAGGTATCAATTGTAAGTTGGATTAACTCAAAGTCTTGATCTGTTAGTTCTCTGATAACTTTTCCTGGCGACCCAAGTACTAAAGTTCTCGGAGGTATTTCTTTTCCAGATGGAATGAGAGTATTCGCTCCAATAAACGCATTTTCACCAATCACTGCACCATCTAAAATAGTTGCACCCATGCCAATTAATGCACCTTTTTTAATTGTACAACCGTGCAGAATAACATTATGTCCAATTGATACTTCGTCTTCTAATACAAGTGGGAAACCCGAATACAAATGCATAGTTGAATTGTCTTGGACATTACTTCTTTTTCCAATGGTAATGGGTGCTTCGTCCCCACGCAGAACGGAATTAAACCAAACGCTAGAATCCTCGCCGATTGTTACATCACCAATAATATGTGCGCCGGGAGCAACATACACAGATTCATGAAGCTTAGGTTCTTTATTTTGAAAAGAGAAAATCATCTGGCAACATCCTTTCTAGTATAGTAATATGCATATAAATATAACATGATTTAAACAGAGGGGGCAATAAGTTGAATGAATTATGTGAAATATTAAAAATAAGATACCCAATCATTCAAGGAGGTATGGGGAATATCAGTAATGCACCACTGACGATTGCAGTATCCGAAGCAGGTGGGTTAGGAACAATCGGCGTTGGTACAATGGAACCGTTAGAAGTGGAAAAAATAATTCAAGAAACAAAAGAAGGGACAAACAATCCTTTCGCAGTGAACATTCCAATTAATGTAACACCATACCTTAAAGAAATGTTGTCACTTGTTTTAAAGTATAAAGTGCCAGTTGTATCGCTTTCGGCAGGAAATCCAGTCCCTTTTATAAAGAAACTTCAGGACCATGACGTTAAAGTAATTACAGTTTGTGCTTCTGTAAAACAAGCAAAAAAGGTAGCGGATGCAGGAGCAGATATTATTGTTGCAGAAGGATACGAAGCTGCTGGAATTAATTCAGCATTTGAAACGACAACATTAACGCTGATTCCACAAATAACGGATCAAGTAGATGTCCCAGTTGTTGCTGCGGGAGGAATTGCTGATGGTCGAGGACTTGCAGCAATGCTCATGCTTGGTGCAAGTGGAGTGCAAATGGGAACGCGTTTTATCGCAACAGAGGAATCGCCATTTCATATGACATACAAGAATCAGATTATCCAAGCGAATGATCACGGAACAACAATAGTCGGTAGATCAGTGGGCAAAATCAGAAGAATACTTAGAACGCCTTATTCAGAAAAACTACTTACGTCTGAAGAGAAAGGAATGCAACCAGAAGCATTTGATGAAATGACGACAGAAGAACGCCATAAAATAGGTGCTCTAGAAGGAAGTATCGATGAAGGGTTTATGAATAGTGGGCAAGTAGCAGGGCTAATTTCAGATATAATTCCTGTGAAGGATTTATTAGAAAAAACGATGCGTGAAGCAAATGAAGTCATTCATTGTTATCAGAAGTTATTGTAAATATGATTTAGTTATTGAGAGAGGTCGATAGAATTTTTTAAGAAATGAGCTTGTTTTACAAAGGTAACTGGTTTGTATGTAAAATAGATTAAAGATTGAGAAATATTGTTCTTAAACTCCCTCAGATAGATTCAATTTACTCGTGAATGCTTGCTAACGGGGCATTAATCTTTAACAAGGATATTGGTCTTTGTGGTAAAATTTCTTAGTTAGGAGGCGTGAAGATTTGAAACGGAATTTTATTATAATGAATTTATTGATTATAAATATTTTTCTGTTAGGTGCATGCGGTAATGTGGAGAAAATTCAACATATCGAGGTATTTGTTACTGAAACATTAGAGGAAAACGAAGAAGGTATTTTCGAAAAAACTGGTTACAAAAAAGTGAATGTAATTACCAGTACAGAAGCAAGTGAAAATTATACAAAAACAGATGTTAAAGCAGTTGAGGACTTTTATGATATGGAAGGAAATTATATACGAACGGGAATCATACATTCAAGATTTGAGAAATCTCACATTACGAAAGCTGAAGATGGAGAAGAACGTAAGCAAGAAATTCAGGAACCATCAACAATCCTAATTCCAAATGAAAATATAGAACATTTTAAATTAGATGATATGACAAAGGAAGAGAAGGAAAAAGTGAAAGAACACGTACTATCTTTTATGGATAAGTTATAAGTAATACTTCGCTAACGGGTGCGTTAATCAAAGAAGGGTTAGCGCTCTTTTTATCGAATATATTTAAGTGACGGGGCGAATCTGCTAAATAAAGAGTAAGGAGTGTTATAAATGGGTTGGCTAATCATTGTTGCAATTGCATATCTTCCAATTATTTATCGAATACATAGACGATTAGATTATTTAGAGAAGGAAGTAAAAAGGCTAAAGGGTGAAAATGACACAATTTAACTAAAGGGTGCGTTAATTTAAGGAGGATTAACCACTTTTTTTGTAACAGGCAGATTTACTTGAAGAAGGAATGGATAAAACGATTGGGGAATGGGGAAACAATGAAAAAGAGATTAAAGAAAAAGTTAGGCAGCCGATACAATGTGTTAAAAAGGGCGAGAAGACAAAAGCATAAAAGAAGGGGCGACAAGATTATTGATTATGCAATAGTACCAATGGGAATCAAGGATAAACGAGGTTTTGATCGAGAAGGATATACACTGGATTATCCTTATGCAACCCATTGGTTTACGGAAGTTCGTTATTGTAAAAGTATTGTATATCAGACTCAAAGAGTCAAATACATTACAGGAGCTTACAGGATAAGAGTCTTTCCTTGTACTGAAAAAGGAGGAACCGATCAGGAAGGTGCCGTACAATTAATATTTTACGAAAGTGAAGTAAAAATCATTGATGTCTTCAATCGAGTAATTGACGATATGAAAAATGATAGTTTTTGGGACAATGAATATTAAGTTGAACTTTTTACAAAGGGGCGCGATAGCACAATAAGAGCTGTCGTCTTTTATTGTGCTATTTGGCAGGTTAATTCAATAATCATAGAGAACTTTAGAATATAAGATATTTATAATTAGGAGGGTATAATGGAGTTTTATAAATTCAGTAAAGACAGCGGTAAGAAGATTTCGAAGTTCAATTCAGATTTTATTATGTCTCGTATTATTCAAACCAATAAGCCAACTAACATTGGATGTATGCACTTAGATGAAAACGGGATTGTTGGCTATCACCAAGCAGTCGTTCCTCAACTTCTTCTGATTTTGAATGGAGAGGGCTATGTTCGTAATGAAAAAGAATTCCGAAATGTTTTTATTAGTAACTGCCATCATCACAATCATTCAATTTGACTTACTAAGTAACTTGTCATAAAAAATATTCTTCTTATTACGTTAATGGTTGCGTTAGTGAAAGATAATTAATCCGTTATTCAACAATTGAGCAGGATTGTTTAATAAGGAGGGACTTATGAAAAAGATTGTACTTATTGGTTCAGGTGGATCAGGGAAATCTACATTAGCAAGGCAGTTAGGCGAAAAGTTAAAAATAAATGTTTATCATCTTGATGCTTTATTTTGGAGACCTAATTGGGTTGGTGTTCCAAAGGATGAACAAAGAAGAGTACAAAGTGATTTAGTTAAAAAAGAAGAGTGGATTATTGATGGAAATTATGGCGGTACAATGGAGATAAGAGTTAATGCGGCAGATACAATAATTTTCCTTGATATTCATAGGGCAATCTGTGTCTATCGTGTTTTCAAAAGAATACTGCAGTATCGAAATAAAACCAGACCAGATATGGGAGAAGGATGCGAAGAAAGATTTGACTTAAATTTTTTTGAATGGATATGGAATTATCCAAAAACTAAAAGACCTGAAATTTTAAGAAGGCTCAATGAATTATCAAAAGATAAACAAGTTATCATTTTAAAATCACCAAAAGAAGTACAACTGTTTTTGAGGAAGATACAATAATTCATGGTTTTTCTTCTTCAATTGGGTGCATTACTTCAAAAAGGAAATTACACGCTTTTTACTGAAGTATAGGAGTAGGATTAGTTTAAAATTGGCGTTTAACTTGAGTACAACAATCGGCCATTCATATTGAAAGAAGTGGTAATATTATTGATAGAAAGATTTAGTTTTAGATCCAACTTTTTTAAAGAGTAAAGATATCTGTTTAGTAGAAAGGAGTAAAATGATGTTTATCCCAAAGAATTTTAAAGTAACAGATTTTGATGAAATTAAAGATTTTATTCAAAGCAACTCATTTGGAACAATTGTAACCACAACAGATAAAGGTAAGCCTATTGCTACTCATATACCTATGGAGTTATATAAACAAGGTAATGATTATTACCTAGAAGGGCATATGGCTTATGCGAATCCTCAATGGAAAACATTCAATATCGATAATGATACGACCCTTGTTATATTTCAAGGTCCACATGCTTACATTTCATCCTCTTGGTATAACCATGAAAATGTATCCACCTGGAATTATCAATCTGTTCATGTATATGGGATAGCAAGTGTAATGAGTGAACAAGAGTTAGAAGAACACCTTATATCATTACAAAAAAAATACGAACAACATCGTGAGAATCCAGTATTATGGGAAATTCTTTCTCCACAAACTAAAAAACAAATCAAAGGAATTGTTGGATTTAAAATTAAAATACAAGAAATTCAAGCGTCTTATAAATTAAGTCAAAATCGAAATGAAGAGGACTATCAAACTATCATTGATAAGCTGAATGAGGAAGAAGATTTAAATTCTCAACTAATTTCAGAAGTAATGAAAAATAGGAAGCCATTTAGTTAATTGTTTCTCATAGTGAGTATGTGAAATAATCTTCTTAAACGATCGGATGCGTTAATCTAAGAAGGATTAACGCTCTTTTTAACGAATATATTGTAATGAAGGGGTAGATTAGTTTAAATAGTTGGAGGAAATATATGAAGAAAAAATTAATTATTTATTTAATAGTTGGGGTAGTTAGTATAGGGTTTTTAATTTCATTACAAACATGGAATGATTATAGTGTGAAAGACTTAGATGAGGTGATTGGTTACATACCAAACGATTTTACCTCACTTACTTTACGTGAAAAAAATGATCGATTCGAATTGAAAACAGATGATAATGAAGCTATTGAAGAGTTATCATCATTTATGAAAAGTTACCGTATAAAAAAAGTAAGTGATAGAGCATACGATGATAATTTAACAAATGATGAAGGATTCGAGATAGCAATCAATCATACTCAGGCTGATAGAATAAAGGCTCTAATACATAAAGATGAAGTTCATATTTATAGAAAAGGTTACTATCAAGTTATTAACGGTCCAATAGATATGAGTTGGGTTAGAAAATTTAACGAAAAGTATCAGCATTAAAATAGTGTAATGTTGTTCCTCAAGTAACGGATGCGTTAATTCAAGGGGGATTTAACACTATTTTTGTAAAACTAATTATACTAAAGAGGCGGGAAGGTTAATGAATGCCAAAAGGAAGTGTGAAATTACAAATAGATTAATAGGTGTATGCTTATTTACTTTTCTTGGGTTTCTATTATGGCTCTATCTGGCTTCAAATCATTCTACTGTTGATGACTGGTGGACTGTGAAAAAAACTACAAAAATCACTTCAATAAATCAAGATATTACGATGGTAATTACTCCAGAACATCATGTTGTTTCACCAATGAGAGTGTTAATTGGATTGTCAGTTTTTATTTTATTAGGATTCCTACTTTCTTTTATTGTTAAGGAAAGAACTGAATGAGAAGATGGTTATTTGAATGATAGGTGCAATTATGAACCAATGCAGTCATATTTTTGCTAAAGTGTAGTTTAGCATAAGAAGGAAATTTTTAATGAAGCAGCCTGTTTAATTAATTCAGGGAAGGCCAGTGGTTTAAAATGTTGATTTTATTTAGTTGAAATAAAATGGATGGTGATTAAAAATTTTAAAAAGACATACCACATTGGCTAAGGTAATTGGTTGGTCAGGATTTCTACTTTTTATAATTGGTTTTATGTTTAACGAAGAGATAGGTGTGTGGCAGAATTTAAGAAAACTATGTTGAATATATAAATATATAGTTAGGAGCTTTGTATGGAAAAAAACTTTACAACATGGAGGAATCCTATCTTATTGTTGTTATCAATTGGAATATCAAGTATTGGGAACTTTATTTATTTAGTTGCAATTAATATTATTGTATATCAGCAAACTGGATCTGCAGCAGCTGTTGCGGGACTTTGGATTATTGGTCCATTGACTAACATTTTTACGAAGTTTTGGACAGGTAGTTTTATAGATTATCGAAGCAAAAGAAAAATAATGATTGTAACATACATAATTAGAGCGATATTTATCTGCTTCATTCCATTTGCACCAAATATGGTAATAATTTATTTAATTTTGATTATGTTGAGCGTGGCCAATGCATTCTTTAATCCATCCTCAACAACGTATGTTGCCATGATGGTTCCAAAAGAAAATAGGAAGCGCTTTAACTCTCTTCGTTCTTTTGCAAGTTCAGGAGCATTTATTATTGGACCTGCAATCGGGGGTTCACTTATATTATTAACCTCTGTCGAAACAACTTTATGGTTGAATGCATTATTCTTTGTGATTTCAGCGATTTTCTTGTTTTACCTACCAGAGATAGAGAATAAAAAAGGGGAAATAATTCCAAAATTGACCTTATCCCAAGTTTATCAGGACTTTACAGTCGTTCGGAAATTTATGTCTAATAACAAATATATATCTTTTATTTATCTTGCTTTTATTATGCTTATGATTTTCTCCTTTGCCATGGACGCACAGGAGGTAGTTTTTACGCAACAAGTTATCGGGCTTTCCGAAATGGAATATAGTTTATTAATAAGTATAACTGGAATTGGTTCTGTAGTAGGAGCAGTTTTACTTTCACTTTTTTCAAATTACTTATCTCTTAGATTAATGATTGTTGTGGGAGCAATCATGTGGACGATAGGTTATGTCCTTTACGCGTTCTCTTGGTCATTTGCATCAATCGTTGTTGGGTTCGTCATCTTAGGTTTCTTCAACGTATTTTTAAATGCTGGGATTATGACTTTCTATCAAAACAATGTTCCAGTAGAAATAATGGGTAGAGTGACGAGTATCTATCAATTAATACAAAGTTCTATCCAAGTAGTATTTATATTAATGATTGGGCTAGCAGGAGATCTTATTTCTTTAAGGCTTACGATAGTTACACTGGCACTTATCATGCTTATTTCATCTATCATCTTTTCATTTTCAGTATTGAAGCCTGAGAAAACATCTTATTATCTCGAAGGTCAGAATGGAAATTAATTGAGATTTTATAAATAACTATATAATGCTTATCTTCAACAAGGATTAACGTTCTCTCTTGATGAATTATTAAAGGAGAATAATAGTGCAATTAGTAGTATAAAGGGGATGTGAATTATGATTGGAATACTGAACCAACTAAAGGAAGTTGGAGTGCATAGTATAATAAGTGACGAACAAATTCTCTTGGAAATATTGGAAGATAATCTAAATCAGGCGGAACAAATCGATGTTCTCCTAAATGAGCTTTTAACTAAAATGGAAAGCAGCAATTTTAAAAAAGTGTTGCTAGAATGTACTAGAACTCATTTGAAGCGATTTAATTACACAGCAGAAAAAATGAAGATTAAAGGTGAAAGAGTTATATATCTAAGATCTCTAATAAATCCAATTAATATTGGGAATCTAGATTACGAGTTATGGTCAATTACCGAGAAGAAATCAGTTTTATTTTTATCTGAAGTGATGGGTAGGAATATGGATGAAACAGAGAAATTTTTAATGAGTATGAAAACTGAACTGCCTTCACAAGTAGAAAAAATGTTCACTATCTATATAGTTGAAAATGAACCTGTTGGAGTGGTCTTTCCCCATCTTGAACCTGACAAGGACAGAGAAGGACGTATTTTTTGGATAGGTATCCATCCAAAATTTCGAGGAAAAGGTCTGGGCAAGAATCTTCACTTTATAGGGTTACATAGGCTGCGAAATGATTTCAAAGCAAAATCGTATCTGGGTGCGACTGAAATTAACAATAATCCTATGAAAAAAATAATGGTACATAATGGATGTGTTGAAAATAAACATACTGTTATTTCATTAGAGAAAGCTTTTTAGTTAGCCATATTGTGAATTTTTTAACTTAAATTAACGAGTGCTTAACTTGAAGCACATTGAGCTACTAATACATCTCAATGTTCTTATTGAACGAACGGGGCAGTTTAGTAGAAGAAGAAATTTAAAAGAAAGCAACATAAAAGGGAGAGAATAGAATGTTTCCTATATTAGAGACAGAAAGACTGATATTAAGAGAAATAACACAAGAAGATGCAGAAGGGATTTTTGCTTGTTTTTCAAACGATAATGTAACCCGTTATTATGGGCAAGACACATTGAAGAATATTGATCAAGCAGAAAAATTTGTGGATTTCTT
This sequence comes from Oceanobacillus sp. CAU 1775, assembly GCF_054482815.1. Classification (NCBI taxonomy): domain Bacteria; kingdom Bacillati; phylum Bacillota; class Bacilli; order Caryophanales; family Bacillaceae; genus Oceanobacillus; species Oceanobacillus sp. CAU 1775. The sequence continues at coordinate 59,559 of NZ_JBTLRO010000005.1, read as the reverse complement.
TTCAAAAAACTATACAGAAAAAAAGGGTATACGTTGGGGAATTGAGATAAAGGGTACTAAAGGAATAATTGGAACAATTGGTTTTAATGCTTGGTCAATCAAACATAAACGAGCAGAAATAGGTTATGAAATTCATCCAGAACAATGGAGGAAGGGTTATACTTTGGAAGCTGTATCGAAGGCTATTCAATACGGATTTGGAGAGTTGGGTTTAACTCGTATAGGGGCTGTTGTTTTTATTGATAATGAAGCATCCAATAATTTACTATTTAAAGTCGGATTTCAAAAAGAAGGGGTTCTTAGAGATTATATGTATCAAAACGGTAAAGCACACGATACATATGTCTACTCGCTCCTTAAAAAATAGATGGAATTATTAAACTATCGGGTGCGGTAGTCTAAGAAGGATTATCGCCCCTATGTTCGAATATATTGTAGCGATGGGGAAGTTTAGTTGAATAAGAATTTCATTAAAATTAATATTAGATATAAAATTGTGGGGGAGAAATCATTGATAAAAGGATTATATGAAGCACATTTACCAGTAAGTGATTTAGATCTTTCAATCAAGTTTTATACTGACCTAGGGCTTGAACTTGACCATATCGTAGAAGATAGATTAGCATTTTTATGGATTGAAAAAGATAAAAGTTGGTTAGGACTATGGAAAACCAATAAAGTAGAACTCGAGTACCATCCTTCTATAAGACATATAGCATTTCAAGTATCGTTAGAAGAATTAAAAAACTCAATTAGCTGGCTAAAAAATAAAGGATATGAACCTAGAGAGGCTTTTGGATTTGAGCCATACGAACCTTTCGTCATGCCTCACAAAGATTATGCACACGCTAAAATTCACTTTAATGACCCTGATGGCAATAGTTTAGAATTTATATGTAAGATAAGTAATCCCAAAAAACTTACAGAACGTATGTATTTGAGTAAGTGGGAAGAAATTAATAAATAGAATATCTCCACTAAAGGGAGCCATCGTTTAATTAGTCTGCAAAATATTACAAAAAAACGCTCAAATTTCTGAGCGTTTTTTACTTGTATTTTATATTGCTATTTCTTTGTTGAAACAAACTCCGATTAACCTGTTATTTACATTCTTAATTGCACTGTTCTCCCCGTCAACCAAACCCCTTAGATTCACAAACCCTTCTCTATTTTAAATACTTACAATTCTTTTTACAAAAATTATTGACAAATTCCAAAACTACGATTAATCTAAACAGTATATATAATTTAGCGTATCGCGTATCAAAAACGTCATATAATATTTATGTAATTTGTTAAGGGTCATAAGCATACTTTCTTGGAGGGATTGAATGTGAGAACAGAGGATATATTTGATGTAACAATTATCGGTGGAGGACCTACGGGTTTATTTGCTGCCTTTTATGGTGGATTACGCCAAATGAAAGTAAAAGTAATCGAAAGTATGCCACAGCTTGGCGGACAACTCGCAGCATTGTATCCAGAAAAATATATTTATGATGTTGCAGGATTTCCGAAAGTGACAGCAAGAGAGTTAGTGGAGAAATTGGAGGAACAAGCACTACAATTTCAACCAAAGATTGTCTTAGAGCAGTCCATCTTAACTATTGAAAAAAATGATGATGTTTTTACGATGATCTCCAATACTGGAGATAGGCACTACTCAAAAACAATTATTATTACTGCGGGAGCAGGGGCGTTTGAACCGAGAAAGCTGAAGCTAGAAAATGAAAAAAGGTTTGAAATGAATGGAAGTTTACATTATTTCGTTGATGATTTACAAAAGTTTGCAGGGAAAAAAGTGACTGTATGTGGTGGTGGAGATTCAGCAGTAGATTGGGCGTTAATGTTAGAACCAATCGCGGAAAAAGTATCATTGGTTCACCGCAGAGATAAGTTCCGGGCACATGAGCATAGTGTTGCACAATTATCCCAATCAAGTGTTAAGATAGTAACGCCATGGGTACCTCTACATTTAATTGGGGAAAACAATCTAGAGCATATTATCTTAGAGGAAACTAATGGAGAGAAAACCCTAGCAATCGAAACGGATGCATTATTAGTGAACTATGGTTTTGTATCATCACTTGGTCCAATTAGAGAATGGGGACTTGAACTAGAAAAAAACTCCATTAAAGTCGATACAAAAATGGAGACAAATATAAAAGGGATATATGCTGCAGGCGACATTAACACTTATCCTGGTAAGGTAAAATTGCTAGCAACTGGTTTTGGTGAAGCACCAACAGCAATCAATAATGCAAAAGCTAGTTTAGATCCTAAAATGAGAGTACAACCAATTCATAGTACAACAAATATGGAAAAGGTACTAAAAGAACAAGAAAATGAGCCAAATCGGATTGTTTAATTTTTTTCAAAAAGAGCATTCATATCATATTTAATAAGGAGTGTATATCATGTATTGTATTGTTGACAGAGAAACTTGTATTTCATGTGGTGCATGTGGCGCATCGGCTCCAGATGTTTTTGAATACTGTGATGAAGGACTTTCATTTGTTCACTTGGATGATAATGAAGGGACAGAAGAAATTCCAGACGAACTAATTGATGACGTGGAAGATGCAAGAGATGGCTGTCCAACCAATTCCATAAAAACTTCCGAGACCCCTTTTAACGGAAACCCTAATAAACTAGAAGAGTCTGTTTACTAACAAAGAACTACATTGAAAGTCGATTCATAAAACGAATTATCTTTAATCCAATATATTATAAAATTCATGTTTACCTCATGAAAATCATATGACGGAAAATTCTAATATCTAGTTGACACGCTAACACCCTGGTGATAAAATGACGTATAAATAACGTCATGTTTTTTTTAGTTATATCATGGGAAAGGTATTCTTTAAAAACATGAATGACATCTAGAGCGGTATACATTACGGTAAGGTTTTGAAGAGCAAAGAGCGCGCATTCGAAATCTTTTTTAGTAAAAGTTGGACAGGAATACAAGCAAAATTATCATCAAACATTTTGTAATAGGGATGTGATAAATGATAGGCAGAAGTGAGCTTGTGAGTAGACGAAAAAGGTATACCTGCGACTAAAATTATCGCAATATTTAAAACATAGTAAATGAGGGGGAATATTCATGAAAAGATGGCTACAGTTCGCTTTAATTATATTGATGAGCAGTATCGTACTAGCTGCTTGTGGTGATGGAGATGGTGAGGCAGAAGAGGCAGTTGCTTCGAGCGGGGAAACCTATATCGTAGGAGCGACACAAATTGTTGAGCACCCTTCACTTGACCAAGCTTATAAAGGGTTCCAGAAAGCACTTGAAGATGCTGGATTAAAGATTGAATATGATTTTCAAAGTGCACAGGGCGATCAGAATAATGTGAGTACGATTGCTCAAAAGTTTGTTGCTGATGATGTTGACTTAATTTTTGCAAACTCTACCCCGAGTGCAATGGGAGCTCTACAAGCGACAAGTGATATTCCAATTGTTTTCACCTCTGTAACCGATGCGGTAGAAGCAGGTCTTATCGAATCGATGGATGAAGGAGAAGACAATATAACTGGTGTAGTTGATTTACACCCAGATTCCATTGGATCAACCATTGACTTTATTGATACGTATTTTGAAGGAGCAACGATTGGTTTGATTTACAATGCAGGTGAAGCGAACTCTGTAGTTCAGATTGATGCAGTAGAAGAAGCTGTTCAAGGAACGAGTTTAAGTACGATTGAACGAACAGTAGCAAATTCATCTGAAGTTCAACAAGCAGCTACAACCCTTGTAGGAGAGGCAGATGTATTTTTCATTGTAACGGATAATACGGTTGTTTCTGCATTAGAAAGTGTTGTTGGCGTAGCTAGAGATCAGAGTATTCCTCTTATTGTTGGTGAACCAGATTCATTAGGAAAAGGCGGTTTTGCTACATTTGGAATTGATTACTTTTCTATAGGCTATCGTTCAGGAGAAATGGCCGCAGAAATTTTAATTGGGGATAAAACTACGAAAGATTTCCCAGCAGAATACCCGAAGGAAACTCAATTATTTATTAATAAACAAGCTGCAGAGGAACAAGCAATTGAGTGGAATGATGAATGGGATGACATTGCAGAATTTGTAGATCCATCATAATTAGAATAATGATTAAGTTAATCTGAATGAGATAAAAACTGTAGTTCAAGAAATGCAATTGCTTTTCTATCATATGCATAGAACAAGGCGGTCGTTAGGAAGGATTCGGTTCAGAAGAAAGAATTCGAATCCTTTTAACGAGTGTCGAATGATTTCATTCCAAACTTTCAATGGGAATAGGAGGGCATCATGTTTATTTCATTATTTGGCGCGTTTGAATCAGGAATTATTTATGCAATTATGGCATTGGGGGTTTACTTAAGTTTTCGTGTACTGGACTTTCCTGATTTAACAGTTGATGGAAGCTTTGTTACAGGAGCTGCTGTTGCCTCGATTTCAATAATTAGTGGGGTTCCACCAATACTGGCAACAATAATGGCCGCTGGAGCAGGTTTTCTCGCTGGTTGTATTACGGGAATTTTGCATACAAAAGGAAAGATCAATGCATTGCTCTCTGGAATTCTTATGATGATTGCTCTTTATTCTATAAATTTACGAATAATGGGACAGCCTACATTACCATTATTGAACGAATCAACGATTTTCAGGCAACTGGAAACGGTCTGGGCAAGTACCGGGATTAATACATTTTTAAATGGAATTTTAACATCTATTGGAATTGATAGAATGCCAGGAACATGGGCCATTCTTTTAATTATGATTATTGTAACCGTTATCATTAAGCTACTTACAGACTTCTTTTTAAAAACAGAAGTTGGACTCGCACTCCGAGCTACAGGTGATAACAAAAGAATGATTCGAAGTCTCTCAGCAAATACAGACTCCTTAATTATCTTGGGTGTAGGATTCTCTAATGCCCTTGTTGCATTTTCTGGTGCATTGATTGCTCAATATGGCGGATTTGCAGATGTAGGGATGGGGATTGGGTTAATTGTTATAGGACTTGCTTCAGTAATAATCGGAGAGGCATTATTCGGTACGAAGACGATTGCTAGAACCACGCTAGCAGTAATTGGTGGAGCGATAGTGTATCGTATTGTCGTTACAATGGCACTCCGTGTTGAATTTTTAGAAACAGGAGATATGAAAGTGATTACCGCAGTACTCGTAATTGCAGCTTTAGTAGCACCAAAAGTAATGCTTATGCAGAAGGACAGAAAGCGACGTATAAAAAAGCAGGAACTTCTTCATCAACAGAAAGTCAAGGAGGCGGCGTCTTAGTATGCTTCAATTACAAGATATTTCAGTAACCTTTAATGAAGGGACACCTGATGAAAAGCGAGCATTACAGTCGATTAATCTAACCTTGGAAAAAGGTGATTTTGTAACGGTAATTGGTAGTAATGGTGCGGGAAAATCAACCTTAATGAATGTTATTTCAGGTAATCAAATTCCAGACGTTGGGGAAGTAATGATTAATCATAAAGCCGTTACTCATCTTCCAGAGTATAAACGTTCAGCATATATTGGCAGGGTGTTTCAAGATCCAATGGCTGGAACGGCACCATCGATGACGATTGAAGAAAATCTAGCAATGGCATATGCTCGTGACAAAAAAAGAAAAATGCGATATGGAGTTACAGCAAAGCGTAAAAAGTTATTTAGAGACTATCTAGAAACGCTTAATTTAGGTTTAGAAGATCGTCTTACAGCCAAAGTTGGCCTCCTTTCAGGTGGAGAACGACAAGCGCTTTCGCTACTTATGGCAACTTTTACAGAACCAGATATTTTATTGTTAGATGAACATACTGCAGCACTTGATCCCGCAAGAGCGAAGTTAATTACAGAACTGACCTATGATGTAGTTGAGAAATTTGAACTGACAACACTTATGGTTACCCATAATATGCAGCAGGCACTCGATTTAGGGAACAGATTGTTTATGATGGATAAAGGTCAGGTTATTTTTGATGTAAAGGGAGAAGAAAAGCAATCTCTAACCATTGAAAAATTATTGCATGCGTTCCAAGAAATACGTGGAGAACAATTTGAAAGTGATCGAGCAGTATTAGGCTAATATTGTCACTCATTGGAGTGGTTATCGGAGTTAAGGCGGTTATTCTTGTATCTTTGTGTTAGTGGAAGCATATATATCAAAAGATGGCTTTGACATTCTAATCATCGGTGCCTAGGAGGGGATCGGATGAGCATTATAAAATCGGAATCGTTTCACCTGCAAGCTTATCATATTTTAAAAAAATCAATCATGGAAGGTGAGCGAAAGCCTTCGGAACGTATTGTTGAAGCGAAAGTAGCGAGTCAGCTAGGGATTAGTCGAGGTCCAGTGAGAGAGGCAATCCGAATGCTAATTCAGGACGGATTACTTATTTATAATAATGGCTTTGTTCGTGTCTATCAACCTACTGTCCAAGACATCATCGAGATATTTCAGTGCCGAGAAAGTTTAGAAACATTGGCTATCAAACTAGCTATTAAAAATATCACTGATAAAGAGCGCGAGCAATTAAGAAACAATATTAGTGAGACAAAAAATACGTTAGAGCATAGCATGCTTCTTGGGGAACTGGATCAACAATTTCATACGATTATTTTTCATGCATCAAAAAATAATCAATTAATCGAATTACTAGAAGTTATTAAAATGAAAGTTCATTATATGCGTAATAGCATGGTTGGTGGACAATTTTATCCCTCTTTCATTGAAGAGCATGAACGTCTCTACGAATTAATAATAAAGGGGGACGAAACGGAAGCGGTAAAAATGATCCGTATGCATATTAAAAATGGATTAGAAGGAGTCTTGCTACATATTGAAAACAACTAAAAAACTTCTTCGTCCATAAGTATTTAATTTTTTTTACTACAAGACGGTTAACCGTTAACAGATAACAAACTAGTAGCTTATTCAATACCAATTGAATAGTTTCCTAGGCTTTGCTAAAAACACCAAAATGAAAGCGCTGTCACTTAGAAAATAACGTTACGTTCTAATTATGGAGGGATTTATATTGAAACAGCTTGAAAAAGTAGAAACAACTGAACAGGATATGTTTCAAAAGATAGCTGGGCATGAACAAGTCGTGTTTTGTAACGACCCTGAAACAGGACTGCAAGCAATTATCGCAATCCACGATACGACACTTGGACCTGCCTTGGGTGGAACGAGAATGTATCCCTATGCCAGTGTGAATGATGCACTTGATGATGTACTCCGTTTGTCAGAAGGCATGACTTACAAATGTGCTGCCGCTGGAATTGATTTCGGCGGTGGAAAAGCAGTTATTATTGGAGATCCAAAGAAGGATAAAACACCTGCAATGTTTCGGGTTTTCGGTCAATATGTTGATTCCTTAAATGGTCGCTTTTACACAGGAACGGACATGGGAACAACCATGGATGATTTTGTTCAAGCTTTAAAAGAAACCAACTTCATTAACGGGGTTCCTGAAGAACATGGTGGTGGTGGAGATACCTCTATCCCTACAGCCCAAGGTGTTATTTATGCTTTAAAGGCAACAAATCAATATTTATTTGGAACGGACAGTCTAGCAGGTAAAAAATATGCAATCCAAGGATTAGGGAAAGTTGGCTTCAAAGTTGCGGAACATTTGCTACAAGAAGAAGCGATTTTATATGTCACAGATATTAATGAAGATAGCATAGAAAATATTTTAACCAGGGCTAAAGAGCTTGGGGGCACAGTCCAAGTAGTGAAAAGTGAAGAAATATATCGTACAGATGCAGATGTTTTCGTGCCATGTGCAATGGGTGCGGTCATCAACGATGAAACAATCGAGCATTTAAAAGTAAAAGCAATTGTTGGATCCGCGAATAATCAACTTCATAAGGAAAGTCATGGAAGAAGACTAGATGAGAAGGGGATTCTATTTGCACCAGATTATATCGTGAACGCAGGTGGTTTAATCCAAATTGCAGATGAGTTATACGGCCCGAATAAACAAAGAGTTCTTTTAAAGACGAAAGAAATCTATCATTCTCTTATAGAAATCTATGAGCGTGCCAAGCTGGATTGCATTCCAACAAGTGAAGCAGCAAAAATAAAATGTCAGCAGAAACTTACAGAACAACGCCACTTGAATAATTTCTATACCCGCACAAATAGACCGAAGTGGGTTTTTTCAAATAATAATCGTTAAGAAAGGAATGTGTGAGTAGAATGAAAAATAAGTACCCCCTTCTTCAAATCGTTGACCAGACAGGTAAAGTTGTCTCCAATGAACATGAAGCAGAAGTCACGGAAGAAAAGGCCAAACAATTTTATTACCATATGCTCAGGTTAAGAACCTATGATAAAAAAGGTAGGGCCTTACAACGACAAGGTAGAATCGGGACCTATGTTCCATTCGAAGGGCAAGAAGGTGCGCAAGTTGGAAGTTCACTCGCTTTAAGGGATGAGGACTGGTTATTTCCGACATACCGAGATCACGGAGCAACATTAACATTTGGGGCGGATATGGTAAAAAATTTACTTTATTGGAACGGACGTGTCGAAGGGAATGTGCCCTCTAAGGAAAAAAGAATCTTTCCTGCAGCAGTTCCGATTGCAACACAGCTTCCACATGCAACAGGAGCGGCGATGGCTGAACAATATAAAGGAACGGATAATGCTGTGATTGTTTACTTCGGGGATGGGGCTACTTCAGAAGGCGATTTTCATGAAGGGATAAATATAGCGAGTGTCTACCAAGCACCAGTAGTATTTTTTAACCAAAACAATGGATATGCAATATCCCTTCCAATAGAAAAACAAATGAATTCAGAAACCATTGCACAAAAAGCAGAAGCGTATGGCATTCCAGGTGTGCGTGTGGATGGAGCAGATGTTTTTGCTGTGCATTTTGCTGTGAAAGAAGCACTTGAAAGAGCAAGAAACGGAGAAGGACCAACATTGATTGAAGCAGTAACATGGCGATTCGGCGCACATACGACTGCTGACGATCCATCGAAATATCGCGACCAAGAAAAAAGTGATTCAATGCGTGACGCGCTTGATCCATTATTACGTCTGGAAAAAATGATGAAGAACAAAGACATGTGGGATGACGCGTGGTCGACTGATAAACAACAAGAGATTGATACTGAAATTGAAAATGCTGTTTCTGAAATGGAAACGTACGAGAAACCAAATGTATCGGATATGTTCGATTATGTTTTTGCCGAGCCAACATGGACAATTAGTGAGCAAAAGAAAATGCTGATGGGGGACTGAAAACGATGGTCATATCTATGAAAGAAAGTATCGAACAGCAAAAAGAAAAGACAAAATCATTGACGCTGATCCAAGCAATAAACGATGCCCTTCAGACAATGCTAGAAATGGATAAGAATACATTATTATTAGGGGAAGACATTGGGGTCAATGGCGGCGTATTCCGAGCGACGGATGGATTGCAAAAGCAATTCGGTGAAAAAAGGGTGATTGATACACCACTTAGTGAGGCAGGATTTGTCGGTACAGCTGTCGGAATGGCATTGAACGGATTAAAACCAATTGTTGAAATTCAGTTTCTTGGGTTTATTTACCCTGCATATGAACAAATCGCAACACATGTCACAAGAACTCGCGCCCGAACAATGGGACATTATCATTTACCAATTGTTATCCGTGCCCCGTATGGTGCAGGTGTAAGATCGCCGGAAATCCATTCAGATAGTGTCGAAGCATTGTTTACCCATTTACCAGGAATCAAAGTAGTTTGTCCTTCAAATGCTTACGATGCAAAAGGCTTACTAATCGCAGCTATCGAAGATCCGGATCCAGTTTTATTTTTAGAACCAATGCGACTATATCGTGGCGAACGAGGCGATGTGCCAACTGGAAAATATACAGTGAATCTCGGTGAGGGAAAACAGCTTGAAACAGGCGAAGATGTCACCGTGATTGGTTGGGGAGCGATGATGCCGATTATTCAGAAGGCAACGGAAAACCTAAAGAAAACGCAAGGTATCTCTTGCGATGTGATTGATATGAGAACCTTATACCCGCTTGATAAAGACATCATTGCGGAATCTGTTCAAAAAACAGGTCGAGTCGTCATTGTGCATGAAGCTCATTCTACAGGTGGTGTCAGTAGTGAAATCACCTCAATCATCAATGATACTTCCTTTCTTTATTTAAAAGCGCCAATTGAACGTGTCACTGGATTTGATGTTCCGGTTCCAATGTTCGCGCTTGAAAATGAATATTTACCAACGCCAGTACGAGTCGAAGCGGCAATTGAAAAAGTTGTGCATTTTTAGGAGGTGAATAATAAATGGAAGTAAAATTTCACGATATTGGTGAGGGAATGAGTGAAGGAGAAATTTTAAATTACTTTGTCAATGTGGGAGACGAAGTAAAGGTGGACCAACCATTAGTTGAGATGCAAACCGATAAAATGGTTGCTGAAATTCCTTCACCAACAGCTGGAACAATACAGGAAATTTATTTTAAAACAGGAGAAACGATTCATGTAGGAACAGTCATTATGAAAATTTCAAGTGGTAAGGAAGCCCCCATTGAAGAAGAGAAAGACGAAGAGGATGTTTTAAAAAAATCATCCATTCTTCAGCCTGGTGAAAAAACGGTGTCCGTTAACAGGTCTCAGCGTATTTTAGCTGCACCATATACTCGGAAAATCGCAAGGGAAAATGGAGTAGACATCGAACAAATTAAAGGGACAGGACCAACTAATAGAGTAACGGATGATGATGTATATCAGTTTATTAACAAAGGCTCCGCCGTGATAGAAGATGATAAAACTTCCAAAGAGTCGCATGTTGAGAGAGTTACAGAAGATATCGAGGAAGAGACGATTCCTTTTACAGGTATCCGAAGACAAATAGCTAAGAAAATGAGTCATTCCCTGCAAACAATTCCACATGTCACACATTTTGAAGAAGTGGACTTGACGAATATTATGGAATGGCGAAAAGAGCTTAAAGAAATGGGAGAAAACATCTCCGTTGTCGCATTTTTTATTAAAGCTGTCGCAATTGCATTAAAAGATTATCCTGTCTTTAATGCAAAGCTTGATGAAGAAAATGAAGTGATTCGTTTGTCAAAAGCATATAATATTGGCCTTGCTACAGACACCAAAGCAGGCTTATTGGTGCCGGTGATGCATCATGTTGAGAAAAAGTCTATACGAGAAGTGCACAATGAAATGAAGGCACTAACAAAGAAAGCGCAGGACGGGAAATTAGAAGCGCGAGATATGAAAAATGGAACCTTTACAATTAGTAACGTCGGTCCGCTTGGTGGAATGGCCGCGACACCGATTATCAATCACCCAGAAACAGGCATTATCTCCTTCCATAAAACCAAAAAGGTACCAGTTGTCATGGAAAACGACGAAATTGCGATTCGCTCGATGATGAATCTATCTTTCTCTTTCGACCACAGGGTTGCAGATGGTGTGTTATCCGTTAATTTCATCAATAGATTTGTCGCGTTAATCGAAGAACCGAAAAATCTATTATTGGAGTTGGTATAAATGGTTGTAGGAGAATTTGTGGAAACCCGTGATCTAGTGATTATTGGTGGAGGACCTGGCGGGTATACTGCTGCTATCCGAGCAGCACAGCTGGGCCTCCAAGTTACTTTAATAGAAAAAGAGAAACTTGGTGGCGTCTGTTTGAATAAAGGTTGTATTCCTTCCAAGGTTTTTGCTCATGCAGCGAAAGAGTTGGCATCGATTTCTAACCTAGCCAATTTAGGAATATCAACAAAAGAAGTGTCCTTTGACTATAAGGAATTGTTAAACTACAAAGAAAAAACCATCACCCAACTACGAAAAGGGATTGAGGCATTATGTGCAGCAAATAAAATTGAAATCATATACGGCGAAGCTAATTTCACTGCCGAAAACCGGATAGGTGTTGAAGTTGGGCATCAATTTGATATCTATGAATTCAATCATGCGATCATTGCGACAGGCAGTAAAGCTATATATCCAGAGTTTTTACCGGATGATAGAAAATATATTTATTTGAATGATGAGATTTATAATTTATCCACCATCCCAAAAGAGCTAATCGTTTACGGAAGTGATTACATTTCGCTTGAAGTTGCTTTTAGTTATCGCAATCTTGGTGCTGACGTAACAATACTTCTAGATGAGGGGAAAAATGACTTTCCATTTGATGCAACGATAAATCGTGAATTTAAACGAATCTTAAAGAAAGAAAAAATAAAAGTTCATCATGGTATTCAGATTGACGAAGTAACCTCAAGTGAAAATGAAGTAGCAGTAAAAATGTCAAAGGACGGTAACACGTTTACAGAAGTAGGAACCGAACTTTATGTATCTATGAAAAGTAGTGCGAATGTGGCGACTTTGGGTTTGGAGCGACTTCATCTCGAGATGACAAACAATAATTTCATTCAGACAGATAACCAAATGCGAACGACACTTCCAAATGTATTCGCAATTGGAGATGCGACAAGTGGACCTCTATCAGCTGTAAAAGCAATGAAACAAGGAAAAGTTGCTGCAGAAACAATCGCTGGAATAAATATTGAGGTTGATTTGACATTTCTACCGACGATTGTACATAGCATCCCACCAATTGCTTCTGTCGGTTTAACGGAAGAGGAAGCGATAGAACAAGGATATAAAGTAAAAACAAGTCAATTTGCATATAGTGGTAACGGCATGGCAATGATTACGAATGAAAAAAGTGGCGTCTCGAAAGTTATTAAAGATGAGGAAACAGACTTGCTTTTAGGTTTTCATACCATTGGTGCAGGAGCTATTGAATTGATTGGTACAGGGACAGTGGCGCTTGAAATGGTAGGAAGAGATGAGGATGTAGCATTTCCTTTATACCCACACCCAAGTTTTAACGAAACATTGTTGGAAGCAGTGGAAGGATTATCAGATAAGGCGGTGCATATGGCACCTACGAGACAAAAAGTGTGAAAATGGAATTTAGTAATAGAATATCGTATAAACATAAGAAAAAATAGATAGAAACAAATGTTCTGTTATGGTATAATTTAATATACAATAGAACGGCTTCACATGAGGGGTTAGGCACAGTTTCCTTTTTGATGTTTTTCTCAAGGAGGGAGGTGTAGCCTATGGATATGGATCAAGTATTAGCGCTGATGATTTCTTTCGGCATGTTAATAGCTTTTATCGCAGATTAACTGTCTGTAAGATCCCCGCTGCAAGAACTCGGAGGCTTTAAGAATTGTAAGTGGGGATCAACAGCCAGTAAAGGCCCGAATGGTTCAACTAACAATCAGTGGGGGTGAAGAACCCCCCCACTGATTGAAGTTTCACTTTTTCATGTCCAATTCCAATAAAAAATAATCCCTCCTGTGCTTAGCCAGGCCTGTGAGGGATTATTTTTTCCTTAACTGTGACTTCCCCTCTTGTTGGGGTTGGTCTATTGTAACCGTTCCATGTTAGAGCATGGGACGGTTTTTAATATTGTATGGACTTCTTTAATTATTATACCAAGATTTACTGTTATTTACACGTTTTCTATATGAAAACATGGTTGTGTGTCAAGCGTTAGCACTGCTAAGTCTATTTCTTCTCGCCCACATACTTCACAGCTGCCATATGTGTTTTCGATAACTTAATAATCTCATCAATAAACGCTTCTTGAGAAGTCTCAAAATTGGTATTAATCCAATGTGATAATAGACCATAAAAGCCATAAGCTGTATAACGCGTGAAGTAATCCATATTTACAGGTATATCATTAATTGTTTTAAATAAAAAATGCTCCTGATAAATTTCTAAAATCGTTTGTGGGAACATCGTATGTAGGTCGGGAATGGTATCTTTATATTTTATCAGTTCAAAAAAATTGCGATTATCATAGATATAGCCAATGAACTGAAAGGATCTTGCTTTTAGATTATCAGTATGAATTGTACGAACCAAATTATACTGCTTACTAATAGCTTGTTTTATCCCGTCAAGTTTACTATGAAGCAAATCCTCAGCTAAATCATATTTATCGTGGTAATGGGTGTAGAAAGTACTTCGATTGTATTGCGCTTGCTCAACAATGTCTAACACAGTGACAGCGTGAAAGCCTTTCTCTTTAATTAAATCAATCAATGCAAGTTGGAAATGTTCTTTTGTTCTGTTTCTTCTTGGAGTCGTCATCTTTTTCCCCCTAAAAACAATATTATCATTTAATCAACCAGACAAAGAGACACTATCTGTCTATTTAATCGTCAAAACGAAATATATTGTGGATTGGTTTGTGACAAATTAAGCACTATACTAAGAGTTGTAAGCCCTTCCAAACAGAAGGGTACATCAAAAATATTATACAGGGGGAATAAATAATGGGCAAATTACAAGATAAAGTAGCAGTCATTACAGGTGGGGTTTCTGGAATTGGTGCTGCAACAGCAAAACTATTTGGTACAGAAGGTGCTAAATTAGTTTTAGTAGATATGAACGAAGAAAAAGGCGCTGCATTTATAGAAGAATTGAAATCTGAGGGTACAGAAGCTATTTTCGTAAAAGCTGACGTAACAAATGAAGAAGAAGTAAAAAACATCTTCGATACAACAATAAAAACATTCGGTAAAGTTGATGTGTTATTCAATAACGCTGGAATTGGTGCAGTAAAACCAACAGAAGAATTAACGTACGCAGAGTGGAGAAGAACAGTGGAAGTTGACTTGGACGGCGTATTCCTAGTTGCACAAGCTGCAATTAGAGAATTCTTAAAAGCAGGTAGCGGGAATATCGTTAATACAGCTTCTATGTATGGTTGGGTAGGATCACCTGGAAGTGCAGCATATAACGCAGCAAAAGCTGGTGTAGTTAACTTAACTCGTTCACTAGCTTTAGAATATGCAGAACGTAATATTCGCGTTAACTCACTAAGTCCAGGGTTCATCGAAACACCAATCTTAGGTGAAACAGATCGTGAATTCCTAACAAACGCAACACCAATGAAACGCTTAGGTACACCAGAAGATATGGCAAAAGCAGTACTATTCATGGCAAGCGACGACTCTAGCTTCATGACTGGTAACTCATTGATTGTTGATGGTGGGTATACAGCTCAATAATAAAAGACATAAGGACAGATTCCATGTGAATCTGTCCTATTTTATCTAGACTTATTTAGGTGCCTAGCTTCCGCAGTAAAATATCAATCTTCCATCTTGCTTTTCTCCATTTAATTGTTTATAATTAACTTTAATATTCTGAACATACTATACGGTCAGTCTGTTTGAGGTTGAGGAGGGAAATAATGAATTTTGCATATTCGCCTAAAGTCATCAAATTACAGGAGAAATTGCTTCACTTTATGGAGGAGCATGTGTATCCCAATGAAGCATTGTATAACGAGCAATTAAACGCTCAAGAGAATCGTTGGACAAGTGTTCCACCGATTATGGAAGAATTAAAAGAAAAAGCAAAAGAGCAGGGGTTGTGGAATTTATTCCTACCAGATAGTGAAAATGGTGCAGGGCTTTCTAATTTAGAATATGCACCACTCTGTGAAATAATGGGTCGCTCACTAATTGGTCCAGAAGTATTCAATTGTAATGCACCAGATACAGGAAATATGGAAGTGCTTGATCGATATGGTTCAGAGGAACAGAAGGAAACGTGGCTAAAGCCGCTATTGGCAGGAGAGATTCGCTCTTGTTTTTCAATGACAGAACCAGATGTAGCGTCAAGTGATGCGACAAACATTCAAACGAGTATTTCCCGTGATGGCGATGAATACGTTATTAACGGTAGAAAATGGTGGTCCTCTGGTGCAGGTGATCCACGATGTAAGATAGGTATTGTGATGGGAAAAACAGACCCAAATGCCGCGAGACATGAACAACAATCGATGATTCTCGTTCCTTTAGATACACCGGGTGTGGAAGTGGTAAGAATGTTACCTGTCTTTGGTTACGATCATGCTCCACATGGACATGCGGAAATTACGTTTGAAAATGTGCGGGTTCCAGCATCCAATATAATTTGGGGTGAGGGGAAGGGATTTGCGATCGCACAAGGAAGGCTCGGACCAGGAAGAATCCATCATTGTATGCGATTAATTGGTGCAGCTGAACGCGCACTTGAGGATTTATGTAAGCGTTCTCAAAGTCGTGAAGCTTTTGGAAAAAGTCTTGCGAGTCAAGGTGTGGTGCAGGAGATGATTGCTGATTCACGGATTGAAATTGAGCAAGCGCGTCTTCTAACCTTAAAAGCAGCCTATATGATGGATACCGTTGGAAATAAAGCGGCAAAAGCAGAGATTGCCATGATTAAAGTTGTTGCACCAAATATGGCTTTACGCGTGATTGATCGTGCCATCCAAGTTCATGGAGGTGCTGGTGTTAGTGATGATTATTCACTTGCAGCACAGTGGGCAAATGCTAGAACACTTCGTTTAGCAGATGGTCCAGACGAAGTCCACCTGAGACAAATCGCTAAATATGAACTACAAAACTATAAAACTATTTAATAGACAAGGTACCTGTCCCCTTGTCCAATGGAGGATAAATACATGCATATATTCGATTTATTTAAGTTAGATGGGAAAACAGCAATTGTTACTGGTGGTGGGCGTGGCTTGGGTGCACAAATTGCTCGAGGATTTGCAGAAGCTGGTGCAAATGTAGTGATTTGCTCCAGAAATCTTGAAGCTTGTGAAGCAATGAGTGAGGAGATTCGTCAGATTGGCGTAGATTCACTGGCATTTAAATGTGATGTGACAAATCGTGAGGAGATAGATCATGTAGTCGAGAAAACGGTAGAACATTTTGGTAGAATAGATATTTTAGTTAATAATAGTGGCGCAACATGGGGAGCTCCTGTTGAAGAGATGCCTTATGATGCCTGGGAAAAAGTAATGAATGTTAACGTTACAGGTACTTTTCTCATGAGCCAAGCTGTTGGAAAAGTGATGATTAGAGAGCAGAGTGGCAAAATCATTAATATCGCTTCAACTGCTGGCTTTGGTGGAACACCGCCCTTTATGCAGACGATTGGCTATAACACGAGTAAGGGAGCTGTAATGGCATTTACGAAGGATTTAGCCGTAAAGTGGGGTAAGTATAATATTAATGTAAATGCGATTGCGCCAGGGTTCTTCCCAACGAAGATGTCGAAGGCACTAATTGAACACGGAAAAGACAAAATTTTAAGGGGTACGCCACTTCAACGGTTAGGAGACGATTCTGATTTGAAAGGTGCTGCACTCTTTTTAGCATCAAAGGCATCAGACTATGTGAGTGGCGATATCCTAACGGTTGATGGTGGTGCGCATGCCTATTAATCTATTATCGTTTCGTTGAATCTTTTTCTAATAACTACCTCATTACTTTGTCACTGTTTTATCCTTTTGTTAGTGACTTATTTATACGATGTGGTATGTTAAAAGAACAATACAGAATTTCACAAAAGCGGGGAATTTAAATGAAAGATAAATTAACACAGCACAGTATTTTACTATTTGAAAGAAAAGGATTCAGTCAAACATCGATCCAGGATATTGTAGATGAATTAGAGGTAACAAAGGGAACATTCTATTATTATTTTTCTAGTAAAGAGCAGCTTCTTATGAATATCCATTTGGATTATATTACAGATCTTTTGACGAGACAGAAAGCGATTCTTGATGATGAATATACGACACAAAGACAAAAACTTACCAAGATTATTCATATGTTGATTAGCGATATTACGGATAAAGGACCAAGTGGTAGGGTGTTTTTTCGAGAAATGCGTCATTTAGGGGAAAAACATATTACTGAAATAAGAGAAAAACGTCAGCAATTCAGGTTAAACATTGAAAAAATTGTCTCGGACGGGATTGAGGGTGGAGAATTTCGTGAAGACCTACGCCCTGATATTACAGCCTTTGGAATTTTAGGTATTACAAACTATAGCTATAATTGGTATAGGCCCGGTGGCGAAGTATCTACCGAGAACCTAGTGGAAATGTTTTCTACAATGTTATTAAAAGGAATTGAAAAAAACAAACAAATCTAGTCATCTAAGTAGAATATCCGGATTTTCTATTTTGGAGGGATGTTTGTGGAAATTAAGGTTCGATTAAATGAAACGGATTTATTAGGCCATATCAATAATGTTAGTTATTTCACTTATCTTGAGATGTCTCGAATTGAGTTTTTACAAGACGCAGGACTAGAAGTAGGGAATAAGGAGTTTGCCTTTCTTTTAGCTTCAACAAAATGTGATTTTATCCAACAAGGTTATTATGGCCAAATATTAAAAGTAGATACGATTGTTTCACGAATTGGCACAAAAAGCTTAACGGTAATTAGTAATATTTATAATAAAGCAACTGGAGAGTTGATTGCAAAGGGAGAAGCAACCCTCGTATACTTTGACATTACCAAACAGGAGTCTGTAGCAATAACAGATTCAATAAAGAATAAGTTACTACCCCTTACGCTCAAGTAGAGGAGGAGATGGGATGGAAGCTGCATTTCGTGACACGATCCAAGTACGAGAAGGAGAAGAGATTCGTACACAGACATTGATAGAATTTATTAAAAAACATCTACCGGAAACACCTGTTGGTCATTTAGAAATTGAACAGTTTAGTGCAGGGCATTCAAATTTAACCTATTTATTGCGTATTGGTTCTTGGGAGGCAGTGCTACGCAGACCACCGCTTGGGCCAGTCGCGAAGAAGGCACATGATATGGAAAGGGAGTACACCATTTTATCGCAATTACATCCCCATTTCCAAACTGCACCAAAGCCATTTGTTTTCTCAGATGACGAAGCAGTAATTGGAAGTCCCTTCTTTATTATGGAAAGACGGAAAGGGATTGTTCTAGATACAGAGTTTCCGAAAGGATATGTATACAAACCTTCAGATGGTAGGAAGATTTCGGAGTTGATGGTAGATAAGTTAGTTGATCTCCATCAAGTTGATTATAGAAAAACAGATTTGCTTCAGATTTCAAAGCCAGAAGGATTTATGGAGCGCCAAGTAGGTGGGTGGATCAAACGCTACGAACAAGCAAAAACAGACGAAATTAAAAATGTAGACCGCTTGACGGCTTGGCTTGGAAAGAATATCCCATCTGCAAAGGAATATACAATCATCCACTATGATTACAAATTGAATAATGCCATGTTCTCAACTGATTTCTCTGAAATGACAGGTCTCTTTGATTGGGAAATGACAACCATTGGTGATCCGCTCGCAGACCTTGGAGCAGCAATGAGTTATTGGATTCAAGCAGATGATCCAAAAATAATAAAATATGGATTGGGTGATCCGTTTGTAACGGTAATGGATGGTTTCTTTACACGTGATGAATTTTTGGAAAGTTATGCAAATAAAAGCGGACGTGATCTCACTAACATTCATTATTATATTACGTTTGCATACTTTAAGTTGGCTGTAATCTGTCAACAGATTTATTACCGCTATAAAAAGGGCCAAACAAATGACATACGATTCGCGCATTTTGACCGCTTTGTTCAAAATTTAATTCAGCATGCAGTAACTACTGCAAAGGATATTTAATTTATAGGCTATGTTAAAGCTTAATGTTGATATTTTATCCAATAAGAAATTAGAAGATTAAATTGAGCTTCGGAAATATACGTAGACTCCAGCGGGAGGAAAGGCATAGGTGAGATCCCGCAGTACGCTTGCGTGCGAGGAAGCTCACCAGCCGCCTAAGGATGCGCGTAGTATATTTCCGAAGCGGGTTTATCCTCATTACAACATTAAACTTTAACAGCGCCAATTAATATAGAAAGAGATATTTCTGGGAGGTAATGGAATGATGAAAGCAGTGCAACTAACAAAATTCGGTGGACCTGAAGTGTTAGATATGGTCGAAAAGGATATTCCGGAAATCGGGGAAAATGATGTCTTACTTGAAGTAAAAGCAATTGGAGTGAATTATGCGGATACTGCAAGGAGGGAGGGACAATACGTTGTCCCGACTGAATTACCCTTTATTCCAGGAGCAGAAGTTGCTGGTATTGTGGCAAAAGTTGGTTCAAACGTTAAGCATGTAAAAGAAGGAGACCATGTCGTATCCTTAATAGAGTCTGGTGGTTATACGGAATATGTTCGTATTCCTGCCAATGTACTTATTCCAATTCCTCATGGCTTGTCATTTGAAAAAGCTGTAGCTTTACCGCTTCAAGGTCTAACAGCTTATCATGTGTTGAAAACAATGGGGAGATTAGAAGAGGGAGAAACGGTTCTTGTCCATGCTGCAGCTGGTGGTGTCGGTTCATTAGCAGTCCAATTAGCAAAGAAATTCGGAGCGGGCAAAGTGATAGCAACTGCTAGCACAGAAGAAAAGCTGAATTTGGCAAAGGGATTGGGAGCGGATTATCTCGTTAACTACACAGAAGAAGGCTGGGAAGATAAGGTACGCGCTGCAGCTGGTGGCAAGGGAGTGGACGTTGCCCTTGAGATGGTAGGTGGCGATGTCTTTCATAAGACACTTCGAACATTAGCACCATTCGGTCGTTTAGTTGTTTATGGAGCGGCAAGTGGGGAACAAGCAGACTTTAATCCATCTGCTTTAATGCGTAGAAATCAATCGGTAATCGGCTTTTTCTTACCACAGATTATGATGAAACAAGAGCTATTTCAAACGAGTCTACGGGAACTTCTTGAGTTACTTGGAAATGGAGAATTAGAACTCACAATAGGTGGAACTTTTCCACTAGAAGAAGCAGCAGAAGTTCATCGACAATTGCAAGGAAGAAAAACAACAGGAAAATTAGTTCTAACCGTTTAAAAAATACTTCATTTAGTGAGGATAATCCTTTCTAAATGAAGTATTTTATTTCTATCGTGCCAGGCCTTATACTGTTCAAGCATTTCAACCTTCGTGGATGTACGAACCAGCAATCAAGCACCAATATAAGCTTTTCGTATCACATCATCTGCCAATAACGCTTCAGTAGTACCGTGTAAAGTTATCTTGCCATTTTCAATTACATAGCCACGATTGGCAATCTTTAGCGCTGCATTTGCGTTTTGTTCAGCTAGTAATACTGTTGTGCCGCTTTGATTTATCTCTTTAATAATAGAAAACATCTGATCAACAATTAAAGGAGCAAGCCCAATCGATGGTTCATCCATTAAGATTAGCTTTGGTTTTGCCATTAATGCTCTTCCGATTGCAAGCATTTGCTGTTGACCGCCACTTAATGATCCAGCTGGCTCCCGTTTCTTCTCTTCTAAAATGGGGAAGAGCGCATAGACTTCAGCCAATGATTGATTTAACTGTGACTTTTTTCGGCGGTGAATATAGCCACCCAATCGTAAGTTCTCATGAACGGTCATTTCATGAAATAGTTTCCTACCTTCCGCGCATTGTACTATACCTTTTTTCACAATTTTATCAGGTGAGGCACCTTTCAATTCCTTATTTTCAAAGGTAATACTGCCTTTTGATGGCTTGTGAAAGCCACTGATTGTATTGAAAATCGTACTTTTTCCAGCGCCGTTTGCACCAAGAAGAACAATTAGCTCACCTTCAGCTATTTCGATATTAATATCATTTAATATTTCAGATGAACCAAGCTTTACGTGGAGATCATTTAATTTCAGCAACAGCTTCACCTCCTAGATAAGCTTCAATTACCACAGGGTTATTTTTTATTTCATCCGTTGTGCCTTCCGCAATTTTCTTCCCGCGGTCGAGTACCATTATTTTATCAGCAAGGCCCATAATCATATGCATCTTATGTTCAATCGTACATACGGTGATGCCATGCTTCGTCATTTTCTTCATTAAAAGAGCAAGTCGATCGGTCTCATCAGAATTCGTTCCTGCTGCGAGTTCGTCAAGAAAAACAATACTTGGTTCTGTTGCTAGCGCAAGCGCACAAGCTGTACGTTTTTTGGCTTCTTGAGAGATGGAAGCAACAGGTAATTTAGCCAAATGTGTAATACCAACAAAATCTAGAACTTCCATTGCTTTCTCAAAGGCTGCTTTTTCTTCACGTTTCTCGCGTGGTGTACGAAATATTGCATCAAACAGATTTGATTTCGTGCGGAGCCGATACCCGACGATAACATTATCAATTACTGTAGATTGTTCAAAAAGATTTGTTGTTTGGAAGGTCCGAGCAATTCCTAGTCGAGCTATTTTATGTGGGGGAGTATCGGTAATTTCTTTCCCATTAAATATTATGGTTCCAGAAGTAGGTGGATGAAACCCACTAATTAAGTTGAAGAAAGTTGATTTCCCAGCACCATTTGGTCCGATGATTGCAGTAATTTCTCCTTTTTCAACGGTGAAATCAACCTGATCCACAGCGGTAAGTCCACCAAACTTTTTTGTTAAGTCTTTTGTCTCGATTAATGCCATGATTTCTCCTCCTTTCCTATCCCTTTATCCAGTTTTTTTATCTTGTTTTAAAGTAGTTGTCTTTTTAGACTTCTTAGGAGCACGCGTAAATCTTGCCTTGAGTGAGATAAACATACCAGTAATCCCAGCAGGATAGAATATAACGAGTAATGTAAGAATCGGTCCAAAAATTAACATCCGATATTCTTGGAGCTCTTGCATGAACTGGGTCAGCCAGACAATTAATAATGTCCCTACGATTGGTCCTGACAAAGTACCTAGCCCACCGATAATCAAATACATTAAGAAGTTAAATACCATGGGAAGATTAGCGATATCAGGACCTAAAAAGCGGTTGAAAGAAGCATAGAGCACACCGGCAAGCGCTGCAAAGGCAACTGAAATAATAAAAGAGATTAGTTTTTCTTTTGCTGTATTAATCCCAATCGTTTGTGCAAGTTCTTCACTATTTCGAATAGAGATAAATGTTCTTCCTGATAAAGAGTGGACAATTCGTTTGGCAATAAAGATCGAAACCAAAAGAAAGAAAAGAACTAAATAATACATTGACATTGGCGTCGTAAATTCGATCGGTCCAATAGGTTCTGGAATAGGAATCCCAATTAAACCACGTACACCACCAGTCATCTCATCCCATTTGCTAATAACTAAATAAATAAGAAATCCGACAATTAATGTATAAATCGCAAAGAAATGTTCTTTCGTACGCAAAGCAAAAATTCCAAGAACAAATCCAATCACAGTCGTAATGACGATTGCTAAAAAGAACGCAATCCAGTAAGATACGTCATATGTTGTCGTAAGTATTCCAAAGGCATAAGCACCAATCGCAAAAAAACCAGCATGTGCCAATGAAAGCTGTCCAGTATAACCGGCGAGTAAATTCAAACCATAAATTGCAATGATAAAAATGAATGCCGAGGTCATTACATGTAATACATATAAATTATCTGTAAAGCCAAGAGGGAAGAGCAAGGATAAAATAACCAAAAAGATAATTCCAGCTCGTTTTGTAAATTGTGCTTTCATTAATGACCCTCCTTGACAAAAAGACCTCGAGGACGCACGGTCATGATCGCGATTAACAATAGAAATGCAAGTAAATCTTTATAATCATTTGAAATATAAGTTGCGCCTAAGCTTTCGGTAATACCCAAGAGATACCCACCGAAAATAGCTCCAGGTATACTTCCCATTCCACCAATAATCACAATGATAAATGCTTTCATAATAACGAGATGCCCCATTGAAGGAAACACGAGATTAATTGGGGAAGAAATAGATGCGGCAATTGCTGCAAGCCCTCCAGATATCGCAAATGTCATCATTGCGACCATATTTGCGTTTATTCCTACTAAAAATGCACCATCACGGTTTTGTGCCATTGCTCGAATCGAAGCACCAATCATCGTTTTTCTTAAGAAAAGAAAAAGTAGAAGAACAACAATAATTGAAGTAATAATAACTAGAATCCGTTGTGAAGTAATCGTGATTGAACCAAGCGAAATGACCTCATCAAAAGGAGTAGCCATTCTCCGATACTCTGTTCCCCAAACAACAACTACTAGTGATTCTAAAAAGAGCATAATTCCTATAGCAGCTATTTTATCGTGAATGGGTGGAGCTTTTCGCAACTGGTGAAATACCGCACGTTCCATCAAAACGGCGAGGAGCGCAACGGCAAAGATGGAAACGATAATAGCAAGCAGATAAGGTATCCCGAGTCCCGTCATCACCATCAGTGTGACATAACCACCAACCATGTATAGAGCGCCATGGGCAAAATTAGGAATATGTAAGATTCCAAATACGAGGGTTAATCCTATACCTACAAGGATATAGACACTACCTAATGTAAGTCCGTTTATGAACTGTTGAATGAATAACTCCATCAATCACCCCTCCTTATACAAAGATAGAAGAGGGGACACAATAATATAGCCTTATCTGATTTGGATTTTTCCAAGAAGGTATAATTGTGTCCCATCTCTATAAGTCTAAAAGTTTATTCTAAACCTAAATCTTCTAATGTTATTTCTACTACTTCACCATTTTCAACAATCCCCATCATGAGATAGGTGAGGTTCGCCCCGTTTTCATCTACCCCCATAAATTCATACACTCGGTTTTCTTCAGGGAATGTCGTAGATGCTTCATCAAGGGCCGCGCGAATGGCAGCAGTATCGTCTACAGTTCCTGCTATTTTCATTGCTTCTACATAGATATACAAAGCGGCATAATGCAGACCAGATTCAGCTACAGGAACTTTATCATAAGTTTCTTGATAGTTTGTAAGGAATCTTTCTGTTCCTGGGAATTCTGCACTCATAAGTGGCAACGTACCAATCGAACCTTCTAGAAGACTAAGTTCACCTTCAAATACAGCAGCCATTTGTTCAATTTTTGCCTGGTCCATAATGAGGAATCCACCTTCAAACCCTAAGTCACGAGCTTGTTTTGCAACAAGTGCTGTAGGTTGGGATGCACCACCGATAAATAGGACATCTGGATCGCCTTGAAGTGCGTTTGTTACAATCGTGTAGTAATCGGTATCTGCAGTAAAGTCAATATACTCTTCAAAAACAACTTCCCCGCCAGCTTGTTCCCATTCTGGCTGTAAGAGATCGACCCAATCTACACCGTATTGACTATTTGGAGCGAGAAGGGCAATTTTATTACCGAATGTATCCATTTGATATTTTGTAAATGGTTCAATATAAATATCATATCCTGGTGGAATGCGCCATGTGAGAGAGTTACCTTGCTCAAGCACGCCAGGCTCACTCGTATATGCTCCAATTAAGAAGTCATCTACTTCATTGAAAACTTGCATGGCATAAATTCCACCACTATGTGGATTGAAAATAATTTTTGCATCATCTTCTTGAACAAGACGTTTTGCATTTGCAGCTGCCTCATTCGGGAGGTATTGATCATCTAAGGAAACAAGATTAAGTTCATAGTTTTGCCCATTAACCTCGAATCCACCAGCTTCGTTAATTTCATTTACAGCCATTTCTAAGCCGGTTAAAGTATCTTCCCCATAGAATGCAGCCGGCCCACTTAATGGTCCACTATATCCAATTGTTACGACCCCAGATTCCTCACTTACAGGATCTGCAGCAGTTTCTTCTGCTTCTTCATCCGCTTTTTCTTCTGTAGCGTCATCGTTTGTATTATCCTCAGCTGCCGTAGCTTCTTCATCTCCATCAGCACATGCAGCTAGAATAAGAAGAAATATCAACAATAAACCTATCAACCATTTTTTAGATTTGAACAATTTGTTTCCTCCTTTTAAGGTTGCATTTGATCTTACTAGTAGCCAGCAGAATAGAAGTATGTATCCCCCCTTATCAAATGGAAGCGTTTTCAAATCGTGAAAAGATGTGCTTACTAAACGGTCAGTATGTTGGAGTTCTATAAATTATCTTAAAGGAATTTAAATGATTTGTAAAGTGTTTTTTGATTTTTTAGTTAAATTTAAATTATTCGATAGGAATGGTGAGCGTTTTTAAGTTTTCTTTGACTTTATACATGAAAGTGATAATAGGCTTCTTGATTACAATATATATGAAAGGACGTAGGCAATTATTTTTTTAGTTACCACAAAGTCCATGGAAAAAATCCTTGCAATTCATCTTTTTAGAGTCTATAATAATTATTAATTATTCTGAACATACCAACTGGTCAGGTTGTGGGAGTTCTGCTTTTTCAAAGAATAATTATTAAAAGGTAAGAGACAAACTTATTTAAATACATCACAGATGAAAGCGCTAACAAATAATGAAAGGGGAAAAATGATGGAAAGAACATGGTTAGAAAAGTACCCAGAACATGTAGCGACGGAGGTAGAGATACCGAATATTTCTGTGCCAGATATGCTCATGCAGACCGTCCAGCAATATGGAGAGAACAAAGCAATTCATTTTTATGGAAGAGAGTTCTCCTATATCGAGCTTGCTGGACAAACTGCTGCATTTGCTTCGGTTCTTCAAGATGAAGGATTTGAAAAGTCTGATCGGGTAGCGCTCATGTTACCGAACTGTCCACAATATGTCATTAGTTATTTTGGAACACTTCAAGCTGGAGGTATTGTGACTCAAGTAAATCCAATGCTTGTTGGGAATGATCTTTCTCATATTTTAAGTGATTCGGGGGCAGAAACTATTGTTATCTATGAACCACTACTCCCTGTACTTAATCAAATTATCGATAACACCTCTATTAAAAAAGTGATTAAAGTGAATTTAGAAGGCCGCGATACAGAAGATGATTTGGCCGTGAGTTTCACAGGGTTCCTCAAGAGTGCGACAAAGCCTCCAACAACCGTTGAGATTGACCCGGCGGAAGATATAGCGATTCTTCAATATACAGGTGGAACAACGGGACGTTCCAAGGGAGCAATGCTTACACATCGCAATGTCGTTGCCAATGTTATTCAAGTTAATGAGTACTATAAAGATGTAATTGAACCTGGTAAAGATAGGTATCTAACGGTGATTCCTTTATTCCATGTGTTTGGGATGACGGCTTGTATGAATTTATCTATTTTAACAGGGGCGAAAAACATCATGCTCCCACGCTTTGATTTAGAAGAAGTATTAGAAACGATAAAAGCACAGCAACCAACATCTTTTCCGGGTGTTCCAACAATGTATGTCGCACTAACCAATCATCCGAATGTAGAAAACTATGGACTCGATAGTATTAGAATTTGTAACAGTGGAAGTGCCCCAATGCCAAAAGAACTCATGCGATCTTTTGAAGAAAAAACGGGTGCAAAAATTCTTGAAGGATATGGTCTATCGGAGAGTTCACCTGTAACGCATTGTAATCCATATTTCTCCACTCGAAAACCAGGAAGTATTGGAATTGGCATCCCATCAACTGAATATAAAATTGTTGATCTTGCTGAGGGAACAGAAGAAGTTCCCATTGGTGAACTAGGCGAAATTATTATTAAAGGACCACAAGTGATGAAGGGGTATTGGAATATGCCTGAGGAAACAGAAATCGCGCTCCGTGATGGCTGGCTTTATACAGGAGATATTGCCCGCATGGATGATGAGGGCTATGTCTACATCGTGGACCGTAAGAAAGATTTAATTATCGCAAGTGGTTACAATATTTATCCGCGTGATGTTGAAGAAATTCTCTATGAACATCCAAAAGTATTAGAAGCAGTTGTGGTAGGAGTGCCTGATTCATATCGCGGAGAAACAGTAAAAGCAGTCCTTGTGTTAAAAGACGGACAAACCAGTACGGCGGAAGAAATCATCGCTTATTGTAAAGAAAATTTAGCGGCATACAAAGTACCCCATATCGTTGAATTTAGAGAGGAACTACCTAAAACAAATGTAGGGAAAATCCTGCGAAGAGTAATTAGAGATGAAGAGGTTCATAGTAACTAGCTTAATAGCGAATATCTAGCAATCAGTGAGCGCTTTTTACTCACTGATTGAAATTTTATAGAAAAATAATAGGAGGTTTTTTTATGTCGAGTGAATCAGTAGAAAAAATTGCAGTTATTGGTGCAGGTTCCATGGGGCATCAAATTGCGATGCTCTGTGCACTTGGTGGGTATGAGACATACTTACAGGATATCGAATCGAGCTCGCTTACAAATGCGAAGGAACAATTAGATAAACATATGGAACGTTGGGTAGACAAAGGAAAGCTTTCTGAGGATGAAAAGCGTGCTGCCTTCGGGAGACTTCATATGACAACAAGTATCGTAGAAGCTGCAGGGGATGCAGATTTTGTTATTGAAGCAGTAGTAGAAAAATTGGATGTGAAGCGTGAAGTCTTTGCAAAGCTAGATAAGATAGCACCTGCACATACTATCTTAGCGTCAAATAGCTCAACCATTGTGAATTCCAAGATTGCGGAAGCTACTTCCAGACCAGATAAGGTGTTAAATATGCATTTCTTTTTTCCACCACTTGTTATGGATTTAGTTGAAGTAGTGAAAAGTGACGAAACATCAAATGAATCAGCACAAATTGCCATGGATGTCTGCAAGCAAATTGGGAAAACCGGTGTCCTTTTAGAAAAAGAAATCTATGGATTTGTTGCCAATCGCTTGTTATTCGCACTTTCAAACGAAGCAATGTTCCTATATGAAAATGGCTATGCTGATTTTGAAGTGATCGACACCATTGCAAAAAAAGCATTAGGACATCCACTAGGACCATTTGAAATTGCCGATTTATCTGGAATCGACGTTGGATATTATGCAAACATGCAATTATATGAAGAAACTGGAGATCCGAAAGATAAGCCAGCAAAAGTAGTAGAGGAAAAAGTAAAAGCAGGTCACCTTGGACGGAAGACAGGTCAAGGCTGGTATAACTATACGAAGGAGAAAACAGTATGACACAATATGTAACTTTAGAAAAAACAGATGGTATCGCAGTCATTACAATTGATAACCCTCCGCTTAATGTTCTAAGTCGACATGTACAAATACCGCTTGCAGAAATAATCGAAGAAGTGAAGATGGATGATGAAGTCATTTGTATTGTACTAAAGACGGCGGGCGAAAAAGCCTTTGTTGCTGGAGCAGACATAAAGGAATTTCCATCACTCATTGGTGATGAGAATATGCGATCAAAAATAATGGTAATGCATGAATTGCTTCATAACATTGAGCAGCTACCAAAACCAACGATTGCAGTACTAGACGGTCTAACATTCGGTGGTGGAGGAGAGCTTGCGTTAGCTTTTGATATAAGAATTGCAGAAGAACATGCAACACTAGGATTTCCTGAGGTGAAGTTAGGTATTTTCCCTGGTGGAGGTGGCACACAGCGCCTGCCAAGACTTGTCGGAAAAGCCAAAGCAAAGGAAATGATGTATACAGGTGAGCCAATTACTGCATCAGAAGCAGAGAAAATTGGGCTAGTTAACAGTGTCGTCCCAACAGGAGAGGGATTCAATCATGCAATGAAACTAGCAAGTCAAATTGCGAATAAATCCATACAATCACTAGCTCGAATTAAGGCAGCAGTGGACCGCGGAATGGGAAAAGACTTAACAGAAGGAATTGAATTAGAAGCAACCCTTTTCGAAGAAGTATTTCAAACAAAAGATGTGAGAGAAGGCGTCGACGCTTTTATTAACAAAAGAGAACCTGTTTTTACACACAAATAGAATTGGAGGAGAGATATTTTGCATAAAATAGAGCAAGAAATTAGTGGAGGCTCATTTCTCGTAAATAAAACAGATACAGCACATACTTTTTTTCCGGAGGATCTAACAGAAGAACATCGTATGATTCAAAAAACGGCAATTCAATTTATGGCAAAAGAAGTAGATCCACTGAATAATGAAATTGAAGCACAAGACCATTCAATCGTTGTTGATTTATTAAAAAAAGCAGGAAGTTTGGGTCTGCTCGGCCATAGCATTCCAGAAGCATTTGGTGGACTCGGCTTAGATAAAATTAGTAAGGGAGTAGTTGGAGAGACTTTAGGCGGCGGTGGATCTTATAGTGTGGCACACTCTAATCACACGGGTATCGCCTCACTGCCGATTACTTACTATGGTAATCAAGATCAAAAGGGAAAATATCTCCCCAAGTTAGCAAGTGGTGAATATTTAGGGGCTTACTGCCTAACAGAACCAGAAGCGGGATCTGATGCAATGGGAGGAAAAACAACAGCCAAACTAAATGAGGAAAAAACGCATTATATCTTAAACGGCACGAAAATTTATATTACAAACGCACAGTTTTCGGATACATTCATTGTATATGCAAAAGTAGATGGCGAGCATTTCACTGCATTTATTTTAGAAAAAGATTTTCCAGGATTGTCTCTTGGACCAGAAGAAGAGAAAATGGGTATCAAGGGTTCTTCCACAAGATCCGTAATCTTAGAGAATTGTGAAGTACCTGTAGAAAATCTATTAGGTGAAATTGGTAGAGGACATATTATAGCTTTCACCGTATTAAATTTAGGGCGTTCTAATCTAGGTTTTGCTACTACTGGAGGTGCAAAGCACGCACTTAAGCATACAATCGCTCACGTGCTAGAACGAAAACAATTCGGCCAACCAATCGCTAATTTTGGTGGAACTAAAGAAAAAATAGCCAAGATTGCCGCTCGAATTTTCGCCTCTGAATCTTTGCAATATCGCACATCATCTTTACTAGAGAGTGCATTAGCAGGACTCGATGAAGAAGAAAATAAACAAAAAGTTGCTGCCGGCTTAGCAGAGTATGCACTTGAATGTGCGATATGTAAGGTTTACGGCTCCGAACTATTGGATCATGCCGTTGATGAAGGGGTGCAACTTCATGGTGGTGCGGGCTTTATTAGTGAGTATCGCATCGAGCAAATGTATCGTGACTCACGAATAAATCGCATTTTTGAAGGTACGAATGAGGTCAATCGACTATTGGTAACAGGTCAATTTTTGAAAAAATCCTTAAAGGGAGAGCTTCCATATAAAGAAGCAGTTGAAGCAGCAGTTTCACATATTAATAACCGAAAAAACTTAACAGATGATACAGGAATAGTTGATGATATTCGAGCTGCATTTCTAATTTTGGTGAACTTTGCTCTTGAAAAATACGGAAAAAAACTCGATTCGAAACAAGAAATTGTTATGAAATTAGCTGATTTAGCAATCCATTTATATGCTGCAGAGTCAGTAGTGTTGCGTGTTGAGAAAAGAAAAGCAGATGATACATTCATGTCGCAGCTAAAAGAGACTGCATTAGAAGAGACACTAAATGAAGTATTACTTATTGTTAGACAACTTGAACAGGAACTACTGCAAGACGCAGAAGTGAAGGATAAGCTATATTCCATGATAGTGGCGCATACTTTCTCTAACTCAATCGAACGCAACAGAGCAATAGCCGAGCAAGTTTATGATAAGAAAATGTATGTTTGCTAGTATTTAATTCTATCAAACTCTAGCGGAAAAGAGCTTTCGCATAATGGGGTGAATACGTATGTATAAAACAATCATTGAACCACGTGTTTCAGAAACAGATGGAATCGGTCATATTAATAATACAACAGTTCCGGTTTGGTTTGAAGCTGGTCGAAATGAGATTTTCAATTTATTCACACCTGACAAGTCTTTCGAAAACTGGAAGATGATTATAATAAATATGAACATCGACTATGTAAACCAAATATATTTTGGTGAATCCGTAATCGTAAAAAACTGGGTGAAACGAATTGGTAACTCGAGCTTGGAACTCTATGAAGAAATCTGGCAGAATGATAGACTTTGTGCCAAAGGAACGGTAACTTATGTAAATTTCAACTTGAAAAGTCAGAAGTCCGAGCCCATTCCAGAGTCGATTAGAAAAGAACTAGAAAAGCATTTTTATACAGAGGAAAACTAGCAAAATAAAAGTTGATGTACAAAGGGAGAGGTGTTAGTGAGTATTTCAAAAATCACATTCGCTCCGATTAGTTATACAGGCTGGGGTGCCATGGAAAAGTTAAAGTCTGAACTAGAAAAATTTAGTCCTGAAAAAATCTTAATTGTGACGGATCCAGTGCTGCTCGAAATCGGAATCATTTCACGAGTTAGAGACAGTTTAGAAGCGGCTGGGTTTAATTACGGTATATATTCAGAAGTGGCACCTGAACCTTCCCTAGAAAGTGGGGAAAAGCTTGTTGCTTATACGAGAAATCACTCCTTTGATTTAGTCATCGGAATTGGTGGTGGAAGTGCACTAGACTTAGCAAAACTTGCAGCAGTGATTGCTCCACAAAACGGGATGGTCGCTGATTATTTGAATTTAACTGGAACGAAGCAGATTGAAAATAAAGGCTTACCTAAAATACTTATCCCGACAACCTCAGGTACTGGTTCAGAGGTGACTAATATTGCAGTGCTATCTTTAGAAACGACTAAAGACGTTGTCACACATGATTATTTACTAGCAGACATAGCCATTATCGATCCAGAACTCACCCTGACCGTACCAAAAAGAGTTACTGCAGCTACAGGAATTGATGCACTGACACACGCTATTGAAGCCTATGTTTCAAATCATGCAAGCCGAGTGACAGACGGACTAGCTCTTCAAGCTATTCGCTTAATTAGTCAATCACTTAGAACCGCTGTTTATAATGGGAAAAATAAACAGGCAAGAACAGATATGAGTTATGGCAGTTATATTGCTGGATTAGCATTTTTCAATGCCGGTGTCGCAGGCGTCCATGCCCTCGCATATCCACTCGGTGGACAATTCCAAATTTCCCATGGAGAATCGAACGCTGTCCTACTTCCTTACGTCATGAGCTATATTCGTAGTAGTTGTAAAGAAAAAATGGCAACTATTTATGAAGCATTAGGCGGAGATATGAGCGGGATGACGATTGATGAAGCATCGGTAAAATGTGTAGAAGAATTAGAGAAACTAATTAGTGATGTTGGTATACCTCGTACATTGAAGGAATTCGGAATACCAGAAGAAGCTATCGAAAAGTTAGCAGTGGATGGGAGTAAGCAGAAGCGATTATTGGAGCGGAGTCCTAGGCGTTTGGAGATGGATGATATTCGGAAAATATTTCAGGCTGCGAATGAGGGGGAAGTTGTGTATGTGGATTAATTTTAATAAAGCCCCACTGATTAAAGTTTCACATTATCATGTCAGATTCCAATAAAAAATAATCCCTCCTATGCTTAGCTGGCGCTTTGAGGGATTATTCCTATAAGAGCGCCTTCCTCTTTTGATGGGGGTTGGTCTATTGGAACCGTTCCATGTTAGAGCATGGGACGGTTTTTAGTATTGTATGAACTTCTATTATTAATATTACACGCTTTGTTGGTAGATACACCTTTTCTATACTAAAATGGACTATTTAAATACCAAATATAAATTATCTTGAACTTTCTCGATGAATATTTATTTAACAACTTAGATTACAAATCAAATGATCTATCTTGATATAGAGTTTCGTGGACACATTTAAGAACTATTTTAAGAAGTAAGGCTGAGAGTTTAATCTGTTTTTATATACTAATCTATTTAAATAATGATACTATTATACTAATGATTGAAAATTCAAAGCGGAAGAATCTAAGGTTATGAAAGAGAAGTATCCTGAGATTATTGACGTGGAATTAGAGGAAGTTTAGATATCAGAGTAATTATGTAAAATTGAATTTAAAATAATTGGCAATAATTTTAAGTGTGTCGGAAATGTTAATCGACAATCAACAATTTACAAAAGGAGAATATAAATGCTTGGTAAAACAATTCAAATATACATGCCAGATGGTTCACCGACGAGTATAAAGATAGCCGAGGTGACCACAAGAATTGTGCAATTAATATTATTTCCTAGAAATAAATTAAAAGAAATTAGTTTACGAGAAGAAATAAATAATGTAGGTATATATTATTTATTTGGAAAATCTGATTCAGATGGAAAATCTCAAGTCTATATCGGTGAAGCAGAAAATTGCTTAGAACGTTTGAAGCAACATAATAAAGATCTGAAAAAAGATTTTTGGAACGTCGCTGTTGTGGCTGTTTCTAAAACTAGTAGTTTTACAAAATCACATATTAAATTTTTAGAGTCATTATCATATAAAGAAGCGCATCGTATTGGAAGGTATACGTTAGAAAATGGCAACGTTCCAACACAACCTTCACTACCAGAGCCAATGATTGCTGATCTTATGGATAATTTCGATACAATAAAAACACTATTATCAACTCTAGGATATCCTGTGTTTGAAGAGGTAGTCGATAAAGAGAAGAAAGAGGTATTTTATTGTAAAGGTAAGGATGCAATAGCTCAAGGAGAATATACAAATGAAGGATTTGTTGTATTAAAAGATTCTATTTGCAACCTGTATGAAGCTAAATCTGCAGGGCCATGGTTAATAAATGTTCGGGAAGATTTAGTAGAAAAGAAGATATTAGTAAGGGTTGGTGAGACACTTAGATTTACAGAGAACTATATTTTCAACTCACCTAGTACAGCAGCTGGAGTAGTATTGGCTAGACGTGCAAATGGATGGACAGAGTGGAAAGATGAAAAAGGAATAACGTTGGATGTGTTGAAGAGGTAAACTAGAACTTATATTTTTATGAAGGGGAGTATGATCTTTTGCTAAAACAAGGTATCTACGATGAAATAATAACAACAGCTTTAAAAGAAGAACTAGCTTCCTTAAGTGATACAGAATTTGACATAGAAACAGGGAGTATAGACGTTGAGGAAGCACGAAAATTTTTAGCTACATACATATTTACAGTAACAAGAAAAGCGTTGAATTTTGTCCATGATGAAGGAAAAGATGACGCGGACAAATTATTTAAGCAAATCTCAACTTGCAATCAAATCATAAAAACTTTGAGTGAATCAGTAGATCAAAATGAATTTGCTAAATTAGAGATTGATGAAGCTGGTCAAGTACTCCAGTCAATTTATAGTAAGATAAATTCGGTGAGGAGCATCAAGAAAGAGAAAACAGTTCGACCAGTCACATCAATTTCAGAGAGTTCTCTTTTCACAGGTGCGATTAATGAACCCAATATGTTAAGTGAATTAAAGAAAGAGATTCTTTCATCAGATCATATTGACTTCTTAGTATCATTCATAAAATGGAGCGGTATTCGTGGGTTGATGGAGGAATTGAAAACGTTCACTGACCGTGGTGGAAAGCTCAGGATTATTACAACTTCTTACATGGAAGCGACTGATTACAAGGCTATAGACGAGCTAAGTAAACTGCAGAATACCGAAATCAAAATTTCTTATGATATCGAACGAACGAGGTTGCATGCTAAGGCTTATATGTTTAAACGTAGTACAGGCTTTACAACAGCATATATTGGTTCATCAAACTTATCTAATCCAGCACTTACCTCTGGACTCGAATGGAATCTAAAGGTCACGGAAAAGGATTCCTTTGATATCGTAAAGAAATTCGAAGCAACTTTTGAAAGTTATTGGAATGATAGGGAATTTTACTTTTTCAATCTTGAAAGTGAAGAGTCAAAAGAACAGTTGAGACAAGCGTTGAAGAAGAAAGCGTATCAAGATGATGAGCCTATTGCTTTTCGTTTTGATATAAGGCCTTATTATTATCAGAAAGAAATGCTGGAAAACTTATGGGCTGAAAGAGAAGTTTATGGTAGGTATAAAAACTTACTTGTAGCTGCAACAGGTGTTGGGAAAACAGTAATTTCGGCTTTTGATTTTAAAAACTATTTTAGCAAAAATAAGCAAGCAAAGTTGTTGTTTGTTGCACACCGCGAAGAAATTCTTAAGCAAAGCAGAGACACCTTCCGGGTTATTTTAAAAGATGCAAACTTTGGAGATATGTTAGTTGGTGGACACCAGCCAGAATCAATTGAACACCTTTTTGTGAGTATCCAGAGTTTAAATAGTACAAAATTGCATGAAAAATTGTCTGCTGACTTTTATGATTTTATTATAATTGATGAATTTCATCATGCAGCTGCTAAGTCTTATCAAGACATCTTAACTATTTTTGAACCACGAATTTTGTTAGGGCTGACTGCTACACCAGAAAGAATGGATGGGCAAGATGTAACGAAATACTTCGACGGAAAAATTGCATCTGAAATGCGTTTAACTGAAGCGATTAATCAAAAACTGTTAAGTCCGTTTCATTATTTTGGAGTAAGTGACACGGTCGATTTGTCTACCGTAAAATGGAGCAGAAAAGGTTATGACATTAGAGAGTTAGAAAATGTCTACACGAATAATAAGATTCGTAGTAACCAAATCGTGAGAAGTCTCAATAAATATGTCACCGATATTGATGAAGTGAAAGGTCTAGGATTCTGTGTAAGTGTAGAGCATGCTATTTACATGGCAAATCATTTTAATGAGAGTGGAATTCCTTCAATTGCCCTGCACGGAAATTCAAAAAAAGATATTCGTAGAAAAGCCCAAGCGCAACTTCAACAAGGAAAGATTAAGTTTATTTTTGTAGTTGATCTATATAATGAAGGTGTCGACATCCCAGATGTAAATACGATCCTATTCTTACGTCCAACAGAAAGTTTGACTGTCTTTCTACAACAACTAGGTAGGGGATTACGACTCGCAGAAAACAAGGAGTGCCTTACTGTATTAGACTTTGTAGGACAAGCACACAAGAGTTATAACTTTGAAGAGAAGTTTCGTGCTTTAATTGGTCGAGCAAAGAATTCGGTCGGTCATTATATTGATAAGGGCTTCTCAAATTTACCAAGAGGAAGTTTTATTCAATTAGAAAAGCAAGCAAAAGAATACATTTTACGTAATATTAAAGATGCAAGTAATACAAAAGCTCATCTGCTTAATAAAATGAAATTCTTTGAGCGAGATACTGGATTTGTTTTGTCATTTGAGAATTTCTTATCGCATTATCAATTATCCATATATGATTTTTATGGAAGAAGTGGTAATCGAACATTCCAGAGAATGCTTGTAGAAGCAGATATAGCTCCGGAATTCTCATTTGATCAAGAAGAGCTTGTTACGAAAAGGCTCTCACGATTCTTCCATTTAAATTCTAAGAAATTACTAGAGTTCTTTACTCGTTATGTTGAAGAATGTGGAAATCTAGAAATTTTGAATGAAGAAGAGAGACTCATGCGAAATATGTTGTACTATAGTTTCTTTCAAAAAGAACCTTCCAAAGAAGGATACGATTCTGTAAACGTTGCTTTAAAGTCTATTTTAGCTAATGAGCAGATGCAACAAGAAATATTAAATGTATTAAATTATAAATCTCGTTCGATTAAGACGCTTGAAATAGATCCTGATTTTGAATTTACTACGCCTTTAACTGTGCATTCTACTTATTCAGCAGATCAAATTCTCGCTGCATTAGGTTATTATAATGAGGATAAAAAGCCAGCATTTAGAGAAGGTGTTAAACACTTCAAGGAGAAGAATCTGGATATCTTCTTTACGACTCTGAATAAATCAGAGAAGGATTTTTCACCATCAACATTGTATGAGGATTATGCGATTAATGAAAAACTATTCCACTGGCAATCGCAGAGTGTATTAACGGAAGGAAGTCCAACTGCACAGCGCTATATAAACCATAAAAAAAACGGACATCAAATTGCTATATTTGTTAGAGAGTACAAGCGTGAACATGGTTATACTGGTGCATTTACTTTCCTTGGTACATGTGAATATGTGAGACATTCTGGTGAGAAGCCCATTAGTTTTATTTGGAATCTTAAGCATGAGATGCCGCCAGCGTTGGTTCCGGTGGCGAATAAGAGTATTATTTGATCGCAATTCCGATGATGCAGGCATAACGTAATATGTTAATACTCGTTATTGTTCGGCTAGTGCCAGGCCTCATATGTGGAGACAAGGGGCAAACGAACTATAGAAATTGAAACATCTAATTTAAATGAGAAAGTTCAGTTAGGATTGTTTTTAAGCTGGTACATTGTGTACTGGCTTTTTTGTTGGTAGGATTTCTTAGGTTCTTTTATAATCTATGGTAAACAACTTATTATCTTTAAAGTTTATACGGCTTATTAATTATTAAGTGCTGAATTTGCTTTAGAGACCAACAATGCGCTTATTTATAACTAAGTCGTATATAAGAATTGATGATGCTACTATTTAGATAAACAATCAAATTTTATAAAAAAATGATTGGGAGATTAAAAACATTTAAAACAATTAAGCTCTCAATTTTGTTTTTCAAGCGCTTTCAATAAAATAGGCTACCTGTATAATAGAATTAATAGATTAGATTTTCACACCAATATTTATATAACAACTAATGTGAGGGTGAATATTGATGAATGAGCAGATTATTGAAGAAAGGCTAGAACGCATTTCAAAGATGTTGGAGAGTACTTCAGATTTCACAACTAACTTTTTAGAGAATCTTGATATTGTTATACCTGATAAAGCTCAAAAAGCAATTATTAATATTATCGAATCGAAAGAGATAAAAGGAATTGTTGAAGACATCAAAACTAGAAGACCTCCAAGAATCGTTTTAATGGGGCGATCAGGTGTCGGTAAGAGTAGTCTCATAAATGCTATGTTTGGCTCTTATTTAGCAGAAACGAGTGCCGTTGAAGTAGGTACTATGAAGCACGAATTCTTTCAATATAAGAAAAACGAAAAAATTATCTTTGAAATAATTGATACGAGAGGTATAAAAGAAAATATAAGTTCAACGTCTAATTCAGCAGAAGAAGATTTGAATACTGTTATAGAAGATTTTCAACCAGATGCTTTTCTCTTCTTAACAAGTGGCGCTGACCGCTCTACATTAAAAAAAGATGCAGAAGATCTTAAAATGATATTTAAAAATATGGCTTCTAAGCCACCGTTAATTACTGTAATCACGAGAATGGATGAATTAGAACCATCAAGAATTAAAGATCCTTCAGAATACACTGTTCCAAAGAAAAAGAACTTCAAAGTTAAAGAAGAACAAGTTAGAAATGTACTTAATAATGTTGGCGTATCTGAATCGTTTGTGATACCAGTTTCGGCATACATAGAATGGAGTCATGAGGATCCAGAAAGTTTAACGGAAGAAGAAAGAGAAGAACTAAAGATTGAATTTGATGGTAGGTATAACATAGATGAAATTTTTGATGTATTAGAAGATAATATTGATTTTAACGTTGCGATGGACCTTATGTTTAATCACAGAATGGATTCTGCAGTAGAAAAGATTGCTGAAACATTTGTAAAAAGATTTTCGGCAGCTAGTTCAGCAATAGGAGCGACACCGATTCCAGTAGCAGATATCCTAATACTTTTACCAATACAAATTGTAGAAGTTGTGTTAATAGGATATATGAGTGGAAATAAAATAGACGCTAAATCCGCAAGAGAGTTTATTGTCAGTTTAGGAGCAGTCTTTTTATTTGGTTATGGACTACGATTTGTTGCTCAACAGGGATCTAAATTATTAAATATAGCACCTGGAGCAGGTTCTGCTATAAGTGCGGGAGTTGCTTATTCCGGAACATATTCAATAGGGAAAGCGGCAATTGCTTACTACATTAAAGGGAAATCATTAGAAGAGGCAAAAAGAGAGGCTGAAGAAGCTAAGCAAGAAATAGAAGGAAATAGTACACAAGAAACCGAAAGTGATTTAGTTGTAGAATCTGATAAAGTGGAAGCAGAAAGTACAGGCGAAGAAGATATTAAAGAGGAAAAAAAGAAAAAAGGTTGGCAGAGAATAAGATTGAATAAATCTGTGGCAAAAAATACGTGGAATAAAATCAGAATACTAAAAAAGAAAAAATAGCTATGGAGAAACACTTCATTTCTATGGATAAAATAGTATTTGCAATTGAAGTTAACTCAATATAAAAATGACTTAAATCATAATGTAAAAAACTAAGTGTGAATTTTTGTATTTAATAGAGAAGGATCTACTGACGATGTCGGAATTTCTAATGAAGAGGTGAAAAAATGGAGGATTTATCTATCCTAAATAACAGAAAAGCCCTTGAAGAGTTTCTTATGGATATTGAAGTTTTAGATCAGATAGAGAAAAGGATATCTAATTTTAATGCTTTTGAAACTATGGGTATTATTCATGCTGAAATTCGCCACAGCAATGTTTTGAGCTGGTTACTTACTCCATTAGAGAATCATGGGTTAGGAGATTATGTAGTTAGGAAAATTATTCAATCAGTAACTTATAACAGTGTTAATGAACATACGAGAAAGAACTATGATCCACTCAAAATATCATTGATAGATTACTATGACTTTGAGGTTAGAAGGGAATGGAAGAATATAGATATTCTTTTAGTTTCTGAGGTTAACAAGTTTGTTATTGCTGTAGAAAATAAAGTATGGAGTAATGAGTCCGATCATCAGCTAAAAAAGTATTACAACATTGTTCATGATGAATATAAAAATTATGAAAAATTGTTTATCTACCTAACACCACTTGGAGAGGATTCTTCTGACCCAGAGACTTGGCAAAGTTTGAATTATAGTACAGTGAATCAGATAATTGAAAAAGCAGTTGACTTTAATAATGAATCAATAAGTGAACCTGTTCGACTATTTATCAATCAGTATATTGAAACTGTTAGGAGGTATATTGTGGGTGATAACGAATTAGAAAAAGTCTGTCGACAAATTTATTATAAACATAAGAAAGCACTAGATCTTATCTTTGAATATAAGCCTGATATCTACTCAGACATATCCAATGATCTTCAAGAGCTTATTAAAAGCACTCCTAGTTTGATATTAGATACATCTGGAAAGACATACATTCGGTTCACAACTGAACAATTAGAGCGGAGATTTGAGAGAAACGGTAATGGTTGGACAGCTTCCAAAAGATTACTATTATTTGAATTCCAAAATAAAGGAAATAAATTAGATTTGAAATTGATTATAGGCCCCGGTGATGATGAATCAAGAAAAGAAATTTATGAAATAGCTAGTAACAATAAGGATGTTTTTAGAGGTAGGACAAGAAAACTAAGTACACAGTATGCTCAAGTTTTCTCTAGAGAATTTTTACCTAAATTTTTTGATGATGAACTTGATTATGAAAAAATTCAGAATCAGATTAACTTAAGATTCAAGAGGTTCATGGAAAATGATTTAGTGAAAATCCATGAAGCATTGATGAAGTCTAATGATACGTAAATAGAAATATGACTGTGATTACTTCTTATTCCAACTTTTAAGGAAACTAAAGAAACTGTTGAAATGACTGATGATAGTATGATCTTTCAGTAGAAAAAAGGTGTTACTACTCGATAAATTGCAATTGCCCTTTACGTAATTATCTTTGGTTTGTCAATTTTTTTATTTAACGTGGGATTGCAAAGAACGCCTAATATAATAAAATGAGAATATTCAGCTAAGAGTAATAGAATAGATAGGAGAATTACAATGAACACTTGGATTTTTCAAGGAAACCCAAAATCATTCAATGTGAATGATTATTTATTAGAAAATGAATCTATTATTTGGTCTATTAGACAGAATCATTATGCTGATAGGATTGAAGTTGGTGATATAGTCTACATTTGGCGTTCGGATGGAAATAATCGTGGTAGTGGAGGTATAGTTGCTAGAACAGAAGTTATCTCAATGCCGAAACCTTATTTAAAAAGTAATGTTAATGCAAATTCATATTGGTTAGTCGATATGGTAGAAGATAATTATTTAGGTGTTGAATTAAAAGTCCACGATGTCTTAGTAGATAATGGGATTTATCGCTCAGAACTTGAAGCTAATGTTGAGCTTTCAGATTTGATGATTTTACGACTTAGACAAAATACGAACTACTTAGTGGAAGAGAAAGATGTTAATGAATTAGCGAAATTGTGGAGTAATAAAATCAAAAGAGATGAAAATATTAGGTTAGATCTTGAGGCAGAAAGAGCTGAAGAAGGTAAGGGAATAGAGGGCAACTCGAAATTTTATTATGAAAAAAGGTACGAGCGGGATTACAAGAATAGAATGTTAGCTATAGAAATTCATGGCCTTAACTGTTTTGGCTGTGACTTCAACTTTGAAGCAGTTTATGGAGAACGTGGAAGAGATTTCATTGAAATTCATCATATTAAGCCATTAAGTGAATTGGATAAAGCAACAGAAGTAAATCCGGAAACAGATTTAGTTCCTTTGTGCGCAAATTGTCATCGCATGGTACATAGAAGGCAGAATGATGTGCTGAGTGTAGAAGCGTTAAAAGGAATCGTAAAAAGATAGACAGGATTATAAAACTTATGGACAGTGGGGATCACATTGAGTGTATTGAATAGATGAAGGCATAAAGAAAAACTAATCAGACTAGGAGAATCAAAGTGACAGCTCGGCCCCCTATTTACCAGAAGTTAAAACTATCTATCTAACTAATGAATCATATTCCCGAAAGGAGCACAAACCCATGCCCCACCAATCAATAACCCAAAATATTACCAAAGACAACTACATAACTTTCGCATACAATCGCTATCAATCTTTCAAAGAATCACCACAATACGACGAGCAGTATAAATTTGATATTTTAGAAGAGTTGAATGGCTATTTCCGTGAAACACAAATAACAGAGGAAACGGTGCTGGAACATGCTATAAAAATTCAAAAGACCAACCCTAGTGCAGGTAGTTTTGTGCATTGGAATAATACGGATTCACTTGTTAAATTTTCAGAAGCACGGCCTCAAGAGGCGGCTGCTGTGTGGAATAATTTATATGATAAATCGCAGGATATAAAAGAGCGTATCGCAACTTTCCGTGAAGCGATAAAAACGTATGATAGCACAATGGCTGTTGGTGCACCGTTATTCGGATACTTGCTTGCAGCATATGATTATACAGCTTATCCGCTGTATAAAGGGGAGTTATATCAAGATGTGAAAGCAAATTACGAAATAGATTATAAGATGGGATCTGTAGAGGAAAATTATTCTTTTTACTATTCTATTTGTCGAACGATTTTTGACCACTTAAGTAAAGAGAATGAAGACTTAACGATGTTGGATGTTCAGGACTTCTTATTTTGTCACAGTCACTATAACAAAGTAAAAGTAGAAACAGCAGCGGATTATCTTTATGATATGGCAGGAACACTTCATGCATTTAAGGAAGATCCTTCTATGTTTATTAAACATTTACTAGCTTACGATAAAACACTTTTAAGTGAACTCAGGGAAATTTACAAAGGTCAGGAAAAAGTAAAGAAAATTCGTTTTCTAGTTTTGGATAAAATTATTGAAGAAGGTTCCATGGAGATAGCAGATTTAGAAACAATAAAATCTGAAGTGAGTAATGAATACGACACAGAGATCTTGAAAGCGTGGAATGATTTTACGATATTATTCCACTTATATTACCATGACAAAAAAGACAGAGTGCGTCGTGAGTTAGGGAAGATTCATAAAGCAATTCGTGAGATGGAAGGATTACAGGAACTTGATTTAGTAG
Organism: Oceanobacillus sp. CAU 1775; assembly: GCF_054482815.1. Lineage (NCBI taxonomy): Bacteria > Bacillati > Bacillota > Bacilli > Caryophanales > Bacillaceae > Oceanobacillus > Oceanobacillus sp. CAU 1775. Next base: position 16,296 of record NZ_JBTLRO010000005.1, on the reverse strand, counting down.
AAAATAAAATACTGAATGGCTTCAACTGGAATCAGAGTTTCGGAGGTTCGAGATGTTGGTTAGCTGTGTATGAAAATAAGTATGTAAATCACCAGTCAGCACCACAGTTCTTCTTTTCATTAGATCAAAATGGAATTGAGTATGGTTTAATGTATGGCGTATCTCATGAAGATCATGGGGTAGAAGCCATCGTTAGAGAAACGGACGTTACCGACTTCAGTTATGAACAGTTGGAAGAACAAATGAGTATCGTAGTTGATGAATTTAACAAGATAGAATCTCCTGTTCATCAGGAACAAACGGATATAATTTTTTCTGAAGATGTGTTTAGTATAGAAGAATGGCTGGAAGTATTGAATAATCCAGATGTTTTTAAAGAAGATAATCTATTAATGTTGAAGAAAATGTATGAATTGGACGGCGAGGCATCGGGTACGCAGCTTGCAGAAGTTTTTGATAAACACTTTTCATCCTTCAATCAGCCAGTTGTCGCCTTAGCTAGAAGAATTTATGAAGCTACTGGAATTGAACCTATTCTAGGAGAGGATGGGAAAGTCTCTAATTGGCGTGTTCTCTTTAATGGAACGTACATAAAGAGAAATGAATTCAAGTGGATAATGAAAGAGAATTTGAAAGAAGCATTTTCTATCTATTTGGCAGAGACGAATAAAGAAATCGAATTAGAATCTTATACAAAAGAAGATTTCCTGAAAGAAGTATTTATGACGGAAGAGCAATTTAACGATATGGAGGAACTGCTTGCTTATAAAAGTAATATCATTCTACAAGGGCCACCAGGAGTTGGTAAAACGTTTGTAGCGAAGCGGTTTGCTCATGCATTGATTGGTGCAAAAGATCCTGACAGAGTGGAAATTACACAGTTTCACCAAAGCTATGCTTATGAAGATTTCGTAATGGGCTTTCGACCGGAAGAAGGGGGAGGCTTTTCCCTACAACCTGGTATTTTCCATGATTTTTGTCTAAAAGCGATGGAGAATCCTGAACATAAGTATTATTTTATTATCGATGAAATCAATCGTGGGAATTTATCAAAGATATTCGGGGAATTGTTCATGCTAATTGAAGGTGATAAACGCGATGAATTTGTAACGATGGGCTATTCGAAAGAGAAGTTTACGGTGCCGAGTAATGTTTATCTTATTGGAACAATGAATACAGCAGACCGTTCACTTGCTCAATTGGAAATTGCATTGCGCAGACGATTTGCGTTCATCACACTGCGTCCAAGCTTTAATGAGAAATGGCGAGCCCATCTACAAAGTCAGGGTGTTTCAGAAGCGTTGATAGAGCGAATTTTGTATAGTGTTAAAAAGATTAATGATGAAATTCAGAGTGATTTTCAGTTAGGAGCAGGTTACGAAATCGGACATTCTTTCTTTACGAATATTTCTAAAGGGATGGACGAGCAGCGCTGGTTTGAACAAGTGATTAAATTTGAGCTACAGCCATTGCTAGAGGAATATTTCTTTGATCGCCCGGATATGGTTCACACCTTATTGGAAGGTTTATAAAATGGAACAAACTTTTAAAGTCCCGATTCGTAATATATTTTGCATGCTAAGTTATGTAAATGATTATCCTGAATTTGTTGACCAGCTAAGTGATGTCGATGAAGAGATTATTACGTATGATTTCTTGGCCAAGCGATTTATTTTAGAAGGCAAAAAGTTGTTACGACGTGGTGTAGTAAAGAATTATATTACGCAGCAGGAAGAAACGAGCACGATATCTGGGAAGATGCTTATGAATGAGTCACTGCCATTTATTGTGGAACGTAGACCAATTGTTGTTTGTGAGAAGGATTTTTACTCAGCTGATATTATCTATAATCAGGTGATGAAAACTACTTTAAAAGGTTTATATCAGAATAAGTATGTTGAAGAGCACACACGTAGAGAATGTTATTTACTTTGGGAGCAGCTTCCAGAAGTGAATGATATTGAGCTAAGAAGAGAAATATTTCTGCGCATACGTTTTTCTAGACAAAATGCACATTATAAACCAATAATCCAATTGGCGAGATTACTGCATGAGTTACGGTTGCTTTCTCATAAAAAAGGGGAGTGGAGTTTATTTTCTGTAGAGCTGTCTGAAGCAGAAATGAATGGTTTATTTGAAAACTTCTTATTTCATTTTTACCGTATTGAGAAGAAAGAATACAGTGTTCGTTCAGAGAGAATGACTTGGAATTTAGAAGGTAATAAGAAGTTGCTGCCAACAATGCTGACGGATATAACACTGTCTCATCGGAAAGAGAATAAAAGAATTGTGATGGATGCAAAGTTTTATAAAAATATGTTCCAGAGATTTCATGACAAAAATAGTTTTCATAGCGGGAATTTGTATCAGTTATTTACTTACTTGATGCACCAACCAGAAGATTGTGATTTACGAGGAATATTGATTTATCCAGCAAATGACCAACCTGAAATATCGGAGAGTTATGAGTGGAATGAACGTATTCAGATGGAGATTTATAGCTTGGATTTAGATGCTTCGTGGAATGGAATTAGAAGTAGATTGTTGGAGATTCTTGTGGAATGAGTTTATAGAAATGTTATGGGTTCAGGAACACCGTCGTGTGCTAATAATTCTAGTTTTGTTGCTAGTGCCATTCCCGTCTGTCTAAAGTATTTTATTAATAAGTAGAAACGTATGTTCTGGTATGGTATTATAAAAATACAATAGACCGGCTTCGCATGAGGGGTTAGGTACACTTGCCTTCTGGGGGAATCTTCCCGAGGAGGGAGGTGAAGCCTATGGATATTGAACAAGTACTCACATTGCTGTTTTCATTCGGCATCTTGATTGTGATGATTATGTCCAATAACAATAAAAAATAACCCCTTATGTGCTTTGCCGGCATGCTAGGGGTCATTTTTTACTCTAAAGTGTGCCACCCCTCTTGTTGGGGTTGGTCTATTGGAACCGTTCCATGTTCGCGCATGGGACGGTTTTTAATATTGTATGAATTTATAGTTTTATTATACCACATTTTATATGTTGTTACACATAGGAATGTTGAGATGGGTTCAAGCCCACCTTATTATCATAGAACTTTTAATTGTATGCCAGCTTATGTTATAGTTAAAATCTCATTTATAAGGACGGATGCGAAATTATTGCCTCCAAATCATGAAAATATGGAGGTGTAAGAGAATGGGTAAACGCTGGACGATTGATAAAATCAAAGAATTTGTCGAGGGGAACTCGGAAAGTACGTTATTATCGACGGAATATCGCGGGTTTTCTCAAAAGCTATTATTTAAATGTGCATGTGGAACTAATTTTGAAAAAACATTTACAAAATTTAAAGACAAACATCAACGTAAATGTGATGTTTGTCAGCCACCAAAGCCATCACGCTAAAATTTAGAGCCGGTTTCTTCTAAGGAGAAGTTGGCTCTATTTTTGATTTTGCGTATAACGCGATGATTTCTGGATGCTTTAGATATGCTTCTTTTATTAACTTGTCTCTGCCTTTCTTACTTTGTTGCGCACTTCTTTTACGATTGAAAGGGCTTGGTTCATGTACAATGTTGATGCTGGGAATTTTCCTTCAAAATCGACTAAGATTAATCCGATTTCCAAGCGGCGCACAAGGTGGACGAGATCCAGCCATTTGCGTATGCTTATCTCCGGCTTAGGAATTGCTATGTATTCATTAGGGGTATAACGTTGCCGCTTCACAGCTTGCGTAAGTAAACTGATGTTTAAATTCAATTTAAGTTCAATAATGATAAGAGCATCATTTTTAAACGCAACGACATCACAATCATTCACTTCCGCTTGAACGTTATAACCTTGTCCTTGAAAGAAGTATTGAATAGGTTCATATAAATCTGTTTCATAAATTTTTCCTTTACTCTTTTTGTCATCTTTCTTGTGTTTTTCTTATTTGCATTATTGTATCAAAAGCATAAAAATAATCCCCCATTTTATATTCTTGCTGAGGGATTTACTTAAAAATATATTACCCTCTCGTTAGAAATTGAATTTTCGCCTTGTTCGTATACTAGAGGGTTTTAATTATGTGATTATAGCTTTTTTGTTATCTATTTGGATTGAAAAGTTGTTGAAGATTACAACGGATAGGGGAGTTTATTTCACCTTTTCTTCTAATATTAACATATCTGTGCGCACATCGAAGACGTCTTTCGTGAGAATGGATATTTTCTTTTCAAGCTTTCTGAAGTTAAGGTTAGTTTCATTTCGAAAAGTACTAATTTCCTGTTTCATTTCTTCTTGCTCTTGAATAACAGTATTTACTTTTTCACCTAGTTCTTTTATAGCGAGCATTAAATCGTTCATTCCAATTTCACTCATTTTTTGCACCTCATTGAAAATATTAATCTCAGTTTAACATCCTTTTCTTTATTAAACAAACAGCCTAATATTCAATTCTTCTATATATCAGCTGTTATTAAACTCTTACAACTTCAACACCCAGGACAAAGCTATTTGTTCTCCAACAAAAATTTCACTCTAACTTTTTTAAAAAGGGCAGGTGCACCGCAACATAAAAGTAATTTTTATCTTATAGCAAACGAGAAGAATTACCTGTCTATTTCATTTTCGATTTCGCATAAAGCTCAATAATCTCCGGATACTCTTTATAAGTTTCCCTTCCTACTTCTGTCAATCCATAAACCCCTCTACCCACACGTTCGAACCACTTATAATAATTATCATATAAAATCCCATACGTGCGGTCACCAGTATTTAACTTACGTAGTGCGCTTGCTGACATTGGCCCCAGATGATCGAGGTAAAAGGCTATTTGAATACATTTTTCCTTATATGCCGTCATCGTTGTCACGCGAGTACTGCCACCGATATTATTATTACTTCTTCTAGCGTTCGCTTCTTTTATTAGCTTGTCGCGGCCTTTCTTACTTTGTTGCGCACTTCTTTTACGATCGAAAGGGCTTGGTTCATGTACAATCTTGATGCTTGGAATTTTTCCTTCAAAGTCGACTAAGATTAATCCGAGTTCTAAGCGGCGCACAAGATGGACTAAGTCGCGCCATTTTCGTCTGCGCAAGCTTGTCTTTGGTTTTGGTATAGCTATGTACACATCCGGCGTGTATCTTTGGCGCTTCACGGCTTGTGTTAGCAAACTGATATTTAAGTTTAATTTTAGTTCCACAATAATTAATGTGTCGTCTTTAAAAGCAACAACGTCACAATCATTCACTTCAGCTTGTACTTTATAGCCCAGTGCGTGAAAGTATTGTTGAATGGGTCCGTATAAATCTGTTTCATAAATTTTTTCTTCGCTCATGGAGCACCAACCTATATATCTATATTAACAACTCGAAAGAAATGCAGCGATATAGCATCTACAGCCGAACGGGAAAGGACTATTCATGTTATCTTCATTGTTGCATTATTTCCGGGTGTTTATAGAATAATCATATCTGAATTATATGTGTCTGTCACGACTTGAATTACTGAGGTACCAATATGTAGAAATTCTTTAATATGTTACAATTACCAAAAAGTAACTCACAACAACTAACATAACAAAAGGATGACACCAATGAAAACACCACTAACATACGAACTACGCAAACCCCAATCACAACAACCAGAAAAAACCTATCCCGCTATATTCTTAATGCACGGAATGGGCAGCAATGAACAGGATATTATTACTTTGGTAAATGGGCTAGAGGTAGATGCTTATATATTTGGCATTAGAGGTTCACTCGAGCACCCACCAGGATTTGCATACTTCACGATTGAAGGATTTGGCAAACCGCAACGTGCTATTTTTGATGAAACGATTCAGCAGTTAGAAGCATTTGTGGATGAAGCGCTAACCACGTATCCGATTAATCCAGAGAAGGTATTTCTTGGCGGATTCAGCCAAGGGGCAATTCTTTCTATGGCTCTAGGATTGACCATGGGGAATAAGGTCAAGGGTGTAATGGCCTTTAGTGGCTACATTCCTGAATTTGTGAAGGAAGATTATGCCGTTCAAACAGATAGTAATCTAGAAGTATTTATATCTCATGGTGAAGCCGATCCGATATTTCCTCTTTATTGGGGAGAAGCGAACCGCGACTTTTTTAGTGAGTTAGGGGTTGCTGTAGAATTCCATGCTTATCCAGATAGCCATACGATTTCTGCAAATAATTACCGTGATTTCCGAATGTGGTTAGATAAGCAGCTCGCAACAAATTAAATAAAAGAGGGGCATGAGTACATGACAGAATACGGTACACTTCATGAATCCGACGGTCGTTACATTTTAAAATTTCAACGCAATACCTCAAAAAAGCCTGAAGAAGTTTTTTCTATCCTTACCAATCCAAGTGATTTTTGCAAATGGTATCCGTTCGCAACAGGCGAGATGGATATTAGACTTGGTGGTGAGATTGCTTTCGATGATGGGGAAGGGTCGACATATAGTGCTACGATTACAGAGTTAGAAAAACCATTTGTATTTGGTTTCCGTGAAGTAGATGATTTAGTAAACATCTCATTGAAGGAAGATAATGGGTGCAGCATAATTTTTACCCATACCTTTGCCAATCATTCATGGGCGGTCCCGACTGCAGCGGGGTGGCATCGTTGTCTAGATGTATTTATTCAAATTGTTAATGGAAAGCCAATCGAATGGAAAGACAATGCCGAAGCGCTTCGGAAACGCTATAGAGAAGCATTTAATATGCAGGAATAGAAATTGCTTCATTAAAGGAGTTGGATAGAATGACTGACATGAAAGCAACAGAAATAAAACACGCTTCAAAAGCAGAAAACATCCTATCGCAAATTGATAGTAAGACGAAGTTAGGTGACTTACGCAAAATCGCGAAGGAAATTAAGAAAGATCATGAACTTGCTATGGAACTTTGGGAAAGTGGAGAGTTTTTACCTAGGCAATTAGCAATTCTTATTATGGATAAAAATCAGCTTTCAGAAGATTTGCTAAATCAGCTTGATAAAGACATGCAGACGCATTCTTATGTGGAGCGGAATAATTTGATGGACTGGTTAATGGCTAACCAGCTCACGAAAGATAAGAAGAAAATTGCATTGATTGAGTCGTGGAAAAATAGCTCGTCACCTCTTCAAAGGCGCACCTTTTGGTATTACCAAGGTCGATTGAGATGGACCGGTAAAACGCCACCTGATAACACAGCCGAACTACTTTCTACTATAGAAGCTAAGATTGCAGAAGAAGAACCAGAAGTTCAATGGGCAATGAATTTCACTGCCGGTTGGATAGGTGTCTATGATAAAGATTACCGTGAACGATGTATGGACGTTGGTGAAAAAACGGGTCTTTACAAAGATGAAATCGTATCCAAAGGTTGTACGCCAAGCTATTTGCCTGAATTTATTACGATTGAAGCGAATAAGCGGCAATTATAATTAGTTATTTTAAAACGAAAAATGGACGCAACCAACTGAGTGCGTCCATTTTTGTATGCAAATTTTATAGTAAAAAATCTAATTAAAACAAAATCAATTCCACCACAAATACGGACAAACAAGTAACCAAAGCAACACCTACAAGACTTGATCCTCTCAACGAGAAAATAATAGCTACTATAAATCCAATCAATGCGGACCAAATGGATGCAGTCGCTGTTAAAATTGCTGGAAATACCATTACTGCGAGTGTCACAAAGGGAACATAGTATAAAAACGACCTTACATATATGTTTTTAATATCTTTTCTAATGATAGTGAGCGGCAACACACGAATGAGATAGGTCACGATCGCCATGACGATAATTACATACATCGCATTACTCATATGTATTCTCCTTTATTGGGAAAAGAAAAGCAGCAACGCCAGCAATTAGAATCGTTAAGATAATAATTTTTACCCCAGATGAAATTCCTGCGAATACTGGTAATACAGCAAATATAAGGCTCAAAGCCATTGATACAATAATTAGTCCTGTGACAATTTTATCCCTTTTAGCTGGTGGGATAATAACGGCGAGTAGCATCCCATATAGTGCGATACTTAATGCGCTGATTAATCTCGGCGGAAGAATATCCCCAGAAATAACTCCAAATAATGTGCCCAAAGCCCAACCAGGTATGGCGGCACTCATGATGCCATAAAAAAAATAAGGACTAATTCTACCAGCGCGTGCAACCGATACTCCGAAGACTTCGTCAGTAATCCCGTGTGCCATGATTAATCGGTGGACGAGGGGAGTAGTCGGTTCAATTTTCTGGGACAAAGCGAACGACATTAGAAAATACCTGGAATTAATAATTAGCTGTGTCGCGGCAATTTCGGCAATTGTTGCGACACTGGCAATCAGTGTCAGACCTGCAAACTGGCCAGCTGATGTTAAATTCGTAGCTGACATAAATACCGCTTCAAACGGATTTAGTCCCGCTTGTTTAGCAAGGATGCCAAACGTAAAAGAGACTGCAAAATAACCCATGAAAATCGGGATACCATTTTTAAATCCATTTTTCCACTCTGAAACCCGCGTGCTCATTTTACCCCTCCTTTAATCTATCTAGATACCGACTTTATATTGAATTATCCGTTTAATTGTTTTAGATGATATTAGCATAAGGTTTTATTTTAGTAAATACCATTAAAATACCAATCAAGGTTTCAAGGTATAATTACGATAAATAAAAAATTTGGATAGAATAGAGGTTCTCTAGATGTATTCATTTCTATTTTTTGACATGGTGAACGGAGATGTATATTAAAAGTAATAGTAGAACCTCAACTGAACGGTGATAGCAGAACAAAATATAGAGATTATTCAAGATTCGGATAAGAAAAAACTAAAAATAAATACTTATCTATCCAAACTAGATAACAAAAGATTAAAAGTTTAGGTAGATTAGTAGGTGTAATAAATCAGTAATATTATATAATAAGATTGTGAAGTAAATCACAAACTTTAAAAGGAGTGTTTAATTATGAATAACCTTAATGAAAAAGTAGCAATTATTACTGGTGGAGCTTCAGGTATTGGATTGGCAACAGTTGAAGCATTTTTAAATAAAGGATCAAAAGTAGTTTTAAGTGATTATAATGAAGAGTTGGGTCAGAAAGAAGCAGAACGCTTAGCGAAGAAAGGCGATGTAATCTTTATTAAAGCCGATGTTTCCAAAGAAGAAGAAGTTAAATCTCTTATCGATAAAACGGTTGAAAAATTTGGTACTGTCGATGTTATTTTTAACAACGCAGGAATTGGTGCTCAAAGTGAAACGCATGACCTATCCTATGAAGATTATCAAAGGGTAATCAAAATTAATCAGGATGGTGTATTCTTTGGGGCGAAACATGCACTGAACGTTATGCGAGAAAATGGTGGAGGAGTTATTATCAATTGTGCCTCTATCTTAGGAATTGTCGGCGAACCGTCAGCATTTGCGTATAATGCTGCTAAAGGTGCGGTTGTACTTATGACGAAATCGCTAGCACTTCAATATGCAAAAGACAATGTCCGTTGTGTAGGAATAGCACCAGGATATGTTGAGTCTGGAATGGTAAGCAAAGAGGCGTTAGGTGAATATTATGACGGCCTCGTAGCAAAACATCCAATTGGTCGTCTAGGAATTGCAGACGAAATTGCCCATGCAGTCATCTTCGCTGCAGAAAACACTTTCCTCACAGGTTTAACAATCCCGGTAGACGGTGGTTATACAGCTCAATAATTGATATGAATTAACGTCAATCCTTTATAAAACAAAAGGGTTGGCGTTTTTAATTTCATAAGAGGAGAAGGAGAAGTAGATAGGATGGGAAATTGAATAGAGTTGGTAAAAAGAATGTCGCCAAAGAGATGTAGAAAAGGGAGTTAATTGGTAGTCACCCATGAAAATAGGAATGCTATTTCTAAATCCATTTTCCATTCAAAAATGATTGTGTTCAACTTTCTCTTCCGCAAATTCTAGTCATTGACCAATTAATATTGAGTTATCAGTTAAATTGTTGTAAATGAAATGAGCGCAAGGCTTTATTTTAGTAAAATAATTTATAATTTATTAAAACCCTAATTCTGATTCAGTGAGACAGTTTGATGGAAACAAATAGAAAAAAGAGCGCTCCCATTGGAGAGCGCTCTAGCTACTTTGTATTTTACTTATTTAACTCTTGTAACCTTGTCATACTCCTCTTTCATTTCCTCTGTAGCTCCAGTGCCTATCATACTGAAGATAATAATAGCGATACTTGAAAGTAGGAAGCCAGGTACCATTTCATATAACTCAGAACCTGTCATAGGCCAAAGGAAAATCGTAACTCCTCCAACGATAATACCTGCTAATACTCCATTTCGAGATGTTTTTCTCCAAAATAATGAGAATAGAATTGCAGGTCCAAATGTTGCACCGAGTCCTGCCCAGGCGTAAGAAACGAGTTCAAGCACAGAGCTATCATCGTTCCAGGCTAGTGCAATTGCGATGAGGGATATGAGTAGAACGGCGAACCTGCCAACCCAAACTAATTCTTTATTGCTGGCATTTTTCCGTAAATATCTTCGGTAGAAATCTTCAGATAACGCGCTCGATGAAACGAGTAGTTGTGAGTCTACTGTACTCATAATGGCTGCTAAAACTGCAGCTAGTAAAAATCCAGCGATCCACGGATTATAAACCAATTGTACAAGCTGAATGAAGACTTGTTCGGGATCTGCTAGAGGTTGGTCGAACGTGATAATTCCAAGCATCCCTACGATTAACGCACCATATAAAGGAAGCACGAGACCAAGCGTCACACTGATGAGGCGAGCTTTACGAACTTGTTTATGTGATTTAATTGCCATAAACCGTGCCAGAATATGTGGCTGGCCAAAATAACCAAGTCCCCAAGCTAATGCGGAAATGATTCCGACAAATCCAATGGATCCAGCTGCTTCCCAGAGGACTCCTTCTTGCGCGTTATAATCTGTTGCTGCAAATGCATCAACTAGACTTGTACTTACTCCACTGAGTTGCTCGAACAACCCTCCTAAACCGCCTACTTGTATCAATCCATAAACCGTTGTGACAACTAAAGCGGCTGCCATGAGTGCTCCTTGGATAAAATCAGTATAGCTGACAGCAAGAAAACCACCTAAAAATGTATAGACAACGATAATTCCAGCTCCAATAATAAGGGAAGTATGATAATCCATGCCAAATGTTCCTTCAAACAATTTCGCACCAGCTACAAGTCCAGACGCAGTGTAAAATAAGAAAAATACGAGGATAAATAATGCAGAAATAATACGTAATAAATGTGTTTTATCCCTAAATCGATTTTCAAAAAACTGCGGCAATGTAATCGAATCATTCGCTGATTCAGTATAAATTCTTAATCTCTTTGCTACATATTGCCAGTTTACCATCGCACCGATTGCTAAACCGACTGCAAGCCATAAGCTCCATTGTCCGAGACCAGATGCATAAGCGGCACCAGGGAGTCCAATTAATAGCCAACCACTGAAATCACTTGCAGAAGCAGAGAATGCAGTCACCCAACTATTCAATCTTCGACCACCTAGTATGTAATCGGACAACGTGTTTGTCATACGGTATGTCCAGAAGCCAATTACAATAAGAAGGACCATATAGGCTATAAAAGTAATTAAAATTGGATCCACTACTGATCATTCCCTTCTTTAAAATAAGTCACTGTTGCCCAAACAACCATTAGTGGCATTGGAACTGCAAACCAAAAAAGCGTCCAACCACTTAAAGAAAATAGCTCCATTTACAACGCCTCCATTTTTTTAGTGTTGATAAATTACAGAAAGCCCCTTCCTTTAAATAGGTATGTGAAGTGAAGAGAGTTATGAGGTTAAATTAATTTTAAGAAAAGGAAAATGTAATCTACCAAATAAAATAGATAAAATTCTTTTGAGTTCGTATTTTTAGAATTATCTATTTAATTTTTGATTACCACAGATACTTGGGGAATAAACATAATTTTTTGGTGTTTTAATGGAATCCTAATTTAAGGAGTAATTGATAAAAGGGGGCAATTGTATTTGGACGAACAAGTCAAATATGAAGTGCATAATATAAATGAAATATGAAATTAGTGTACGTTTGATAAACGTTTCATAATGAGTATAAAGCTAGATGAATTTGGCTATTCTTGACAATACACGCGGGATTCATTATAATTCTGTATAATTAAACAACTAAAAAACAATGCGTAGGATTAGTAGGCAGTACATTCATTTATAGAGAGGCAGCGGGTGGTGGAAGCTGTTTATGGATGCTAGTCGAACTCACCTACAACGTTACAGGAGTGAAGTCAGTAACTTCTGTCGCAAATCTGCGTTAAAGATACGAAGTGAACGTGATTTTGCGTTAAACTGGGTGGTACCGCGGGAAATATAGCTTCTCGTCCCTAATTTTATTTAGGGATGAGTGGCTTTTTTATTTTTTCTATAAATTGGGAGGTTAATCAAATGAGCTTTAATCATCAAGAAATTGAGAAGAAATGGCAGAAGTATTGGGATGAAAACAAAACATTTAAAACAGATACGTATTCTGACAAAGAAAAGTTTTATGCATTAGATATGTTTCCATATCCATCTGGGGCTGGTCTACATGTAGGACATCCGGAGGGTTACACGGCAACAGATATTATTTCGAGAATGAAACGTATGCAAGGATATGAAGTTTTACATCCAATGGGTTGGGATGCATTCGGTCTTCCTGCTGAGCAATATGCAATTGATACAGGAAACAGTCCAGCAGCATTCACAGAAAAAAACATCGCTACATTTAAACGTCAGATTCAAGAGCTTGGTTTTTCTTATGATTGGGATCGCGAAATTAATACAACAGACCCCGATTACTATAAATGGACGCAATGGATTTTCATCAAGCTATATGAAAAAGGACTTGCATATATTGATGAGGTTCCAGTGAACTGGTGCCCAGCACTAGGAACGGTACTTGCGAATGAAGAAGTCATTGATGGAAAGAGTGAACGTGGCGGACATCCGGTTATTCGTAAACCAATGCGCCAGTGGATGCTTCGGATAACTGCATATGCCGATCGTCTACTTGAGGATTTAGATGATCTAGATTGGCCAGAAAGCTTGAAAGAAATGCAGCGTAATTGGATTGGTCGTTCTGAAGGTGCTGAAGTAACCTTCGAAATTGATGGTCACGATAAAGATTTCAAAGTCTTCACGACACGTCCAGACACTCTTTTTGGTGCAACATACGCAGTGCTTTCTCCAGAACATCCATTTGTAAAAACAATTACAACAGATGAACAAAAAGAAGCTGTAGACGCGTATATTCATGAAGTAGAAACGAAATCAGATCTTGAAAGAACAGATTTAGCGAAAGATAAAACGGGTGTGTTCACTGGTGCATACGCAATTAACCCAGCAAACAACGAAAAGATTCCAATTTGGGTTGCAGACTACGTATTAATGTCATACGGAACAGGTGCAATCATGGCCGTGCCTGCACATGACGAGCGTGACTATGAATTCGCTACGAAATTTGGTCTACCGATTACTGAAGTAGTAAGTGGTGGAGATATTTCAAAAGAAGCTTATGTAGGCGACGGTGAACTTGTAAACTCCGAGTTCCTGAATGGACTTAATACTAATGAAGCAATTACAAAAATGATTGATTGGCTTGTTGAAAATAATAAAGGTGAGAAAAAAATCACGTATCGCCTAAGAGACTGGTTATTTGCGAGACAACGTTATTGGGGAGAGCCGATCCCAATTATTCATTGGGAAGATGGCACAATGACAACTGTTCCCGAAGAAGAACTTCCTTTAGTACTACCAGTTATTTCTGAAATCAAACCATCTGGGACAGGCGAATCTCCACTTGCGAATTCTGAAGACTGGATCAATGTTGTAGATGAAAAGACTGGATTAAAAGGACGCAGAGAAACAAACACAATGCCTCAATGGGCAGGTAGTAGCTGGTATTTCTTACGTTTTATTGATCCGAAAAATACAGAACAACTTGCTGATCCGAAAGCACTTGAAAAATGGCTGCCAGTTGACTTGTATATTGGTGGAGCAGAGCATGCAGTCCTTCATTTACTATACGCTAGATTCTGGCATAAAGTTTTATATGATATCGGTGTTGTTCCGACAAAAGAGCCGTTCCAGAAGTTATTCAACCAAGGAATGATTCTAGGAGAAGGTAACGAGAAGATGAGTAAATCTCTAGGGAATGTAGTAAACCCTGACGATATCGTTGCATCTCACGGAGCAGATACATTAAGACTTTATGAAATGTTCATGGGACCACTTGATGCTTCTGTAACTTGGTCAACAAATGGACTTGATGGAGCAAGACGCTTCCTTGATCGTATTTGGAGACTATTCATCAATGAAGACGGGACATTAACAAACAAAATAACCGATGCTGAAAATGAAAATCTGAATAAGGTTTATCATGAAACAGTGAAAAAAGTAACAATAGATTATAACAATCTTCATTTCAACACAGCAATCTCACAAATGATGGTATTCATCAATGAAGCTTATAAGCAAGATACAATTCCAAAAGCTTTTGCTCAAGGATTTGTTAAAATGCTAAACCCAATTGCTCCACATCTGGGGGAAGAGCTTTGGGAAAAGTTAGGCAACACATCAACGCTAACTTATGAAGAATGGCCATCATATGATGAAGCAATGCTTGTAGAAGATGAGATTGAAGTTGTTCTTCAAGTGATGGGTAAAGTTCGCTCGAAAATTAATGTACCAAAAGACATTACAAAGGAAGAATTAGAAAAAGTAGCATTAGAAGATGAGAAGCTACAAGAATGGTTAGAAGGAAAAACAATTCGAAAAGTAATTGTAGTTCCAGGAAAACTTGTTAACGTAGTTGCTAATTAATAGAATAAAAAACTCCAGTTGGACAATTGGACTTCTTATTTAAAGAAGTTCAACTGTCCAATTTTTTTATGCATAGCTTTACAATTATAGAACATTCTATAGGAAAGATTAAAAATTCATTGTAGAGGACTGAGTGCAAATTGAAGTATTTCTTCTATATAATAAGCACCGTATTACTTTTCATCCCTTCCTATATATTAGCGAAAGAAATAGAAGCGGAATTAATTAATGAATATCATATAGATGTTACTGGTGATGGAGAGAAAGAAAACATAAAATTGTATGGTGAACGCTTTTCTGAGGACACTGCATTTTATAGAGACATCTATGCAGTTATTACTTCTGAAGAAGAGGAATGGAAAATAAACTATCAAGGTGGCTATGAACCAGTTCTAGAATTCATCGATTTGAATCACGATGGAATTGATGATCTTTTTTATCAAAGTCCGACTGGTGGAAGTGGTGGCTTATATATTTCACAGTTAGATACCCTAGCGCAAGGTGAGCTCGTTAACATCCCATTACCAAAACAGGAATATGTAAAAGGTTATTTTGAACAAGGATTTAATGTTATATTAGAAATCTTTCCCAATGACAAACCTATAGTTATTGATGTAGAATTACGCAAAGAGGATTACATTCGCTTAGGAATTTATGATGAGCGGGGTAATTTACTTCAAGCAACTCAAATCATGGTCGACCCAATCGCATTCTATGAACCAGTATTATTAAGCGAGAAGCAAGGGTACGGTTTAAAGAGTTTCAAACAAGTTAGTGGTGCCTACCATGCAGACGGTTTAGGCGTAATAGAAACAGTTTGGTATTATGAAAATGGCAAGTGGATGATCGTTCAATTGAATTGGAAAGAAAAGGATTAATATTAATGAATAAAAATACAAAACTATGATTGACATTAAAAAAAACGCATGCTATACTGTTAGTCCAAGGTTAAGTTATTGTTAAGAAAGATTCACAAACAACTTACAAAATAGTTGTTGACAAGAAACTACCTTGTGTGCTATAGTTAAGAAGTTGCCTATTTAACAGCAACAAAATATTTGCTCTTTGAAAACTGAACAAAACAACCAGTATGTTAAGCAGAATCACAATTGTGAGGACGCGAAAACGTTTTAATAAGAGAACCCCGTTTTCTTATCTAAAACAACTCTGTAGGAATGCGAATTTCTAGTGGAGTATAAACAGCTAAGAACTTTCATAGAATCGACGGTGTCGAATCTATTCAAACACTTTAATGGAGAGTTTGATCTTGGCTCAGGACGAACGCTGGCGGCGTGCCTAATACATGCAAGTCGAGCGCGTGAAATTAATTGATCTCCTTCGGGAGTGACGTTAATGGATCGAGCGGCGGACGGGTGAGTAACACGTGGGCAACCTGCCTGTAAGATCGGGATAACTTGCGGAAACGTGAGCTAATACCGGATAAAGTCTCTCTTCACCT